>NZ_JAQYWQ010000158.1 GCF_029379315.1 Nostoc sp. S13
ATATCCGTGGTTGGTTTACTCATTGTTGTTACTGTACCTCACTAGACTAGAAAATGCTATATCTAATGTCTACAATCAAACGATAGTTATTACCTTTGATGTTAAACACTGTAAAGTTACCAACCGCTTCTGCCTTTGGATATCTTTTCTGAACATCCACTAAATTAGACCAGTTTGCTTTAGACGTAAACTTGTACCAATCATTAAGAGCATTTTCAGAATCAGCGTGTTGAACCCAGAATTCCCGCAATTTAACTTTGCTGATTACGTGCATTCCTAAAGTTAGAAATTTATGCTAATCATAGCACTGATTAAGATTCCCGCCAGGGGAATAGGGCGATCGCAGTAGTTCTACAAAGTGCGTAACAGATTCTACAAAGACTTTTATTTTCTCACCAAAAACCCATGTTAGACTTTATTCTCATCACTGGCGATCGCGCCATATTCAACCCCATCTTTGGCAAAGCAATAGTTGCAGTGCGTCCTGGGATCTTAACTGGTACTGGCATACCAACAGTTAATAAAAAGAATATTTGCATTTTTGGTGACGAGAAAAAAGTTATTGTCCCTGGTTGTTCTTATACAAGTCCGCCAAATGTCACTCCCGGTACAGGAACACTTTTTATTCAATCCTTAGCCCCCAATCAAAAAGCCAGAAAAGTTAAATCTAAGCTAACAGCAGTATTGCTCAAAGGTACTACATTCACAGCGAGATTCCAAGTTATCCTGCCAGCCCAGACACCAACAATACCACCGACACCAGACCAAATTTCGGTATATTTTGGCATAAGTATTTTTACTACTACAAATATGAAAGCAAAAGGGACTTGATAAATTAAGTCGGAAGTCGGAAGTATAAAGGCATAATCTTTAGGTTTTGAATTTGTTACTGAATTGAAGCGATTTAGGAATAATCTTATGTCTCACTTTCCCCGTACGCCACGCTTATTAAAAGCAACGAGCGCTATCCTTGATGCTGTTAGCTTTTTCCCCAAAGGATTGATTATACTGCAATACAATCCCGAAACACTCAGACGCACTTTACAGGTACGAGGTGCGGGTTCTGAAGGAAGCGATCGCCTAGAAGCCTTGCGTCTAGTTGCACCACCGCTAGAGACTATTCAACTAGACGCGGAAATTGATGCTACAGACCAACTAGAGTTTCCTGCAAAAAATCCAGATACAGTGTTATTTGGTATATACCCCCAATTAGCAGTCCTAGAAACCCTGATTTATCCTAAAAGCAGCCAAATCAAAAAAAACAATCAACTTGCCCATACAGGTGTTTTAGAAATCTTACCAATTGAATCCAATCTGACTGTATTTATATGATTGGGTTGAAATCATCGATGATGATTATATACTTGGAGATAGCGATCGCCAACTACTAAAGGTCGAACAAGTGGATTGCATTGAGAATCAAGTAATTCTCTCAGGAGATGCTAAAAACAAAACATTGCTTCTAGAAAAACATCCGCTATTACGCCGTTGGGACTCTAAAGAAGTCAAAGTAAATTTATCTGAAGGGAATAATAAATGGTTTCCCCTTGAGGATGGGATTGAAATTCAATTTCAAAGAGATAGCCATAACAGCTTTTATCAAGTAGGTGATTATTGGTTAATTCCTGTGCGGACAGCTACAGGCAATGTAGAATGGCCTAAACGAAAAAACAAAGAAGGAAAATTAGAGCCTCAACCTCAACCACCGCATGGTATAACTCATTATTATGCACCTCTAGCAGTAATTTTAGGTAATCCTAATAATGTAATAGTTCATGATTGCCGAAGAAAGATTGGTAGTCAAGAAAGCACTATACCACCTGTGAGTAACAAAGATAATAATACCATACCAGCTAATTCTCAGGAAAATCTTGCAACACCTATTAATCAGAAAGAAACCACTACACAAACAATAACATAATTTAACCGCATAATCAATGCGAGTTGGCATCACGATCAAGTTTTGGAAGCTACTATTGCAGAAACGCAGGAAAATTCTAGCAATGTTCCAGAGGATCAATTCTTTAATTTAAAATCTCGGGATTTAAGAAATTTATTTACTAAATTAGGTCTAGTAATTCAGTTTCAAAAAGTAGTACGGATTGATAGTTTACATAAGAGTAGTGTATCTGTTTTAGCTCATACGGATAATGTATTGAAAGGTGAAGTATTTTATATATTGCCAATGAAAGTTGAGCCAGTTAAAGTAAAAAAAACTGAAACAAAATCTATCCGTTGGGCAATTGGCAATGATATATTAGATAGTAATATCAATATAATTACAGAAATTGAACCTTTAACAACTGAAAATAATGGTTATACAGAAGCGGTTAGATTAATTACACCTGATGATTGGCAGCAAAAAGCCGTCTTTAATCAAAGTAATATCTATCAGTTTCCTGTCTTATTACATGGCGAATGGATTATAAATGAGGAACTATTATTTGATAGCGAAAATTTTAATTTACAAGGAAATTTAAATAAAGGTATTATTCCTGATGAATTACGTCAGCAGTTTCAAGAAAAGGTAACTTCACTTTCCCAAAATATTATTTTGTTTACGGAAAAGGAAAATTTTAAATGGCGCTTAGTCGATGGAGGTAAAATTTACATTATTAAAATAGAAAATAATAAATTAACAGTTAGCAAGATTCAAGCATTGGATGGCAACAATATCTGGCCTGGTGTTCCTGAGCGTTTTAGCGGAAATGGCTCTGAAGGAGGTGACTGGGTAAGTATTATTCATATTAAAACTTGATAGGCTGAATTTAATGTCAACTTCATTTAGTTTTGAGGTAAGGGACTTCCAACAAATAAATTATCCAATCTTGTGGGGTGGGCGTCTCGCCCGCCCGTAGCCAAGGGCGGACAAGATGTCCACCCCACAAGAAGTAATTGAGTATTTTTTTATTTGTAATACCATTTCTTTGTGAGGCTGCGCTAAACCCTTTTAACTTCTTTCTTTCTTTGTGACGGCAGTCGCTACAACTCTTGGAACCCCCCTTCGGGTTCACCAGTCGCCTACGGCGGGAAACCCGCCTACAGCGCTGGATTCACCGCAACGCGCTGCCTCTTTTTTGCGTCCTTCTCCCAAGGGGAGACGCTAACGCGAATGCGGTTCGTTTTTCTTTCTTGTACTTAAATATGGTTTAGCGCATCTTCATACAGAATTGGTATAAGTCCCTAAGTTATGACAAGGCAACAACATATCAACGATAAACGTGACATAGTAAGTGTGAAGGATTAGTATCTTGCGGCGAAGAAAGCAGTAGATGAAAATAGAGACCCAGAAGAACTGACCAGTTGAATCGGTCGATACAAGCGAAGGCGTTTACGAGGGGGCACAATGTGTTCTTTCGGCAGGGAGCTTATGAGCCGAGCCTGGGAGTTGTTGGCGCATGAGCTTACATACGTTGTACAGCAAAGTAGGAAAGAATCGGTGTAGGATACGGCTATGAAAGCGATCGCTTTCATCTAGAGGTGCGATCGCTGCTGCTATTTTTTCCTCTCAGAATCAGAGGCTAAAGCATAGTCTACCGCAGACATTGCTCAACGCTGTTTTAAGGCGGCTGGTAAATTCAACAGGAGCGATCGTAAATGTGAAGTAAATAATTAGCTCACACCATTACTGCTCTATACTAAAACAGCTACTATGAACTGGAAAACAGTACTTTCATTTATCGTCAGCGCAACACTCCTAACGCTATTGAGCGGTTGGCTGATTAGAACGAACCTCCTGCCCATTCAATCTGAGATTAACTACAGCGAGGCGGAGCGGAGCTTTCTACAGATTTGGATTCAGGTTGCAATCATCGTTGGTTTGCTTCTACCTGGAATTGCATTTTTGATCGAGATACGTCGTCCCAGAGTGCGAAGCGTTTTTGGATTCTATCTGTTGGTTCTCGCTGTTCAAATCGTGACCGAGCAAATTTGCAGCCACGTTTTTTCTCATAGCTTGGTAGTCGTGATTGGAACGCTTTACACAGTGTTTCGCACCTGGCAACTCTGGCAGGGTTATCAGGAGTTAAGGATGAGCGCTCAAAGTGGCAGCGATCGCGATCAAGTAGTGTATGGCTTACTATGGCTGCTGCTGTTCTTTTGGTCGGCAAATCTAATCTTCCTTCTAGTCGTTGGCTGGTTGAGAATTTTATCGCTCTAGCTATCATGAATAGACCCGTCCAAAATATAATCTAGGCAAAAAAAATGGTAAAAAGTTAAATTAGCAGTCTGCCACTCTGATTTAAAATGTGTATTGTGTTTGATTATATCCAAAAATACCCATCGAGAACAAAACAGATTTTGGGTATTAGTCATGAGCAGTTTCAAGCGCTACTTGAGTCAGCTTTAAAAGAAGATATCAAAATCCAGAAAGAAAAAGAAACGCAAAAGGTAAGGATTAATTATCCTGTAGGGGGACGGAAAAAATTATTATCAAATTCAGAGCAAATATGTTTATGTCTGTTTTATTTAAGACAGATACCCACCTTTGAAATACTAGGAATGTTGTTTGGTATATCTAAAAGTGAAGCTCATGTTACTTTTCATTACTGGATAAAAATAATCCGGGTGATTCTGCCATCAAGTTTACTAGAACAGATGCAGGGCAAAGAAGGAAATTTGATGATTGTACAAGAAATATTGACGAATTTTAAACTATTAGTAGATAGCCTAGAACAGCCTATTGATAGACCATCTGACAAGGAAAAGCAAAAAAAGTTTTATTCAGGGAAGAAAAAACAGCATACTTTAAAAAATCAATTAGTAGGTCTGCCAGAGGGAAAAGATATTATTGATGTAGCAGTAGGATTTGCTGGGCCAACATCAGACATCAACTTATTTAGAGAACAACAGAAAAAATTTGATGCTGAACAAAAATTTGAGGGAGATAAAGGATATCAAGGTGGTAAAAACATTACGACTCCTCAGAAGAAAAAAAGAAAACAGCAATTAACTGAGCAACAAAAAACTCAAAACAAAATTCTCTCAAGCAAACGTATATTCATTGAACATTTAATCAGGCTAATGAGAATATTTCAAATAACTTCACAAAAATTTAGACTGAACTCGAATATTTATCAAGAAATAATTTTAACAGTTTGGGTCTGGTCAGACTACGAATTGGAACTTTAGTTATACCTAGCTAATTAACATTAAGAAAAATTAGCGATCGCATAAAACTGTGAACCTCCATTTTTCTCCTCTAAACTATCATTAACGATATCAAACCCTAATTGTTACGTTAACAGATAATCTGCAAGGATTGGTCTCAAAGCCTTGTAAATACTTGCTTGTAAGTTTTAGGACGGGTCTAATAGACATCTCCGAAAAAGAATGTAGAGACGCGAAATTTCGCGTCTCTACAAGGGTTCTAGATAACGCATATTTAATTTCACCAGATGTCTAATCTACAAAACCGTAATTGCCGTTGTGCTTTGCTTAGTGACCGCGACGGCTCAGGCTAAACTGCCAAAGACTTGAGTACGTTCATGATTGAATCTTTAAGGCGGAGAACGAATGTTTTATCTATCAACTAAAGTCATAGATTAAGTCTTTATTTCGCTGATACTGCGATCGCACCTTCAGATGCTTCAAATCATACCACAAAACTTTTTTGCAATAAATCTAGTATAAAACCCTTGCTATTTCCTGGTTTCACGACTTAAGGAGGAAAAATCAGATTAACTCTTGACATTTTTAACTAGTACATTTAACCTATTAGTTAATTAACTGCGCGGTTAAATACTTCCAATCTAAATGTCCAGTAATCAATTGAGCGTCACCTTTGCCGCCCTTGCCGATCCTACTCGGCGGGCAATCTTGGCTCATCTCGCTCTTGGCGAAGCATCGGTAACTGAGCTAGCCCAACCCTTTGAGATGAGCCTACCTGCCATATCCAAACATATAAAGGTGCTAGAGCGTGCTGGATTGATCACACGAGGTCGAGAGGCTCAGTGGCGTCCTTGTCGGCTAGAGGCAGAACCGCTTAAGGATGCAGCAGATTGGATTGAACAATATCGCCAATTCTGGGAACAGAGTTTTGATCGCCTGGACGAATATCTACAACAATTGCAAGCAGAGGAAAAGAAACGCGATCGCGAAACATAGGTAGCGATCGTTCCATTCTTAAGGAGAAACAAAATGTTGGAACAAAATAACTCCACTTCCACTCAGTCCGAACGCGAGATCATCATTACCCGTGTTTTCAACGCCCCGCGAGAACTAGTGTTTAAGGCATGGACTGAGCCAAAACACATCGCGCAATGGTGGGGGGCCAAAGGCTTCACAACTCGTGTGACCCAAATGGATCTGCGTCCAGGTGGTGAATGGCGTTATGTGATGATTGCTCCAGATGGCACTGAGTATCCGGTCAAAGGTGTCTTTCGTGAAATCGTGCCACCAGAACGAATTGTCACTAGTGATGAATTTGACGAAGGCTTTGAGCAGGTTATCAAAGCTGATCTGCCGCAGGGAATTGTGATCACAGCCATATTTGAAGAAGTGGACAGCAAGACCAAACTCACTCTCCAAATTGTGCATGAATCTGCTGATGATCGCCGCAAGCATGAAGAGATGGGTGTTGTTGCCGGATGGAACTCCACCTTCGATTGTCTCGATGAATTCCTGGCGAAGATAGTTGCAAACTAAGACAATAGACTTCTTGCATAAATCAAAAATAAGAACCCCACCCCGCCTTTGACTTACGTCAAAGTCTCCCCCCAAAGCATCGGGGAGGGGCTGGGGGTGGGGTGTTAGGGACTTTTGCAAGAGGTCTAATAAATAATAGACATCTCCGAAAAAGAATGTAGAGACGCGAAATTTCGCGTCTCTACAAGGGTTCTAGATAACGCATATTTAATTTCACCAGATGTCTAATTAAATTAAGAATACAAATTTAGAGCATTACTTGCGAATGCCATCATTATCAATGGCACTGTAATTATCACTACTGGTTAATCCCAGCCAAGGATCTGAGTTTGGAGTTAAAAACAATTCGGCGTAGACTTTTTCATTTAAGACATTTACATTAGTTGTCGCATTATTTTGCATAAACCACTGATGAATTTGACTGTGCAATGTATATTCATTTCTTACAGTATCTAAGGCCATTGCTGTTTCAAAATTGCGAACAACGCGCTGTAAATTCTCAGGATTATTTGCTTGAAAACCTTTGCTACGTATTAATGCCAGACTGTGATTATCTAACTTTGCATCTGCTGTGTAGAGTTGGGCAATTCGCTGCCATATTGTATAGTCAGTGATTTCTTGGAGTGCTGCCTGATTGCTAGTAGCAGGGGTGATATTTTGTAGTAAGGGAGATTCAACTCGCATTTTAGTGATAGCTAACGTACCAGCCACGGGAGCGCTAGGTGTTTCATCACTACCAGCAGGTATTTCTACAAGACGTGGCGGATTTTGTATACCTAGTTTTGCTAAATCTGCTCTCCATTGACGTTGAATAGACGCTAAATTTTGCCGGTGGTAGTTACGTAAAAAGCTCTGGCGTGCAGCACCTTGAGAATTTGTATATTCTTTGACTGCTTTTTCACCAGCAATCAATTGGCGCAGGAACGCTTGCGGCCCGTACAAACCTGGAATTGCATCAATCGGACGACCGGAACTGTCTAAAATGTAGTGAATGCTATTGCCTGTAAGGGTGCGTTCCAGCTTGCGACCATCACCAAAATCTACGGTAACTTTCGGTACTGGACGCACAGATTGCCAGTGGAGGATATAGCGATCGCGCAGCAATTGCGAAATTTCTGTATTAGGATATAGTGCTACGCGGAAAAAGCGACTGTTGGCACAACTTAAATCTTGGTCAAGCTTACCCAACAAACGTAGCGAGAGAATGGGTTTCTTACTAGCTTTAGCAGCAGCTTTAGCTTGTTCTAAATCAGTGTACCAGTAAAGCTTAGAGGCGTAGCAATCCCGTTGTTGGCAAAGGGTATCTAATGCTTGGCGCATCTGAGGTGAAGGGTTTTTAAGTTCCTCTAGGTGAGTATTCAGAAATTTTTCTAACCCCAGTGCCCCCTGAGAGCGAAATTCCGCAACTTGTTGTGTCAGTTGTGTATATCCTGTGGCAGGAGTTTGGGTATAAGCAGTTTGCGAAAACCCCACACTAATCAGCATCAGGGCTATTACAGTGTTAACAGATGTAAGTTTCATATATTGGCTGATTTATAAAGCTGATTAGTTGGTCAATATGACTTTATATATAGTAATTAGTTCCACTAGCGAAGCCCCTTTGGGGCGGGAACAGGAGACAGGCGCGGCGGAACCTTCGCCCTTATGATCTCATGATCAGCAGCAAGGCGATTTTGTGAGGTGATAAAAATTGCTAATATCAGCTACCTTAATTTTTAGCGATCGCTACCTTGAAAAGATGAAAGCAGGAAACTTAGTCCTCTATTTATTGAGAATAAGCCCTGCTAATTGAGATAGAAAATCCGATCTTACCAAATCGCGTTGCACCCGTGTAGTCACCCTGTTCTACTTGCTCTTTCATCTGGGCTACTACACCTTGAGTTGAAGAATTTTCATTTTGGGTATCAGGCGCGGCGGAACAAGTGCCTATCGTGACGAAATTACCTGATTGCGATCGCAAGCGATTTGCATTTAGTCGCCGGAGACTAAAGCCTGGAATCCCCCCAGAAACTGGGTTTCTCCAGAACGAATCACACCGCGTATCCCGGCTGAACCCCCACTTAAGGTATCGAAATATTGCCGAACAGGAATTTTTAAACCCATTTCGGTATTATACTTAAATACGGTATATTTATCGATATACCGTAGTTTATGATAAACTAAAGTTTTTAAACACAATTCAGACCAATAGTTAGAGAAAATTAACTAAATTATTTTTATTAAAGGCCGACATATATCGATTTTTAATCAGCTTATTAATATTCTGTAAGCTTTATATAGTAAGTATTTTAGCAAAATTCAGTTTGAATTTTGATTTATTTTTATTAGTATTAAACACAACTTTGAGTAACTTTGCATCTTGTTGATAAAAAGCGATTAGCCTACCAAGGGGGTAGTTTTCAGAATGTCTAAGTCAGGGAAAACTTTTTTAAGATTGTTGTTGATTACGGGAGTAGCGATCGCACTCTTGTTGATCATTCCTCCCGTCTTTGCCGTTACCGTAAATCCCTGTCCACGAGAAATGGCAATGATTCCACCAGGGACATTCACGATGGGATCAGATAATTCTGGTTTGATAGAAGAACTCTCGGCTCAAGAAGTAACAGTTAGTTCCTTTTGTATCGATAAATATGAGGTGACAAATACACAGTTTGCGGCATTTGTCAAAGCAACTGGGTATGTGACACTTGCAGAGAGACCTTTATCTAAGGAACAGTTTCCCGACTTGCCAGATGAGCAGAGATTACCGGGTTCGGTGGTGTTTGAGATCGCAAAACCAGGAGCAAAGCTGCTGAGTTGGTGGCATTGGCAGACTGGCGCAAATTGGCAACATCCCTTTGGAAGAGAAAGTGCGTTGGTGCAGACCACCGCAGGCATCGCTGGTCAAGAAAACTACCCAGTTGTTCATATTGCCTACGAAGATGCCGCAGCTTACGCCCAATGGGCAGGAAAATCACTACCCACCGAAGTCCAATGGGAATACGCCGCCCGTGGTGGGTTAGACGGTGCAACTTATAGCTGGGGAAATCAATACTCTGAGAAAAAAGCCAACACCTGGCAAGGAATCTTTCCCTTTTTCAATACCAAAAGCGATGGTTACTTAGGTATTGCCCCAGTTGGTTCCTTTCCACCCAACGGTTATGGTCTGTACGACATCACAGGTAATGTTTGGGAATGGACTTCTGATTGGTTTAGTCCAGGACACAACCACAAAACCCACAGTGTCAATCCCACAGGCCCAAAAGAAAGTTATGACCCCAACAAACCGACCGAAAGCGCCCTACATGTGATCAAAGGTGGCTCTTATCTGTGTGCGCCCAACTATTGCAGCCGCTTCCGCCCAGCAGCGCGAGAATCTCAAGCCCCTGACACGGGAACTACCCATATCGGATTTCGCTTAGTTAAGAACCTGACTACAGAAAGGATCAAGAATGAAGTTTGAACACAATACCAATTTGAACAATGATTGCGACAGATGGATTCACGGAACCCTGATACAGAAAGCGATTACCAATCCAAAATCCAAAATCCAAAATCCAAGATTGTATAAGCCCTGGAATTTGTTTCCAGAAATCGCAAAAGCGATCGCTTTATCTTTGCTCATCACTTTGTTGATGGTCAATAGCCCCGCCCTAGCAGCCACATCCAAGGTTTTACCCTTTCCCCCACCAGAGTTTAAGGGCAAAATCGGTATCACCTACAAAGATTCAGAACCAGATTTTCCTCAACCCATTACCGCCCCAGCTAAAGCCCCCAACGTCTTGCTAGTGATCCTAGATGATGTGGGCTTTGGACAAGCAAGTACATTTGGCGGCCCGGTGGAAACTCCTAATTTGACGCGCCTAGCCGAAAGAGGATTACGCTACAACCAATTTCACACCACAGCCCTGTGTTCACCTACCAGGGCAGCTTTGTTAACTGGACGGAATCATCATTCAGTCAATACAGGGGTAGTTGAAGAATTAGCTACAGGTTATCCTGGCTACACAGCGATTTTGCCCAAGAGTGCTGCCACCGTCGCCGAAGTGCTGCGACAAAATGGCTATAATACGGCAGCTTTCGGTAAATGGCACAACACCCCAGACTATGAAACCAGCGCCGCCGGGCCTTTTGATCGCTGGCCTACAGGGTTAGGATTTGAGTATTTTTACGGCTTTCTTGGTGGTGATACTAACCAGTGGAGTCCTGCCTTGGTAGAAAATACCAAGCGAGTCGAGAAACCAGCCAACAAGCCAGATTATCACCTGACTCCTGACTTAGTAGACCATGCGATCGCCTGGATTCGCAACCAACAATCAATTGCTCCAGACAAACCCTTTTTCACCTATCTGGCTACCGGAGCCACCCACGCACCGCACCACGCCCCCAAAACGTGGATTGACAAGTACAAAGGCAAGTTTGACCAAGGGTGGGATAAATTACGCGAAGAAATCTTTGCGCGTCAAAAACAACTGGGTGTAATTCCTGCCAATGCCCAACTTACCCCCCGCCCCCAAGAACTACCAGCTTGGGATTCCCTCTCAATAGAACAGCAAAAACTCTATGCCCACATGGCAGAAGTATTTGGCGGATTTTTAGGTCATACAGATGATCAAATTGGACGCTTGATTGATGCCGTTGCCCAACTTGGTGAACTAGACAACACCTTAGTGATTTACGTTGTGGGAGACAACGGTGCTAGTGCAGAAGGTGGTTTAACAGGTACCGTCAATGAATTGAAATTCTTCAACGGTGTACCCGAAAATCTGCCACAACTGCTAGCTTCCTATGATGAATTGGGTAGCCCTAAGACATTCAACCATTTTCCGGCGGCTTGGGCATGGGCAGTCAATAGTCCCTTCCAATGGACAAAGCAAATCGCCTCCCACTTTGGTGGAACTCGTAACCCCTTGGTGATTTCCTGGGGCGCAGGTATTAAAGACCAAGGTAGCATCCGCAGCCAATTCCATCATGTAATTGATATTGCACCCACAATTTTAGAAGTTGCGGGAATTACTGCCCCTGAAGAAGTGAATGGTTTCAAGCAACAACCGATTGAAGGTACCAGCCTCGTTTACACCTTTGATCATCCTGATACTTCCTCTCATCGTCAAACTCAGTATTTCGAGATGCTAGGCAACCGAGCCATTTACGATCAAGGATGGGTGGCGGCGGCTCGTCATGGTCGCTTACCTTGGGAACGGACTGCAAAAGGTGACTTTGATACAGATCCGTGGGAACTGTATAACATTGCAGAAGATTTCAGCGAAGCCAACAACTTAGCAGCAGAAAATCCCGACAAACTAGAAAAACTGCAAAAGTTGTTTTTAAAGGAAGCCCGCAAGTACAAAGTACTACCATTAGACGATCGCGCCCTAGAACGATTTGATGTTAAAACTCGCCCCAGTCTCACCGCCGGACGTACCACCTTTAGTTACTATCCTGGTGCAGTTGGCATCCCAGAAGGTAGCGCCCCAGACCTGAAAAACAGATCCTTCAGCATTACAGCTAATGTAGAAATTCCCGAAAGTGGGGCAGAGGGTATCCTCTTAACCCAAGGCGGCCGCTTTGCTGGGTGGAGCTTTTTCCTGGAGGATGGCAAGCCTACCTATGTCTACAACTATGCCAATGCTGTCCGCTACATCATCCAATCCCCGGAAAAATTGTCCTCCGGTAAATCTACACTCCGGTTCAACTTTGATTATGACGGCGGCGCTGTGGGTGCAGGCGGAACCGGCAAACTATTCATCAACGATCAACAGGTAGCCGAAGGACGCGTTGAAAAAACCATCGCTTACCGTTTAGCCCTAGATGAAACATTTGATGTCGGGAGAGACACAGGTACTCCCGTCGTTGACACCTACCAAGTACCTTTTGCTTTTACTGGTAACTTACAGCAAGTCAGCCTTGAGTTGAAGTAATAGGGACTGGGGAGATGGGGAGAGAATTTCACTCCACTACCCCACATTCTCAATGCCCAATGCCGAATGGCACTAAGATAAGCCCAAAGTCTTGTGTTACCTCGTTAAGAGTGCTTAAGACTCTTAACGTATTCCGAGAGGACTGCTGCCTCGTGTGAAGAAAGAGGAGGCTCCGCCTCTCAAGATGTGTTCCCAGCCTAGAGGCTAGGAACCAGTTAGGACAAGGGCTGTATCTTAACTTAGTGCCATTCGCCCAATGCCCAATGCCCAATGCCCAATGCCCAATGCCCAATGCCCAATGCCCAA
>NZ_JAQYWQ010000051.1 GCF_029379315.1 Nostoc sp. S13
TTTTTTCTTTTAATCCTTTTATTAAGAATACTCGGAAAGTGACAGAAGAGGGATAGCCATGAATATTACAAATATTTCTGAACTTAAAGTTAAATCTCTCATTCAAATCGCGTTACAAAAGCATCAGTTAGGTCAAGGGGATGAATCTGAATCGCTATACAAAACAGAAGTGGCTGAAATCCTTCAACTAGCAGTTCAACATCAACAAGCCAATCGTTTAGTGGAGGCTGAACTCCTATATAGTCAAGTTCTGGAAAAACAACCTGACCACCCGGAAGCTTTATATAGTTTAGGGATGTTGGCGCAGCAGATGGGGCAATCTCAAACTGCTGAACAGTGGCTAACTGCGGCTTCGCAAGTTCAACCTGATTCTGTTAAGACTTGGTTTAGTTTAGGTAATTTGCGTTTAGTTCAAGAACAGTTTTTGGAAGCAGAGAAAGCTTACCGTCAAGCTCTAACCATAGTACCTGCTTCACTGCCAATTTTCAACAATTTGGGCTATGCTCTGCAACAACAAGGACTATTTGAGGAAGCTATTAACTACTATCAAAAAGCTCTAGACTTAAAGCCAGACTTTATAGAAGCAGACGTGAATTTGGGTAATGCGTTGCACGCTCAAGGTAAGCTACCTAGCGAGCAACAATTGCACTATGCACAATTGAATCATAAATTGGGTCTTGCCCGGAAAAAACAGGGGATTTGAAAACTGCTGTTAGTTATTATAAGCAAGCGATCGCACTACAGCCAGATTTGCTAGAAGCTTATTATAACTTGGGACTGACACTGCAATCACAAGGGGAGTTAGAAGAGGCGATCGCCTTTTATCAAAAACTCTTGGAACTTAATGCCAACTATGGAGAAGTTTACTTGAACTTAGGCAAAATTTACCAGCAGCAGAACCAATTCCAGAAAGCAGTTTCTGCCTATCGACAAGGGTTAAAGCTAATTAATCCCCACTATGCCAAAGCATTAGCAACTGGTGAGGATGCTGAAATTCCTCAACAAGTACCAGTTACACCCCCACTTCCTCAAGAGGAGGTAATTGTAGGTAAATACGGTTTTCCGGCTATCCAGACCTTAGTAGATGATACAGTCCATCGTCCTTTCTGGAGTGTGGTGGTAACTGTATATAACCGTATCGATTATCTACTCGAATGCCTTGCCAGTGTGTTGGCACAATGGCAGGGAGAAGAGCAGATGCAAATCATCGTTATGGACGATGCTAGTAGAACGCCAGTATTTGAACTGGTGAATAGTATTGGACAAGGAATAATCCACTACTACCGCAACCCGCAAAACCTCGGTCTGCCAGAAAATTGGAATGCGGGAATTGCCCTAACTCGCGGTCGGTGGGTTCATTTACTTCACGACGATGATTATATTCTCCCAGGTTTTTATTCCCGGCTGCAAGAGAGTTTAGAAGGGTGTTCAGACTCTGTAGGAGCAGCTTTTACGGGTTATCAAAATATTAACGAGAAAGGGGAAGTAACTTTTTGCCGACAAGTCTATGGAGAGCAGCGAGGGATTGCTAAAAATTGGTTGCAACACATTGGAGTTAGTAACTTATTGAATATGCGTGCGGTGGTGATTCGTCGAGAGGCGCACGAACAATTGGGGGCATCTCATCCCGGATTGACCTATACAACTGATTGGGAACTTTATAAACGCATTGCTGCTGTTTACGATTGGTGGTATCAGCCGGAAATCTTAGCTCGTTACCGCCAACATGCTAATAATATGACTAGCGAACTTTTACTGACTGGGAAGCAGATGATATCCATCCGCCGGGCAATTGAAATGTCAGAGAGTTATTTTCCCACTGAAGACTCCGATGAGATTACGGCCCAATGCCGAAGTTATCATTTTGTTTATTGTCTAAAATTAGCCCTAATTCCTCTACAGGCTGGGAATCTGACTGAAGCTTGGCAAGTGTTAGAAGCGGCTCTAAAAATAGATCATAGCTCGAAAGCGATCGCAACATTATTCAGTTGGTTAACACGGGAAGAAACAACTCCCTTTCGGCAAGCAGGTTATATCCAGAAAGCGCTGGACTATTACCAACAAGCGATCGCTCTTAAGCCAGACTTGTCAGAGGTGTATTATAACTTAGGCAGCATTCTGCAAGAACAAAAGCAGCTAGAAGCAGCGATGCCTGCGGCGGTAAACTACGCATGCGATCACCAAGCTTTAAAAGTCAATCCTCAAAACTGGGAAATCTACAACCGTTTAGGTCAGGTTTACCAAGCTCAAAACCAGATTGTAGAGGCGATTTCGGTGTATCGTCAGGGGTTGAGCTTACTCAATCCCCACTACGCCAAAGCAGTGGCCGCTTACCAGAATTCTGCCATCATCCCAGAAATGCTGGTGACTCCACCCATTCCTCAAGGCGAGATTACTATTGAAACTTATCAGTTTCCAGCGATTCCACCTGTCACAAACCCAGAGAAACCTCGACCATTTTGGACTGTGGTGATTCCGGTATATAACCGCACTAATTATCTCCTTGAATGTCTGGCTAGCGTCTTGGTGCAATGGTCTGGGGCAGAGCAGATGGAAATTTTGGTGATCGATAATGGCAGTACACCACCGTTGTTTGATCTAGTAAATAGTATTGGGGGAGGAGTAATCCGCTACTATCGCAATCAGCAAAATATTGGAGTCCTGCCAAATCACAATGCAGGCATTTCCCTCAGTCGCGGTCAGTGGATTCATATCCTGCATGATGATGACTGTGTGCTTCCAGGTTTTTATGATCGACTCCAGCAAAGTCTTCAAGGGTGTCCAGATTCCGTAGGAGCCGCTTTCACAAATTTTGAATATTTCAATGAAAAAGGAACAGTAATTAAAAAAGGGGAAGTAATTTCCTGGTTTGGAGACCATAAAGGTATGCCTCGGAATTGTTTTGCAGCAAATTGGTGTGACATGTCCTTTACAAGTGCCTGCGGTTGTCATTCGTCGCGTTACTCATGAACAACTCGGAGGTTATCATCTGAAGTTAGTTTGCGCTCCAGAATGGGAACTTTATAAACGCATTGCTGTTTTTTATGATTGGTGGTACGAACCGGGAAGTTTGGCTCGTTACCGTATACATTCCCACAGACAGACAGATGAGGACTTATCATCTGGTATTCTGGCGACATCTATCCGCCAGGGGATAGAAATTTCTGAGAGTTATCTTCCTGCTGAACATCGCGCAGACATTACAACCCAAGCTCGTAGCTATAACTTCAATTATTGTCTGATTCGGGCGGCCATTCCTCTGAAAACTGGCAATGTTATGGGAACTTTGCGTATGCTCCAAGAAATTCTTAAACTCGATTGCTCTCCACAAGCGATCGCAAAGTTATTCGCTTGGTTAAATCAAGATGAAACTGCTTTCCTGAGAGATGAGATTGTTGCCAAGTTACTTGTTATTTTAGGAGAAAATATTCCTACTGAATTAAAACCCCCACCAATTGCGATCGCAGCATAAAATATGAAAATACTTGTAACTGGAACTGAAAGTTATATCGGTTCATTATTAGCTCCCCTCTTTATCCAACAAAGTCATAAAGTTATCAGTTTGGATACTAGCTTTTATAAAGTAGGTTGGCTAAAGATAAATAGCTGTAACTATAAATTAATATAGTTCAGTTAAGCATTTCTTCCTTCTCTCTGTGCTCTCTGCGCTTCTGCGGTTCGTTAAAAGAAATTGACTTTCACAAAGAGTTTTAGCCTTAACACCAAGCGGATTGAATTGTTTTGCCAAAAAATCTAAATTATGAATTTATCAAAACCAACAAATAATCAACCAACCCCTAATAACTGTCAGTTCTGTGAGACCGAGTTGCACCATACCTTCGTAGATTTAGGTATGTCTCCTCCCTGCGAAAGCTATCGCAGTCTCAAACAACTCAATGAAGTCGAGTCTTTTTATCCTCTGCATGTCTATGTTTGCGAGAAGTGTTTTTTAGTTCAACTCCAAGAATATATTAGCCCGGAAAATATTTTTAGCGACTACGCTTATTTCTCTTCCTACTCTGATAGTTGGTTGGAACATGCCAAGAACTACGTTGATTTGGTAGTAGAAACTTTCCAATTAAACCAGGAAAGTCAGGTAATAGAAATTGCTAGTTCCGATTTGATTTGTGAAAAAATCTAAGTATATGTAGGGTGTGTTATCGCGTAGCGTAACGCACCTGGAATCAGAGGTGGTGCGTTAGCCTTTGGCGTAACGCACCCTACGTATATTTCAAAAATCAAATATCAGTCCTATATATGAATCTTAGTAGTATAAAAACACCCTCAGAGCAAATTGCTCAGGAACTTTATCAACTAGTTTATCAGCTATATCCTATTTGTCGTAGTATTACAGGTAATGGCGTTAGAAACACCCTGAAGATTATTAGTGAGTATATTCCTTTATCGGTTCATGAAGTTCCAACTGGCACTCAAGTTTTCGATTGGACAGTTCCGAAAGAATGGAATATTAAAGATGCCTATATTAAAAATTCCCAAGGTAAGAAAGTTGTAGATTTTGCTAACTCAAATCTGCATATTGTTAGCTACAGCCTTCCGGTTCACAAAAAAGTATTGCTGACAGAACTCCAAACGCATCTATTTACAGTGCCTGAGTATCCTGACTAGATTCCCTTCCGCACTTGATATTATAAAGAAACTTGGGGTTTTTGCCTGAGTCACAATCAATATTTGGAACTAAATGATCAAGAATATGAAGTATTTATTGATTCCTCCCTCGAACCAGGTCATCTGAGCTATGGTGAGTATTATATTCCAGGAGACAGTACTGATGAAGTCTTAATTTCTTGTCCCGTCTGTCATCCCTCACTGTGTAATGATAATCTTTCGGGAATTGCGATCGCTACTTTTATCGCTAAATATTTAAGTCAAACTACACCAAGATATTCCTATCGATTTCTCTGGATTCCAGCAACCATTGGTTCAATTACATGGTTGGCTCTCAACGAGGCTAAAGTAAATAATATTAAACATGGATTGGTATTAAGTTGTTTAGGAGATTCTGGCAACTTTACTTACAAAAAAAGCCGTAGAGGTGATACTGAAATTGATAAAGTTGCTGCTTATGTACTCAGAAACTCAAAACAGGATTACAAAATTATCGATTTCTTTCCTTATGGCTATGATGAGCGACAATATTGCTCACCTGGATTTAATTTAGCTGTAGGTTGCTTGATGCGATCGCCTCATGAATGTTTTCCCGAATATCACACCTCAGCCGATGATTTAAATTTTGTTCAACCCCAATATCTTGCTGAGTCATTCTTTCAATGTCGTTCGATATTAGATATCCTCAATAATAATCACATTTACTACAACCAAAATCCTAAATGTGAGCCACAGTTGGGCAGAAGGGGTCTATATCAGCCATACAATGGTGATCAAGATAGTCGGCTAAATCAAATGGCAACTTTGTGGGTTTTAAATTTATCTGATGGTCAACATACTCTGCTAGATATTGTTGAAAGATCGGGAATGTCATTTGATGTGATTAAATATGCTGCCGATAGCTTATTAGCATATGAACTGTTAACAAGTAAAAACAACTAACGGACTTCTAAGAAAGAAATTATCTAAAGAAACGAACCACTCCAGACGCAGAGAATATATAAAGAAGAGAAATAGAGAGGGTTTTTGTGTCAGTTTTGGGATATTTTTTTATTTGGAAGTCCCTAAGCTATTTTTCTAGAAATGTCCAAACTCCTTCATCCCAATCTAATTCTGTTGGGGGTGATTGTAACCAATGCTGACAACGCAACAGATGCAACATAGCAGCTTTGTCTTGGTTGTCTGCTGCCAAAACATTAGCAAACTCAGCTCTTGCAAGATTAAAATCCTGCTTAAGGTAATACTCGCGCCCTTTCTGATAGTGGTCAATCACTTGCAATTTTTCGCTTTCAATCGGATTGGAACGCAAACCCAATAATTCATATATGGCTACTGGCTCATTTCTGCCCTTGACACGAATGTAATCTAGTTCCCTAGCCCAAATATAATCTTGGCATGGTTTAAAAGTGTTATGGCTAATAATAATATCGCAACCATACTGTTTACTGACACTTTCTAATCGGGAGCCAAGATTAACGCCATCGCCAATGGCGGTAAATTCCATTCGCTTGCTAGAGCCAATATTCCCACTAATGACGGTATCAGAATTGATGCCAATCCCAATCTTGATTTTGTCCTTATTAGCTGTGTGGCGACGTTGATTAAATTCGTGCAGCCGAAGGCGCATTTCTAAGGCTGTTTGCACTGCCATCCAAGCGTGTTCTTTCAACGGTAGGGGAGAACCAAACACAGCCATGATGGCGTCGCCGATGTATTTGTCAAGGGTGCCTTTATGTTTAAAGACTGCCTCCACCATTGATTCAAAATATTCATTGAGCATACTCACCACTTCTTCTGCTTCCAAGCTTTCCGTTAAAGTGGTGTAGCCGCGAATATCGGAAAATAAAATCGAAACTTCTTTGCGATCGCCCCCTAGTTTAGCATCATCCAATTTCAGCAATTCTTCGGCTAATTCCTGGGTCATGTAGCGATACATCGTACTCTTGAGCCGCTTCTCATCACTGATATCTTCCATCACCACTAGCACCCCACGCACTTGGTCTTGGTCGCTAGCATCGGCAATTGTGTTAATCGATAAATTGATACTGTGCTGTTTTATGCTAGTACTTAGGAGTGTGCGATCGGGGTAATATTGCTGACGGCCTTTTAAGTCAACTGCATGTAAAGCATCCTGATACCACTTGCTAAAGTCACCTTCTTTGATGGCGATCGCATCAGTAACTAATTTACCTTCTAACCGATCTTCTGGTTCGAGTCCTAGTAAACGCTTGGCACTTTCATTAGCGGCGATAATTAATCCAGTTTTATCAGTGGAAACCACTCCATTGGAAAGACTACGCAGAATATCCCGTTGCATTTGTTCTTGTTGCTTAACTGTGGCAAACAACTGGGCATTTTGCAGCGCGACTCCGGCTTGAATATTAAAAGCTTCCATGAACTCTTCATCGTTGCGGTCAAAGCTAGCTTGGAAGCAGTCGGGAGCTTTGGGCCAATCAGCTGGATTATAAGGTGGAAAATCACCAGATTTCTTTTTATTTACTAGCTGGGTAACGCCAATTAATTGTTGATCGCCGTTAAATACTGGCATACAAAATAAGCTACAGGTGCGATAGCCATTTTGCTGGTCGAGTTCTTTGGCTGTCTCCGAGTCAGGATGGTAGTACAAGTCAAAGGCAATATTTAGTTTCTTGCCAGAAACCGCTACTAGACCAGCAAAGCCTTTACCTACAGGGACTCGCAACTCTTTAGTTGAACCATCGTCCTGGGTGAT
Source organism: Nostoc sp. S13 (assembly GCF_029379315.1). GTDB lineage: Bacteria > Cyanobacteriota > Cyanobacteriia > Cyanobacteriales > Nostocaceae > Nostoc. The sequence continues at coordinate 7,358 of NZ_JAQYWQ010000051.1, forward strand.
TTTCGTCCACAATTCATGACGATCGCGGTCTATTAACCATAGTGTACTGCGATCGGCATTCATCAGTTCCTTGGCTTCATCCATCACCCGCTTAAGAGTGTCTTCCAAGTCGAGACTGCTTTGAGAAAGGGACTTAATCGCCTTCATCAGCGCCGCCACTGCTCTTTGTTTTTGAGTGGCTACATAAAAAGAGCGCGAGGACTCTAAAATCAGGCGAATCGAAGGTGCAAATTCTTGAAATAATTGCTCGTCAGCATAGATGAAACCTTTGGTATCAATGCGCTCTGCAAGTGGAGCATCAGAATTATTAACAGATTTTAATTTATTAAGTAATTGTACTACTGCAACTAACTTTCCATGTTCATTCAACAATGGCAAAGCCAGCATGGTGTAAGTGCGATAGCCAGTTCTTTTTTCTTGTTCTTGAGCAAAATGCGATCGCGGGTCACTATAAAAATCAAAGGGAATATTGATAACTTCCTTGAAGGTGGCGACTTCCCCAGCAATGCCTTTATCGGCGGGGATGCGAATTTCTAAAGAGCGATGGTTCTCTCCCTCAGCCAGAATTGACCAGAGTTCTTGTTTTTCTTCATCCAATAAAAATATCGTCGTCCGGTCTGCCCCCAGTAATTCTCCGGTTTTCAAGGTAATCGAATGCAACATTTCTTGCAAAAGAGTTTCAAATCCCTGAGAATCGAGCATTGATAGGGTCTGATGGACAATCTGTAATTTTCGCTCGACATCCTTAACGACTTGTTTAAAAGTATCCTGAGTCAGGGGAGCAAGAAACGTAGAAAAAGTTCCTTGTCTTGTGGCAAGAGCACCCCCAGGAGCAGAATTTCCTTGTAATTCGAGGTTTTCTTGGTTGTGAATACCAATAATCAAATCGGTGGTCTCCCCAGAACTTCCTTGATACACTGACATAATTGGTATTTTCTATAGCAGGATGAGATTTTAGAGTTAACAATGAAATTAAATTTATGTAAGTGGTGTTAAAAGCAACAATTAATTACTTGATATTATCCATAGTTTAATCGCTTGTTCAGCTAGCGTCATCCTGTACAGGAAGGTGGAAATGGATACCAACAAGCGTCATATGACCAAAGTGCAGATGCAGTGATACTCCGAAGCCCTGCTACTGTTTACACACAAGTCTTCTGGGGATCGTCAATCGATTTTGGATTTTGGATTTTGGATTTTGGATTTTGGATTGACCCCGACCACCTTTCTTAAGGGGCTTGGGGATTCAGCGCAAAGGGAGAGGGGGAGAAGAGGAGCAACTTTGTTCTTAGACATGCCACTCGTACAGAATTCATGCTGAATTCTGAGGACTGACGCCTTTATTCTGTTTCGATAAGTCTAATAAGACGATCGCCTTCACTAATTCTTCTGGATCTACAGGCTTGGAAATATGCAGTTGAAATCCGACAGCGATCGCTTGCTGATGATCTATCTCGCCAGCATAGGCAGTTAAAGCGATCGCTGGAATTGTCCCGCCTTGCTCTGGTTCCAAACTCCTCACCTCTTGCATCAGCATATAACCATCCATTTCTGGCATCCCGATATCGCTGATGATCAAATTTGGCTGGGATTGACTCAGGGCAGTTAAAGCTGCAATGGCTGAGGCTGCAACTGTTACCGTTGCACCATATTGCTCTAGCATGAAGGGCAAAAATTGTCGCATATCTGCATCATCATCCACCACGAGAATCTCTAAGCCAGACAGGGGCAAGGACTGAGCCGCCACAAGTGAGGAGTTATCCTTTGTATCCTTGATTCCTTTGCTTTCATCCTGTAAACATGGAAGTCTAACAGTGAAAGTTGCTCCTTTACCTTCACCCAGGCTTTCTGCTTGAACAGTTCCCCCGTGAAGTTCTACAAGATGGTGAACGATCGCTAATCCTAAACCTAAACCGCCAAATTTTCGAGTTGTCGCACCATCTGCTTGACGGAAATAATCAAAGACATAAGGTAAGAACTCAGGTGCAATCCCCTTTCCTGTGTCAGTGACGCAGATTTGTAGCTGTGGGCCGACTTGCTCTAATTTAATTTTTACCTGTCCCCCGCTAGGAGTAAACTTAATCGCATTGGAAAGGATATTCCAAATGACTTGTTGCAATCGATTGGCATCGCCTAAAACTGGCCCGACACCAGATTCAAGAATTGTCTGAATCTGGATAGACTTAGCCTCGCCCGATAAACGCACTGTCTCGATCGCAGCTACAATCACTGATACCAAATTAATCTGCTCGAAGTTAAGGTTAAGTTTACCCTGAAGGATGCGGGAGACATCAAGCAAATCTTCAATCAATTGAGTTTGTAACTTGGCGTTGCGCTCAATGGTTTCTAGGGCGCGATCGCTTGTTGCTTGGTCAAGCTTGCGGCTCCGCATCAGTTTTGCCCAACCCAGAATCGGGTTAAGCGGTGTTCTCAGTTCATGGGACAGCACGGCGAGAAATTCATCTTTGATGCGATTTGCTGATTCTGCTGCACTTCGTGCCGTTCGTTCGGCTTCATAGAGATGAGCGCGAGCGATCGCTTGGGCGCATTGTTGAGCAATAGCCAAGATAAATGCTTGATCTTCCCCACTAAGTTGTTGAAGCTGGGCAAATCCCAAAGTTATACCGCCAACTGCCCAACCCTCCACCATCAACGGAATAGAAATCCAGGCTTCAAAGTCATATTGGGCGTAAGCTTGGGCCAAATGCGGGTAACGAGCTACCCGATTTTGTATTGGTTCAGCCCAAATAGGTTGCCCAGTCCGCACAGCTTCTGCTAAAGGAGAAGGTGAATCTATGGGAAAATTACGCCAAGTATTCAGCAAATCTTGGTTAAAGCCAACCGCCCGCACAATTTCCAGTTCAGTTTTACTTTTATTCAGCAAGGCGACGAGGACACAACTGGCTCCCAAGGCAGCCATGCTCTGGTCTACAATGACTTCAGATACTTGGGCTGGTGTCAGTAATTCTGAAAGGGCAGCCGTGATCGACTGGAGACGGGCAATGCGCTCTAAGGCTCGCTCTGCTGTTCTTTGTGCCTGCTGTGCTTCTTGGTAAAGGCGGGCATTATCGATGGCGATCGCCGCTCGATGGGCAACATCTTCCGCTAGTGACAAGTCAGCCGGGCTGTAACGACGTTCTGATTCAGCAGTTACAAAGGAAATAGCACCAAAAATCCGTCCGCGTGCCACCAAGGGCAAGATTATACAAGACTTTAAACCAAGTTCACGCAGAATCCGCAGATATTCTGGATCTGGGATGGCTGCTGCTAGGGCTGCATCTGAAATCTCAGCTATCATTTCACTTTGACCGGTACGCAGCACTTTCGGCACACCTTCAGGTGCATCCAACTTTCTCGGATAAAGCTGATAAAGTTCCCAGCCAAGTTTAACTTTCTCTGGATCTCGGTGAGCAACTGCTACCCGATTAATTGATTGGTTGTCTTGGAGCAGATCAACGCCGCACCAATCGGCGAAGTCAGGCACAACTAGGTTTGCCACGCTTGCTAGCGTACTTTCGTAATCGAGGGAAGAGGCGAGGGTTGCACTGACTTGAGCCAAAAACGCTGCTCGTTGCTGATCGGCTTCTGCTTCCTGTCGGGCGGTTTGCTCTTGAATCAGTTGGATACGTTCGGCTTCAGATTTTTTGCGAGCGGTGATATCAAGCACAATACCACTCATGTGTGTGGCTTTACCAGCTTGGTTGAAAAAGGCTTTTCCCCGACACGCTGCGTAGCGGATACTGGCGTCATCTCGAATAATTCGATATTCTAAATTATGCTCCACGCCTTCATTAATCGCTCGACTCAACGATTGAGCCAGCAATCCTCGATCATCTGGATGCAGGCGGGCTAAAAGCGCTTGGGAGGTGGCAACAAATGTTTGAGGTGTTAACCCAAATAGTTGATAAATCTGCTCATCCAAGTCAAAGCGATCGTTGGCAATATCCCAACTCCAAACACCGATTTGGGCAGATTTTAACGCCATATTGAGTTGTGCTTGGCTGTCTTCTAGACCTTGATAAAGACGAGCATTTTCTAGAGAAATGGCAATTTGAACTGTCAAGATTTCCAGTATAGAAAGTTTTTCCTGTGTAAAGGCGCTGGAGATCAGATTGTTTTCTAAATATAAAATACCAAGTAATTTCGACTGACGAGCGATCGGCAAACAAAGTACAGATTTAGGTTGCTTTTGAATTACATACTCGTCTTTTGAAAACAGATTCTGCTCAGTGGCATTCTGCAAAATCACTGTTTCTTGAGTTCGTTGAACATAATTCAGCATTGATTGCGGAATAACCTGTGAAATTTCACCTTTTAATACAGGTCGAGAAACATTGAGCTTTTCTGCTAGAGGATTAACCTTAGCTTCTACTTCGATCACCAGATTTTGCTCGTGTTCAAGCAACAAATAACCGATTTCTGCTCCTGCTTGTTCGATGACAATTTGCATTAATGTCTTCAACAACCGCGAAAGAACAATTTCACTAGATATAGTTTGAGACGCTTTAACTACTGATAAAAAGTCTAGATGTTCACCTGTGGTGAAAAACGTTCCGTTAGAGACAAGCTGTTGTGGTAATAGCTGAGGATAGGATTCTTCAAGATGCTTGACTTTAGCAAATGCCTCCCAGCGCACATAGGCATTTTTAGCTGCTTGCAAATAGCTTTTGGCAATTAATTCAAACTCCCGCTCCAAGTAAAACTTAGCGCCTAGCTCATTAGCCAAAGCTTCATATTGCACAAATCCCTGCTCACGGGCTGAAGCAATTGATTGCTCATACAGGCGCATTGCTTCCAAGTCTCGACCCTCAATCCGAGCTATTTCAGCAGCAACTAATTGAGACTTATGTAAGAAGTTTGCAGGGCAGTGGTTAGCCCAGTATTGCAATTGCTGCTGATGGCATTCTAAGGTTTGTAAAAACTCTTCTTGCTTTTGATCAGTTACTGTTAGATAAAGAGCCGTTAGAGTCAGTGAGTAATATAAGACATAATCTGTTTCAATTGGTAATGCCAGTGTCAAAACTGGTAAATTGGACAATTTCAAGGCATACTTAAGTGCTTCTGCATACTGCCCATAGGTAACAAAGATAATTAATTTGATAATGTGATAAAAAATAATTCCACTGACAAAACCTGTATCTGTAATAATAGATAAAGCGCGTGGTTCATCAAATTCGTCATTACTTAGAGCCAGGTTATGGTGAGTAAGTCCGCGCAGATTCATCAGTAGCATCTGCTGTAATCTAATTGTCTGATAGACAGCCTCGTGTTTAGACTGGCGGGCAAAGGTGGTGTATTTTTCTAGAGATTTGTATGTTTCTGTAAGTGGAGAACCTAACTGGATAATTTGCCACGAGCCTTGATAGCCGTTGTAGTTTGCCATTGTCACATCACCTGCTTCTACACAGCCGATAAATCCCCTCTCTAAAAAGGGAATATCAGTAGCAATATGGTTACGCCAAACGTTGATATGACTTCCATGAATGTGTAGAACAACTCCTCTAAGTTTCAAGTCATGTAACTTTTCATTCAATTGAATTGTCATCTCAGAAAATGCGTAGCCTGTAGGAATATCATGGAAGATGGAAACTAACAACATGGCATACATACTGTAAGCAAAACACGAATCTTCCGTATTCCCAAACTTGAGTGAGTAGTTAACTGCTTTAAGTACAACTAACGGAAACAGATGGGGTCTACCGAGATAAGTAGGTGGGCCTAAAGTCGTCAACAGACTAATCAATGTCTTAATATTTGGATCTTGGATCACCGGGGCATTAATTAAATCACAGACTTGTCTATCACCTAAATTTATTAATACCTGGTTTTTTTCAATAGCGAGCGCACTTTGCACTTGCTCATTTAAATCAGGGAATGTCACCTCAAAAAGTTTTAAGGCTTCTAATCCCAATGTCAACGCTTCTTCATACCTCCCTGCAACTTGATAAAGCCTGATTTGCAGCATATAAATATTAGATTTTTCCACAGAAGATTCTGCTATGAGCAATAGAAGATCAAATAATTCTTCCGCTTGCTCTAAATTTCCTATTAAAAATTCACACTCAGCCCGTTCTCTAAATAAAGTAAATGTTTGTTCATATTGTTCAATCCAGTCATTTTCAGCTAAAAGATTCATGGCAACGCTAAAAAATCTTTTAGCATGAGTGTAGGCTGTGGAAGCTTTTGCCTTTTTACCAGCGATTAAATTCAATCGCACCAATTCATCTTTTTGTGTTTGTTCAATAATCAGATCCACAGCGAGATTAAGTTGATTGACTAGATCAAAAACTTGCTCGTTCACTTGTTCCTGACTAGCATTCTTTAGCAAAAGCTGCCCAATCTTTAGGTGAACAGCCGACTTTGATTCATCGGCAATTAAGGCATAAGCAGCTTGTTGAACTCGATCATGGTAGAAACGATAGTTTTTATCAACACTTTCATCTGACTCAATGGAAATAATTAACCCTCTTAAAATTGCTTCAACCAGTGCATTTGCCGTTTCTTCAAGAGATTGTTCACCAACGATCGCTAAAACTTCTAAATCAAAGCGATTACCGATGCAAGAGGCTAACTTCAGCACCTGTTGAGTTGCTCTTGGCAGTTTTTGCATCCGCCTAATCATCAAATTGACAATATTATCTGTAATAGCTTGAGCTTCAATCTTAGCTAGATTCCATTGCCACCCTCCCTTGCTAAGGGGGGATTGAGGGGGGTGAAAATTTAGCAGATTTTCTTGATGGAGTGTTTTGAGAAATTCATTGACAAAAAAAGGATTACCATCAGTTTTTTGGATAATCAATTCAGCCAGGGGTGCTACTTGTTCTGCTGAACTATGTAAGGTATCAGCAATCAACTGATTAACATAGGCAAGATTCAACGGTTTAAGAATAATTTCAGTTGTTCTTGCTCCATGCTGCCGAACCTTCTTTATCATCAAACTAAAGGGATGTAGAACATCTACTTCATTATCTCGATACGCCAAAATGAAGCAGATATATTGGATACTAGAGCCAGTAATAATAGTTTGAATTAAATTCAAAGTAGCGCTATCTGCCCACTGCATATCATCCAAAAAAACAGTGAGTGGATGCTCTTTTTGAGCAAAGACATTGATAAAGTTTTGAAACACCAAATTGAATCGGTTTTGAGATTCAGCAGGCCCCAACTCTGGTATAGGAGACTGTTCTCCAACGATTAGTTCAACTTCTGGAATTACATCAGCGATTAGTCTACCATTGTTCCCTAATGCTGCTTGTATTCGCTTTTTCCAGGTGGCAAGTTGAGCTTTAGGCTGTGTTAAAATTTGTCGAACGAGTGTTTGAAAAGCTTGAACAATGGTGGAATAAGGAATATCTCGTTTGTACTGATCAAATTTACCACAGATAAAAACCCCACGTTCTCTGACAATAGGTTTATGAATCTCCTTCACCAGAGAAGATTTACCAACCCCAGCATAGCCAGAGACGAACACAATCTCTAGTTTTCCTTGGCGAACAACTCGCTCAAATGCTTCTAGAAGCTTGGCAATCTCTTGTTCTCGCCCATACAATTTTTGAGGAATTTGAAAGCGCTCTGAGATATCTTGCTCACCCAAAACAAAGGATTGGATTTGTCCGCTTGTCTCCAATTGCTTTAAGCACCGTTCCAGATCAAATTGCAAACCTAAAGCGCTCTGATACCTCTGTTCTGCCTCCTTCGACAGCAATTTCATCATGATGTCACAAAGCATTTGCGGAATATCAGAGTTCAGCTTTGTCGGGGATAGGGGAGATTTGGCAATATGACAATGCACCCACTCTAAGGGGTCTTGACCTTGAAACGCTAGCTGACCTGTGAGCATCTCATAAAAGGTGACTCCCAGTGAATACAAATCGCTGCGATGGTCAATTCCTCGATTCATCCGCCCAGTTTGCTCAGGTGACAAATAAGGTAAACTGCCTTCAATGCGACTGGAACTGCTAACCATTTGTTGCTCATAAGGAATAAAGGCAGCAATTCCAAAATCGGCGATTTTAACCTGATTAGTTTCGAGGTTAACTAAGATATTTTGCGGCTTAATATCCTTGTGGACAATGTTATAAGTGTGGATTTGTGCGAGTTTGCTGGTGATTTCAATGGCAATCTTCAGAAACGGAACAGGCTGTTGAAATTGGTCTAGCAACTCGTCGAGCGATCGCCCTCCAAAATCCTCCATAATTAAATAAGGAATTCCCTGGTGCATCTCTAAGGCGTAGGCTTTGAGTGCGGCGGCGGTGTTTAACCTTTGAGCGATCGCATACTCATGTTTGAGTTGTTCAATATTATTCGGTGTACACTGTTCTGGACGTAGCCCTTTGATAATTACCGGACACTGATCTTTAAGCTTAATTCCACGGTATATGACTGCTTTTACCCCTGCTTTTAACAAAGTAACAATCTGAAATCCGGGTAATGCAATCATCATGCCAAATACTCCAGGCGTGCTTCTTCAGGAATAATGCGAGATTAGTTGTATTTTAGATACATTTGTTTGAGCAGGTTAAATTTAAATGATATCAGGTTCAGATAATTATTTATGCTGACTCTACATCCAAAAATAAGCTAAAATTCAAGCAGAGTAAGCATTTTCCGCTCAGAAACTTTCCATGCTTGATAACCTGCAAACCCAAATTTACCAACTAGAACAATTTGCCAACAGCCTTGTTTCTAACCAACTAACACACCTTAGCGTGATCAGTATTGGTATCATCTTTGCCGCTGGCTTGCTCACCAGTCTCACACCCTGTATGCTTTCTATGCTACCAATTACCATTGGTTACATCGGCGGTTATGAAGCCAAAAGCCGCCTGCAAGCAGCAGCCCAATCAACTTGGTTTGCTTTGGGATTAGCAACTACATTGGCAGGACTTGGTATCATAGCAGCTTTTGTGGGAAAAGTATACGGTCAAGTGGGAATTGGTTTGCCGATTATCGTCAGCATTATCGCCATTCTCATGGGGCTGAACTTACTAGAAGCACTACCTCTGCAATTTCCATCCTTGGGTGAAACCAATTGGATTTCGCCAGATTTACCAGCAGGATTGCGTTCCTATTTGCTGGGGCTGACTTTCGGCTTAGTCGCATCCCCTTGTAGCACGCCTGTTTTAGCCAGCTTACTGGGTTGGATTGCCAATACACAAGACTTAATTTTAGGCGCTGTTTTGCTACTTTCTTATACAGCCGGTTATGTAGCACCATTGATTTTGGCGGGTACTTTTACAGCTTCAATTAAAAAGTTACTAGAATTGCGTCGCTGGTCTGGTTGGATTAACCCAGTTAGCGGGGCGCTGTTGGTAGGATTCGGTGTATTTTCCTTAATTTCTCGGATTCCCCTTGGCAGTTTTTAATATCAATACTTTTTTAGATTTTATACCTAATGACTTTAGAAGATTCAGCGTCAAAAGAATTAAAATGGTGGGCAGTACCTGGGCAGTTTTTACGGCAGGAGCTTTTGCCTGTACTGACTAACTTACGACTAGCGATCGCCCTACTGCTATTGATTGCAATCTTTAGCTCCACCGGTACTGTAATTGAACAAGGTCAGTCACCCGCATTCTATCAGACTAACTATCCAGAACATCCAGCTTTATTTGGTTTCTTAACTTGGAAGGTAATTCAGGTAGTTGGGTTAGACCACGTATATCGTACTTGGTGGTTTCTGGCATTACTGATCTTATTTGGTACTAGCTTAACTGCTTGTTCTTTTACCCGTCAGTTACCAGCCTTAAAAGCCGCCCAGCGCTGGAAATATTACGAAGAACCCCGGCAATTTCAAAAGTTAGCTTTGAGTGCAGAACTAGATACTGGTTCCCTGAATTCTCTCAGTCAAATATTACAAAAACGCCGCTATAAAATTTTTCTTGATCTTGAAAAAGAAAATCTCCTCTACGCCCGCAAGGGAATAGTCGGACGCATCGGCCCAATTATTGTTCATATTGGCATCGTCGCTATTCTGCTAGGGGGAATTTGGGGGGCGATGACTGGGTTTCTTGCTCAGGAAATGGTTGCCAGTGGCGATACATTTAAAGTGACAAATATTGTCGATGCTGGCCCCTTAGCAGCAGCCCAAGTCCCGAAAGATTGGTCTGTGCGCGTCAATCGTTTTTGGATTGACTACACACCATCTGGCGGAATTGATCAATTTTATTCAGATTTGTCTGTCTTAAATAATCAGGGAAAGGAAGTTGAGCATAAGAAGATTTTTGTCAACGAGCCTTTGCGATATCATGGCGTAACTTTCTATCAAACAGATTGGGGACTTGCAGCTGTTCGCGTCCAATTTAACAACAGCCCGATTTTTCAGCTACCGATGGCGCAATTGAACACCAACGGTAAGGGGCGGATTTGGGGAACCTGGGTTCCGACTAAACCGGATTTGAGTGAGGGTGTCTCCCTGTTAGCCAAAGACTTGCAAGGGATGGTATTAATTTATGATGCCACTGGCAAACTTGTTGATACTGTCCGCGCTGGGATGTTCACCGAAATCAATGGCGTGAAGCTGAAAATTCTCGAAGTCATTGGCAGCACTGGCTTACAAATTAAAGCCGATCCAGGCATACCAATTGTTTACTCAGGGTTTGGTTTACTAATGCTGGGTGTGGTGATGAGTTACTTTTCCCACTCGCAAATATGGGCATTGCAAAAAGGCGATCGCTTGTATGTCGGTGGCAAAACTAATCGCGCCCAAGTTGCTTTTGAACAAGAGGTTTTAGAGATTTTAGATCGGCTGAGTTCACAACCAAAAGGCGAGGAGAAAGAGACAGCAGTTAAAGTTTAAACCCAAAGGAACACAGAGTCATCCTCTGCGTTCCTCTGGGGTTTCCTCTGCGCCCCTTTGCGTTTCAAAGTTATCTAGAATTAATTACGCCCATACCGCTACAAATTGGGAAATTACTAGAGGTACTTATTATAAAGCGTGTTTTACTTCTGTTAGCAAAGCGGGGCGTAGCCCATTCACCAATTCTGAATTATGACTCCTGAATTCTGCTGTATTACTTTTGGTGACGCACTTCAACCACGGTATGTACATTACCGCGAGGCGTAAAATCTGCTTTCACCGTCACTTCCAACGGATGACAAGCAGCTACAAAATCATCCAAAATTTGATTTGCAGATTCTTCGTGGGAAATGTAGCGATCGCGGTAACTATTAATATAAAGCTTAAGTGCCTTCAATTCTACTACCCGTTCATCAGGCACATAGCTAACATAAATTGTCGCAAAGTCAGGATAACCAGAAAACGGACATTTACAAGTAAATTCCGGCAAAGTAATGTTGATGTCATATCGCCTCCCCACACGCGGATTCGGAAAAGTAATTAGTTTACCTTCCGCAATGTCGCGTTCGCCATACTTAATTTCTTGGCTTGCGTGGGATACACTTTCAGTTAATTTATCAGTTGTCATTGGTTATTTTACTTGTCTTTACATCTTTTTATTAATTTTATAACTCCTGTACAGACGCGATTAATCACGTCTCTACTCTTCCTTCTCCCAGTCAGGACAATTCTCATCTTCACAACCGTGGGGATGCATGGCACAAACTAACAAATTACCACCATAAACTTGACCGTGGTAGTGACTACAACCGATACAGGCAGGATTTTTTTCGGCTGTGGGTTCAACTGAATAAGGAAAACCCGGATCTACATCTGCTACAATGTCTTCTAATTCCCAGTAAGCTTCCAACATTGGTTCAGCAAAATCCTGTAAATACTGATCGACTTCAGTGACAATATTAGGGACTTGATCGATCATTTCTTCCGTTAGCTCAAAAAAAGCGTCTACCATTTCATTCATTCCCAGGAAGAAACGCTCTACTTCATCAGCCACTATTTCGACGATTTCTACTAAATCTTTTTGCCACTGTTCCATAAACTTGAAGCCCTTACAGGCTATAAACAAGACGGTTTGTGCTATCTGGCTTGAAGCACTAGAGTACACACTAGGCAATGTATCTTATCAAGTTTCTAACTGAAGTGCCACTTATTACTGATATTTCGATCAAACAATGCTTTTTATTAATCGCGTTGCAATCGTTTTAACTCGTCTTGCAGGTCTAGCACTTCTTGGCGTAATTTATCCACATTTTCATCAGTTGATGCCTGTTTCACCGTTGGTTCTTCATCTTCCTCTAAAATTTCAATGCGCCGAGGTTCAGAAGGGGGTGTTTCTGGTGAAGTTTCACCAGATGCTTGCGGCTGTTGGGCTTGCTTCATCATATCGTCAACGAAGCGGCGGGCTTCTTCGGTGTTCATTTCGCCCTTTGCCACCATTTCATCTGCCAGTTTTTGGACTTGCGATCGCACTTGGGCTAATTTTCCCCCTGCTTTCTCACCTGCGTAAGAAGCTAATCCAACACCGAGGTAAAAAGCTTTTTGAACAATATCTCCAAAACCAGGCATTTTTGCTGAACGCTCCTAAAAATAGGGCGACCCGGAGACTACGCCTACCACAAGCCTCCCGTGTTGCTGCTACCTTCCGGTTCTGACAAGATTTGGGTGTTGCGATCGCATAGATCCAGGTCTTCTAAAAGCATAACATTAAAAGTCAGTAAGTGTGTATTATTCCATAACAATTCGCCATTCATAAAGCTGATAGTTGACGCAGCCATGTTGTACCAAGGGGTCATCAGCTACAATCGCTTCTGCTTCATCCTTTGAGGCTGCCTCAAACAGCAACATCCCGCCTCTTTGCTCCGCCCAATAGCCTGTTCGCGCTTTGTGTCCTTTAGCAATTAAGTCCTGAATGTAGGCTTTGTGGGCAGGTACATATTGGTCAAAGGTCGGCTTATCAACTTTGCCTTCTTCAATTTTTACAAACCACGGCATCAGCTTATTTACTCCAGTTACAATGGACATCCTGCTTAAGTTACTACTATTTTTGAGTAGCATTTGAGTAGCAATATACACAAACTACAGCGATTTACTGAAGATTTAACTAAAACAGCAGAAGCGACGCATCTGTGACTGTTAAACCTCTAGGTGCGATCGCAGATCATCGAGTGGAGATGTTGAGTTAGTGGGAATCAGTGGTTTTGTTGGTGTCGGCTTGTCAGGAACAAATTCAAAGCGAATTCGGATTTTACCTTTCTGCCAGCCGCCACCCTGAGCTAGTAAAACCTTACAGTTCAGTCCATTCGCAGCCCAGGCTTCAGCCGTGTCCTTTTGTAAGCCGGTGTTATTAAATAGCAAATTCGCCATAGTCTCCATCAATTCTTCACCTGTTGATGTTGAAGCCTCAGTAAAGTTAGCATCCTGAGCCATAGAAAGAACATCCTCATCAGACAGAATAATTTGATCCCTCATTTAATTTTCTCTTTCGTTACACAACATCGCGGATCAAGCGCCAACTCGATCCGCCTTTCCTAAGTTTTCCCACCGATCACCAATTACTAAGCAATAAAAATAATTAATATAGATAGATGAGCCGTTTTTTTGTCGCCCTTTTACCACCGCAAGATATTCAAGACCACGCCAACCAGATTAAGCACTACTTTGCCGATCGCTATGCTAGTAGCGGGGCGCTAAAGTCTCCGCCTCATGTTACCCTGCAACCGCCCTTTGAATGGGCAGACGCTAACTTACCAGTGCTAGAAGCCTCTTTGAAGGAGTTTGCTAGTGGACAACAGCCATTAGCAATTACACTCAGGGGGTTTGATGCCTTTGCGCCTCGTGTCATATACATTAATGTCGTCATAAGTCAAGAGCTTTTAACTTTGCAAGCTGATTTAATGGCTTATACAGAAAGCAACTTGGGAATTGTTGATCAGGTTTCTAAAACCCGCCCTTTTGCGCCCCACATGACGGTTGCGTTTCGGGATTTAACAAAGCAAAACTTTAAAGCTGCTTGGCCAGAGTTTGAAAAACGTCAGTTGCATTTTGAGTTTACCGCCGACAAATTAACGCTGCTGCTTCACGACGGTAAGCGCTGGAATATTAAATCGCAGTTTGGTTTTTTGGTTACTGAGCAATGAGATGGTGAAATAGCTAAAAACGATCGCAGCAGTTCTTAAAATAAGAGCGATCGCTCCAATTGTTGAATATAAGTCTGCGCTTGCTGATCGAGGTAGACACTTTTTGGAGCGATCGCACAAGTACGGTGAGCCGGTTGCAAACTGGTGTCAAGGAAACATTGCGTAGTATCATCAATAGTTGAGAAGAAGCGATCGCTCACCAAGACTTAAAACCATCTTTCTTTTTCCCCGTGTGTAGTCGCCTACGCCCAAACCTCTCCTAGAGAACCAGCTTGTCGTCACACATCGCTTAACTTTTGCAACGCCTTAATAAGATATGTTAGATTTATTTATTTCTACTTACGTAATTTTTGTAAAACAAGATACAACATTAAATGGTATTTTAGTAGCAAAGGAACCAAAAAGAATGGCCGTTAGTAGCCCTGAAGTCATCCGTCATATATTGATCGGGCTGGGATATTTAGCTCCTGAGATTGATCCTAAGCCTGATCTCACAAAATTTGCTCCCTGGAAGCGGAATAACAACTTCTTGACAGATGATCCTACCGAAGAGGCGATTAAAAAGTTTCAGAAACAATACTCACAAAAACTTGTGGTAAATGGTAACGCTGATTCCGACACTCGAACTGTAATGGAAGATACAGTTAAAGGGCTTCAGAATAGATTGAAGTTTCACGGTTTTGCAACCAATACCGAAATTCCTCCAGACAAGCCTTTTTATGGGCCAGCCACTTATATAGCAGTCAAGAAATTTCAGAAATCTCAGGGTTTAACTGAAAATGGCATTGCCACTATTGAACAGCGTCAAATTCTACAGCAACCTAGTCTAACAGATAAACCCCAGCCCCAGCCCCAGTCCCAACTCAAGCTGATAGATTTGTGGCTCCAATTCAAAAAGAATCCTCAAAATCCTTCTTACATCGCAGCCTTAAATAACTTACAACAAAATATACCTAAAGACGTTTTACACAAAGTTACTAACAAATGGAGGGGGACAAATGATCAAAATCCTGAGATTGTCAAGCTGACGAATGTGTTCACTTATTATGATGACAACAATCAAAACCATCGTGATGCACTGACTTACTTACAAAGTCAGATCACTCCAGTCATCTCTCAAGCATTTTTAAGTCTCTGGAATAAGAACTAAACTTAGAGGATGTTTGAAAAGTCGCAAAGTATACTACGAACCCCTCTCCAAACCTCTCCCCGAAAGGTAGAGAGGCTTTGAAACCCCCATTCCCTTGTAGGGAAAGGGGGCTAGGGGGGTTATGTTTGGGAGGCTTTGATGTTACCAAAAATACTTTTCAAACATCCTCTTAGAGCCAGGGCAAATGGTGGAAATCTTTTACTTATAAGCAACTTGGTAAGCAATGTGCAGCACACTGGTTGCATCTGAATTGGCAACAAAAAAACCATCATAGTAAATACCTTTAGAACTGATATCTAGAGGTATTTTTATTTACTCAGATTAATAATAGTTAAACAATTACAGCAGTTTGCGAACAAACCAGCCAGAAAAAGAGCTATCTAATAGGCTCAAAAAATAAACCACAATGATTAAACCAATTAAGAGCATTTTCATCAGTAATAGCAATACTATTGTAGTTTAAGGAACTATCAGTTGATATAGTTGTTTTGTCCCTAACGGTGTTGACACTTTAGCTTCTACTTTGTGGTTAGAAGGTAAAGGAACAGTAACATCAAATCTGCCATTTGAATTAACATTTTGAGGCTGTTGATTAATTAACAGTATATTTACCGGATCAACAGTACCAACAATCTGGACTCGTCTACCTGTAGCTAGAAGTTGACTAACATTCAAACGAGTATCTTCTCGCAAAGGAACTGCTGGTGAGGGTGGTTGTCCAGGGATAGTCAGATTTTGAAATCTAGCATTTACCAGCACTGTTTGTCCTTGAGCAGAGGTAGCTACTGCTCCTTTTTTAGTTGCAACACCCATTTTCCCGTCATTTTGAACGCTCACGCCAAACTCAGTTCCTCGGACTCCAGCAACTCCAGCCGGGGTTTTAATTTCTACACGAGAGGCATCATTAGTTAGGCGACGAACCTGTAGGCTTACTTGACCAGACCGGACAAGTAATTCTGTAATGCGTTCGCCTTTGTTGCCTATTTCCAGCTTTTGTACGGTTATAGTTGTGTTTTCAGAAACTTTAACGAAACCAGTACCTACATCAATTCCCAGCACTACACTAGAACCTTGTTTGGTGGTGATGGTATCACCGACCGATTGTAATCGCATTCCATTGTGGACTGGTTGAGATGTTTGTCCACGCGAATAAATAACTTGTCCGATGGGGCGTCGTACTTCTACCCACTGATTACTCTTTACTCTCAGTGAATCAGCCGCTAAAGCATGAATTGCAATAACTAACCCAACCATAGCCAGCATTAAACCTGCCCACCAAGCTTTCATAAAACTTTCTACCTTTACCGAGAATTTGGGTATAGAGCTACGTGCTTGTAGCACGGATTTATACGCGTATTTGTATGAACCATGAATTAGAATCCCTATACCTAAAGGTACAGGGAGTATGTCAATCAATGGAAATAGACGACTCTTGCATCTAACCCGTGGGATCTCAACACAGAAGATAAACATTCCGCTTCATGCCTATTTGCAGATCCTCCAGCATAGATATAAGCACCAAGCCTATGTTGTGCTAAAAATGCGTCGGTAACATAGCGTCTGACAACATTTAATAACTGCTCTGATTGACCGGGAACAACGACTACATAAGGACGATTTGGTACTTTCCCAATGACGATAACATCGCCCTGTCGAAAATTATTAACAGAGTTGCTAACTTCTGACAAGCTTTGAGAAATACATTGGGCTGGTTGTGTCCAACCCTTACATAACAGGGTGTTCCATAATACAGTTGTGACTATTCCTGCAATTAGATATCTATTCACTTACTTATAATATTTTACACTTTATAGTTCATCTGAAAATTATTCAGTTATAAATATATGACTAATGTAAACTTTTAAAGTTTCTAGTGTCGCTTTTCAATACTTATCTATTAAATCCACTGAGCTTTTAATCTCAGTTACAGAATAAATCATAGTCAGTTTTTGCCTTCCTCGCAGTTTTAACTCTTGTATTCTTTGGGTATAAAAAATATCCTTGATTAGCTGGTATGTTGTCTCACTAACTAAGATGTTATTAGGATTTCCTTCTTGCGTATTTTTATTGAGTTGTTCCAAACGAGCAGCAATATTGACAGCATCTCCTAATACAGAATAGTTTAATCGTTGAGATCCGCCAATACTACCAACAACTACTAAACCTGTATGAATACCGATACCAATATGAATAGCAGGTTGACCAAGCTGTTCCAGTTTTTTATTTAATAGTATTAATCTTTCCTGCATAGCCATGGCCGCAGAGACACCATTAATGGCATCTTGCTGAATTTCTTCTGCTTGCGTGTGGGGAAAGGGAATGCCAAAAACAGCCATAACGGCATCACCAATGTATTTATCAATTACTCCATGATACTCGTGAACACATTCAGCCATTGCCCCCAGATAGGTGTTTAACCAGTTGAGTAGCTCTCGTGGCTTCATCACTTCCGAAATTGTAGCAAAGCTGCGGATATCGCTAAATAAAACCGTTACTACCATTTCTTTGGCATCTAATTGCCCGTTTTGGAAAATTTCGGTGCGATTTTGCCAGATTAATGCTGCTGTCTCGCGAGAAACGTGACTAGCAAATAAACTCATTAATTGTTGTTTTTCTTTTTGTTCTTGCCACTGCACACTTAATCCAGCTAAAAGAATAGTACCAATGGGTGCAGCAGTAGGTAACCAAAGATTAGTGGTTGTAAGGGCTAATACTGATAAACTAAACCAAGTTAGGGATAGTAGTCCTAGTAGCAGAATTCGTTGGTAAAATTTTTGGGGAGTTAGTATTATGGTTCCCGTAATACTTATAATAAATAGTAGCAAAAGTTCAAATTGCCAAGGTAATCTTCGCAGAAATCGCTGATTGAGTAGATTATCCAGGACTGCGGCGTGTATATAAACACCAGAAGTGGCTACTATTTGCTCGAAGAGAGTTTTCACAGGATCGTTTGTACCAGTAGCAGTTAACCCAACTAAGACAATTTTGTTTTTAAGTTTGGCTAAATCTATTTTTTTCTGTAAAACATCGGCAAAGGAATAGGTGGGGATTTTCAGTGTTGGTTCTATCCAGTTAATCCAGACGGATTTTTCGTTCATTCCTGATTCCAGAGATGGAATGGGAATCAAAGATTTTTGGTTTTTATTTGTGTTTGCTGTGAAGGTGTGCTGCACACTATTGTTGTATGTTTCTAGTAACTTAATGCCCAGAGAAGGGACTTGATCGATATAGAGAAAATATTGCCGAGTGATGCCGTCAAAATCAGCATTACTGGCTATGTGTCCTTTGCTAGTGACACGATCTAAAATTGCCACAGGATGCAGGGTTTGTTGCTGTAGACTAGGGGCAACTGCTAAGACAACTCTACCGTTAATCGCCATTGCTTCTGCTAGTTCAGCATCATGATTTGTGGGTTCGGTAAAAAGAATATCAAAGCCAATCGCTGCGGGAGGGGTAGCTTCTAGGGTTTCTAATAATTGAGTATAGCGATCGCGTGATAAGGGGAACTGCCCATATTCTTGTAATGTACGATCATCAATACCAATTACTGCTATACGTTGATCCCAACTAGAATGCGGTAGATAGTTACGGGTGCGGAATATTAAGTTAAATCCTAATAATTCCAAGCTATTCCAAGCACTTACTTGCCATAATCCCACTGATAAGAATGCAGTTAGCACCCCAGGAAAAAGTGGATATTTTTCTAATATAGAGTTTTTGAGGAATTTATAAGTATTTCGTAGAGATTGTACCCGGATATTTAAAGCCATTTATGAGAGTCTCGTCAGAAATGTATTTATCATATCGCTTAGGATGGAGAATAGGGAAGAGTAAAAGAATGTATGGGGGTAAGTAGGTGGGCGTTAAAAAATACAACTAAATTAAGAAATGTAAATTGCTTAAAAGCTTATATTCAAAGCCTTTTTGGCACTTTACATAAATTTACATAGTTGGCTTTTATTCTGCCCACCTACTTAGTTTTTATAATTAATCATTTCCATAAATGCAAATACTTAGGCTATAAAAGTCTGGGTAAGTAGTTAGGCGCAATTAAACTTAACTTTACTAATTCTCTCTGCGTGTCTCTCTGTTTTGCCACGCACTTAATATTTTATGTCGTAAGTCAATGGAATATGCTGCCATAGAGCATATAGTCAAAATACTTCAAGTAATACTCAAAGTATTTTTAGTGTAAAGATGGTATTGGGTGTCTGGTGAGCTAAAAGTGATAAGTAAAAAAATATACATTTATTTTAAAAAATACGGTTTTTGGCGACCATTTTAAATCTAATTTAAGATAAGAATTAGACATTACTTTGCCTATGTGTTTAAAAGCCTTGTATTTACTAAGTTATAGGAATATAGGCTAAATTGTAAATAAATGTAATAAAATCCTCAAGCAGGACAGAAGCATCTATGCGTGTAATTTTAATGACCGGTAAAGGCGGCGTGGGCAAAACTTCCGTCGCTGCTGCAACTGGACTCCGTTGTGCGGAACTAGGCTATCAGACATTGGTTTTAAGTACAGATCCCGCTCACTCCCTGGCAGACAGTTTTGATATGGAACTGGGACATGCACCCCAAAAAATTCGCCCAAATCTGTGGGGTGCAGAACTGGATGCACTGCAAGAACTGGAAGGAAACTGGGGTGCTGTGAAACGTTATATTACCCAAGTTTTACAGGCAAGGGGTTTAGACGGCGTACAGGCGGAAGAATTGGCCATTTTACCAGGCATGGATGAGATTTTTGGCTTGGTAAGGATGAAACGCCATTACGATGAAGGTGAGTTTGATGTCTTAATTATCGATTCAGCCCCCACCGGCACAGCACTGCGCTTACTGAGTTTACCTGAAGTTGGTGGCTGGTATATGCGCCGTTTCTACAAACCATTTCAAAACATCTCCGTAGCACTTCGGCCTCTGGTTGAACCTTTTTTTAGGCCAATTGCTGGTTTTTCGCTACCAGATAAAGAGGTGATGGATGCACCTTATGAGTTTTATGAACAAATTGAAGCTCTGGAAAAAGTATTAACAGACAATACTCAAACCTCAGTACGTCTAGTAACAAATCCCGAAAAGATGGTGATTAAAGAGTCTCTTCGTGCCCATGCTTATCTGAGTTTGTATAATGTCGCAACAGATTTAATAGTAGCTAATCGGATTATTCCAAATGAAGTCCAAGACCCATTTTTCCAACGTTGGAAAGAAAGTCAGGAGCAATATCGCCAGGAAATCCATGATAATTTCCACCCTCTCCCAGTGAAAGAAGTTCCACTATTTTCTGAGGAAATGTGCGGATTGGCTGCCTTAGAACGCCTGAAGGAAACGCTCTATAAAGATGAAGATCCGACTCAGGTTTATTATAAAGAAACGACTATGAGAGTCGTGCAAGAGCAGAACCAATACAGCTTAGAAATTTACTTACCTGGGATTCCTAAAAACCAAGTTCAACTGAGCAAAAATGGAGACGAATTAAACATTACTATTGGCAACCACCGTCGTAACTTAGTTTTGCCGCAAGCTTTAGCAGCACTACAACCAGCAGGGGCAAAGATGGAAGACGACTATCTTAAAATCCGCTTTGCTGACAACATAAGAGGTTGATTTTTTGGCTCCGTCAATGTATGACAAAAACTCAAACCTAAAAAGCAAGAATCTTTTCTTGTAGCTAGTACAGACGCTATTCTTTTAGCGTCTATTTTTGTGATGTTTTGATGAATTTTCCTCAAAGGGAAATAAATATTTTTATTAATGATTTGCCCGTAATTTCACTGAAGACAAATGGATAAAATAAATCTCAAAATGGCTTTAGATTTAATTATCTTATTTTGGAAATTATTAATTTATTTTGCTATAAGCAATGACCTCCAACCCTGAACAAGATTTGTCCTTATGTCGCCATGAAGAAAGTTTATTACGCCGCATAACAAACCGTATCCGACGAAGCTTAGAGTTGGAAGAAATTATCACTGTGACAACAGCAGAGGTGCGATCGCTACTAAAAACTGACCGAGTGATGATTTACAAATTTCATGCCGATGGTAGTGGTCAAGTGATTGCTGAGTCAATTTACGAAAATCGTTTGCCGTCGCTACTGGGGCTGAATTTTCCTGCTGAGGATATTCCACTCACCGCCCGTGAACTATTTATTAAATCACGGGTGCGTTCTGTTGTGAATGTTGATACTCAAGAGATTGGTCAAAGTCACCTGTATGAATTGGAAAATGGAGAAACTATATCAGAGGAGATCCGTTACCGCCCTGTAGACTTATGCCATGTTGAATATTTGACGGCAATGGGGGTAAAGTCCTCTGTGGTAGCGCCTATTCTCTATCAAGATCAACTCTGGGGGCTGCTGGTATCTCACAATTCCCAAGCGCGTTTGATTTCAGAATATGAACTAGAAGCACTACAGATGGTAGTGGATCAACTCTCAGTGGCGATCGCTCAAAGTACCCTTCTGACTCAAGTCCGCAAAACAGCCGAACGGGAAGCGATCATTAACAGCGTTGCTACCCTACTACATTCATTACCGACTATTGTACTACAACCAGCCCTAGAAGCTGCTGTTGCTGCCTTTAATGGGGTTGGTGGCAGGCTTTGCATTAGAAATGAAGCTTTTGATTTGGACAATGGCAACGTCACTAGCTTAACAGAATGCTTAATACCAGGAAATACTTGTATCAAGCTTTATATCTGTGGACAGCAACCTGTGATGCCAAAACAAACTATATATCCACTGATAGAGCAGTATAGTGTCTGGCAGGAACACTACAAGTCAAATAAATACGATGTTTGGGCGATTTTAGATATATATAAAACTTCTAGCTTGCGAACTTTGCAAGTTGCTTTTCAACCAACTAAAATTCGCAGTATGTTGATTATCCCAATCCAGTATCGTCAGCAGTTGCTGGGCTACTTAAGTATTTTCCGTGAGGAAATAGATACAGAGACTCTCTGGGCGGGGCAGTATGACAGCGATCAAAGACAACTGTACCCCCGTTTATCCTTTGAGGTTTGGCGCGAATCTAAAAAAGCACAAGCTCAAAAATGGACGGATGAAGAGATTGAACTGGCTAGAGACCTCGGTAAACACTTTGCTTCAGCAGTTCAGCAATATGAACTATACCAACAGGTACAAGTCTTCAATGAAAATTTAGAAAAACAAGTTAAAAGACGCACAGTTGAGTTAGAACGGACATTTGAACAACAACAGGCTGTGTTTAAAGTTATTGCCGAGATTCGGGAATCTCTGGAGACAGATACTATTTTTCAAACCACTACTAAAGAGGTTTGTCAATTAATCAAAGCCGATCGCGTTTCTGTTTATCGTTTTGATTCTGATTGGGGTGGGGCATTTGTCGGGGATTTCGAGGCTGCTAGTCCATACTGGTCGAATAAGTCCAAACTAGGTATTAATACAATTTGGAATGACACATATTTACAAAATACACAGGGAGGACGCTACCGCAACAATGAAACATTTGCAGTCGATGACATCTACAAGATGGGGTTTACTCAGTGTCATATCGACAATCTAGAGCAATTTCAAATTCACGCTTTTGTGCTTGCTCCAATTTTTGTTGGACAAAAACTTTGGGGTTTGTTGGCAACTTATCAACACACTGCCCCCCGCGAATGGAAAACTTCTGAAGTTAACTTTCTCAGTCAAATTGCCGCCCAAATGGGGGTAGCAGTCCAGCAAGCTGATTTACTTACTCAGACCCGACAGCAGGCATTAGATTTGGAACAAGCAGCAGAACAACAACGAGTATTGTTTGAAGTTGTTACCAAAGTCAGGGAATCTCTTAACCTAGATGCGATTTTTCAGACAACCACCCAAGAAATCTGTAAATCACTACAAGTAGATCGAGTTGCAGTTTACCGGTTCCAGGCTGATTGGAGTGGTGAATATATCGCCGAATTTGTCGGTGATAGCTGGGTAAAAGTAGTAAGTGACCATACCGAGACAGTTTGGAAAGATAGCTATTTGCAGGAAACCCAAGGTGGGCGATATCGTCACAATGAAAGCTTTACAGTTGATGACATTTATCAAGCTGGCCACTCTCAATGCCATATTATGGCTCTAGAGCAAATTCAAGCAAGGGCTTATGCGATCGCACCCATATTTATCGGGCAACAGCTATGGGGCTTGCTAGCAGCTTATCAGAACTCTGCACCCCGTCATTGGGAAAGCTCAGAAATTAAGTTTATCACTCAAATTGCCAATCAGCTTGGAGTCGCACTTCAACAAGCTCAATTGCATAATCAGACCAAGGAGCAGACCCAAAAGTTGACTCTAGCTTTGGATGATTTAAAGCAAACTCAAACCCAACTGATCCAAACTGAGAAAATGTCCTCACTGGGTCAACTGGTAGCTGGTATTGCTCACGAAATTAATAACCCGGTGAACTTCATTTATGGCAACATCAATCATGTCAACGATTACGCTGAAGATTTACTGAGTATACTAGACCTCTATTTACAAAATACCCCCAACCCCAGCCCTGAAATTAGCGATCGCGCATTCGAGATAGACTTAGAATTTCTAATCGAGGATTTGCCTAAAACTCTATCTTCCATGAAAGTTGGGGTTGAGCGCATCCGTCAGATTGTCTTGAGTTTACGGAATTTCTCTCGCCTAGACCAAGCGGAAATGAAGCCAGTTGATATTCATGAGGGCATTGATAGCACCTTGTTAATTTTGCAGCATCGCTTGAAAGCGAAACCGGAAAGTCCAGATATTAAATTAGTCAAAGAGTACGGCGACCTTCCCTTAGTAGAGTGCTATGCCGGGCCACTCAATCAGGTATTTATGAATGTTTTGAGCAATGCGATCGATGCTCTAGAAGATCACAGCGAATCTCAATCAAAACCTCATAGCAATCAAATTACTATCAGCACTGCTCTTGGAGAGATGGAAGGCAATGTCAAGAGCGTAATAATTCGCATTGCAGATAATGGTCCAGGAATACCCGAAGCCTTAAAGGCAAGAATCTGCGACCCATTTTTCACTACTAAGCCAGTGGGAAAAGGCACTGGCTTGGGGTTGTCAATTAGTTATCAGATTGTCGTGGATAAACACGGTGGTGTATTTAAATGTGATTCAGAGCCAGGTTTAGGTACAGAATTTTGGATTGAAATTCCGGTGATCCAAATCACCAAATCGCACCATTAAGTGCCATAGGTTGGAGAGCCACTGCCGTGAACGGGTTAACAGGCTTGAGGCGAGTGACGTTTGACGCACAAAAGCCATTACTTAGTCTGACTTTTCACGATATCTGGAAAACCTCTCTCTAAATCTCTCTCCTTTTAGGAGAGAGACTTTGAATCTTACTCCCCTTCCCTTATAGGGGAGCCAGTGCGTTGGGGAGGCAGTGCGTTGGACGGGTTTCCCGGCTTGTTCGCGTAGCGTCTCCCCTTGGGAGAAGCAACTGCCGTCGGCTCCGCCGACTTGAAGCACCTGGCGTAAGGGGTTGGGGGTTAGGTCTATATTGAACTCAACCCAGAAGCGCTATATACCATTCTTTTTAACTTCTAAGTTGCACAGGCATAGCTAAATAGGTCATTTTCAAACCACCCAATGGTGTAAAAATCACTGGAGTCAGGCTTTGATTTAAATGCATTTGAATTTCGGAAGATGGTAATTCTTTCAAGCCTTCCATCAAATATTTAATGTTAAAGGCAATCTCTATATTCTCTCCAGAAATCTGTGCCGACATTGACTCTCTACCACTGCCCACATCTTGAGCTTCACACGATAAAGTAATTTCTTGGGCTTCGCTATCAATACTGACCTTGACAATATTATTTTTCTGATCGGCTAGCACAGCAATCCGCTCTAAAGTGCTGACAAATTGTCGCCGCTCAATTGTCACTTGTCGCTCAAATTGGCGTGGGATTAGTTGTCGATAAGCAGGATATTGCCCTTCCAATGTGCGACTAGTCAAGCGTTGATTTTGCCATGCAAACACAACTTGACCTTGATCGAAATATAAAGCTACAGGTTCATCTGATGAGGCGCTATGAGCTAGCATTCGTTGGAGTTCGCGTAATGCTCTAGCTGGTACTGTCACTTCTAGTTGACTAGTTCCGCCTAGAGGACGCTCGTTGCTAGTTTCTACTACTGCTAGGCGATGTCCGTCGGTAGCTGCAAATTCTAAGGTATCTTGTTTAACTGTTAAATGTACTCCCGTGAGTACTTGCTTGGTTTCATCAGCACTGGTAGCAAACAATGAGCCGCGTAAGCCCTCAATTAAAGCAGTGGTGGTGAGATAGATTACTTCCGTATTTTCAATTACAGGTAGTTCAGGAAATTCTTCCGGCCCCATTGCTCGTACTTGGTAATGTCCACTCTTGGGTGTGAGTGTGACAATTAAACCTTCCCCACTAGATGTTGCACCTGTGAGGGCTGATTCATCGTCTAGAGTGATTTCGCCTTCTGGAAGACGAGAGGTGATATCTACAAGTAACTTAGCAGGAAGTGCGATCGCGCCTCCTTGCCATACCTCTGCGTTAAAGCTGGTGCGGATTCCCAAGCTGAGATCAAAGGCTGTTAAGCTTACTTGGTTAGTTTCAGCATCCGCTTGTAACAGCACATTGGCAAGTACCGGATGAGTCGGCCGTGAAGGTACAGCACGACTGACGAGTGAGAGGTTTGTACTGAGATCGCTTTGGGAGCAAACTAATTTCATAAGTCAGATTCACTTGGTGAAAGATATCCTAACAGTTAGTAACTTTATAGACAAATATCCCTAAGCCACTTTTCCCGGTGTTATTCGGAATGGATAAACTGCAATATCCGCTATCCCTAAGCTAAAAGCCGCAGGGACTACTTTTCTTGTAATGTTCAGGCTGGCATTAATATCTGCATGGATGATTTTACCATCCCTGGATTGATACCAAGCCCTCTTGATTCGCTTACCACTAAAGGTATACTTTTCACCTTTTTTGTGAACGGGTATTGCATCTAAATCAAGGAACGAAGAACGGCTTGTATAAGATTCCTCATTAATCAAAACGGTAATTCCCACTAATTCAGCTTTGTATTGCAACTGCTCAATGAAACCAGTATGAGGAATACTTACAAAGTTCTGATTAGTTGTTTTACCTAGATTAATTTCCTGCTTCCACTGGTCATTCTTGCCAATAATTAATGTTCCAATTCCCTGACTTACCAAGTGATTAATAATCCAACGACTAGCGTTATGCAGATAATTATCAACTCGGTTATTGCGCTTACAAGTGAGTGCATTAATCCGTTTTGAGGTCTTAGCATTGCCCTTGAGTTGAGACTGAAGTCTAGCCTTAACCTTATTGTATTGTTGGTTGATTGATTTGAGTGGCCGCCCATTAACAAGAACTGGTTTAAACCCAGGCTTGTTTGAAGTTAACGCCGCTAAGTTGTCTAACCCAATATCAATACCTGCTATCCAGTTCGGATTTAGCTGTTGTGGTGTTGCCTGCTTGTCATAAACTACTTCAATCACATACTGCCCACATTTGGGGATTAATCGTACCTCCAAAATTTTAGATTGGCAACTTGGAAACTCAATATTAGTTTGAGATAATTTAATCAGTCCCTTTTTTAAAGCTTTTTTAGATATCGCGCCGAGTTCATAAATTACCAGATTTCGCCCCTTTGTTTTATCCTTGTACTTGGGCAGTTTCGGACAACCCAAAAACTTGGATGGATTTTGATTATAAGCAGATTGTGCCTCAAAAAATGATTTCCAGTTTCGATGTAGAACCATCAAAATCTGATTACTAACTTTACGTGGCAGTGCAATATACGACTCATGCTGCTTCACCAAATGAAAAATAGCAGCATTGTTAAGATATTTCCCTTCAAAGATAAATGACTGCCTTACTAAATAATTTGCATAGTTATAGAGGTTCTTGGAACGCCAACACAAGTCATGTATTTGTTGATAAAACTGATGACTTGTTTTTATGATATGACGTTCTACTAATCTCATTGCAAGATTCCGTTTTTCATTGACTTATTTTACCTTATTTGGGTATATATCAGTATAAAATCGTTAAATATTTACAACACCCTTATTGTTCATAGGCGATCGCTGTTTTTTGGTTAGTGCCGCAGCTACGCCCGCCGCAGGTATCGCTCCTACGCTTTAGATAAATTTCTGGTTTCACTAGATAACTAGATAATATGATGCGTTAGGCTAAAACCGTAATGTACTCAACTTCTATCTGTAAAAATTTAAACGTTTGCAACAAATAATCTTTCATATATAAGAAACACTTAAGCATTTCTTGCAAATGTATAAGCAGTTACTGCAAACGCTTAATATTTTGCAACAAATAATTTGACATATATAAGAAACGCTTAAGCATTTCTTGCAAATGTATAAGCAGTTGCTGCAAACGCTTAATACTTTGCAACAAATGATCTGACATATATAAGAAACGCTTAAACCATTGCAGCAATTGTTGTAATGAACTTATGAATTATTTGCTACCTGAAATTTCAAACTAGTCTAAGTGAAATTAGCTAAACTTTTGGAGATGCGATGTCTACGATGGTCACTGAGCTTGTCGTTGGCGCAGCCTCTTGTAGAGAAGTGCGGGCTATGCCTACGCAACTGATTTGTGATATTTCCCCATGACAATCAAAGACTTTTTGGTATAAAACAGTACTATAAACCTAGTAGCAGAGATGCATTATGGCACGTCGTAAAAGAAATTCCAGCATTTTAGAACGAGCCGATCGCCGGATTGAAAGTTTACAATCTATCAGCATAGAACTTGACTTTGGCCAAGGACTGACTATACAAGCTTACAGCACGACAATTAACGATCTCCGGTCTAAGCTTGCTGCCTACAACACTGCTTTATCCTCCATTGACAAACTCACAGATGATGTGAAGAACGCAGAACAGGCTGTAATAACAATATCAGAAAAAATGTTACTAGGAGTTGCCAGCCGTTACGGTAAAATCAGCCAGGAATACGAGATGGCGGGTGGTGTGCGACGAGGTAATACCAAGAAGAAGCGAAGCGTAGCGGGCAATTCCAAAGTCACCAATCCTTTAGCAGCCGATTCTGTTCAGCCTTCTTCTGGAAATGGATCTATGAATGGGGCATCGTCTGCGATCGTAAGTTAGCTAAGATCCAAAAGCAAATGGTACTCAGTTAAGATACAGCCCTTACCCTAAGTGCTTACCAGCCTGGGAGGGCTGCCGCTTCCAGGGGCTTGACGTTCCATTCTTATTCGTACACATTTACATATAAAAGCGGTAATGAAACTCTAGTGGATCATTTTTACCCACATATTTCAGGATATGTCCCACTTGCCTCGCTGCTCGAATGGTGATCGGTTCTCCTCGGTCGAACTGTGTATTGTTCCAGTTCATCTTCGTCAGTGCCAAAATTTCCTGTGCTAGCGCTTTGGGCGTTTCTTCTACACTTTCACACCGAAACTTTAAGGGGCGTGGCACATACATACCTGGATAAGTCGAAAAAAAATCTACACTACCTCGCGTGTATAAAACGTGAGTATAATTATCCAAACTTAACAGCGTTCCTCGTAGAGGAGGATACTTTCCGTAACGGAATAGTCTAGTTCCACCTGTACGGTCGAAACTGATAAACTCTGCTGTATCAATACCATGTTTATCCAACGCATCCTGAAATCCTTCAAACTCCTCTGGTATAAATCGATAAGTTTTATGCAGTACAACTCTTGCGGGTAAATTATGATGTTCTCGCCGATACATTGCCAAGGCATTAGAAAGCAATTTTGATGCATCTGATGGTGGAAGATAAGGTTGGCGATCATCTTTTGATAATTTAGCTTGCCCTCCACGCAAAATAACTCCTTCTCCCCGCTCGTTGAAAATTTGAGCAGTGCTGGTTAGTAATTTTGAGCGATCAAGTGTTTTATAGAAGCTAATACCTACGTAGCATGTAGTCAAATCTCGTGAATCTCTCACCAGTCGCCAGGGTGTTCCCAAAGCTTTGTAATATAAAGCAGTATAGAAATTCGTTTGGCATCGCAGAAGTAATCTTTTACAGCAATCCAAAAAGCTTCTTTAGTCGAAGTTTTGATAACAATGAGAATAACTGGGGCGTTGCCTTGTAGCCAGTAATCAATATCTCTTTCTTCAAATCGATACTCAAAACTGTTTTCATTTTCTGCCTGAAGAAGAGTTTTTTGAGTAGCTTTACTTTGAACTTGAAGGATACAGTTTGTGACTTCGCCTGTTTGGAAATCACGGATTTCAATTATGCCGTCAATACCTGCCTCTACACCTCCAGTTGGATACCAGAGGAATCCCATGCTCAGGACAACTTCTTCAATAATATTGATGCCTTGCTGTCCGATTATGTCAGATTGACCAATTTTCTTCCTAGACACTTGGCTACTTTGAAATCAACAAAATAATACATAAGTACCATATCATAACCTAATAATTTCCGTAAGCAAGGTATCCAATTTTTATTTTTAATATAGAAATCCGACTTGAGTCTTGCTAAGTATACTGATAATCACTATATAATTCATACTTCAGTCTGCTTTTTTCTGAGGCAGTAGTTATGGAAATTGTGGAAAACTTGCCACAAGTCAGTTTAATAAATGATTTAACAAATAACTACCTGTGGAAAACTTGTGGAAAAAGACCCTATCTTTTCCACAAGGTAATTATACTTAATTAAGTTTTGTCAACAGAATATCAAGTTTTCTACAGTTTTTTCCACAAAAAGTAATGTTTTTTCCTTAATGTGAGTTAAATTTAATCAATTTTTATACATTACTTAATATTCTCGACGTGAGGATTCAGCCATCAAGGCTAATGTTCACGGTGCTGCTTGTGGAAAACTTAAAATAAATCTTCACGATGGTTTTTGAGAACGGCTACTCATATTGATGCGATCGCTCAGTTGACGTAGTGTTTGTGCTAAAGTGCGATCGCTCTGGTGAAGTTGGGTAATTTTATCGCAACTGTAGATCACCGTTGTATGGTCTTTACCACCAAACTCCTCTCCAATTCTCGGCAAACTCAGGGATGTATGTTGACGCATGAGATACATTCCTATTTGACGCGCCCAGCTAATCTCTCTTCGTCGTGAGTTACCTTTGAGGTCGTCTATTGAAAGATCAAAATTACCAGCTACAACCTTTAAAATTGCTTCTGGGGTAGCTGCCATTTTTTCGTTAGGTGGTTCTAAAACTGGTGTGATATTTTCCACGGTCATTGGTAAGTCCCAAATGGAGATATAAGCCACCGCCCGAATTAAAGCTCCTTCTAATTCTCTAATATTAGAAGTATAGTTAGAAGCAATATACTCAATCACATCGCGGGGAAGACGAATATTTTCATACTCGGCTTTTTTCTGCAAAATTGCCATTCTAGTTTCTAAATCCGGCTTTTGGATATCTGCAATTAACCCCATAGAAAAGCGAGAACAAAGACGTTCTTGCAAACTAGGAATCTGGTTAGGAGGACGGTCGGAAGCAATCACAACTTGTTTACCAGCTTCATGTAAAGTATTAAAAGTATAAAAAAATTCTTCTTGGGTGTATTCCTTCCCTTCAAGAAACTGAATATCATCAACTAATAAAACATCAGCAGCACGGTAATGGTCTCGAAAATTTTGCATATTATCCTTACGAATCGCTGTAATTAAATCATTAGTAAACTGCTCAGTAGAAACATAAAATATTTTGCAATCAGGACAAATTTTCCAGCGATAATGACCAATAGCCTGCATAAGATGAGTTTTACCTAAACCCACACCACCGCATAAAAACAAAGGATTAAACTCCCTACCTGGAGATTCTGCAACTGCCAAAGAAGCAGCGTGAGCCATACGATTGTTGGCACCAACTACAAATCGTGAAAAGACATATTTAGAGTTTAATTCAGTAGTTTTTTGATTATGATTAGGAACAGTTTCAGAAATACTGCTGGGATTTGGTGATTCCCAAGAAACCTCTCGTTCGCTAAAATGAGAAACTTCATCAGCTTGAGCAACGGTAATGTAAATTCCCACAGGATGACCCAGAATATCTTGTACTACATGAGCAATGGTATTGATGTAATACTTCTGTAACCAATTACGAGCAAATGGGTTAGGAGTGCGAATAACCAAGCAATTATTTTCTAATCGCTCCGCACTAGTAGTTTTGATCCAAGTTTCAAAGGTGGGTCGGGACAGTTCAAGCTGTAGGCGCTCTAGTACCTGACTCCACAGACTTTCTATGGGAATTTCCATTATCCACCACCTTTGCTGCTAATTGTCACAATAGAAGAGAAAGCACTAATTTAGCATTGAGACACGCTAGACCTAGAATAAGCTTTTAAGTTGTAATCATTTTGGGACATACCCGGTAGGCAAGATCCTAACACCCACCGACTGACACGGAGAAGCAACGACACATGAAGACAACAAACCATCACTCAGCGCCCAAAAATATTCATACCAGGGGTTTGCCCCACAGATGGCGGGCAGATAATATTCTGGGGATGCTCTCATCTGGGGTAGCAGTGGTGTTCCTGGGGAGCTGCTCTCTTCTACCTGCTAAGACCTTTGAGACTCAACCAAGCCAGACTCAAGCCCAAAAGATAATAGAACCCAATCCAGTAATTGTCCCCCCGCCAATAATCTCGTCGTCTGGAGATCCTAATTTTATCGTGAAAGTAGTGCAGCAAGTGGGGCCTGCGGTAGTTCGCATTGATTCTTCGCGAACAATCACTTCTCGCGTACCAGACGAATTTAACGATCCATTTTTTCGGCGGTTTTTTGGAGACGCAGCGCCACAACCTAGACAACGGGTAGAGCGGGGTAGTGGCTCTGGATTTATCATTAATTCCTCAGGTCAAA
The DNA here is from genome assembly GCF_029379315.1 of Nostoc sp. S13. GTDB lineage: Bacteria > Cyanobacteriota > Cyanobacteriia > Cyanobacteriales > Nostocaceae > Nostoc. The sequence continues at coordinate 39,348 of NZ_JAQYWQ010000051.1, forward strand.
TTGTAACCAATTCTCATGTAGTAGATGGTGCGGATAAAGTGACTGTCATACTCAAAGATGGGCGGACTTTTGAGGGTAAAGTATTGGGTGAAGATCCGGTAACTGATGTCGCTGCGATTAAAATTGACGCTAATAATCTGCCAACCCTATCTGTGGGTAACTCTGATGCCTTACAACCAGGAGAAGCAGTAATTGCGATTGGTAATCCATTAGGCTTGAATAATACCGTCACTTCTGGGATTATTAGTGCTACAGGTCGTTCTAGTAGCGATATCGGTGCTAGTGACAAGCGGGTTGATTACATCCAAACGGATGCTGCAATTAACCCTGGTAACTCTGGTGGCCCATTGCTAAATGCTCGTGGTCAAGTAATTGCAATGAACACAGCTATTATCCGAGGCGCTCAAGGTTTGGGATTTGCTATTCCGATCAATACTGTGCAAAAAATTGCCCAAGAATTAATTGCTACCGGCAAGGTAGATCATCCTTATTTGGGTGTTCAGATGGTGACATTGACACCAGAAAATAAAGAAAGAATCAAAAATATCACAGGCGATCGCTTAAATATTACAGCAGATGAGGGCGTTTTGCTAGTTGAGATTGTACCGCGATCGCCTGCATCTGTAGCTGGACTAAAAGTTGGTGATGTGATTAAAAGCATTAATAGCCAGCCTGTTACTAAAATTGATGATGTACAAAAGTTAGTAGAAAACAGCAAAATCGGTACTAAGTTACCAATAGAAGTGGAACGCAATGGGCAAATTGTCCAAGTAGGTGTCCAACCTGCTACTTTGCCCGTGAGACGTGAAGGATAATGTTTGTTATTGGGCATTGGGCAATTCAATTTTGGATTTTGGATTTTAGATTTTGGATTAAATTTCAATTCTTTAATCTAAAATCTAAAATTCTTACTCCCCACTCCCCACTCCCCACTCCCCACTCCCTATTCACCATTACCTAAAGGAGTTTTATCATGACTGAATTAACGCCAATCATTCAATTAGGCAATCCAACATTGCGCCAAAAAGCTGCTTGGGTAGAGAATATTCAAGATGAGCATATCCAAAAATTAATTGAAGACTTAATCGCCACTGTTGCCAAGGCTAACGGCGTGGGAATTGCTGCGCCTCAAGTAGCACAATCCTATCGTTTATTTATTGTCGCTTCCCATCCTAATGCCAGGTATCCCAACGCCCCGGAAATGGAACCTACTGCCATGATTAATCCCAAAATTATCGGTCATTCAACTGAAGTTGTTAAAGATTGGGAAGGTTGTTTAAGTGTTCCAGGAATTAGGGGGTTAGTTCCTCGGTATAAAGCTATTGAAGTGGAATACACTGACTGTCAAGGCAACTTACAAAATCAAGAATTAACCGATTTTATCGCTCGCATCTTTCAACACGAGTATGATCATCTCGACGGTATCGTATTTGTTGATCGCCTAGAGAACACTCTCGATATGATCACTGAGCAGGAATATCAACAACGAATCGTTAAGAAATAAATGTGAGTGGGGAATAGCGAATGGTGTAGTTCAATTAATTGAAAAAGGCTGTAAATAATTAACTTAACATGAGTTCGATAAACCTCTCCCTGTCTTGAACTAAAGTTCAAGTCTATCCCTCTCCGACTTGGAGAGGGACGATTTTGCCTAAGTCCTGAAACAGTTAAAATACTCAGAATAGTCTTACGGTTTCTCATGCTGTGGCTGGACGGGGGGAAATGGCTAAGAAGTATATACAACTTAGAAGTCAGAGGTACTTCAAGCTCAGTTCACAAATCGCTCAGTTGGATAATGCACAATTGCGTTCTCTGTTTGACAATAGTGAGTCTAATGAGTCGAGTATGGGTTGGGGGATGAATCACGCGATCGTTTTTGGAGAAACCAAGGTCTTTGTGAAACGTCTTCCGGTTACAAACATCGAATTTGACAACCTGTTCTCCACCAGAAACCTCTATAACCTGCCAACTTACTGTAATTACGGCTTCGGTTCCACTGGTTTTGGGGTCTTCCGGGAACTTGTGACCCATATCAAGACAACTAACTGGGTATTGTCGGGGGCAATTGCCACTTTCCCACTAATGTACCATTATCGAATTATTCCGTTCTCTGGGCAGCGTGCGGATGTCGATATGGAGCGTCTAAAAGATTATGTGGAGTACTGGGGCAATAGTGCCAACGCCGGGAATTATATGTTAGATAGAGCGAACGCCAACTATGAGTTGGTTCTGTTTCTAGAGTACATACCACATGTTCTGGAAACATGGCTGCTCTTAAACCCCAACAAACTTCAGAAATCCCTGGATGACTTACGCACGACGATTAACTTTTTGAGGGCAAAGGGAATCATCCACTTCGATGCACATTTTCGCAACATCCTCACCGATGGCAAACGGACATATTTGACCGATTTTGGTTTGGTACTGGACAAAAGTTTTACATTGACTTCAGATGAAAAGTTTTTCTTTAAGCAGAACACATTTTATGACTATGGAGAACTCCTGCGGAATCTTGGTCATCTTATTCGATCGCCCTATGATTTATGTTCGGAGAACGATAAACGCAGGATTATGGAAAAATATGGCATAAAAGAAGGCTTAAAACCTTATGAACTGCGGTCTATATTACTCGACAACATCGAGCAGATACATGCTGATGGGGTGATGAAGTTAGATGAGTTCTATGTTGCCAGCATCGTCAAGTACCGCAGCATCATTGCGCTGATGCAAGACTTCTTTTCTGATATGTGGGAAAATAACAATAAGGACACGAAACTCCGTCACGCAGAACTACGGCTGCTGCTCAAAGAGACGGGGTTTATTCCTAGTGCTGGAACGCACGGCGGGCGGATAGTTGCCACTACTGGATAAGAAATGAATGGTATTTAATTTTTAGCTCTCAGAGTGCTTGCTCAATTACAGACTCGCTTAACAATTCTTTAAGCTGTACCCCTACTATTAAAACCTCTCATACAAAAGAGGTTGGTAATGCGATCGCATTGCCTTAAATCTGTGATTCGCAAACTCGTTCGTCCCGCCACAATTGATATAACCGCGTTGCTGGCATTGTCATATATAAAATATCCCCAGTACCGAGATGAGTTTCTAGCAAATCCCAGCCATGAAGGGTTTGGTGGTTTTTTTCTACGTACAAAGGTACACAGTCAGTGGACATGGCTACATCTTTCACCCAGTTACCATAAAAGGCATGTGAAGGTGTAATCACAGTCGCAAAAGCTACCCAAAGACTATCTGCTGTGATGCCATTGCCAAGGATGCGTCCGCCTAGTGCAGCAGCAGCAAAAGCTGGGGCTGCTAGTTCAGCCGGACTCAGTACGGCCTCGAAGCCAAATAGCTGTTGCGCTATGCCGGCAAAATCGGGATCGGCATAATGAACAATCACTGGAATGCTGGGTGTCAAGTTTTTGGCTTTGAGGGCAATTTCCAGATTGGTAGCATCATTGCTAGTAACAGCAAGGACTGCGGCGGCAGAGTCTATGTTGCTGGCTTTAAGTATTGTGCGGAAGCTGGCATCACCCTGAATGACGGGAATACCGAGTTCGCGGGCGGTGTTGATATATTTGTTGTTGGAGTCGGGTTCAACTACTACAACTTCATGTCCACTGGCGTGGAGTTGCTGGACAATTCTCACCCCAATACCACTCAAGCCACAGACAATGTAGTGATATCGCTGGGGAATTCGGGCTGCATCCCAAAATTGCTTAAAGCGGCTTCCTAAGACAAAATCGGTGAGCATTGCATACCAAATACCAATCACCACTGCTCCAACCAGCATCATCACAACGGTAAATAACTTAATACTGTTAGGAGCATTTTCTACTACTTTGTCATTACCACCCGCTCCAGTAATCATGCCTACAGAAAAATATAGAGCATCGATAGGAGACACACTTAACTCAGCCGATATATAAGTGAGTGTAGCAATCCCAATAACCGCCAATAGTACAATCGCACCCACCACTACCCCTCGCCCATGTTGCTGAAAAAGCCTAAGATTAGTCAGGACTTTCAGCAGTTTTTTAATCAATGATCTCCGAGCAGAACGGATGCGGGGTTGGGTACCAATAATTAAGCGATCGCCCACTTTTATTTCTTGTCCAGATGTCACAGCCGAGACCAAATCCATCTCACCTTCTGCTGGTAAGTAATAAATCAGCATCCGCGATCGGTCTGACCACAATTCACTCAGCTTTCGACCCTTCCAAAAGTGGTTTTCATCAATGTATTCTTCGTGAATTGGCCAAGTTTGCTGAAATAATTTGATTTGTCCGATCGCTCGGTTTCCCAGTGCTGCAAAAGTGAATACAGGTGCTGCTAATCCCACAACACTCATACTCAAGTGGTCTGGCAAACTTTGATCTAGGCGCTCCCCCAAATTTGTATTATAAAAACGGCTGATAATCCGAATCTGGGGATTTAGCACCCGCGCTTGCATCATAATAGACAAATTCAGAGCATCTTTAGATCCAGCGATTACTAAAGTGTGTGCCTGTTGAATTCCTGCTGCTGTTAGGGTAGAAGCTGCTTGTAAATCGCCAACAATCACATCTGGTGCTGTTTCGCCAGGGATGGATTGGTGATGAATACCAACAACGAAGGCTCCCTGCTGTCTCAGCAACCGAAAGGTTTTGTATCCGGTAAGTCCTAAGCCACAAACAATAATTCGAGGTTTCATGAAACGGCAGCATCTTTTACAGGTAAGGCTGCATTTTTAGTTATTTATCAATATTGTTGCCCATTTTCTTGGAATACAACTGTAGCTGACAACACGATTGTTTTAATTAGAGGCAAGAGGTAGGAGGCAGGAAGTACAAAAGACTCATCCGCGAATCATGAAAGCTTACCAGAAGAGAGTTACAAGGATTTGCACGGGAGGAGCGATCGCCATCTGGCTGTACGAGGAAATGAGGGTTTGA
>NZ_JAQYWQ010000159.1 GCF_029379315.1 Nostoc sp. S13
TTTGACTTTGCCACTCTTCAGATGTACGGAGCTTGTTCAAAACTCAAATAGGATTCCTATATAAAGTATTTAACTACTTGTACGAAGGTGCGTTAGTGCTAAGTCAGGTTAAAGGATGGGAAGGTGCTATAGCTATTTGTCCGTCTAACTTAATTGGTAAATACGTTTCTCCTGAATACCGTACTTTTCGTTGCATCCCAGGAAAAGCCATTCCAGAATATTTATCTGCATTAGTTGCTACGCCTTGGTTCTGGACTAAACTAAAAGACTTAACCAGAGGAATGGGAGGACGACGCGAACGCACTCGCCCTGAGCAATTTCTGAAAATGAAAATACCCATGCCAACAGTTGAATATCAGCAGAAAACAATCTCTATTTTTAATAAAATACACAACATGAAATCAGTAAGAGTAGAGGCTATGAAAGAACTTGATGTGCTACTACCTTCTATATTGGACAAAGCATTCAAAGGAGAATTGTAGATAAAACTCACCAATTCCCCTTACAAGCTCTGCTAAAATCGATACTTAACGAAGCATTCAAAAGGGAATTGTGAACCTTACTCTTCAAATTCCAACCGTCAACGATAACCTAGATGACTTTGATAGCTTGTTTCAACTTTGGCAAAAAGTCAACGAAGACTGCTCAGAAGTAATCTTCGACTTTTCCAAATGTTGGTTCCTACGACCAAACGCAGTAGCTTTTCTGGGTGGATTAATTCGGTTAATTGAATCACAAGGTAGAAAAGTCACTTTTCAACAACATACTCTTCATAAAAAAGTCAAGAGAAATTTGCAACAAAATGGGTTTATGTATGCCTTTTGCCAGGATATGGCACCTTGGCAGGGAAACTCTATCCCGTATCGAGAAGATCCAAAGCAAAATAAAGATGAATTGGTTCAATACCTAGCCGAACAATGGCTTGGTAGAGGCTGGGTTCATGTCAGCCAAAATTTGCAAAAGCTGATTGTTGCAACAGTTTTAGAAATTTATGCGAATGCTTTTGAACATGGACGGACAGATATAGGGGTCTTTAGCTGCGGACAACATTATCCTGAACTAAAAAAACTTAAACTAACAGTGGTTGACTTTGGTGTAGGAATCCCTCAGAATGTGCGCGATTTCCAGAAAAATCCCAACTTGCCAGCAGACCAAGCATTAAAATGGGCTTTTCAAAAGGGGACAACTACCAGGGGTGGACGAGTGACGGGTGGTATTGGTCTTGACTATTTAAAACAATTCGTTCATATAAATAAGGGAAAACTTCAAATTTTAAGCCATGATGGATGTGCGACAATAGATGAAAAACAGGAAGTTTACGAAAATAGACAAAGTTTCTTTGGAGGAACACTGGTAAATATTACACTCCTGTGCGACGAATCGTATTATGCTTTGGAGCTTGAACCAGATGACGAGCCGTTGTTTTAAGGGTGATGTGCGAACTATGAAACACGAAATCCTAACCCTTGTAGGCAAAAACTGTATTACACCTGGCGATGGTCAGAAAGTGTACGATTTGGTCATCGGTGAATTATTAGCTTTTAATGAAGTTGAGCTAGACTTTGCAGGAGTAGAAATTTTTGCTTCCCCGTTCTTTAACTTTGCTATTGGACAATTACTTCGGGATATTAAGCCAGAAACCCTAAACCGTCTGCTCAAATTTTCCAATCTAAATACGGTTGGTAAGCAAATACTCAAACTGGTAATCGAAAATTCCAAGCGGTATTACTCCGATCCTGATTTCCGTAGTAGAGTAGACCAAGTTATTAGCGAACAAGCAAATACACAGTAATGCCAGTCAACTACACAGTTCAGGCTGAAGTGGTTGATATCCGGTCTGACGCTCCGAAAAATGATGATATTTTCTTAGTAGATACAAATGCCTGGTATTGGTATACCTATACTAATGCCAGTATTTCATCTCGTCCTTATCAGACTACAGAGTATCCTTCTTATATTGCCAAAGCCATTTCTGCTAACTCATTGCTTTTATACTGCGGTCTTTCATTGGCAGAATTAGCACACAACATTGAGCAAACAGAAAGAGAAATATTTTCTTCTACATTAAAATCTAAAGAATACCGTCATAACTTCCCAGTCGAGAGAGCAAAAGTTGTAGCTGAAGTTCAAACCGCTTGGAGTCAGGTGATATCTAGTGCTGTATGCACAGATGTTTTGGTTAGCCAAGAAACAAGCAATGCGGCGCTAAACAGATTTCAAACCCAATTACTTGACGGTTACGACTTGCTGATACTGGAAGCGATGGACAAAGGAGGAGTCACAAAAATAATTACTGATGATGGTGATTATGTGACTGTCCCAGGTATTAAAGTTTTTACTGCAAATAGCGGTGCGATCGCCGCAGCGAAAAGTAAAGGTAAACTTCTGGTGAGGTAGAAGGGCGTAGACGTGCATCGGCTTTTGATATTCTGCCATCTCTGCACCAGTTAAGATCATACACTACCTTAACTTTATGGGTGAAGCAGGTACTAGGAATACAAATTTATGAAGCGCGATCGCTCGAATTTGTGGGGTTTGGCTTGGAAGGTGCGATCGCCTGAAGATAAAAATCAAAAGTTTTTGTAATACCACCACGACCAAATGATAAATAATCAGCGAACCTTAAACCTAGCGCCACTGTTTGGACATTCTGACAGCAAGGTTAACTTGTGGCGATCGCTTTTTAAGTAAACATTAATTTACAGTCCCAAGCCGCTTCATCAAAGGGACAGCCTATCTTCTGCAAACACAAAAAGCAATCACCTCACTTTCCTTTTCCTTGATTCGGCGGAATTGTTCCTTCCGCCTGCGCTTGTTTAACTGCCCGTTTCAGAATTAACACTGCCATTTGCGACAAAGAACGCTCCTCTGCATCCGCCAGTTGTTGCAGAGCTTCCTTGTCTTCTTCTTCCATGTAAATACTGACTACAACTTTCCCCATGTGATTATCATCAACTTATCTATGTGTTTCTATATTAAATCAATAAAAACACATAATTAAAAATAAAATAACCTTAAGCTTTAACCACTCAAGTAATCGGCTAAATCACAAGTATTATCAGGAGGTTTTTGTGAGGTACATTGACAAACTTCATCCTTGGTGTATCGTCCGTCATTTCCCCAGTATGCAACACCAAATTGTTGCTCGTTTTCGTCGTCGAAGCAATGCAGAAGCCCATTTACAAGCACTGCGCCGACTTATGCCAAGTGCGACTTTTACAATTATGTTTAATCTGGAAGTGGTGCAGTTAGACAGAATCACTTTCTAGTTAGGACATTCTAGAAATTAAAATATTAGTATTTAATAATACTTCTGATACTTTGTCATGTCAGCAAATGTCATAAAACACCTTTGACACCAACCATCTACAGTTGTTTGAGGTGTTCTGCACTTTTAGCGCGGACATTTTTTTCGATTTCAGGCAGAATATGTTCTGTGCGATCGCAGAATGAATAAACTACTACAGTATTCTGCGATCGCACTTTCTGTTTTAGCAACTAAATACATGAGCTTTATTGTGTGTCATAGCTATTCCTACCTCTCATATGTGAATTATGATTACTCAAAGCTTTTTATCCAGCGTCGAAGAATCAAATGCAGCAGTCAATAGTCCAAGCGAGTTTCAGACTGTGCAAGGTAAATCTATGGCACACGCCATATTTTAATAGTATTATCCTTACTGGCACTCACCAGAGTTCGTCCATCTGAACTAATAGCAACGGCATAAACTAAATCTGTATGTCCGGCGAGAGTATTTTTTAACTCACCCGTTTGTAAATTCCAAATTTTCATTGTGTTATCAAAACTCCCACTCACCAGCGTCTGTCCATCTGGACTGATGGCGACGGAAGTCACCCCATATTTATGCCAGTTGAGGGTATTTTTTAACTCACCCGTTTGTAGATTCCAAATCTTGATTGTTTTGTCAGCACTCCCACTCACCAGCGTTTGCCCATCTGGGGTGATGGCGAGAGAATAAACTAAATCTGTATGCCCAGTGAGGGTAGCTTTTAAAGAAGGTGGTTGTAGATTCCAAATCTTGATTGTATTATCGTAACTTCCACTCACCAAAGTTTTGCCATCTGGACTCAAGGCTACTCGCCAAACAGATTTAGTATGCCCAGTGAGAGTATTTTTAAGTTTACCTGTTTGCAAATTCCAAATCTTGATAGTCTTGTCAGCACTCCCACTCACTAAAGTCTCTCTATCGGGGTTAAGTCTCACTCAACTGTTTAGATGCACCAAAATCAATGAGTACTAAATCTCCTTTAGTTGGTTGGGGGGATTTGCGACGAATGATATTCTGTGGCTTGATATCTCGATGAATGATTTTTTGTTGATGAACAGATTTAAGGATGTTTAATAAATCGAGCAATAATTCCCGAATCTTGTACTCACTAAAGATTCCCTGGTGTTGTAATTCTTCTAATAAATTCTGCCCTTCAACATACTGCTGCACCAGATACAAGCGGTTATCTTGCTCGAAATATGCAAACAGTGTGGGAATTTGGAGATGTTCTCCTAACTGTTGCAGTCGCCTTGCTTCTTGCTGAAATAATTCTGTTGCCTTGTGGAGTGCGCCAGTTCCCTGTACCTGCGGTGCAAATTGTTTGATGACGCATATTTCATTGAACTTTTCAACGTCTTCAGCCAAATAAGTTTTACCAAATCCCCCGCTACCCAATAGTTGGATAGGGCGATAGTGTCGCAATATTACCAGGGGAATTCCGCAGTTGCAGCAAATCTTTGTCTGATCAGAATAGGGGGGATTGTGGCAAGAGGAGTTGAGGCAACATATCATACAGCGTGCATCTATGGACAGATGGATTTATTATTACCTAGTAAACAGCTACTGTCAGCTTTCAGTAGTGCGCTTCTCCTGAGTACTAAGTATAAAGTATAATTCCACGGATGCAGAGCGATCGCTAGTTGAGAAATAGAGGTTGCGCGAAGACTATCGCGCTTTTATTCAGTAAATAGACCAGGCTTTAAGGGCACAGCATTGGTGTGCCCCTACGATAGATGTGACTGAAATAAAAAAAAACTGCTGTAAAGTTTTGATTACTCCTGGCTGGACGATGCCCAGCCAAAATTGTTATCCAATTACCTCAGCAGTCTTCTTCTTATCCAACTTGAGAATCAACACACCCAAAGGTGGCAAACACAAATCCAGCGAATAAGGACGACTGTGCAATGACCAATCATCCGTCCATTTACCACCTAAGTTGCCCATATTACTACCGCCATACTGACGCGCATCACTATTGAACAACTCAGTATAAAATCCCTTTTGCGGTACACCGATGCGATAGTGAGAATGAGGTTGCGGTGTAAAATTGCAAACGACGATCGCAAAATCATCAGAATCCTTGTCACGACGCATGAAGGCAACTACACTATGGCGGTTATCGCTACAGTCAATCCACTCAAACCCGGGTTCAGCAAAATCCTGGGTGTACAAAACTGGTTCAGAACGGTAGAGATGGTTCAAATCCTGGAAAAACGTTTTTAATTGTTTGTGGCCTTCATGCTGCAATAAATGCCATTCCAAATCTGTCCAATCATTCCACTCACTCCACTGCCCAAACTCCATGCTCATAAACATGGTTTTCTTACCTGGGTGAGCAAACATGTAGGCAAATAAACAACGCACATTCGCTAACTTCTGCCATGTATCCCCCGGCATTTTACCGATGATATTGCTCTTACCATGCACCACTTCATCGTGGGACAGAGCCAGCATGAAGTTCTCACTGTGGTTGTACCACATACTAAAGGTGATATTGTTTTGGTGGAACTGACGGAACCAAGGGTCCATGCTGAAGTAATCCAGCATATCGTGCATCCACCCCATATCCCACTTCAAATTAAAGCCCAGTCCGCCTGTATAGGTCGGCCAAGATACCATTGGCCAGGAAGTAGATTCTTCAGCAATTGAGAGAATACCGGGGAAATAGCTAAAGATAATGTGATTTACTTGACGCAGAAAATCTGCTGCTTCTAGGTTTTCTCTGCCGCCGTACTGATTGGGCAGCCATTCTCCTGGTTCGCGACAATAATCGTTATAGAGCATCGAGGCAACAGCATCGACACGAATCCCGTCAATGTGGTACTTATCAAACCAGAAGAGGGCATTTGCTGCTAGGAAATTACTAACTTCATGGCGACCGTAGTTGAACACCAAAGTACCCCATCCTTTATGTTCGCCTTTGCGGGGGTCAGAGTGTTCGTATAGGTGGCTACCATCAAAGAAAGCTAAACCGTGTCCATCTTTGGGGAAGTGACCAGGAACCCAATCCACAATTACCCCGATCTCATTTTCGTGGCATTTGTCAATAAAATACATGAAATCTTCGGGGCTACCGAAACGCGAGGTGGGAGCATAGTACCCAGTTACTTGATAACCCCAAGAACCATCAAAGGGATGCTCCGCAATGGGCAGCAATTCTACATGGGTGTATCCCAATTCTTTGGCATAGGGAATGAGTCGGTCTGCCAGTTCCCGGTAGGTAAGGAAGCGTGCACCCGGCTTCAGTCCGGAAACGATAACTACAGGTGCAGTTTCACCATTTGGCAGTTTAGCTGGTTCCGCACTCGAAGCGTGTAACCAAGAGCCTAAATGCACTTCGTAGACTGAAATTGGCTCTTTGAGAGGCTCAGTGCGACGCCGCTTTGCCATCCAGTCTTCATCGCTCCAACTGTAAGCATTTAAATCAGTGACAATGGATGCCGTTTTCGGGCGGACTTCCTGCTGGAAACCATAGGGATCAGATTTTTCGTAAATGTGTCCTTCAAAATTTTTGATTTCATATTTGTAATGCTCTCCTACACCGATTTCAGGAATAAACAACTCCCAAACCCCGGTGGGGCCTTTACGCATCTGGTTTTTACGTCCATCCCAGAGGTTGAAATCTCCTAGCAATGAAACATTACGGGCATTGGGTGCCCAAACGGCAAAATAAACGCCTTTAACGCCGTCTATTACCGTGGGGTGCGCTCCCAGTTTTTCATATATCCGGTGATGGTTGCCTTCACTAAACAAATGTAAGTCAAAGTCTGTCAAGTTGGGAGAACGGAAAGCGTAAGGGTCATAGATGACACGCTCGTATTCCCCTTCTTTAATCCGTAACTGGTAGTTTGCCAGTTCTGTGGTTTCAATCGTGCATTCAAAAAAGTGGGGATCATGCACTGTTTGCATTGGGTATTCCTTTCGTTGTTCGGGAAGAACTACCCATGCGGCACTTGCATTTGGTAGGTAGGCCCGCACAGCCCAGACAGTTTTGCCGTCTTGTTCTATGGGATGAGAACCTAGTATTTCAAAGGGATCGTTATGCTGATTCCAAACGATACGGTTAACCTGTTCAGGGGCGATCGTGGTCATGGACATGAAGCTACCTAAGTGAAATAACGTGATTGACTAAATCTACTTTTTTAATAAGCTAAAAATCTTTTAATTTGCATCCTCAAAAAAATGAATCTCTTGTGGGGTGGGCATCATGCCCGCCCTAGTTGTGCAAATTAAATGCGCGATAGCTTATCTATAGGAATCCGATTTGATTTTTAAATACATACGTAGGGTGTGCTAGACGGAACGTCGTAACGCACCAAGGACTTGGGATGGTACGTTAGCCTACGGCATAACACACCCTACAAATACTTAGATTTTTCAAAAATCAAATACTAGTCCTATATATATTTTTTTTACATTTACTTGCACTATTGTCGTCACCGTTATCCTACCTCAGAATTGGGCATTGGGCATGGGGCAAAACAGTTACGAGTAAATTAAGTGAGATTCTCCACTCAGCAGCGGCTAAACGCCCCGCTATCCGCTAACAGCACTCCTGAAGGGCATGGGGAAAGCTCTTGACTTTTGACCCTTGAGTAATAATTTATCAAAAATTTAAAAATGGCAAAAAGTGAAATAATGTTTTACGTATACGAAGCAAGAAAATCTGTTCTCGAATTTTGGGGTTTAGTTTTGGTGGTGGGACTTCTTGCAGCTGGGCTTGTAATTGGGCGTATTCGGCAGCAGTTAGGAATTTTCCATCAATAGGCGATCGCGCTTCTATGATAATCTTTGTCCGTAATATTTCTTCTGGTGTATCCTCTGGGGGCGGTAATGCTATTACCACTGATCCCCAATAGCTACTTAAGGCAACCAACGTAGCACTAATCACGATTAAGCACAGTAATTGTATCGCTTTTCTCGCTTTAACTCTTCCCATCTCCGGAACTGCGTTCACAACGCAGGATGAAAATCTGTTTTTCCCATTCCCCCTGCCCTATACCCATTACAAATTTTCCCAATAAAAATCTGGCAATATCAAGGGACATTACCAGGTCTCTCCTGATCCGGAATAGACTACAGGAAATAGTTCAAGAGCAATTGCCTTTTTAGCGATCGCGATAAATTCTTTTGCACTCTCAAAACTCAGGAGTCTAAGCGATTCTAAACACCAAACCAGGAAGCACCTTCCCCACAAAATGGCTTAGATCCACATAACTCAACTCCCTTGGACTTGGAACCAGGCTCGCTCACGCGAGAATTTCAGCCGGACACTTGCTTGAGGACGTAACCCTCTTTACCAGTGTCCTTTCCTTTATGCCCGACTTAGCTGATATTTGACCAAACTCTAGGCTCTGATACACCAATAGAAAGATGCAGGTTTTTACGTGAACCTAATTAATTCCAGCTATGTGGTGACGAGTGTTGTTACTAAGCTGTTTTGGGCATGATTTAAACTAAAGCTGATAGATGCCTTATTTAGGAGTAGCTGCCGGAGTAGGTGTTGTAGTAGGTGCTGTAGTAGCTGCGGGAGGTGCTGTAGTAGGTGCTGTAGTAGCTGCGGGAGGTGCATCAGTTGGTTCACCTGTAGCAGCGGGAGTAGTAGTAGTAGTAGTAGTAGTAGTACCAGCACCATCACCACCACCTTCACAAGCTCCGAGAATTGCAGCCAGACTTAACATTAGAGCCAAACCAAAGATTTTTGTTTTCATAACTCCTCTTTCACCAATTGTGGCTAGAACAATTTTTCGCCTGTTGAATACGATACCGTATTTATAGCTTTTTTTTAAATGTTGCGAGATTACATACTTAAAAAAAACAATCCTTTGGGATATTCTTTTTGGGATTACATATCATACAGCCATCTGATTAGTTTCTCTTAACTCAGGAGCAAAACGGAAATGACCAAGTTTTCTAGCAAACCGAGTTATCATAGCAAAAAATTTTATTTTTTTCACGGAGTATTGCATCTTGCTGCCCCGCGTTGCCATACTTTAGGTGCGATACCTAAAAGGCAAGCTGTCTAGTTGCTAATCGCTGATTGCAAACATTGATACAGCTACCTATCAGAACAGTAAAAGAGTGTAGTCTGTTATGTGTGCTTGTTGCACAGAAGGTGATTTTAACCTAAGTAAAAACAGACAATCAAGACAATCAATCGAAAGTACAATTATTTCCCATCTAAAAAAAATTATGGTAGTTGCTCGTAAATCTGCTGTTTCTACAAGGAATAATTGGTTCTGGCAAGATTCTATCCTTTCTTTAGGGAGGCGGCGACGCTCTGCGCGTATGGAGTCAGCAGCGCGGAGCGCTTCTACACCAGCTACCCAAGCGGCACCAGCATCCTCTCAAAGACAACAGCGTTCCTCGAAAAATCTCGCGGTTTCTTCTACAAATGAGGCAGTGATGCCCAAATCGGTGAAAGAGTTGGGTAGACGACAAGTGCCAAATCTGAATGAGCAGTCGAGTCCGAACCAGAAGACTGCGGGGGTAGGTTTTCTTCCCCTTCCCACAATGCCTAATTCGGGAGCGGTGCCTTTGTGGTTGCTGCGCTTGTACACCTTTCATCGTTATTCGACAGTTTTGGCGTTCTTGTTAGTAGCATCGACGCTTGCTGTTTATGGCTGGACGGTATATTCTCAAGAGCTTTGGAGTCAGTCATATCGCAGATTGCAAAGCCTCCAACGTCATGAGCGGCTGCTAATGACAACCAACGCGACACTGACAAATAAAATGGCTGAGTCAGCAGAACAACCAACCGCAGGGCTGGTATCACCGACTCCTCAAGGGATGATTTTCTTGCATCCAGCATCTCATAGTCCTAAGCCAGCATCGTCTAACACAACGCCAAATTCTCAAACGCAACAGCAAACACTCTTGCCACTGGGATACTAATCGTAATTGGTAATTCCTAATTCAGGAAGTCAGAAAGTCAGATTTACAGCAATTTTCAGGTAATTAAAGGATACTGTAGGGCGAACAAATGTGCAGAAGTCACCAAGTAGAAAAAAATTCAGCAAGTTTCGGAATCCAGCACTCACAAGGCGACAAAAGGGTTATAGACGAGGGCTTTTGGGAAAATTAGCCTCTAATATCCAAGACCAAACATTCAACAACAAGTCCCGACTGTTCATAGTATGGGGCGTATTAATGGTATCAGGGTTGGGGTTGGGTATCAAATTGTATAATCTACAAATTGTTAAGGGGTCAAAATTAACAGAACAGGCACGAAACCAGCAAATGGTGAATTTGCGACCTTTTATGCCCCGTCGCCCAGTGGTAGATCGTAATACTAATCTCTTGGCGATTGACCGTCCTGTATATACTTTGTACGCTCATCCCAAGTTGTTTGATAAGTCTAATGAAGATATGGCAGAGCGACTTGCCCCAATATTGGCAAAAGATACTGCTGAATTGGTGAAAACTTTTGAAAGCAAAAGAAGCGGAATTATCCTTGCCCCAGCCCTGCCGGAAGAAATTATCGATCGCATCAGCTCTTTGCGCTTAAATGGCTTGGAGTGGATTCAAAAATACTCCCGATATTACCCGTCAGATGATTTGGTTGCTGATGTGGTGGGCTATGTGAATGTTGACCGCCGTGGTCAAGCAGGTGTGGAATACTCTCAAGAGAAGTTATTAGAACGTCCTGTGCAAACGGTGCGGCTCAGTCGGTCTGGTAATGGGGCGCTGATGCCGGATCATGCCCCTGAAGGTTTTCTGCATTTTGATGATTTGCGATTGCAACTCACTATCGATAGCCGTCTGCAACGAATTGCTCGCACTGCGCTCAAACAACAGATGCAGAAGTTTGACGCCAAACGGGGAGCGGTAATTGTGATGGATGCGTTGGATGGTTCCTTACTCGCCCTCGTTTCTCAACCTACCTATAACCCTAATGAATACGCTAAAGCGAATATTTCGCTATTTAAAAACTGGACGGTGGCGGATCTTTATGAACCGGGATCGACTTTTAAACCTTTGAATGTAGCGATCGCACTGGAAAATGGCGTGATCAAAGCAGATGATATGTTTAATGACCCCGGTTCTATTCGAGTAGCTAATTACACCATTAAAAATGCTGAGAACAATGGTTACGGGCGGATCAACATCGCTCAAATTCTCCAACATTCTAGCAACATTGGCATGGTGCAAATCATCCAACGCTTAAAGCCTTCAATCTACTACAACTGGCTAGAACGTTTGGGGCTAGGACAAAAAGTTGATACAGATTTACCTTTTGAAGTTGGCGGCCGGCTCAAAAGTCAAGAAGAATTTATCGCTTCGCCAATTGAAGCAGCCACTACTTCCTTTGGGCAAGGTTTTTCCATGACACCGTTACAGCTAGTGCAAATGCACGGTGCTTTAGCCAATGGCGGTAAGTTGGTAACACCCCATATAGTTCGGGGGCTGATTGATAGCGAAGGGCAGATGCATGATTCACCTACTCGCACCATAGCACGCCAAATTTTCTCAGCCGCAACAACTCAAAAGGTTGTGGAAATGATGGAAACTGTTGTTACTGAAGGCACCGGCAAGATGGCACAAATTCCGGGATATCGCATTGCTGGTAAAACTGGTACAGCCCAAAAAGCTAGTCCCTCTGGCGGCTACATCAAGGGTGCTAGAATGACCAGCTTTGTGGCAATTTTGCCCGTGGAATCTCCTCGCTATGTAGTGTTCGCACTGGTGGATGAGCCAAAAGGAGAAAGTGCCTATGGTTCTACTGTCGCCGCGCCAATTGTGAAGTCGGTGATCGAAGCACTGATTCCTCTTGAGGAGATTCCGCCAAGTAAGGCAACAGAGCACGAGCAACAGACGCAAGCGCCGTAGGGGTGTTAGCCGCGGATTTTTACCTGCTCGTCGAGGCGACCTAAAAATTCAATGTTACCATCTACTCAATAGCGAACTAAATCACCTGTTTTATAAAGCCGTGCTTTTAACTTATTAGTAAAAGAATCATAGATGAAGCATTTCGCAGTTAAGTCAGGACGGTTTAAATAACCTCGCGCCAATCGATCACCACTTATGTACAACTCTCCCGAAAGGCCAATAGGTACTGGTTGTAAATGTTTGTCTAGTATGTAAACTTACGTGTTAGCGATCGCACGACCAATTGCAGGTGCTAAATTATCTTTATTCTTAATAGAAATAGCTTCAGCAGATAAAACAAGGCTATACATCAGACCGAGTTCTCCAACTTTTTATCCGACCCTCAGCAACATCTTTTTTATCCCACTCGAAGGATTCAATAAATCCAGGAATATCAAGTAACTCTTGGGTAGCGTCTCCACTTTCTTTATCTGCTATAGGACTTACGCACAAGAGATCCCCCAACCCCCTTAAAAAGGGCAGGGCTGTTTCATTCCATTTCAAACAGGATTTGTCAAGA
>NZ_JAQYWQ010000052.1 GCF_029379315.1 Nostoc sp. S13
TTTGACTTTGCCACTCTTCAGATGTACGGAGCTTGTTCAAAACTCAAATAGGATTCCTATATATGCCAGTTGCGTAAGTCCTACCATTTTAGCTGTTAGATACAAATAATTGGGGATTAACTATGGAACCTATTTCTATGATTATTGCTGCTTTAGGTGCTGGTGCGATCGCAGCTACTAAGGATACCGCAGGAACAGCAGTTAAAGATGCCTATCAGGGGTTGAAAACCTTGATTAAGAAGAGGTTTGAAAGTGAACCAAAAGCACAAATGGTTCTGGAAGAACACGAAACAGACCCTGAAACCTATGAAGCACCACTTAAAAAGAAATTAGCTGAAGCTGGTGTTGAGAAAGATGAGGAAATTATTAAGTTAGCGCAGGAGTTGCTGAAACAGGTAAAACCTGAAGAATCGGCAGGGGGTAAGTATAATACAGTTTTTCAAGGAGAAGTGAAGGGCGCTCAGGTGGGCGATCGCAACACACAAGAAAATAAATTTGGCTGACAGCCACTGGAGTATCTAGATGGCTGAAGAGAGTTCCAATTACAATTCAAAGTTTGAAAATGAAGTAAAGAGTGCTGTAGTTGGTGAAAAAAACATTATCTACAACTACTTTTACTATAGGGAAGAAGCAAGAGTAGAACCTATTGATTCGGCGATCACTACTGATGAATATCTCCCCTGTCCTTATCGGGGGTTGTTTCATTTTGGGCCCAATGATGCTGAGTTTTTCTTTGGGCGGGAAATATTTATTGAAGAACTTTATAGTGCAACTAAAACCAAGAATTTTATTCCAGTGCTAGGTGCATCAGGAAGCGGTAAATCTTCGGTGGTATTAGCGGGATTAGTCCCTAAGTTACAAAAAACAGGTCATTGGCAGTTTACTCATTTTCGTCCTGGTTCTGATCAAGACCCGTTTTATAGTTTGGCTGAGGCACTTGTTCCCCTTTACAGGGAAGACACAGACTCTACTGATAAAATGGCTCAAGCTAGTAAGCTGGCTAGAGATTTAAAAGACGGTACAACCCCACTTTTGCGCGTATTTAGTTCTATTCAACGTAAGCACCCTAATCATCGGCTGTTACTGATTGCTGACCAATTTGAAGAAATTTACACACTCTGTAACAATCAACAAATTCGCCGTCAGTTTCTTGATTGTTTATTAGCCAGTTTAGAAACTCCTGCTTCTGTGTCTTCATCGGCTACGGTGTTGGTGACAACGATGCGGGCAGATTTTTTGGGAAATGCTCTCTCCTATCGTCCCTTTGCTGATATCTTGCAAAATGCTGATGTGAAACTGGGGCCGATGAATCGGGAGGAACTAACACAAGTCATTGAAAAACCTGCCCAAAAATTAGGGGTGACATTTGCAGACGGACTGGTAAAACGCATTTTGAATGATGTGGAAAACCAACCGGGAAATTTACCTTTGCTAGAGTTTGCTTTGACAGAGTTGTGGAACAAGCGATCGGGTAAACAATTAACTCACAAAATCTATGAAGAAATTGGTCAAGTAGAAGGTGCGTTAGCTCGCCATGCTGATGAGAAATATGGCAACTTGACAGATGAAGAGAAAGAAAAAGTCCGGCGGATTTTTATTCAATTGGTGCGTCCGGGTGAGGGAGCAGAGGATACCAGACGCATAGCGATGAAAGCGGAATTGGGGGAGCAAAGCTGGTCTTTGGTAAAAAAATTAGCTGATGCTCGGTTGGTGGTGACAAGTCGTAATCTTAGCAGTCAAGAAACAGTAGAAGTAGTCCATGAAGCTCTGATTCGCAATTGGGGAGAACTTCGAGAATGGATGAATACAAACCGTGTTTTCAGAGCTTGGCAAGAGCGACTGCGTTCAGCAAAGGGAGAATGGGAAGCAACAAATAAAGATTCGGGGTCATTGTTGCGGGGTGCAGTATTAGCAGTAGCAGAAGAACAACTCAAGAAACGCCCAGAAGACTTAATTGATGAAAAAGAATTTATTGAGCAGAGTATTAAAGAAGGAAATCGCCTTAAACAAGTCGAAGCAGCCCGCAGGAAGCGCGAAATCAGAACCGCCTGGGGGATTGCGGCGGGTTCAGTGGTGGCGGTGGTAATTAGCAGTGGATTGGGTTTGACGGCATGGAATCAGAAGAAACAGAAGAAACAATCGGAACTCAATCTAGCTAAATCTCTTGGTACATCTTCCTTGTCTCAATTTAATGGACATCAAGAATTGGAGGCTTTTGTAACAGCAATCAAGGGGGGAAAAATCTTCCAACAACAAAATACAAGCAATCCAGAGGTGATGACAGTGTTACAGGAAAGCCTCTATGGCTTGGGTGAGCGCAATCGCTTGATCAATGAAGGTGACGTGAAAAGCGTAGCCTTCAGCCTTGACGGTGAGATACTTGCCTCGGTAAGTGCAGGTCAGGGCGGAACTGTCAAACTCTGGAATCTTGAAGGAAAGGAACTGCAAACTCTCCTTGCTCATCAGTCTAAGGTTCGTACAGTTGCTTTTAGCCCTAACCGTGACAATCAGATACTCGCCTCTGCTGGTGATGACGGAACTGTCAAACTTTGGAAGCGAAACAGCACGGGTCAATTTGAAACTCAACCTAACCAAACTCTAAATGGACATAAAGCTGGGGTGAACAGCGTAGTCTTCAGTCGTGACAATCAGATACTCGCCTCTGCTGGTGATGACGGAACTGTCAAACTTTGGAAGCGAAACAGCACGGGTCAATTTGAAACTCAACCTAACCAAACTCTAAATGGACATAAAGCTGGGGTGAACAGCGTAGTCTTCAGTCGTGACAATCAGATACTCGCCTCTGCTGGTGATGACGGAACTGTCAAACTTTGGAAGCGAAACAGCACGGGTCAATTTGAAACTCAACCTAACCAAACCCTAATAAGTAAGGATAATGTAAATTTTACGAGTATCGCATTCAGCCTTGACGGTAAGATGCTCGCCTCTGCTGGTAATGACAATAATTATAGCAGCGGCTTTGTCTACCTCTGGAAGCGGAACAGCATAGGTCAATTTGAAACTCAAGGTGCTCTTCAAGGGGATACAGGTGAAATTTTGAGCGTCGCTTTCAGCCCCGATGGTAAAACCATTGCCACTGGTAATGAATCACAAACCGTCACCCTCTGGAAGCGGGACAGCACAGGTCAATTTGAAACTCAACCCTATCAAACTCTTAGCGGGCATGCAGGTTGGGTTTGGAGCGTTGCCTTTAGCCCTGACAATCAGATACTCGCCTCTGCTGGGGACAGAAGCATCAAACTCTGGAATCTTAAAGGAAAGGAACAACTGTCAACCTTCAATGGGCATAGAAATTGGGTCTGGAGCGTTGCCTTTAGCCCTGACAATCAGATACTCGCCTTTGCTGGTGATGACACAACCATCAAACTCTGGAATCTTGAAGGAAAGGAACTGCAAACTCTCCCTGGTCATCAGTCTACGGTTCGTACAGTTGCTTTTAGCCCTAACCGTGACAATCAGATACTCGCCTCTGCTGGTGATGACGGAACCATCAAACTCTGGAAGCGAAACAGCATGGGTCAATTTGGAACTGAACCCGATCAAACCCTAGATGGAGATCAAGCTGGGGTCTGGAGCGTAGTCTTTAGTCCTGACCGTGACAATCAGATACTCGCCTCTATTGGTCATTACGGAACCATCAAACTTTGGAAGCGAAACAGCACGGGTCAATTTGGAACTCAACCCGATCAAATCCTAAGACATCAAGCTACGGAGGGCATCGTCGCCTTCAGCAGTGACAATCAGATACTCGCTTCTACTGGTGATCACGGAACCATCAAACTCTGGAAGCGAAACAGCACGGGTCAATTTGAAACTCAACCTGATCAAATCCTAATATCTCAAGCTGGAGGGGGCAGCGTAGCCTTCAGCCCCGACAGTAAAACTATTGCCACTGCTAATGCGGATACAAGCATCACACTCTGGAAGCGGAACAATACGGGTCAATTTAACACTCAACCTGACCAAACTCTTAGAGGACATACAAAATGGGTGACCAGCCTAGCCTTCAGCCCTGACGGTGAGATGCTCGCCTCGGCAAGTCAGGACAGAACTGTCAAACTTTGGAACCTAAAAGGAGAGGAACTGCTAACCCTTTATAACCCCTTTTATGGGGACGTTCAGGATTGGCTCAGGAGCGTTGCTTTCAGTCCTGACGGCAAGAAAATTGCTGCTGGTGGCAGTAGCAGTCAAAATATGAATGTGATTATGTGGAGAAATTTAGATGATCTACAGCTAAATAAGCTAATAGTGAGTGCTTGTAATGGAGTGCGGGATTATCTCCGGTACAGTAAAGATATAAAAGAAGAGAACGATAGGCATCTGTGCGACGGTCTTGGTAGTGACAAATAAGTGGGTATGCAAAATTATTTATGTCATTGCGAGCGAAATGAAATGTAGCGAAGCAATCGCCAAGTCCTTGTGATTGCGTCCGCTTCATTTACTCTGTATTTAACTTCTCAGGCGTTAGCGTAGCTTACCGTAGCTATCGCACTTTGAGAAGCTTCAGGAGCGATCGCACTTTCGGGAAAGTTCACAGGCGATTGGTATACTGAGAACAACTTTTAGAAAGGGCGATCGCATTTTGGCGACACTTCACAGGCGATCGCATTTTGGAGAAACTTCGAGAGCGCTCGTACTTTGAGGAAACTTCACGGGCGATAGCGTTGATCGAGGAAAAGTGCGATTGGTATACTGAGAACAACTTCTAGAAAAGGCGATCGCCATCATGATGTTGTGGCTATTATTCATATCCGCCACGGAATAAGTATTGACTTTACTAAATTATTAGATGTAGGTAGTCAAAATGAGTGCAGAACAAGAGTTATTAACTAAATGGCGTTCTCTTCCACAAGACAAACAGGAAGAAGTTTTAGATTTTGTCGAATTTATTCGCTTGAAAACCTCTGCAAACAAAACTCCTTTGGGAGAACGTTTACGCCAAATTCGCTCTAGGATAGTTGCTTCTGGTGAACCTTTATTAAGTCGAGATGAAATAGAAAAAGAAATTGCTAGTCGTCGCGGGGGATTACAAGAAACTGACGCATGAAAATCACTTTTATTGATTCTGGAGTACTGGTAACTGCGGCGCGTGGTGTGGAAGAAGATTCAGAGAAAGCTTTGAAAATTTTAGCAGATTCAAACCGTGAATTTGCTTCGAGCAAATTTATCAAAATGGAGGTAATACCTAAAGCAATTTACAATCGAAAAACAGCAGAAGCGGAATTTTACGAATCATTCTTTAGTGCGGTCACTTACTAGAATAACGATATAGAAAAAGTAATACAAGATGCTTATCACATTGCTTGTCAGTATGGTTTAGCAGCTATGGACGCGCTTCATGTAGCTGCGGCGTTGTCAGTTGGTGCAGAGGAATTTATGACAACTGAGAAAAAAACAAAGCCTATGTTTAGAGTATCTAGTATTAATGTGGTGTCTATTTTTGATTAATTTTTTATTGTCGATATTCTAGAGTGATGTCTAAAGGATAAACCGGAATGTAGAATATTAAATTAACAAAGCCTGTAGGCAAAAATAAAGTAGTGGCGGGGAAAAGGGGCAGGGAGACAAAAGATTTTAGCCTTCGTACTTTTGGGAAACGTTAAAGGCGCTCGCGTTTTGGGGAAACTTTACAGGCGATCGCGTTTTGTTGGACTACTTGATTTCGATGGGATAGCTCGTATCTTTTTGCTACATCTGTCATACTTGCATGAACGTGACCAAAGAGCGATCGCCGTTTGACTCGTTATATAACTATATTTATAGCTATTCTAAAAACAGATGACCCGATATCGTGATCTGGGTTGCGAATGCTAAACATTTCTCTGCCAGACTAGGTTCAATCGTTTGTCGAGGAGCAAGCAAAAGCAGAAGGCGTTGACTCGCCGCATGAGTATATCTATCAATTGATTTTGCGGGAACAGGCGCGGGTTGCCCAGCAATAACGGGTTGAGGCGCTGCTACTAGAGGGGTTAGACAGCAAAGAAGCAATTGTTGCAACGGATGATTGGTGGGAACAGAAGCATACTCAGCTAGTTGAACAATTTTGGCAGCCAACAAAAGTGGGCCGTGAAGCACTACCGGAAGTACCTGATTTTTTACATTGTACGGGAGGATGCCATTCAAGTTGTGCGAATCCTATACGCAACACAAGATATCAGCAGCATTTTGGATAGTGAGGGATAAGGGGCGATCGCACTTTGGGGAAGTTTTCCTAAATTGAGAATTGCTGATATTGGGATAAATCCATCCTGTCCTCTGCCTTTGTTGTTAATCAAGTGCCCAAAAACAAGATCCCCCTAGTCGTCTTTATTAATCGAGCTAGGGGGATCACATATGTAGTAGTCTATAATTGATTCGGTATAGTTGCTCACGACTCGATTCTATAGCCTAGATTTCAGTTTGAGTAGTCTTACCATTAGAATTTATAGTATTTTTACACCTTCTTAATCAATGCTTCATCCCTGTTCTTCCTTAGAGAAGCGGTATATGTAAGTATGGCAGTACGCAATCTGCGGAAACTGTCATTTTTGTGGATCTCTGTAAAAAATATGAAACTTAAGATTGTTGCTACCGTCGCCCTGTTAGCTTGTTTCGGGTTTGCAGAGCAGGCTTTTGCTTTAAATCAGCTAGATTTGGATCAGTTGAAGTCCACAAGTACCTGTCCCCGGTGTAATTTGAGTGGTGCTGACCTAACTCAACTGAACTTAACTGGAGCAAATTTGCGAGGGGCTGACTTAAGTAGCGCCACATTATCTCAAACTAATCTCACGAATGCCGATCTCACCGGTGCAAATTTAGAAGGTGCGATTCTGAATTCGGCGAATCTCAGTGGTGCTTCCTTAACAGGAGCAAATTTGAAATCAGCATCCCTCGAAAATGCCGATCTATCTTATGCCGGTTTCATCAGTGCCAATTTAGAAGCAGCAAACTTAAAAGATGCTAAATTGCAGTTTACCAATTTTCGGGGGGCAAACTTCCGACTAACAACTCTGGCTAATGGTGTAGTAACCTCCAACAAAGCTTATGACTGGTCGTTAGAGCGTCAAAATCTGAGAGAATGTAACGAGTTTAAACCCGAAAATACCCGAGGCACAACCTGCTATTCAAAATAAATGGGGCATTGGGCATTGGGCATTGGGCATTGGGCATGGGGCATGGGGCATGGGGCATGGGGCATTGGTTATTAATTCATCTCCCTCATCCTTTCCTACCCTCTGCACGTCTGGTTGTATGGCAAAGAGCATTTTGTTTGTTAACATTTCTTTATCATGGGAAAAAAGCCTATAGATTAATTAAATCGATGCTTACCCGTATTAAAGACTTAGCCGTAAAACTAGCGCCTCGCTTAATTGAAATTCGCCGCCACATCCACTCTCACCCAGAACTCAGCGGTCAGGAGTACCAAACAGCAGCCTTTGTAGCTGGTGTTTTGTCTTCCAGCGGTCTGCACGTACAAGAGGGAGTTGGGAAAACGGGCGTCATTGGAGAATTGCAAGGCACTAGCCAAAATGACCGTTTATTGGCAATTCGCACAGATATGGATGCTTTGCCAATTCAAGAGGGCACTAATTTGGAATATGCCTCTCGCGCAGACGGTGTTATGCACGCTTGCGGTCACGATGTCCATACCACAGTCGGGTTAGGAACAGCGATGGTGCTGTCCCAAGTGGCAGGGGAGTTGGGTGGGAAAGTGCGGTTTTTATTTCAGCCAGCTGAGGAAATTGCCCAAGGGGCAAGCTGGATGGTGAAAGATGGAGCGATGGAAAATGTCTCGGCTATATTAGGGGTTCATGTTTTCCCTTCTATACCGGCAGGATCTATTGGTGTACGTTACGGGGCATTGACGGCCGCCGCTGATGATTTAGAGATTCTAATTATGGGAGAATCTGGGCACGGGGCGCGTCCCCATGAGGCGATTGATGCAATTTGGATTGCTTGCCAAATTATTACTGCACTGCAACAAGCCATCAGCCGGACACAAAATGCCTTGCGTCCTGTAGTATTGAGCATAGGGAAAATTAACGGTGGCAGAGCGCCGAATATAATTGCTGATAAAGTGCAGTTATTGGGAACCGTGCGATCGCTCCACCCCGAAACCCGTGCCCATCTCCCGAACTGGATTGAAAACATTGTATCTAATGTTTGCCATACCTACGGAGCAAAGTATCAAGTCAATTATCGCCAGGGGGTACCCAGTGTCCAAAATGATTATGTCTTGACGCAATTATTGCAATCAGCCGCCGAAGAAGCTTGGAGTAGCGATCGCGTTCAAGTCTTACCCGAATCTTCCCTTGGATCTGAAGACTTTTCTATTTATTTGGAACACGTCCCCGGTTCTATGTTTCGCTTGGGTGTAGGCTACAAAGAAAGAATTATTAACCACCCATTACACCATCCCCAATTTGAAGTCGATGAATCTGCTATTGTCACTGGGGTTGTAACTATGGCTTATGCGGCTTATAAATACTGTCAGCAAAATTTTTAAACAAAAACTCCCAGTACATCAGCGCTGGGAGTTTTTGTTTAACTAACCTTTTTTAGCGGATATAGAAAGCCCGAAAGCATCCTACACGTTAGATTCGTTAACTACGCCCAATTTCTCTTGAATTCGGGTCTTAGCAGCTTTAAATTCAGTAGCAAGTTGCTCACTTTGCTCAGTACTCAAGTTGTTGCGAATGGCTGCAAACAGTGTGCTTTCTTCTTGACGAATATGATCGCCAAGTTCAGCCAATAGCTGTTTGACTTTATCTTTGAATTGGGGTGAAGATGGGCTGAGAGCCTTAATTTCCTCTAACGCCAGCTTCGCATGAGCTTGTTCATCAAACAGTTCTTGGGTGTTATCTTGACCGTAGAAAGGACGTACTCTTGGATAGACTACTTCCTCTTCAGCTTCAGCGTGAGCGGTTAAATCCTTGTAAATCTGACCAAAGTATTCTTGGATCTTCTGTGGATTGTCGCTTTGCAGCAGTTCGGTGAACAGCGTATTTACATTGTTGTGATCGAGGCGGATCACATCTTGGATATTTAGATCCTTTTTGTCGCTGGTTTGGGTAACAGCACTACCTACCACACCACTGACTGCGGCTAAAGCGTCTTGAACCCGTGCCCAAATTCCTTGATCTGCATCTTGTCCAGTGAGTTCACGGACACCCAGAATCTCCAGAATGCCTTTGAGTTGCTCTTGGTGAGCACGGTTCTCAAAGTTAATCGTATTCAAAGGTGCGATCGCTAGCAATATGTCAGCACCAACTTTTTGAGCAGCCTTGTGAACTATCAAGCCACTCATTACTAGTTGATGTTTCAGCAATTCATGCTGAGATACTTTTTCATACAGGCTCAACTCTGAACCTTTGAACAATTCGCTAGCTTTTTCAATGAATTCTGTAACAGTTTTTTTTGGTTCAGCCTGAATGCCATACTGACCAATTACAGTTTCTAAAATACCAAGATTTTTTTCATCATCATTAATGAAATTCCGAATGCGATCAGCAATTTCGGCATCAAGTCCTTCTCTCAAAAGTAATTTCTCATTTTCAATTACTAACTTTTGAAGTGCTTTGATACTTGCCAATTTTATAGCAATAGCATTGCGTTTCGTATCATCTAAAGTAGTTACCATCCGTGTTCTCCTCGGCAAAGTGTTCATAATTCTTAACTAATATCACCTTGACATAGAGGTTAGGGATGTTGCCTCTTTCTTTTGAGCGATCGCACTCACAACTCTGGGTAGATAAACAAAGCTTTTAGTTACAAATTATGTGATTATACTTTTAGATAGATAATATTTAAATCTGTATTCTATCCCCAGGCGGATAACATTTTAATGCTAGTTTTACAGAACTATATATCTTAAGTAGGTAGGTATAATTAAGCATAAAATAAAATCATAGTTCGTACTGAGTGATTCATCGCTCAAAACAACAATTATTAAGACTAAAGTCCTTACTACAAACTTGAATTTATTTACACAATGTATTTGTTCATAAATTAATTTAGGATTATCTTTAAAATATCTAGCTTTTTCTATATCTAATATATCTAAATACTCAAGTGTTTCATAATTTTTAAATTTCCAAAAATCATCGGAGATACGAACATCGACAGAAGAAGGTCTGATTTGCTCATTAGTATTGAACTCAAGTTCACTTCTACCAACTATTTTAAGGCTTCCTTCTTCTAAAAATCTTCTGATGTCTGTGCTAGATAAGCGCATAACTTAACCTAAATTACAAACATTTCATAAAATTTCTGCTGAGGTTATATAGTTATAGCAATATGTAGGCAAAACCGCTTAGTATAAGTAGCCGTTGAAAAGAAGTGATCCCAGCTTGTAGATACTGCTTTCTCATTGTTCGCTGTTAGACAGATATATCCCCCGTATTATCTCGTAGCCTTTTTCAGAAATCAAATATGATTCCTATATTTTAGTTTAAATATATTCAAATAGTATACTAGTACTATTAAAAATCAATCCGCTAGTCCACTACGTCAACCTTTAGGGTTAACTCTCCCTATTTACCCTACTTGTCTTCACCCTTTATTTATAGTTTGGTCGAGACAGCACAAAAAGGGTATGAAATTTAATCATTCTGAGGTTGGGTAGAACGTAGACAGTCAAAGGGTAGCTTCCCGTTCGCGTAGCGTCTCCGACAGGAGAAGGGTAGTGAAACCCAACATCAAGTTTCAATATTTCCAAACCGCTTTTACGGTGATATGTACTCAGACGATCGCAACGCAGCCTTGACAAACCTCACCGCAATTGTGACGATTAGGCTATAATTGTTAAAGGTTCTTCACAGAGTTTTGCTAATCATACCTAATTCTGTTAAAAAATCCTAGCATTCAAATGTAAATCTCAAAACCCCCTCTAGAGTTCACCAAAAGTTTCTATGACGCTCCCAATTCGCAACGTCGCCATTATCGCCCACGTTGACCACGGCAAAACCACTCTGGTTGACGCACTCCTCAAACAATCCGGCATTTTCCGCGAAGGCGAAGACGTTCCGGATTGCGTTATGGACTCCAACGCCCTAGAACGGGAACGGGGTATTACTATCCTGTCCAAAAATACAGCAGTTCGCTACAAAGAAACACTAATCAATATTGTTGATACTCCTGGACACGCTGACTTTGGCGGTGAAGTTGAACGGGTACTCGGCATGGTTGACGGATGTCTTCTGATTGTCGATGCCAACGAAGGTCCCATGCCCCAAACACGCTTTGTACTCAAAAAAGCTTTAGAAAAAGGGCTGCGCCCCATCGTTGTAATCAACAAAATCGACCGTGGTCAAGTTGACCCCCACATTGCTGTCGATAAAGTATTGGATCTGTTCTTGGAATTAGGGGCAGATGAAGACCAGTGTGATTTTACCTATCTGTTTGCTTCCGGTATGGCAGGTTTCGCCAAGGAAAGCTTGGAAGCAGAATCGGTAGATATGCAACCCCTGTTTAACGCGATTCTGCAACACGTTCCATCACCAGTGGGCGACAGCAATAAGCCTCTGCAATTGCAAGTCACAACCCTAGATTATTCAGAATATCTGGGACGGATTGTCATTGGCAGAATTCACAACGGTACTATCCGCTCAGGACAACAAGCAGCTTTAGTTACAGAAGATGGCACTATTGTCAAAGGTAAAATTACCAAGTTGATGGGCTTTGAAGGACTGAAGCGCGTAGACATGGAAGAAGCAACCGCAGGTTATATTGTTGCGGTGGCTGGTTTCGCTGATGCTTATATTGGGGAAACGATTACTGACCCCAATGAACCGCAAGCTTTACCACTAATTAAAGTAGATGAACCAACCTTGCAAATGACCTTCTGGGTGAATGATTCGCCCTTTGCAGGTCAAGAGGGTAAGTTGGTGACATCAAGACAAGTGCGCGATCGCCTATTCCGCGAACTCGAAACCAACGTTGCTTTACGTGTCGAGGAAACCGATTCTCCCGATAAATTCCTTGTTTCCGGTCGTGGCGAACTCCACTTAGGTATCTTAATTGAAACCATGCGCCGGGAAGGCTTCGAGTTTCAGGTATCTCAGCCACAGGTAATTTACCGCGAAGTCAACGGACATCCTTGCGAACCTTACGAACTCTTGGTATTAGACATTCCTGTTGATGGTGTGGGTAGCTGTATTGAACGCCTGGGACAACGCAAAGGCGAAATGCAAGATATGCAACCAGGTAGTGGCGATCGCACCCAGTTAGAGTTTGTCATACCCGCCCGTGGTTTGATTGGTTTCCGGGGTGAATTCATGCGGATGACTCGTGGTGAAGGCATCATGAACCACAGCTTCTTGGACTACCGTCAACTCAGTGGCGACATTGAAGCCCGTAACAAAGGTGTTTTAATTGCTTTTGAAGAAGGCGTTTCTACCTTCTATGCCATGAGGAATGCCGAAGATAGAGGAGCATTCTTTATTGTTCCCGGTACAAAGGTTTACAGAGGCATGATTGTGGGAGAACACAATCGTCCGCAAGACTTGGAACTAAATATCTGTAAGACTAAGCAGTTAACCAACCACCGGGCTGCTGGTAGTGATGAATTAGTGCAACTGCAAGCACCGATAGACATGAGTTTAGAGCGTGCTTTGGAATACATTGGCCCCGATGAATTGGTGGAAGTTACACCCCAATCGATTCGTCTGCGGAAGATGTCGAAAAAGTTGGCGAAACGGTAATTCATAGCGGTGGCTTTTCTTGCTCACCCATTTATTTAATAACATCATAAAAAAAGCCTGCTGACGCAGGCTTTTTTCGTTTAGTAATCTTGTAGTAGTTAAATGTAGTACTATAAGCTACTATAAATTAATCAATTCATTTAGGGCAAGTCAGTACATTCGATTCGCAAATATACTAGCTAGGAGTTTTTTATGAGCGATGGAAATCACAATAATACTTACAACATATATTTAGGGGCTGGTGGTAACTTTAACAAATCTATTGAAGGTAATTATTTGCAAGTACACGGTAATTACATAAATAATGATAATTATATAAATATTAGTGAGGATTTATCTGAAGCTGCTACACAAATAGAAGAGTTCTTAGAGCAGCTAGAAAATCAGGGCTATAATCACCAAGCTGCTCAACAGAAGGTAGCTAAAGATTGGGCAAATGAAGTTCAAAATAATCCTAGAGTTAAAGGTAAACTTGTTAAATTAGGGCAATCTATACGTGATGCTGCTGCAAGTGCTGTCATCGGAGAAGCTACACTCAATGTTATTAAATTAGTTTTTGCTTCATTAGGCATTCCTCTGTCATTTTAAATTGTCAATTCTTTTTACGTCATAAAGCACTGATCATAAGTTTAAATATGAAAATTCCAATAAAGCAAATATTCAGAGAGTTCTATCTTCTGAACAATCGGCTTTCGTTGGTAGAGAAGGTAATATACGGTTTGGTTAGCATAGCTTTAGTTAGGGCTGTATACCTTACTATTATTAATTTATCAAACAAAGTCATCATTTATGTCTTAGCAAACTATCAGATAATTTTTGCTATTTTTTTCGGTACATTAGCTATACTAATATTTGGATTAGGTTTCTATCTATATATTTCAAGAGCTAAACATAAGGCAAACAGTTTAGATGAAAGCTCAATAGATGATGATATAAATGAAACTCGCAATATTTATACAAAAGGAGGTAATTACACCGAAAATCTTAATGGCGATCAAATTGAGATATATGGAGATGTTATTAACATAAATCAGGATTTTTCAGAAATTGCTCAAGAAATTCGTGAGTTAATAACTGAACTAAAAAATGATGGTTATAGTGAAGAAGACGCTAAAACAAAAATTACAACTGAATTAGCAGAAGAAGCCCGGAAAAAGCCCAAGGTTAGAAAAAAGCTTTTTATGTGGAAAAAATCTTTTAGTACTAAAACTACGAAAACTAATGATGAAACTGAAGTAGCAAGAGAAGTTGTTAATAGTGCTACAGCTTATAGTCACACTTCTTCTAAAGATTTCACTGAAATAGTATCGGGGCATTATCAGAAACTAGACGAATTACTTCAAGCTAGGAAGTGGAAGGAGGCTGATTTAGAAACGGCTAAAATAATCTATGTGATATCTCATAAAGAGTTACCGGAAACTTCACCATACAGAACTTATTTGATAAATTATTTTTGCTCAGAACATATAAAAGTTCTTCCCAGAAAAGACTTAAATAATATAAATAAACTCTGGTTAAAGTATAGCAATGGACGATTTGGGTTTAGCATTCAAAAACGCATTTGGAAACGTCTTGGAGGCGGTTCTGATACCACTTATAATAGTGAGGAAATACAAGAAAAATTTGGTGATGAAGTTGGCTGGCGGAAAGAAGAAGATTGGGTATACTACTCTGATATTCACTACTCACGGACAGCACCATCTGGGCATCTTCCAATACTTTTAATGCTAAACTCAGATAAATCAGAGCGATGTGATATTGATTTTGAAATATTAGAAGTTATTGTTGGGCGTATATCATGACTATTCGTAAACTGCGATCGCAAAATTGCAGCAACTTTCCAAACCACCCCTGCAAGAAGTGACCGATTTCATTGATTTTGTTATCCACAAACATCAAGTTAAAATTGCTAAGAGTCAGCCTAATGAAAGGCTTGTGGAAAAATGGTCACAATGGTTTGAGGCTGTGGATTCCTTAGACGTATATCCACCTGAACCAGTCAATAACTATCAGCAACTCCTACTCAACAAGTATCGGCAACAAGGGCTAGAGCTATGATCCTGTGTGATGCAGGAGTCTTATTGTGTTTAGTTGATACAACTCAGCCTCAGCACAATGCTTATAAAATTGCAGTGATGCGTTTAGCAAAGCCTCTCCTCACAACCTGGTCATGCTTGACATTATTTGATTCTCACTGTTTATGAAGTTACTGAAGCCCAAGGCTAGCCTTATGTATGGATATAGATGCGAGTATTGCCAAGGAACTGTTCAACCTCTAATTGTCAAGCGCGAGGCATTTAAACATAGAGATGGATTTGTCATCCTCGAAGATGTGACGATTGGTGTTTGTGATACCTGTGGCAATCGGTACTATTCTGCCGATATTCTTCATGCGGTTCATGCTGTTGCAACTGGAGCGAAACCCACTGAAAAAATCGAACAAATTCCGGTCACTCATCTAGAATCAGCATAATCAATGCCGCGTAACGTTAGTTTTTCAAGTTGTTGGTAAAGACAGATCGCTAGCCAGCAGAGATTCTCATAGAAAGCGATCGCCAAACCATAACATATATTTACAGTGCCGCAGCTACGCCCGTCGTAGACATCGCCCATTAGTTCCATCACGACACAAGCCAAGCGCGTCACCGAACAGCCCGCACTTCTCTACGAGAGGCTGCGCCAACGACTGCGCTCAGTACAAGAAGCTCAGTGACCATCGTAGACATCGTTAGCCAGCAGGGATTCTTAAAGAAAGCGATACTTACGGTAAGTTACGCGATCGCATTCTATCCTTATTGCCCACATGAAAAGATCCTTGAGTCAATAACTGACGAAAAAGTTATATTCAAAACATCGGGTTTTGGTAAAGACTATCAATATAGTAGTTAATGCTTCAACCTATACTAAAAAGGCAAGACTAGAACAATTTTGATTTCAAAATAGCCACTGGTTCCAACAGATAAACAGCTTCTAACCGAATTATGAAAAATATTGGGTTGACGCAAGGAAAAATTACAGTTCCAGAAAGCATGACTCTAGAGGAGTTCTTAAAACTTCCATACATTGATGAGTCACCAGCTTGGGAATATATTAACGGAGGGGTAATTCAAAAACCAATGGGAGGAGGTAAACACAGCTTATTACAAAAACGTTTAGTTGCAATGATTGATGGCTTGGGAACTAACTACGAAGCCTTTCCTGAATTGCGCTGTACCTGCGGTAATCGTTCAGTAGTTCCTGATGTGGTTGTTATCTCCACTAATCAACTACCACTGGATGAAAGTGGTGAGATTATTAGTAGTGGTATTAATTTTGCACCCGCTTGGGTAATAGAAATTCTTTCTCCGGCTCAAAGTCAAACTAAAGTAACTGGCAATATTTTACACTGTTTGAGAAATGGGAGTCAGCTCGGATGGTTGATTGACCCAAGTGAACGCTCTATTTTAGTTTATCAGCCTAATTCTTTACCAGATTTGTTAGCAGGAAAAGATATATTGCCAGTGTTAGAAGATTTAAATTTGACACTCTCTGTCGAGGAAATTTTTGCTTGGTTACAGCGGAAAAATTGACATTATTTCTTATTAAGTAAGTAAAACATAAAGAAGACGAATATATACTTAGATAAGTCGTGTACAAAGCGATTACCACAGTACGACAAAGCCTGTGAAAAGATAACACTGTGATTTTTGGGTGGTATTGGGTTAAAAAAGAAACATGAAAATCCTCAAACCCATCACCAATTGGTTAGAAACGCGTGCTTGTGCCCCTGCATACGGCGGTTGGATACTAGGAGCAACTGCTATTTGTTTTTTTGCAGCAGGTATCAATACGATGGCTGGCTGGCTGTACGCCATTAGCGGCATCAGTTTTGCCCTTTTGGGTGTAGCAGCCATCTTACCGCCGCGATCGCTCACAAATCTATCCATCACCCGCCGCCCCATACAGCCAGTATCAGCTGGCGATGATCTGAAGGTAGAATTAGAAATCTGCAATCACACACAGCAGGCTGTAAGCTTATTACAAGTTGAAGATATGCTGCCCTTCGTCTTAGGGAAGCCAGTACAAAAGGCAATCGAAACAATTCCTAGCCAAGGTAATTACCGTTGGCTATATTACCACCCGACTCAGCGTCGGGGTATCTATCGCTGGCACACAGTCGAACTGGGTTCTGGTGCGCCTTTGGGATTATTCTGGTGTCGCCGTCAGCGTGATTGTGCTGCAATGGCGATCGTCTATCCGACAGTGTTACCTTTGGCTACTTGCCCCTTAGTAGATGAAATGGGGCAAGAAGAGAGCAAAAGGGGCGATCTTCGTGGTAGACCGTTGCAGACAGCGACAACGGGGCTGGTGCGATCACTACGTCCCTACCGCATCGGAGATCCTACTCGTCTGATTCACTGGCGAACTAGCGCCCGCTATGGGGAATTAAGGGTGCGGGAGTTAGAAATGGTTACAGGTGGAGAAGAAATAGTTATTGCCCTTGACAGTGCTAGCAATTGGGAAGAAGAAAACTTTGAACAAGCAGTAATTGCCGCAGTATCCCTATATTTTTATGCACAGCAACAGCAATTACAAGTGCAACTATGGACAGCATCAACAGATTTTATTAAAGGCGATGCCTATGTTTTAGAAGCCTTAGCAGCAACCACAGCCCTAGAAGATGCCAGTTCAGTAGTTCCTAAAAGCTACCCTTTGATTTGGCTGACTCAAAACTCCCTGAGCCTTGCTACTCTTCCTCAAGGCAGTCGCTGGGTTTTGTGGCCAAATATTTCCTCACCAGCAGAACAAGAGGTAATCAATAGGGAACACCCTGGTATAGTTTTGCAAAGTGCGATCGCTTTGCAACCCCAACTGCAAAAAACATTAAATTGGTATTAACTTTGCTTTAGCTTTGTATTCTGTTGCTGTTTACGTCTTAATACTGAACCAGCACTTAAAGTAGCTTGCTTGTGCTACTACTCCTATTCCCAAAACAATGACTGTTGCTGCGATCGCAGCAGTCAATAACTTTTTCCCAATAGTTTAAATACTCACAATAGTGGAAGTTGTATAGCCGTGGACAGATAGCTTAGGACATTCGCAAATCCTAAGAGAGCGGCTGTCACAGCTATCTATAGCAGACTTGTCCTAACCATTATGGCAGCCGCTATAACTCTTGATCAATGTGTACTTTTTTTATGAAATACTTCAGAGTTTACATTAGGTAGCAAAATAGACAAGTTTCCTTACTTAATTTTTTTGATAAAATATTATAAAGTTATGATAAAAAACTCAGTACAATGTATAAATAAAGTAAATAATACAAAAACTTGCGGAAGGGCCGCGCTCCGTGTCTGCCTTTAGAGGAGTCCCAGCATCATTTTTTGATGAGAATAAATCAACCTCTTGACTTTTAAATTCTGCCTCAAGATGCAAATTGAATTCTCATTAGCTTATAAATTAAGCTTTTGTGATTTCCTAGATTTTGTCCGATCCCAGCACACCCGACATATCAGCCTTTGAGCCACGGTAAAACAATTTGAGCAGGTAAGGTTGGGGAAATACACCCAGTAATCCTCTAGTGAGGCTGAGGTACAATGCAAAGAAATATTTAAATTATGAGCGACCGATCCACATGATCACATCAGAACATAAAGAACATAACACAAAATCCAGCGATAGAAGCCTAGAGGCAATGCGGCATTTTTCCGAACAATACGCCAAGCGTACTGGAACATATTTCTGTTCTGAACCTTCTGTCACCGCAGTTGTGATTGAAGGACTAGCCAAACATAAAGACGAACTAGGTGCGCCTTTATGTCCCTGTCGCCACTACGAAGATAAAGAAGCTGAAGTTCATGCCACATATTGGAACTGTCCCTGTGTGCCAATGAGAGAACGCAAAGAGTGCCATTGCATGTTGTTCCTCACCCCTGACAACGAGTTTGCTGGAGAAAAACAAGAAATCTCTCTCCAAGCAATTAAAGAAGTACGAGAGAGCATGGGATGAGCGAAACCATGCCCCAAGAGTTTTGGCAAGGCATAGAACAGTTCAATTCTGGTCAGTTCTATGCCTGTCATGACACTTTAGAGGCTTTGTGGATTGAAGCTAGTGAACCAGAAAAAACCTTTTATCAAGGCATTCTCCAGATTGCTGTAGCACTGTATCATTTGGAGAATCTTAACTGGCGAGGTGCAGTAATTCTACTGGGAGAGGGCAGCAATCGCTTGCAACGTTATCCATCTAGTTACGGCGGGATTGATGTCGATGAGCTATTGAGTCAGAGTGCAGTGTTGTTGAAGACATTACAAAAAATTGGGCCAGACAAGATTACATCTGGTGATTTGGGTGAACATCAAGTCTTATCTTTGCCTAGAATTGTGCTAACTACTGATTAGACATCTGGTGAAATTAATTATGCGTTGCCCGAAATCTTTGCTAGGCACAATTGATGAATTGTGCCTACGTCATTTTTACTTCTATGGCAATTACCTGAAACCTTGAGGTTAAGGGTAGCGTCACTATTTCAGCCAGTAGTTATCGGAAATCACTCCAGATTATATATTTTATAGTCTGGATAAAGTACTTGAGATAATTAGAATGCAAGCTGAAATCCTGAATCCCAAACTGCTATGATGCCCCGCTATCAATTACCCAGATCACAAATGCGTCGCTTTGGATTAGCTTTAATGCTGCCAGTTACACTCTTGGGCGCTTTTGTCTTCCCTACCCAACTGCAAACCGCTACTGCACAAACATCTGGAGCAAATCGCCCCCTGACTATCCGCGCTGATGTGCAAGAATATGACGCGAAAAATCAAGTAGTCACCGCTCGCGGTAATGTGCAAATGTTGTATCCTGCTCGCCAGATTCAGGCAACATCTGCCCAAGCGCAGTACTTTAGTAAAGAACGCCGAATTGATTTCAGTGGCAACGTCTATATTTTGCAACAGGGTGGTAATAGTATTCGGGCGGAGAAAGTAACCTATTTAATTGATGAAGGGCGATTTGTTGCCTTACCCCAATCCAACAGTCAGGTAGAGTCCATCTACATGGTGCAGGAATCAAATAATAATGGACAAACTGCGACACCTGCCCCAAAGACACCACCATTCAAGCGTTCTAATTAGCATTTACCACCAAGAAAGGGCGCGAACAATGAAAATTATTTTAGAGAATATTCACAAATCTTACGGCAAGCGAGTAATTGTCAATCGTGTCAATCTTTCTGTTGCTCAAGGCGAAATCGTTGGTTTACTAGGCCCCAATGGGGCTGGTAAAACGACGACCTTTTACATTGCCACAGGTTTAGAAAAACCCAATCAAGGAAAAGTCTGGCTAGGTAATCTCGACGTTACGGGAATGCCAATGCACAAAAGGGCGCGATTGGGTATTGGCTATCTAGCACAAGAAGCAAGTATTTTTCGCCAACTCTCAGTAGAGGATAATATTCTGTTGGTGCTAGAGCAAACTAATGTGCCACGATGGGAGTGGGCAAGACGACTCAAAACTTTACTGCGGGAGTTTCGCTTGGAAAAATTAGCCAATAGCAAAGGAATTCAACTTTCTGGTGGTGAGCGACGGCGGACGGAATTAGCCAGGTCTTTAGCTGCTGGACAAGAAGGGCCAAAATTTTTACTTTTGGATGAACCATTTGCGGGAGTTGATCCGATCGCAGTCTCAGAAATTCAGAAAATTGTAGCACAACTGCGCGATCGCGGCATGGGAATCTTAATTACAGATCATAATGTCCGTGAAACCCTCGCCATCACCGACCGCGCCTACATCATGCGCGAGGGACAAATTCTCGCTTTTGGCGCTGCTGACGAACTCTACAGCAATCCCCTGGTGCGGCAATATTATTTAGGGGATAACTTTCAAGTCTAAATTAACAATTATTTAGTTAATAATTTCAAAGGATATTCTTTATTATTAAGCATAAATTTCTTAATTAATTTCATTTTGACATTAAACATATACTTTGCTTTACTAGGGTTTGCCAATTTTTAACTTTTCAAGTTGCTTATGATATCAAAGAAGCTCACGTCCTTTTACAGCCTCCATTCGCTGCTGCCTTTTACGATCATGGATCGCTACCTTGCCAGCGAATTGTTAGCGCCGTTTTTCTTTGGTGTCGGAGCTTTTTCATCACTTGGTGTCACCATTGATGCTGTATTTGATCTCGTCAGAAAAATCGTAGAATCTGGGCTAGCTATAGACAT
The DNA here is from genome assembly GCF_029379315.1 of Nostoc sp. S13. Classification (GTDB taxonomy): domain Bacteria; phylum Cyanobacteriota; class Cyanobacteriia; order Cyanobacteriales; family Nostocaceae; genus Nostoc. The sequence goes on from NZ_JAQYWQ010000052.1 coordinate 20,904, forward strand.
TGCTATTCAAGTTTTTTTGTTAAAATTTCCCAATTTTATCGTTTTAGCTTTCCCCATGTCTACGCTGCTGGCTACTTTGATGACCTACAGTCGTCTTTCTAGCGACAGCGAACTAATTGCCCTGCGTGGTTGTGGGGTCAGCGTCTATCGCATAATTCTAACTGCTGTGATGTTAAGTCTTGTGGTTACAGGAATGACATTTGTGTTTAACGAACAAATTGCACCAGCAGCAAATTATCAAGCGGCGATGACTCTGGATAAAGCGCTTAAATCAAACAAGCCAACTTTTAAACAGCAAAATATTTTTTATCCTGAATACCAGGATGTTAAGGAGCCGGATGGCTCTAAGAATAGAATATTGACACGCTTGTTTTACGCCGATCAGTTTGATGGTAAGCGAATGAAAGGTTTGACAATTATAGACCGCTCAACAAAAGGTCTAAATCAAATTGTGATATCAGAATCTGCCCAGTGGAATCCTTCTCAAAATATCTGGGATTTTTACAACGGCACGATCTATTTTGTCGCTGCCGATCGCTCTTATCGCAACATTGTCAGATTTGAACATCAACAACTGCAACTACCGCGCACGCCATTAAGTCTGGCAGAAAAAAGCCGGGACTATGGTGAGATGAATATTTCTGAAGCACTACAGCAACTAGAAGTGGAAAATCTCGGTGGCGATCGCCAAAAAATTCGTAAACTCGAAGTGCGGATTCAACAAAAAATCTCCTTACCTTTTGTATGTGTAGTTTTTGGCTTAGTAGGTGCAGCGATGGGAAGCATACCCCAGCGAACTGGAAGAGGTACCAGCTTTGGGATTAGTGTCATAGTTATATTTTCCTACTACTTAATTTTCTTTATTAGTGGTGCGACCGCGCAAGCAGGTGTCCTCTCTCCCTTTATAGGGGCTTGGTTGCCCAACTTTCTTTTTTTGGGAATAGGTCTATTCTTATTGATCCGAGTTGCCAAACGCTAAATTGAGGAAGTGCTACTGTGTACACACAAGTCATGCAATTACCCAAAACAAAAACCTCAAAGAGTCCTGACGGACATCCCTCTCCTTACCAAGGAGAGGGACAGGTGAGAGCGTAGCAGAACCTTTCTTGAGGTTTTGTTAAGCTATTCGATAAACCGTAAATTGCTTCCAGAAAGACTTGTGTATACACCGTAGCTTAGAAGAGAGGTCAAATTCCAGCCATCGAACTCACGTTCGATTACGGATGATAATTTCGACATTCCGGTGCATTTGGGTTTTCTTTACAGTATTTTTCAAAAGAAACTTTGGCTGATACCATACCCTCAGCTTTCTGATGAGCTGCTTCTGCCTGGAGTTCTTCTACTTCATCCCAGGCAGCTGCACAGGATTTAGAATAAGCACCTTGTTCAGTGCAAATAGCACGAGCTTGCTCAATTGCTTTTTGAATTCTCTCCTCCAGCAGTACCGCTTTTGGCGCTTCCACAAAGTCGCTTTTGGTCAAAATGTCGGTAATTGAGATGATGCCCAACAGCTTGCCTTGAATCACAGGTGCTCTATGAATACCAGTGTTAGCAAATAACCGCGCTACATATTCCACACCCAAATCAGGATTGACCACAATGCAAGGCTTGCTCATAATTTCGTAAACCCGCACTTGCTTTGGGTCTTGACCATAGGCTATTACCTTATAGACAATATCCGTTTCTGTGACAATACCATAAGCATCATTGTCATAGCGACGATCCACAACCAGCGATCGCAATCTTTTTTCCTTCATCACCGCTACTGCTTCAGCAACAGTCGCCGAACCGCGAATGGTAACTACATCTTTGGTCATAATATCTTCAGCTTTCATCATTGCTGTAGTCTCCTGGTTAATAGTCCGGTGCAACCCAGCGCCCTCATAGACGTATCGAAGCATTGCAGCGCACAGTTTGCTAACTAGAAAGTAAAAAAGTTGGACTTTTGTCCAGCCACAACAATAAATTAGACCAGTTGTTAACTCCTGATGTTATCCAGTGTTACCGATACCCAAAAACTAACCATAAATTGCCATAACTTTCTAGAAAATCTTGCCCAAGGACTCCAGCCGCTAAAAAGTAAATTTTTGACTAGTACATGTCTATTGATAATGACTAATAACTAATGGAGAAGTTAGGATGAAATCACCATTCAAACTTAAATTGAGACATTTCCTATTGAGGAAAGCAAAAGCATTAAACAGCAACGTCTTCAGCTTCCGTCAAGTTTTCCCGATTTCGAGTAAATTTCAATTATCAATCCCATGCCACATCGACATTATCCTCCCGCCTACTTACGCTATCTCAGAGCCAGATTATTATGGAATCTAAAGCGACCTGGTTTTTGGGCAGCTGGAATTTTTTTATCTGTAGTAGGGCTAGTAACCTGGCAATACTGGTCAAATCCAGATATTTTCGTTTATAAACAAAAAAACCAAGTCGCTTCACAAAAACCTGCTGATTCCGACCTGTCGGCAGAAAACAGAGCTATTGCAGCGGATATTGATAACTTGCCAGTTTTATTTAATGACTTTGAGCAAGCAACTCTCTCAGCAACAGCAAATACCCCGAAGGAAAACACTCAGGGAAAAAAGAGCAACGACTTATTAGACGATATAATTAACAAACAAAAGTCTGGTACTGATACCAAATTAAATCCTGGTTTAGGCATAGTTAATGGCGACACCTCGCCAGCCGTGGAAAATCCCTTTGTTGTAAAAACAGAAAATTTATTGCGTACTGGGACGGTTGATAGTAATAACCAGTTTCTCGGTCTTAAGACATTAAATGCGGCATCTCAACCTACAGGGGGGGAACAAACATCCTCTAGCCTGGGTATTGGATTAACTAATCAAACCAATAATAATCAAAATTCCCTCTCTATCAGCCCTCAGCAAGCGGCGCTCAACCAATCGATAAACCAGAAATTGTCTAACTTCAATGGTACTGCAACTCAGACAAATGCATCGGGACGAGGCTCTGACTCAGGAGTAACGCTAATGCCACCCATCAACAGCTTACCCAGTCAAAATTCTCTACCAAGTACTGGGTTAACTGCTGGGACTGGCTACACCTCAACGGGTACAAACTTACCACAAAATCCCTACAGTAATTTAAATAACGGTCAGCTATTGCCTAGTAATGGGTTAACTACTGGTACAGGTTATACTTCAACGGGTACAAACTTACCGCAAAATCCTTACAATAATTTAAATAGTGGTCAGGTAGTGCCTAATTTAGCACCAGTGACGCCCCCAGTCACCTCTGTCGCACCAACGAATATTCCACCTTACTCTAGCCAGAGTCAAAGTCAAGGCGTTGTCACCCCCACAAACCCTGTGGGATATGGTAATTATGGCTTGCAGCAGCCGACGCAACTACCACAGTCATATGGGAATTATGGTATGCAGCAGCCAACGCAACTACCACAGTCATATGGGAATTATGGTATGCAGCAGCCGACACAACTACCACAGTCTAATTACCAATATCTTCGCCAGCTTCAACAGAAGTATACAGGCAGTGGGCAAAGGTGATTTTATTTATTTGCAGTGAACATAGTAGACATCTCCGAAAAAGAATGTAGAGACGCGAAATTTCGCGTCTCTACAAGGGTTCTAGATAACGCATATTTAATTTCACCAGATGTCTAGTGATTCACAGTTGGAAATATTTTGCGAGTGTGTGTAGGTTTTGTAAACAAATGGAAATACATATTTTTAGAACAGGGTGTCGTCGGACTGAAGCTGAGATACAAAGGCTCAAAAAGTTATCTTGAGCCTGCACAAAAACAAATTGTATTAACCTGGCTTCAACAGAAGAATTATTGGCATTTATCAGAATTGCAAGAGTATCTAGAAGATAATTTTGATGTAGTTTTTGAGTCGAATCAAAGCTACTACGACTTGTTTAAGCAAGCTAACATTCCGTTACCTGTGCGTAAGTTATGGCTATAAATGACTTCTAAAAGTTTTAACTCCAAACTCCAAACTCCTAACTCCTAACTCCTAAATCCTAACTCCTAACTCCTAACTCATAGCTTTTCTTAGATTGGAGATTGATCCTCGGTCGTTTGAGATTCATTTACTAGAGGATTGAGAACTACTTCATTAGCAACGCTATCAGGTTTACGGGCACGAATTGCTGGACGAGATCGCTTGTAACCTGCTCTTTCAGCTTTTTGGTGTTCGTAATCAATTAATCTGCCATAATATTCGTGCTTGCTTAAATTCATCGACAAGAAAATATGCTGGCGGATATTACCAAAACCTTTGCGGTTAAAAAACTTTAATGCTGAAGTATTGGTGGGATCAGTGTCTACCAGCATAAACCGTGCCCCATCTTCAATCATCCGGGCGACGACTTTATCAACCAACTTGTCTGCTACTCCCCGACGCTGATACTTCGGATTAACTCCCAGCCATAAAATGTATCCGTAAGTCCAGGATGCTTTGGTGATGATGGTTCCCAAAATAAATCCTGCTAATTCTCCCTCTGTTTCAGCCACAAGGCAATATTCGGGATCGGTGTTGTAAAGTCCAATCACTTCCCATTCGTCCCAGGTGCGGTATAAATAAGGATATAAATCGCTGGTAAATAACCCTTCTCCCAAGTGGTAAATGGGAGCAATGTCATCAATTCCTAATTCGCGAACATAAATTGCTTCAGTTTCATCAAAACTTGACATAAATTTAGAAGTTGTGATTTATTAATACTCCTATTAGATTTTACAAACATCCCCTAATGTATAGGGTTGAGTGAGACTTCTTGAATGCTGTCAAAATTTGGCAATGAGTCTTTCACTGCTTCTTCAGTAGCTTGTGTGCGTAGTTTACCGTCGTAGGCATCGCACCGTTTGGCAAACTGACAATGATCACAGGTTTTGCTACCCTCCACCACTTGCGGAAACTGCTGGTTATTTTGGTAATTTTCCAGCCAATTAGTTAACTGACTTAATAGTTGATTAAGTTTTTTTGCTGTTAGTGTGTGTTGAGCAGTATTGTAATTAAATTTAATATTTTGCGGTTTGCCCTCAGATTGGACAAACCAGTAAGTCATGGAAATCTTTTCTGGCAAATAGTCGCTAGTTTCTGCCAATACATACAGATAAAGGCGTGTTTGCCAGTTGGATTCTAACTTGCGTTGATTGGGTGGTTTAGGATAAGTTTTCCAGTCGAGAATTTGCGCTTGTTGGTTATCTGCAATCAATAAATCATAGACAACCGTCAGCAAATAATCCTGAACTTGCAGAGTCCGGTAGTGTTCACTTTCACGGAAAGTTTGATTATCAGATGCAGCCGTTAAAATTTCTGGGGCTGCATCGGCAAAACCTAGCATCCAACTTTGCAGTTGAGCATCTGCTTGCAGGAAACTATCAATTGGCAAACCCATTTCTCGCTGCTGCATTAGCAAGTGAAAACGACTACCCAAAGTTTGCCGTTCTTCTTGTTCTGGATTTGAAGGCGAATTGAGTTTTTCTAGATAGGTATGTTGAAATTTACGCGGACAAGTTTCTAGTAAGTTCAGTTGTCCTTGAGAGAGTCGCAGGAGTTGAGTGAGAGTTGACAGCATTCTTCTATTTTAGAAGCAAATTCTAATCTGCAACTCACCTTTAGCAGACTATCTGTGAAAAACAGGTATTTTTCACTGCCTTCACAGATAGTTTTCATGTCCACTACTTCAACTTATCATCATCTGTCTTATCTTGCTTATTGGGATCTCTAGTTTTTTCTTGGGACTTAATTGAGCCAAAGCTGTAGGCCATAACCATTTTAACTATGTCAAAATATGCTGGTTGATTATCTTTGTTAACGATTGCCAAAGAGATTGACCCTGCCACTAAGATGACTAAAAGTGGCGAAAGTGTTTCTCCCCCAAAGCCGTTGCTATTGTTTGACATGATATAATTTCCTAGTGGGAAGCGTTGGGCTAACTTGCACTTAACCCAAGAAAGTTGATTAAACTTGACTACAAACCTAAAATTGCAATCTTGTTGCTGATAATTGAGTGAGGAATCAACTCCAAGACTCAATTATCATGGCGATCGCAAATAGACAAAACAGAGATACTGCTATCTTCACAAACCATATCCATAGACTTGTGGATAACAGCATCCCAACTATTGAGATAGCGCCAAAAACCTGAGATAAAACAAGAGCGATTGCTAAACCAAGCAGAGTCAGCAGAAAATACTTGAGTCCCTGACAAAACCACTTGAATAGTACATTTTCATCATCTTTGAGATTGATTTTCATAGTTTTTGTCCTGTTTTGAGAGTTAAATCTAAGCAGCAGTTAGGGCTACCTCGACTGTCCTAAAAAAAGAGCCAATACTTGAAAGCACGCAGCAGTCCTACCAAACCTGAATCAAGTTTGAATACCAACAACAGTGGTTTGGGTATTTACAAATGGGAAAAGTAAACTTTTAAATGTTGGATAATTGAACCTTAAGCTCACTAAGTTACACAATTAGCCTGGCTAAACTCACTTTTAAACCATTTTAAAGTAACTTAGTGAGCTAGTCAAGTAGAACTGAGAAAATTATTTAAAGATACTGACTCAACAACGCATTTTCATACCAGATAATAGTTCAAGTGTCAATCTGAGCAGATGATTTTCTCACCTAGTAAGCTAATATTGGAATGTAGGTAGTTTGTCATAATGTGTGTATGAGTGAGATTCCCGAAGGTTTTCTTTCGACTTTAGCCCAAAAACGGAGTGTGTCTAGCAGTGAGCTAGAGGTGTTATCACATGCTGTTGAAAACAAATCGCCAAATGCGATCGCTCAAGAATTGCATATCAGCGCTGAGGCAGTACGCAAAAGATTGAGCGAGGTTTATAAAAAATTCCAAGTTAGTGGCAGTGGGCCTGGGAAACTCACCAAGTTACAGCAAATTATTGAAAGTGAGTATCGCGCATCTTTAGTTACTGTGGAACCTATTGCCAACAATCACCACGATTGGGGCGAAGCACCTAGTATTCGTGGTGTCTTCTATGGAAGGAAAGCAGAACTGTCCACGCTTAAGAAGTGGATTGTTGATAATAAGTGCCGATTAGTAGCACTATTAGGCATGGGAGGAATTGGCAAAACTGCTTTGTCTGTGAAGTTAGCAGACGAGGTTCACAATAATTTTGAGTACCTGATTTGGCGAACTCTCCGTAATGCTCCACCTATCCAAGAAATATTGGCGAACCTGATCCGATTTTTATCTGATCAGAAAGAAACTGATTTGCCAAAAACAATAGATGAGCGAATAACGCTGCTAATTGAATATTTCCGAAAGCGCCGTTGTCTTGTAGTGTTGGATAATGCAGAGACGATTTTGCAAGAAGGCGATCGCGCCGGAGATTATAGAGAAGGATATGAAGGTTATGGTCAGCTACTCAAACGGGTAGGAGAAGAACCTCATAAAAGCTGCTTAGTGCTAACTTCTCGCGAAAAACCCAAAGAATTTGCACCTTTAGAGGGAGAAGAATCACCAGTCAGAACATTCTCACTAGCCGGATTGGGAGAAATAGAAGGGCAAAAAATTCTTATAGACAAAGGTTTGTCTGATTTACCTACCAACGGGGCAAAACTGGTTAAGAATTATTCGGGTAATCCCTTGGCATTAAAGCTAGTCTCTGAGACAATCCGGGAATTATTTGGTGGTGATATCGCTGCTTTTTTAGATAAAGGAGAGATAATTTTTGGCGACACCCGTGATTTATTAGATCAGCAGTTTGAGCGTACATCCAATCTAGAAAAAGAAATCATCTACTGGTTGGCAATTAAGCGTGAAGCAGTTTCACTAGAAGATTTGCTAGATGATATTGTGCGTCTAGTGGCAAAAAGGGAATTACTGGAGGCATTAGAATCACTACGCAGGCGATCGCTAATTGAGAAAAGTGCTGCACTGTTCACGCTCCAACCTGTGGTGATGGAATACATCACTGACAAACTGGTTGAACAAGTCTGGCAAGAAATTACCAGTAGTGAAATTGCACTTTTTAATAGTCATGCTTTGATAGGAGCTACTGCTAAAAATTATGTCAGAGATATCCAAATTCGCCTCATTCTTAAGCCAGTTGCCGAAAGGTTACTCAATATTTTTATAACTCCAAAATATGTTGGAGACAAACTAACCCAAATTCTGGATAAACTGCGAGACAAATCTGGTGTCAAACGAGGATATGCAGGGGGTAATACTCTTAATTTGCTGTGTCAATTACAGGCCGATTTAAGTGGCTATGACTTTTCTTATCTAGCAGTTTCGCAAGCCTACTTGCAAGGTAAAAATTTGCACGATCTCAATTTCGCTTACTCAGACTTATCTAAATCAATTTTTACAGAAACCTTCGGGAGTATCTTATCGGTGACATTTAGCCCCGATGGTAAATTTTTGGCTACAGGTGATGCTAATGGTAAAGTTCGTTTGTGGAACTTTGATGGCAAACAAATTTTCACTTGTAAAGGGCATACTAGGCGGGTATGGTCAGTTGTGTTCAGTCCCGATAGTAAGACCTTAGCGAGTGGCAGTGACGATAAAACAGTAAGATTATGGGACGTTTGCACTGGTAAATGCCTTAAAACCTTGCAAGGACACACTAATTGGATCTGGTCAGTGTCTTTCAGCCCAGATGGTAAAATCTTAGCGAGTGGTAGTAATGACCAAACAATAAAACTGTGGAATATCAACTCTGGTGAATGCCTGAAAACCTTTCAGGAACATACTAGTCGGGTAAATTCTGTAGTTTTCAGCCCAGATGGCAAGCTAGTGGCAAGTGGCAGTGAAGACGAAACAGTGAAACTGTGGGATGTCAACTCTGGTAAATGCCTGAAAACCTTGCAAGAACACACCAATTGGGTTTGGTCAGTGGCTTTCAGTCCAGATGGCAAGCTACTTGCAAGTGGTAGTGAAGACAAAACAGTGAAACTGTGGGATGTCAACTCTGGTAAATGCCTGAAAACCTTGCAAGAACACACCAATTGGGTTTGGTCAGTGGCTTTCAGTCCAGATGGCAAGCTACTTGCAAGTAGTAGTGATGACCAAACAGTAAGATTATGGGATATCAACTCTGGTAAATGTCTGAAAGCTTTGCAAGGCTATACCAATTGGGTCAGGTCAGTGGCTTTCAGTCCAGATGGCAAGCTACTGGCAAGTGGCAGTGAAGACCAGACAGTGAAACTGTGGGATGTCAACTCTGGTGAATGCCTAAAAACTCTGCACGAGCATATTAGTAGAGTTAGCTCAATTGTTTTTAGTCCCGATAGCAAAACCTTAGCCAGCGCTAGCGAAGACCAAACAGTAAGACTGTGGGATGTCCAATCTGGCAACTGCTTGAAAGTTTTGTGGGGTCATACTAATTGGATTTGGTCAGTAGCTTTCAGTCCAGATGGCAATATTCTCGCTAGTAGCTGCGAAGACAAAACAGTGAAACTGTGGGATGTCCAATCTGGTGAATGCCTAAAAACTTTGCATGGGAAAACCTTTTGGATTTGGTCAATAGCTTTCAGTCCAGATGGCAAGCTACTGGCAAGTGGCGGTGACGAGAAAAGAGTGAGACTGTGGGATGTCAACTCTGGTAAACCCCTAAAAGCTTTAGATGAAGAACATACCAATTGGGTTAGGTCAGTAGCTTTCAGTCCGAATGGTCAAATATTGGCTACTGGCAGTGAAGACCAAACAGTGAGACTGTGGAATGTCGAATCTGGTAAATGCTTAGAAGTTTTGCAAGGGCATACTAACTGGGTCAGGTCAGTTATTTTCAGTCCAGATGGCAAGTTACTGGCAAGTGGTAGTGACGATAAAACAGCCAAACTGTGGAATCTCAGTGAAGGAAAATCGCTGAAAACTTTACAGGGACACTCTCTGGAAGTATTGTCAGTGGTCTTTAGTCCAGATGGTCAAACCCTAGCCAGTGGTAGCCAAGATGAGACAATTAAGCTTTGGGATGTATTGACGGGTGAGTGCCTAAAAACACTGCGATCGCCACGACCCTACGAAGGCATGAATATCACCGGGGTTACAGGCTTAACCGCAGCGCAGTTAGTGACGCTGAAAGCTTTAGGGGCAGTGGAAGATGGAGAGCAAAAATAAAAGGTAAAAGAATGAATTTTGCCGAGTTCCTTCATCCTTTTACCTTTTTTATGTACCTGATGCTTATTTCATGTTAGCCCTTGCGTCCTTAACTGCGGCAAAGAAAAATAATCCGGTGAGTGGAATGCTCAATGCCAGGATAATTGCCGTGGCTTGGACGCCCAAATCTGGTTGTCCGTAACTGAGTTCAAAAATCGAACCGACAGCTGCGATCGCACTTACACACGAACCACCCAGAAATAAACCGCTTTTTGGAGTTAAATACACTACTAGCCCCCTATGCTATTGGTTTCACCGCTTGATACGAGAAGCCATTCTTAGATAGCTCCTGGACTAAAGTCAAGGAGTTTTCTACACGGTCTACAAATACCACGCCGTTCAGGTGATCCATCTCGTGCTGAATGCAGCGTCCTAAGAGGTCATTAGCTTTTAATGTCCGGGGACGACCGTACTCGTCTTTATAGGCAATTTCCACGACTTCGGGGCGCTTCACGTTTTGGAATACATTGGGAATGCTCAAGCATCCTTCTTCGGCAACAGAGATGTCGCGGCTGACTTGTTTAATGGTGGGGTTAATCAACACCAACGGCTGATTAGCTGCGTTCTCTGGTTCCAGGTCGATGACAATTAGTTGTTTATGAATTCCCACTTGGGGTGCAGCCAAACCAATGCCATCTTTACTGTACATAGTTTGCAGCATTTCGCGCACCAGTTGACGGAGTTCGTCATCTACTTTAGAAATCCGCTTTGCAGCTTGACGCAGCACGCGATCGCCTAAATAATGAAGCTCCAAAGGTGGATTTTTTAACTTTTTTTTCTCTACGGCAATTTCAGAGGGCATGAGTCTCAATGGCTAGATGGTGAAAATTCCTACTACTTCAATTCTATCAATCTTAGTGGTGGTCAGTTGTAATGGAGTGCTGAGTGCTGAGTTATGAGTTATGAGTTATGAGTTATGAGTTATGAATTATAAGTTATCAAACAGAATTCAGGAGTCAGTCGCCAGAATTCACTTGGGTATTTTGTGCGACTGGTGGATGAATAAACGGCGTTTTTGCACCCCCACCAAATTTTCTTGTTTTGTGGTCAACAAGAAAGTGGCGGGTCTGAATCCCCCACTGATTGCATTCTGACTCCTGAATTCTGACGAATGTATTCTTCTTCAAAAATTTTTGACTGGGGTGATGTGTGTTTAAATCTCTAACGAAACTTGACTATCTGCTCAAAGAAACTTTCCTCGGTTTATTGCGGGGAGGTTGGATGAATTGGGCAGCTATAAGTACTGTGACGGTGTTACTGTTTTTATTTGGCTTGAGTTTGCAAACCTCTTGGCAAGTCGAAAAACTCCTCTACCAGTTCGGTAGCCAGCTAGAAGTATCAGTTTTTCTCGAACCGGATACGCAAGTTGAAAGCATTCAGCCACTGATCGCAAAAATGTCAGAGGTGACGGCGATACAAACGATTACCAAAGAGGAAGCTTGGACTAAGTTAGTTAAGGAAATGAGAATTTCTGATATTCAGGGGGCTACCCAGGAGCTAGGTGAGAATCCTCTGGTTGATGAGATGAAGGTGAAAGCGCGTAATTCTCAAGTTGTACCAACCTTAGCAACGCAGTTGGCTAAGTTACCAGGAGTTGAGACGGTGCAGTATGTCGATGAAGCAGTCAAACGTATTGCCCAGTTGCACCAAGGTCTGAACTGGATTACTTTAACAATTACGATTATTCTAACTTTAAGTGCGATCGCAGTGACTACTACCACAATTCGGCTGATTGTCATGGCGCGAAGCCAGGAAATTGAAATTATGCAACTAGTGGGAGCAACTTCTGCATGGATTTACCTCCCGTTTATTTTACAAGGAACTACCTTTGGCTTAGTTGGTGGTGCGATCGCTTGGAGTTTCATTTCTGTGATTCAACAGTTTCTCGGTAAGTTGCTAGTCAATCAACCGGAATTTATCCAAGTCATCACTAACAAAGTGCAACTCACTCCAGCAGAAATTTTATTATTGCCCCTGATTCTCTTGAGCTTCGGTGCAGCAGTAGGATTAATGGGGAGCTTATTTGCTGTCCGACGTTTTGCTAAAGGTTAGGCATTGGGCATTGGGCATTGGGCATTGGGCATTGGGCATTGGGCATTGGGCATTGGGAATTGGGCATTGGGAATTGGGCATTGGGCATTGGGCATTGGGCATTGGGCATGGGTGGGTAAAGACAAAGGAAGAAATGGCTATGAAATCGCAATGGGAATGTTTTTTGCAGAATCTCGGTGTTTGGGAAGGTTCATTTACCAATTTTTCTCCTCAAGGGACACTTCTGAAGGATACTCCTAGCCGTCTTTCCCTAGAAGATTTGAACAATAAGCAGACAGTGCGCCTAACTCTGAGCCGTTCGGGACAAGATGTAATCAGAGAATTTAATTCTGTGGGAGGGGGTCTGTTGTTTTTTGAAAATGGTTCATTTTCTGAAGGTTTAATTCAGCTAGGGCCATTTTCCGAATTTGGGGCAGAACTTGCTTTGGTTCATGAAAATCGGCGCTTGCGTCTGGTACAACTGTTTGATCAGACCGGTCAGCTAAAGGAACTAGTTCTAATTCGAGAACATCTAGCTGGAACCCCAGTAACAGAACGTCCACCCTTGCAGATAGATGACTTGTTGGGAGAATGGCTTGGGCAAGCAGTGACAATATATCGAGATTTGCGATCGCCTGATACTTACTCTACAACCTTAAAACTACAACTTGATGATGCTAGGCGATTAATTCAAAGTACTTCTTTTGCAGAACGTACAATTACCTCAACTGCTACCATCAAAGACCCGATTATTCTCTTTGATCAAGATCCCCAAAAGCTGGTGCAAGTATTACTTTTACCAGATGGCGCTTCTGCAACTTCTCCTCTCAAGGTGCAGTTACGTCAACCCTTATTTCTGGAAGTGGGTTGGTTAATTCAGCCAAATCTGCGCCAACGGATGATTCGCAGCTACAACGAGAAAGGCGAATGGGTTAGTCTGACATTAGTTAGTGAAAAAAGAGTGTAAGGAAACCTTAAATGGTACAGACCCCTTCTAAACCCTTGACTCTAAGTGAATTTCTGGATCTGCCAGAGACAGAACCTGCCAGTGAATACATTGATGGACGTATCATCCAAAAACCGATGCCGCAAGGAGAACACAGCGCAATTCAAACCGAGTTAGCACCTGCAATTAACTTGGTCGTTAAACCCAAACAAATTGCGCGGGCTTTTTGTGAGCTTCGTTGTACATTTGGTAATCGCTCAATTGTGCCTGACATTTCCGTGTTTATGTGGGACAGAATTCCCCGCAAAGAAAATGGTGGGGTTGCTAACGTTTTCTCGATCGCCCCAGATTGGACAATTGAAATTCTATCTCCTGATCAAAGTCAAACTAAAGTTACGAAGAATATTCTGCATTGCCTGAAGCATGAAACTCAGATGGGATGGCTGATTGATCCTAAAGAACAATCTGTGTTTGTCTACTTGCCAGATCAACCAACCACTTTTTACGAAGAACTAGGAACACAATTACCAGTGCCAGAATTTGCTAAAGATTTCAGCCTAACAGTAGAAGGTTTATTTAGCTGGTTGCTGGGGTAACTGTAGTTCTACCATCTTCTCAGCAATAATCTCAAGCTAACCGATCGCATTATATCGTGAGACATTACACCCAACTTTCCTTGGAGATCAGACTTGATCGTTCCAATAAAAACCCCTGGTTAACTACCAGGGGTAATGCAAGTCAGTACTTTTTTCGCATGGAATGTACGTTACTCGAATACCATAGCAAGCGTCTAATTTACAGATATGCCATTTTGCCAAACAAAAAAAGCCCTACAGTATTTGTTAGATCAGAGCAAAAATAAACTTTTGCAAGAACTCTAGGTAAAATACATAAGCTTTACCTTCTTCTTCAACATCATGGGCAACACTTTTGGACATCTATTTCGTATAACTACTTTTGGGGAGTCTCACGGCGGCGGTGTGGGGGTTGTAATTGATGGTTGTCCTCCACAACTAGAAATTTCGGCAGAAGAAATTCAAGCAGAACTAGATAGAAGGCGTCCCGGACAAAGTAAAATTACCACCCCTCGCAAAGAAGCGGATACCTGCGAGATTTTATCAGGAGTATTTGAAGGCAAAACATTAGGAACGCCGATAGCAATTTTGGTACGTAATCAAGACACTCGTCCCCAAGATTACGACGAGATGGCACAGAAGTATCGGCCTTCTCACGCCGATGCAACTTATGATGCAAAATATGGCATTCGCAATTGGCAAGGTGGGGGTAGGTCGTCAGCGCGTGAGACAATTGGAAGAGTAGCAGCTGGTGCGATCGCTAAAAAAATTCTCCGTCAAGTCGCCAATGTCGAAATTATCGCTTACGTCAAGCGCATCAAAGACTTGGAAGGTGTCGTTGATCCAAATACTGTCACCTTAGAACAAGTGGAAAGCAATATCGTCCGTTGTCCAGATGCTGAATGCTGCGATCGCATGATTGAATTAATTGAGCAAACAGGTAGACAAGGTGATTCTATCGGCGGTGTCGTAGAATGTGTAGCGAGAAATGTGCCCAAAGGTTTGGGCGAACCAGTATTTGATAAATTGGAAGCTGATATCGCTAAGGCTGTGATGTCTCTACCTGCTAGCAAAGGCTTTGAAATTGGTTCCGGTTTTGCGGGAACGCTGCTAACGGGAATTGAACATAACGACGAATTTTATATTGAGCAAAATGGTGAAATCCGCACACTTACAAACCGTTCTGGTGGGATTCAAGGAGGAATTTCCAACGGAGAAAATATCATTTTGCGAGTTGCATTTAAGCCGACAGCAACAATTAGAAAAGAGCAGAAAACTGTAACTCGCGAGGGCGAAGAAACGCTATTAGCAGCAAAAGGACGCCATGATCCTTGTGTGTTACCGCGTGCAGTTCCAATGGTTGAAGCAATGGTGGCCTTGGTGCTCTGTGACCATTTGTTACGGGATCATGGGCAGTGTAAGGTCTTATAGGTACTATTCCCTTCGGGGTTTGGCAGTCGTTTATGGGGAGCCACTGCGTTGGGTGGGTTCCCCGACTTGTACCCCTGCGGGGAAGCAAGCTACGGGTAGCGTCTTTGACAGGAGAAGCAAGTGGCGTGATATATTTAAATCCTCAATCCCAATCAGAGCGTGGTTTTACTCAGATAAATTGTGATTTTCTATAATGTATCTTTACGGATGTTACTTATTTTCTGGTATAGTCTCGCTATTTTGATAGTCGCTTTTTTATAATTAACTTAAGTCTTTTATAGAGCTACTGCTATGGTGATAAACTCATGGTGTTTATACATAAAAGACTTGTTAATATTTGTCTGCAAGTGTATAATTTTGTCTATTTAATTCTCAACTAGACCGTGTTCTCTGAACTATCCACACTGACTTAGAGCTTGCCTTGTATAGTGTCCGCTTCTGAACTTATAAGCGAGTGCAAAAGCTTAGACAAAAGTCCAAGCTTTTGCTTTTCTTCAAGGTTTCGATACGACAGCGAACATCGCATATACCAGCGTATAGACAGTAGAATAATCTTGCATTGGAAATATCGCCATAAGAAAATAGTTACTTGCGGTTCATTAGCGGAGTATCTTTGGCTGCTAAATTATCTGCCTTCTGCACTTTTAGCAGACCAGCACTGGTTTTTGTAACACAGCCGTATTTTCAAGCGCATCTGCAAAATATAGGTTGTTTAACCAGATGTGTTCTTAAGACTTGTCCTAGCAACTTATCGAGGTAGAACATGGCTCAGATATTAAGTCCTTCCCAGAAATATTTGAAAAAAAGCCTTTTTACATCCATTGATATTGCCTTGAGTTTATTATTATTGATGCCTACAACAGCCTTAGCTGATAAGAACAATAATTCTAATGATCCCCCACCTCAGACTACGGGAACTTCAGGTGGCTCTAGAGGGTGCGAAACTGAGTCCGAGACATCTTCAAGTAGCATTCCAACCCTGATTTTACTTGCACCATCCCAAATTTATGGGCAAACTTTGGCAACCCGTCCTACATTCGCTTGGTTTATCAGCAATTCTACCTCGTGGCAAATGGAGTTTCGGCTTTATAAGTATGACCAAGCTAGCAAACAATCTAAGTTGGTAAAGGAGATTAAAGACGAAAACTTTAAAAGTTCACCAGGAATTATGATGCTATCTCTGTCTAGTCCAGAATTGTTAGTTGGTGGAAAATATCTTTGGCAAGTCGAATTAGTCTGCGACGCTAATCGCCCATCAGGCAATCCATTTGCTACAGCTGCGATGAAAGTAGTTTCAGTTCAACCAGATTTGGAAAAGCAGCTTTCTCAAAGTAATGATGTTTTAACTAAGGCAAATCTCTATAACCAAGCTGATTTGTGGTACAACACTTTAGAAATTGCTTTAATCTCAAAGGATGAGCCGAAGCTGAGAGAATTAAATATGTCTCTTTTAGAACAGGTAGCAAATGGCTCTGAAATAGAACTTAAAAAACAAATTCAAGTAGAACTTACAAAAAGCGCAATTCATCAATTGCAGCGCTAGTACCGCAAGGCGGAATTCGTAATTCCTAATAACGCTCTCTACCAGACGCGCAGGGACGCGGACTCGCTCTCCGTGGCGAAGACAGTAATTCGTAATTCGTAATTACCTGTTATCAAAGGTTTCAGACATTTCAAATAGGTAGCTTATTTACGCCGTGCTGTGCTAGTATAAACGTTTTAATTTTCAACTAAAAAATACTAAAAAATTTCGGTTCTATCGCTCCTGTTATACTGTGGGATTAAAATTCCGGTTTGATCGCGAAGCTTGAAAACCTGAAAACCCAGTCATTCTAAAGAACAAAGTCTATAAGACCAGTTTATTTATTATTAGAGTCCACAAAAAGAGCGATAGAGCCAAAATTTCAACTTGAAGACAGTGATTAACTAATAATTACGAATTATTTTAAAGCCAGTTACCAATGAGAATGAATGGTGCCCAGTATCCAGGGTGACTTTCGAGTTGCTGCTGATGTGCTTGTAGCCAAGCTATTTGAGTAGGGTGCGTTAGTCTTTGGCTAACGCACCACCTCTGATTCCAGGTGCGTTACGCTACGCGATAACACACCCTACATATACTTAGATTTTTTCACAAATCAAATCGGATTGCTATAGTATTACCAATTTCACCGCAATGTTGACTGATTTAAAGCCAGTTACCAATGAGAATGAATGGTGCCCAGTATCCAGGGTGACTTTGGAGTTGCTGCTGATGCGCTTGTAGCCAAGCTATTTGAGTCATCTGTAAAGCTTTGGCCTTACTTAGTCCACTGTGCCAGCTTTGATAAAATTTGGCTATCAGTTGCGCGGTTGCGGCATCATCAATTTTCCATAGAGAGGCCATAGCACTTTGAGATCCGGCTTGGATGGCGATACCAGCTAGACCGAGAGCTTCACGATCGCTACCTACTGCTGTTTCACAAGCTGTCAAGGTCAGTAACTCTATCGGATAACTGCGATCGCGACTATTACTAATTAATTGAAAAAGCTCGGTTATTGTCAATTTTTCATTATAAGTCTCAGTTGCGCGAGATTTTTGATGATTTACTTTAACTTTTTTACCAGTTACCAAGAACGTTTCTTTATCATCAATACCAAACTTGCCGTGTGTTGCTAGATGAATCACTGGGTAAGTATTTTTTTCTAACTCTTGTTGCAAGCGCTCAGGTGTAAAGTCTTGATCCAGTAAGCCCTTGCTTTTAGGTAAACTCGTTGTAATAGTTTTGAGCTCTAATTTCACTTGACTAAGTGGCTGAAAAGATTTTGCACCCGCATCTGTTTCAACGATAGCTGCCTGTGTCAAGCCGAAAGCCAATATTCGTAATTCTTGAGGATTATAGCGGATTGGATTGGTCAAAGTCAGTGCTGGGGCAGTGGCGATCGCATACTTTTCAACCAAGAATTGCTTACCGTCAAACAGCGCTGCCATTGGGATACTCCGAATAATTCCATCTTGGATAAAAATTAAAGTTTCGACTTTCTCTGTTTCTAAATCTTTGATAAAAGGACTAATGAACCAGTCATAAACTTCTTTAGCTTTGGCTTTATAACTATTTTCCAAATCGGAGCGTTTTTCTAGCTTAACTCGTAGGTCATTGATTGCATCTTTGACCTCCTGACTCTTAGCAGGTATCCAAAAAAATCGTGATTTAAATTTTTTCTGAGCGTCAGCCAAGGTAAGAATGATCGCCAGGCGCTCTTTCAAGATAATCGAACTCAAGACAGCAGTGTTTTTCCCGATTAATGGCACCGGTTGCTCAATCTGTGCTAAAGCACAATCATTACCTAAATAATTTTGTAGTTCTGCAAGCCTTAATTGATCTATTCCTAAAAGGACAAATTCCAAATTCTGTTGAATATCAGATTCTTGAACAAGATCCTCAGTTTGCTCTAGGCGTAACTCCACTAACTCGCGGTAAACTGGTTCAACATTGTCTCGAAAGTCAAATTGAAAATCTCGCTGTTCTAAGGTAAGGTCGGTGCGGATAATTTTGAGGCTGTCAATAGATTGTTCATAAAAATTAATTGCTTCTTTTACCCGACCTGTGGCTTTAGATAGGCGTGCCGCCTGCCAAGCCCACAAGTAAAGGCTCTTGTTTGCGATCGTGCCAATCAGCGCTTGTTGAGTTAAATTTATAGCTTGTTGATAATCTTGAAGACATTCGTAAATATGTCCTAATCGACCTTTGGCAAAGGATTCTCCTTCTTGATCGTGTATTTTTTGAGTGATTTTTATAGCTTTGTTGAGTAGTTCGACAGACTTAGGTAAGGATTCTGACTTCAAGCATTGAGTTACTGGGTCATTAGTGACCGACGCGCTCTTTTGGTCAACGAGTTCTAAAATATTAGCGAGTTGAATCGCCGCATAGGCTTGCTCACGGGAGTCCGGTAATTGTCCCAACACGACGATCGCTTGCTGTAATGTATTATTAACTATGGCTTTATCTTGAGGATGTTGGCGGTAATAAAGCCTAACTAGACCTAGTAGCGATCGCAGTTCGTTTACTCTGTCGTTTTGGCTACGAGCTAGATTCAGACTTTGTTCAAAATATTGTGCAGCTTGGTTATCATCACTAACCGTGTATTGCTGGAATTTTTACGCTGATTTATGATCGCTTACCTCGCTAGCGAATTCAGCACGACGCTCATTGCTCTTAGCCAGACTAGCGTAGGTATTAGCTAAACCATTTAAGCTAGACCCTATATAAGTTTGATGATTGATGCGCTGGGCGATTTCATAACTGCCTTCAAAATCTTGAATAGCTTGCTCGTACTCGCCTTGGAGACGATGAGCATTTCCTAAACTCCCCCAAGCGGCGACTTCGCCAAGAGAATCTGAGTGGTGGCGGGCAATTTCTAGGGCACTATCCTGAGTACATGGCAGATTGATTTGATTTTGACCGCACAAAATGGCAACTGCCCGTCGGTGCTGTCCCAAGCTACTGTAGAGTTGAGCTTGTTCTGTTATCATCCGTCCTACTTTTATCGGCTCGTTTGTTTGACGATAGTAAGCAATAACTTGCTTTAATTGCGCGATCGCTTCAGGTATTTTACCTACTTGTTGGTATGCTCTACTAAGGTATACAAGGACATTTATCCTCTCGGCAGAATTACTGTCGCCCTCTTGATCAGAAGAGAGAGCTTTTTGCCAACACTTGATTGCTCCTTGAATATCGCTAGCTTGATATAGCTTAAGCCCTTCCTGCACTAGCTGTGTTAAAGCCGACGATTTAGCTGTGGCGATCTCTGCGATTCCCTGATGCCCAATTGTTAGAGAAGGATGTGCTAACCACAAACATAAGGTTAGCGTTGTCAAAAAGATTACTGCCCAAACGCGACGAATACGGTATGGCAAGCGTTACATGATGGCACAAAATAATATTTTGATTAATCAGCGATCGCTTTAGACAATGCCCAGTCTTGGCGTTGCGATCGCATAACTAAGTACAGTATTTCACAAATTCGTTAGAAATTACGCCAGAAATAAATTTCTTGGCGGCAAATAGGGCTTAATAGTGTAAATTATTTGTCATCTGTCTGTAATCTGCTCTTGTTCAAGTCAAAACCTATATGCATTTACTCAAAGTATCAATTTTGACAGTATTAGTCACAACATTTTCATTTGTTCAACAAAGCCGTGCTGACACTATTGCCCCACCAATTAAGACACAGGTGAAGGAAGTAGCACAGTGGTTCACTGGCTTTTTTGATAATGCCCAACAGATTGCTAATAGCCCTTCTGTGCCATTAATTACGATCTCAAATTGTAGTGTGCAACTGGATGATAGTAATCCTCTGGCTGACACACAGAATGTTTATCTGGAACAAGAAAGCCCAGGTTTTGAACGCCTACGCCTTTATTCTTTTAGTGAAGAGAATTCGGTTGTGAATCTCAGTATTAACAGTTTTTTGAATGAAAATACTGTACGCGGGTTATGCAATCATTCTCAGTCTACGCGAACTATTAGTATTAACAATGTTGAGCACAACACCTGTAATCTGCAATTATTTTGGGAGCAGAATAGCTACATTGGAAATAACGCTCCCAATGGCTGTATAACAAGTGATGGCTTCAAAGTGGTTTCCGACGTAACTATTGAGCAGAGTAGCATCGACTCCCTAGACAAGATTTTTGATGCTAAAGGTAATTTGCTTGTTGCCACACCCATCGAATTCCGTCGAGTTGAGCCTGTTCCAGAACCCTCTGTCATATTCGGGTTGCTGGCTTTAGGAATTTGGAGTACAAAAAACGCAATTTCAGATAACCTAAAAGATAAATTCCAAAAGAATAAAACCTCTGTTTCAAGTTAGCGATTTAGGCGACACAAGAGTTAACTTCATCCTTCCACTTTTACTAAAATTTCAGCATAATTCCTAATTGAGAAAAGTAATGTTATCTTAATCTCTCACGGATAGTGCAATTTTTAAATTAGGGACTTCCAGAAAATAAATTATCCAATTCACTCAGATAATATTTTTCTTTCTCCCCCTGCGCCATGCTCCTTGTCCCCCTGCCTACACAGCGATGGGATATTTTTTTAGTTGGAAGTCCCTTAGCTCAGTGCGGCTAGAGAAAAATTTTCAATTGCCTGGATACAAAAATCGTTGCCACCAATTATTTTCTACAGCCCAAGTCAACTCGCAGACAATGCCTTGGGGAGAGTGAGGAAATCGTCGAAACTTACCTCTCAATTTTCGGGCTAAATCTTGAGCTTGATCTGTTCCTCGCCCGTAACTTTGATAGTTAGATTTAGATATAATTCCAGATCCATTATCAATTATTTGCAGACAATACTCGTTCGCCGATCGCGTACAAATAACATCAAGACGGGTAGCTCCTTGCGAATGTTTGCCGACATTACATAAAGCTTCTTGCAAAAATAAGTACAAGCCTCGCTTTTGTTCTGCATTTAGGTAGCAATCTGCTAGTGGCTCAAAATTGGGAGGAATAAAACTTTGGATTGTTTCAAATCCTTGAAAGTTTCTTCTTAAGGTACTGTCGTAAATATGATAAAGTAACTCAGCAATTGGAGTTTGGAGATCGAGAACCTCATTTCCCTCCAAATACAGCCTGTCATCACGACTAAGCATTTCTTGACTGAGATAATCAGGAATACTTCGTAACTCCCGATTTAGTTGTTCAAGTTGCGATCGCAATTTTCGTGTTTCTATGTCTTCTTCGCCAAGACTCCTTAAAATTACAGCCAGAGTTTGCAGAGGGCCATTATGGATTGTGTCAAAACAGCGTTTGAGAGTTAGACTACGTTGTTCAAGTAATGTTCTTAAATCTCGGTCGAAAAAAGATGTTGTCAGTCCTGCACTTGCTAGAGATAACAAAGTTGGTACTAAAGGAATCCACCAACCCACAACGAGGAGAATATAACAAATTCCCACAAGTCCGACGCTAGCTAACCCCAAGCTCAACAGTGTTTTTACAGGAGATTGCAGGATTAAACCCAGAATTATACCAAGTAAACCCCAACCTAAAATCCATAAATATTCCCAAAATTTTGACCAGACTTTTAACAATGGTCGTCCGTCTAAAACATTACTAATAATTTGGCTCGTGACATGGGCATGAATCTATACACCATAAATCCATTGATACTGATTAGCAGAATTTTCAAATCCTAAATCTTTAGTATAAAATGTACGTTTGACTGCTGAAGTGATAAATCTATCTTTAATACTGGAGGCAGTCATGCCGATAATTACGACGCGATCGCTAATCCAATTGGGATTAAATTTTTTAGTGAGAACATCTTTCAAAGATAAGATGCGAAAAGGTTCAGGATCAGAGCGAAAATTTAATAGGATCTGAAAGCCATTAGCATCAGTTGCCACATATCCGCCAGAATTGGGCAGAAAGCGGACTAGCTGGCTCGAACCAAACCCAATAGGATCGTAAGAACGACTGCCATGATGAAATACAATTCCTTGTTCGCGCAAATAGAATTGTGCTAAACGCAGAGGTAAGGAGTATTTAAGTTTTCCCGTGTAAGTCTTGCTTGCCATCAAGCTACGGCGTAATTTGCCATCAGGGTCAACTATTACATCTGCAAAGCCGACTCGTTCGGGCGGTAACTCCGGCGGTGGCTTAACATTAAAAGTTCGTTTCTGATTTAATGCAACTTCAACTCCAATGATATTTGGATTTTCTCTCAAGGCGAGTGCAAAGTCTGCACGATTGGAATTACTATCTTTGTCCTTAAAAAGATCCAGACCGATGACTCTAGGTTTGTAAGTATGTAGAATGCTCAACATTTTAGCAATGTCTTTATCCGGTATAGGATAGTTTCCTACATATAGGAATCCTATTTGAGTTTTGAACAAGCTCCGTACATCTGAAGAGTGGCAAAGTCAAA
>NZ_JAQYWQ010000053.1 GCF_029379315.1 Nostoc sp. S13
TTTGACTTTGCCACTCTTCAGATGTACGGAGCTTGTTCAAAACTCAAATAGGATTCCTATATTTTTATCAGGTATTTCGTGAAATGGTATTACCTCATATCGTAACCAAACAAATTCGGGTCTACTTCTCCTAACTGCAACTCTGCCAAACCATATTCCGCCCATCGTTTCTCTACCATCGCCGCCACATCTGGGTCTGACTCCAAAGGCAAACCCCATTCATGGTCTGTTTCCGGCGGAATTTTTGTAGTTGCATCAATTCCCATACGTCCACCTAAGCCAATCTTCTCACTGGCAAAATCCAAGGTATCAAAAGGTGTATTCGGCAAAATAAAGACATCCCGCACTGGGTCAACTTTGGAACTAATTGCCCACACAACTTGACGCGGATCGCGAATATTTATGTCTTTATCCACAACAATTACAAATTTTGTGTACGTAAATTGTGGTAAAGCACTCCAAAACGCTAAAGCTGCCCGTCGCGCTTGTCCGGGATATGCTTTATCAATGGAAATAATCGCCGCTTTGTAACTCAAAGCTTCCATTGGTAGGAAGAAATCGACAATTTCTGATACTTGTTGCCGCAGTATGGGCGTATAAATGCGATTTAGTGCGATCGCCATCATCGCTTCTTCTTTAGGTGGACGACCGCTAAATGTTGTTAAGTAAATCGGATTTTTACGGTGTGTCATACACTCGAAGCGGATTAACGGCGAATCTTCCACGCCGCCGTAATAACCCATGTGGTCGCCAAAGGGCCCATCTGGTAAAACTTCCCCTGGTGTAATCGTCCCTTCCAAGACAAATTCGGAATCTGCGGGAACTTCCAAATCTACAGTTTTACATTTTGTCAACTGCACACCCGAACCGCCGTACAGTCCAGCAAACAGCCATTCTGATAAATCTACAGGTATGGGTGTCGCTGCTGCCATGATAATTAGAGGATCTACACCAAGTGCGATCGCAACTTCTAATTTTTTCCCACGTTCGGCCGCTTTTCGCAAATGCCTCGCTCCACCCCGTACCGATAACCAGTGAACCGTCATCGTATTCTGAGATTGTAGTTGCAAGCGATACACACCTACGTTTGGAGTACCCGTCTCACAATCTTTGGTAATTACCAGTCCTAGCGTGATAATCTTGCCAGCATCACCAATATAAGGACGTATCAAAGGCAACTTATGTAAATCTAAATCATTACCTTGAAGCACAACTTGCTGACAAGCAGGGAAAAAGTCCCGCCCTGGTTTCGCCTTCACCACATCAAACAATACTTTTGCAAAATCTATCGCTTGGGAAATCTTTTTCGGCGGTTTTGGCTGTTGCAGCATACTCAATTTTTTCCCCAGAGTTTCCAACTCCTCTGGATGCTGCATATTCATCGCCCAGCAAATCCTTTCCACAGTTCCCATCAAATTCACCGCCACCGGGAAGGAAGCACCTTTGACGTTTTCAAACAACAACCCTGGCCCACCTTTTTGCAGCATCAGGTTGGAAATCTCAGCAATTTCTAAATTTGGGTCAACTAAAGCTGAAATCCGCCGTAATTGTCCTCTTTCTTCTAGAATTTTAATAAATCCCCGCAAGTCTCTGGCCATTGTTCTAATAAAGCTGTTTATTTAAGAAGTGTGAAGCGCTTTATTATATTATTAGTCATTTGTGATTGGACATTGGGAAATATTTTTTCTTGTTCCAGTGTCCCCATCTCCCCATTTGCAAAATTGTTAGTTTTAATTGAAAATTAACCTATTTAGTAACTTTTCTTAACTGTGTTTTCTAAAGGATATAGTTATTGTATCTAGGGATACGCAATTATTTTTTACAAATAAGCGCTAACCTAATCAAACATGGCCAAAATATACTATACCTTCCTGGCAGGCGGCCTTGTTATCTGGCCACTGCTGGGTTTATTTATTATAAGCTGGGACTGGGGAGCATCTCAGTGAAAACAAATATACCAGATCAGAAACAAGATTTTTACTCCCTCTCCGAACCCACGCAGAGGTTTGGGTGAGGTTTTACAAGGCTTTTTAGACTCATTGAGATGCTTCCCTTGGACTCTGCCTTCCTTTTGGGTTTTTCTGAATTTTTGTGAGAATGAATTTGATTAATCTTCAAGATTATCAATAAAAAATGTTTTATAAATAATAATTTTTGCAACATCATTAAACTAAGAATACTATGGCTAAAATGTCGGAGATATTCAAGTAATAATGTTGACTTTACCAGTGTCAATATCGTAACAAGCGCCAACAATTTTTAGTTTACCTTCACGGAGCAATTTGGCTAAAATTGTTGAGCTTTCCTGCAATTTTTCAGTCTGATATTGAATATTGGCTATAACTACATCTTGCATATGATCACCTGTTCTTAACTTTACCCTTTCTACAGATGGTTTTATGCTCTCAATAATCAAACCAATTCTGCCAGGAAGTGGTTCGTTTTTGATTGCTTCTGCTACTGCACCACATCTTCTATGACCTAAAACCAGAATCAATTGCGAACCTAATACTGTTGTAGAATATTCCAGACTACCTATAACCGTGTCACTGACGACATTACCAGCAACTCGCACGACAAATAAATCTCCAAGTCCTTGATCGAAGACGATTTCCGCAGGTACTCTAGAATCTGCACAGCCTAATATGGAAGCAAAGGGATACTGAGCTTTAGCAACTAATCGCAAATGTTCTAATGATTGATCGGGATATTTACGTTTTTGATCGATAAATCTTTGATTACCATCCAGCAAGCGTCTGACGGCTTCATTTGGACTGATTAGATTAGGGTTAACTGGGTGAATATCAGCAACAGCAGTTTGCTCTGGATTCCAAAAACTATCCCTAAAAGCAGTAGCCGCAATACCTACAACACTAGCGAATTTTAAGAAATCACGTCGCCCGACAAATCCATTAATTCGACTCATCAATCTACCTGACAACAACAAAGCTGTTCTCAGGAAGATATCAAACTTAAGCAAGATCCAGGAGTACCTTATTACACGATTTAACAGTCATTTAATCTTCACATTGCATCGTAATTTATAACTTATATATTATATAGATTGACTATTATAGCAATCCGATTTGATTCTTGAACTTATTGCGTAGGCAGGGAGTAGGGAATGGGGAATCAGCCCTTTCGAGTTGTACGGAGTTTTTTCAAAAATCAAATAGGAGTCCTATATAGCGGTTCCCAGGTGAATAAAGTATACATATCAAAACCTCATCCCCAATCCCTCTCCTTACCAAAGAGAGGGGAGATAAAGCACAGCTTTATTGGGATGAGGTTAAGCTGTACCTGATTCTTATTAGAAAACACTATATGTGCCTCCAGTAAATTTGATATCATTTGTCAAGTTTAAAGCCAAGGTTAGCTATAACCAAGGCAGTTTTTCCGAAACATTAATGTTCTGATTACGAAAGAGTATAATTCCTGTCAAAAGCCAAAACGAGCTATTGTTTGTATTTCCTGTGTTTTTTGGGAATACTTTACACAGTACTGGCTATAGATATGACTTTTTTAAACAAAATAAACTGGATTTTCCTACGTAAAAATGCTCAAAATAGCTCTGGGATAGATCCGTCTGCTCCCGGACAACTACCTGTAGTGGTGAACAAACCTGCAACACCATCAATCCCCAAAAATCTTGCCGAATTAGAGCATGAAATGGAGTTACAAAGGCGGGTTCTCAAAACATCCCCTCAGCAACTGCATAGGAAAGCCAAGCGGGGTATAGGTAGTAGACTTATTTGGATAGCAATACTTATCGGCATTCCCGTTGGTGTAATTTGGGTGGCGAACCAGCCTTATCCGGTGATTCGTCGGCCGATGATGCTCCATGCGCCTTTTTTGTTGCTACCCAGTTATATCAGTATGGATAATCATTATCGGCAGGCGTTGGTATCAGTTGAGCAAGCTGAACAATTGATTGAAAAAGCTACTAGTCCTGCTGATTTGGCTTTGGGAGAACAGAAGCTACAAGAAACACAAAAACATCTAGATAAGTTACCAACCTCCTTTGTCAACGATTGGTCACAATACAGATATTGGTGGTATGACTCGCAGTTTAGCATCTACGGTTTTAATGCATTTCGGAGTAAAGTTGGGCAGCTAGAAGCTAAGGTTTTTCAGGAAAAGAATGCTCAGTCGTTGCTTACCGATAATATGCAGACCTTCTTAAATGCAAAACAGCAATATGAACGGGCTGCAACAGCAACTGATAAACAGACTGCAACAGCTGCTTGGCAAACGGCGCTTAATCAATTTGAGCAGATTCCTGGTCAAACTTTGGCAGGAAAAACTGTACAAAATCAACTAGATAATTATAAACGTGAGTTTGAGGAAGTTGTTGGATTGGCGGCGGGGAACGATCGCATCAGTGCCTTAATCACCGCAGCGCGGCAATTTTCCTGGCAAGCTGCCAAAGCTGGTCAAAATCCGCCGCACGCCGTAACTGAATGGCGACAGATAGAAAATTTGTGGATAGAGGCAATTGAGCGGCTCAAAGAAATTCCTGCAAAAGACGTGGCAGGTTATACCGAGGCACAGAAGTTATTAGCAATTTATGAGGCTAATTTAGGTCAAGTTAAGGTTAGGCGGCAAGCTGAGGCAGATGCTGTGGAGGCAATGGAATTAGCGCAGCGAGAAATCGAAAGTTTGCTGGCTTCAATTCCTGCTAATGCTAATGATGTGGAGCGCAATCGTGGTTTGAGCCAATTGCAAAGTATTATTAATCAATTAGAAAAGGTGCAAAATGGCACAACAGCTTATCTGAAAGCTCAAGAGTTACTACTATCGGCAAATAATAAACTAAAGCAACTACAGGTTAAATAAATGGTGGCGATCGCTTTGGTATGATCCACCTAGCTAACTATGTGTTTTCTGTTTGATTTCTAGCCAGTTGTGGTGAAGCGGTGACGATTGCGCTGCATCCACCTTAAGGTGGTTCGGAGAGCGTGGGCGTCAACAACTGGCCATTGGGTGGGATTTTTGAGACGGGAATCGATCCCTTGTAGAACTTTCTCAATTTCCCTGTAACCCTGCTGATATTTCAATTAAAACTGCAACAGAAAAATTTTGGATGCCAAATTGCCAAAAGCAATCAACATAATTACTAATTCGTAATTCGTAATTCGTAATTCGTAATTCGTCATAACTTACGCATTGACAAAGTAGGCGAAAAATGCAACAAGGGGAGCAAGAGAAAAATAGGCGATCGCTAGTTTGGGCTACGCCTACGCTAGTTACTAAAGATTTTAACCTGTTCGTAATTAAGAATTAAGAATTTTTAATCGGGGGTTTTGGCAGATCCGAATAATTTACGTTTTAGTCGCTTTTTCCTGAATGAATGTCCTGTTTTACCTCTCGACTAGCTGTAGATGTGATTAGAAAAGCAAGGATTATTGGGGAGAATTCTTTGAGCATCGAAAACGACGGTCGCGGCAGTGGCAGGAAGTGTTATAGCTTTTGTATTAGTTATAGATAGCGTAGGCGCAGCCCAACCTAGTCATCGCTATCGCCTGGTGAAGCTCCTATATTAAACTGGTGTTATGTTGAATGGGGCAAGAGTGATTAAAAAGGGTTAATGTCTCTTACCTACTCCCAGATATAGCTCACCCACTTTCGGGTCATTCAACAATTCTTCACCAGGGCCGGAGATCGCATCACGTCCCGACTCTAATACATATCCACGATTAGCCATCTCTAAAGCCTTACGGGCATTTTGTTCTACTAGTACGATCGCAGTACCCGCCTGATTAATTTGTTTAATCTGCTCAAAAACTTGTGTCACCAGCATGGGGGATAAAGCAGCAGATGGTTCATCCAAAATCAGTAAACTAGGTTCCAACATTAAAGCTTTGCCCATCGCTAGCATCTGGCGTTCTCCTCCAGAGAGAGTACCAGCGCGTTGACGACGGCGATCGCTCAGTCTGGGGAACATGGTAAATATTTTATCTTTAATTGGCTTCAGGGGAACGTTAAGCACAAAAGCACCCATCTCCAAGTTCTCTTCAACACTCAGAGAGGGGAAAACATTGGCGATTTGCGGTACGTAGCACATTCCTCGTTGGACGATTTGATTCGACTTTAGCCCCACGATATTTTCACCTTTGAAGGTAATTGTACCTGTGTGGGGGATCAAAAGCCCAAAAATTGCTTTTGCTAAGGTAGATTTACCTGCACCATTGGGGCCAATCACTGTTACCAATTCCCCTGGTGCAACCCGGAAATTCACACCTTGCAGGATATCTACATCTTTGATGTATCCAGCATGGACATTTTGAACATCTAGTAAATAGTCATTTGTCATTGGTCATTTGTCATTGATCATTTGTCATTTGTCAACAGTCAAGTCAAACATAACTATTGACTGTTGACTATGGACTATTACGGGGTTTTTTGCAACTCTGGTCGTTCTTCTGGAAGAATCGCCCCTTCTACAGGGCAAACTTGGACACAGATGCCACAGTCGATGCATGTGGCAAAGTCAATCCAGTACCAATCAGTGCCCTTGGCATTTTTGCCTGGGCCTTCATGAATACAAGCTACTGGACAAGCACCTACGCAGTCAGCGACACCTTCACAGACTTCTGTAACAATTGTGTGCGGCATGTTCTCGATTCCCTCTCTTCTGTATCGGCTATTTCTAGCCTAGCAGGGGAGTAAGGACACTTCGACATACTTCGACTGCGCTCAGTACAAGAAGCTCAGTGCATCGCTGGCGATTGGATATACCTCTGTCAAGGTAAGTCTGGATGCATCGGTGTCAACTTAAGCCTAAACACTCTATTTCCCGTTCTTTTAGATCCCCCAACCCCCTTTTTAAGGGGGCACTCGATTCTTATTGGTGTCAACTTAAGCTCAAACTCCTTTAAAACCTCGTTTCCAGGCAAAGGCTGGAAATGCATCTCCTGGTGGCTCTGCCGCTCTTCCTTGAGGCGGAGCCTCGCATAGGCATTCCCAGTCAGAGACGACTGGGAACGAGATAAAGGGAAGTACCTATTCAGCTAAATTAATCGCCGGATTCTTATTAAAAAATCCCCTTGGTATCAGCTTAAAGCCTATGCTGTGTGTTGGCATCACAGGCCAATCTTCCGATCGCGGAATATGAGTTAGGCCCATTGTGTACCACAGTACGATATCTTCACCCATCAAGGATTCATCGTCTGCAATATATTTTGGCAAACCCTGTCCGGCTTGAGTCTGGTTGGGATAATCTCCCCCAGCATAGAGTTCAGTAGGTTTATATTTTGTTACCCAGACGTGATGAGTCGCAAATTCTGCCCGTTGACGGATTTTTGAGCCTTCCACAGGGAAAAATATCGAATTTTCACCAGGCATTAACATATATCCAGGTGCAGCCCCTAAAGTATTCTTTTTGTCTGCACTAACAATCATCCATTCCCGACTGCTTTTCATATCCAAATCGCGCACAGCAGCCGTTTCTTTTGCTAGCGGGGCTTCTGCAACTGCGATCGCATTTCCTAATGGATTTTTATCATTTATCGGCAAAGCTTTGACATTCATTTCCATCACGGAATTAGCTTGACCATCGACATCGAAATCCAGGCGATAGTTGAAAAAGTGTTGGTGATTTACTCCGAAGATATTCTTAGCGATTAGCTGACCATAAAAATCATCCTCAGACTGCTTTTCGGCAGCCGTTCCCTGCGCCAGTACGATACCCGTTAATTCATTTTGGACTTCCAAAGTTCCATCTTGGTGAAAGATCCAATTGATACTGTAATCATAGTTATCAATGGCCGCAGTCATTGTCATCACTAATTCTCGACTGCGACGAACATCATTGCGCTGACTATTATACTCATAGTGCTTCCAAAGCATTCCGTTATCGCGCTCGTAAATACCAATAACCCCTGGCATCTTGTAAGGTTCTCCCTGCTCATTGGCAAATACAGCATTTAGCAACAAGCCGTTTTCGGGAATTTCCTTACCTAACTCCATCGTATTTGCTAGTAAACCAAGGTTATATTCTCCAACATCAAAGGCATTTCTAAATGACCAAGTAGGCTCAGGATCGCCATAAGGTACTACCATTTCTGATAGGCTAGCGCGGTATAAAACTGGTCGAATATTTTCCCCATCCTCGTGCGTCACTTGGTAGAGCATTAATCCATTACGAGGATGCATTAAATAGCGAAACTTCCAACCTTGCCAGCTAATTTCATGATCATTAATTTGGAAACTTGCACCATTTGGTTGGAGAATCTTCAATGCTTTAAGTGGTGAAAGTAATTTACCCAAAGATTTGATATCGTAGTTCCAATTTTCCTTTGAGAAAGGTACGTTTCCTCTGTCAACAAAACTGACGATTTTACCCGTGTTCAAATTGACTGTTGCTACAACTCCCTCAATCGGACTACCGTAATAGTTCCAGCCTTTGCCTTTGTAGTAAGATAAGCTCCGACAAAGACGATTACCTGTTGCTTCTTCCTGTTGACTCAGGATTCCTGGTGCCCACGAACTGATTTTGACTTGATCGAAATCGGTAATTCCCCGCCTTTGCATCGCTTTTTGCCATCGGGGATCGGCTTTGACTATCTGAATTGCCAGTTCATATTCGGAATTGACGATCGCAGATTGGACAGACGGTATTTCTTTCCAAGAACTTAAGGTTTTGCTTGTCAGATCAACAATTCCCTCAAAGGTTTTGTTTTGGGAGCGCTCAGAGATTACCAAAAAAGCTTTTCGCTGGAAGACTTTACCGGGTGTAAAATTTAAAACTTCTTTTTTATCTGGTTCTTGTAAAGCAATCAGTGGAAAAGCTGCCATTTCACTCAAAGTTTTTTCTCTTTTGATCAGCGAAACAGCTGTACTAATTTCTGCCTCTGTTAGCGAAGTGAGAGGATGGGAAATCGAAGGCTGTTGAGCCGTCGATATTCTCATTAATCCGAGTGAGATAGAAATGACGACAATGATGGGAATAGCTAGCCACAAAAAACGCTTTAACCGCTTAGTCATCTTTTACATTTTTACAAAAGACGTATAGTTATCTATTTCCAAGCCAAAGCCTGAAAACCGATAAATTAAGAAGTTAATTTGCCAATAATCGTCAAATTTCTCACGATAAAACCACAGATAACTTATCTGTGGTTTTAAATACTAAACTAGGATTTTTGCGGCAAAGACAGACTTTATCTGTGTAGCCGCGAATTCCATTCGCCATTGCTCAATTTGACACTACCCATGTATCTGTCAAATTATTTATTGAAATTGGTATTACTCCTTCAGTCTTTACCCTATGCCTTATTAAGCAGAAACTAAACGGCGTAAAGATTCAGCACGACGTTTAGCAGTAGAGTTATTTGGAGCAAGTTTTAGTGCTTCTTCGTAAGTTTGTAAAGCCTGAGTAGTTAATTTTTTTTTCTCGTAAGCATGACCGAGATTATTCAACCCTGTTACGTAGTCTGGTTTAGATTTTAGGGCTTCTTTATACTGACGAATTGCTAAGTCATATTGCTCTTGAGTAAAATAAATATAACCCAGCCCGTTGTAAATGGGGGCGATATTTTCTTCTCCCTCTTCTTCGGCAGCTTTCAGAGCTTTTTGAAACAGCGCGATCCCTTGGGAATACATTTTTTTTTCTGAATAAATACTGGCTAACTCATAATATTCTTGAGTCGTGCCCTTTTCTTTCTCTAACTTCTTTCGCAATTTTCCAAAAGAGCCTTCAATCTTGCGAGTTTTGAAAATCTGGCGCAAAACACCCACGGCTGCAAGTGTGAGCAAACCCACTAAAATTGAGAGATAAACAACGGCTAGACTGTTATCCATTGCTGTAAATACAAATATTAAAAGTTGGTTCTGTAATCTATTATCAGCCTATTGTCATTTGTCCTTTGTTATTCACTAATGACTAATGACTAATGACAAACTTACGGTAAACCCCAATATTGAGAGCGTTGCTGGAGCCAACCTTCTGCTAAGTAACGAGCGATCGCTTGATTCACATTTCGTCTTAATTCATCGTACTGCAATCCCTTGGGCATGACTACAGACAAGGGTTCAGTTGATAGCTTAGTTGGGAGTAGCCGATATTTCGGATATTGTTGCACCCAACCGCTCAGAACGCTAGCATCTGCGGCAAAGGCTACGGCCGTATTACTTTCTATTTTCTCTCGCGCTTCGTCATAGGAATCAACTCCTACTAACTCGGCTCTTGGCACATAGTACCGCACTTTCGCAATGGTGCTGGAGTTATTCAATACGGCAATTTTTTGTTTTGCCAAATCACTCAACTGCTGCACAGAGGCATCTTTTGTAACTAATACAGTGCCATCCAAATAGTAGGGAACACTGAAACTAACTATGCGGGCGCGTGACTCAGTAGCAGTGACTCTAGCGATCGCAAAATCAACTTTCTTGTCTAAGACTACAGACAGGCGATCGCGATTCGCTACTGGTTTAAACTTGACAGCCTTGGCTTTACCAACCAAATCAACTGTCAAGCGCTGTGCTAAGTCAATTTCCAAGCCCTGCAAATTGCCACTAGCATCTCTAAATCCCAAGGGACGCAAGTTATCCTTAACGGCAACAGTTAGATAGCCTCGCTGCTGAATTTCTGCCATTTCGGCAGCAGATGCAGTTAATCCTGTCCCCATTATGTAAAAGCAAAAAATCCAAAAAACAGTGGCGGATAATACCAGATGTAACCGAGTAATTACTTGCCATCTGCTACATCCGTTATACATCCGTTGCCACCTTTATCCTTTAGCTTGATTTGCCAATTCAGCAACTTTGCCGAAGCTAGCTGGATCGAGGACTGCCAATTGCGCCAACATCTTGCGATTTAGTAGGATATCAGCTTTTTTCAAGTTACCGATTAACTGGCTGTAACTCAAGCCGTGTTGCCTTGCAGCAGCGTTGATCCGGGTGATCCAAAGGCGACGGAAATCGCGCTTTTTCTTTTTGCGATCGCGGTAGGCACTGCGTAGTGCCTTCATCACTTGTTGGTTAGCAGTTCTAAACAGAGTTGAATGGGAACCGCGAAAACCTTTAGCTAGTTTGAGAATTTTATTGCGGCGCTTCCGAGCTACATTACCGCGTTTTACCCGTGTCATAACTTATTTCCTGAAATACTTACAAATATGGGAGCATCAAACGCACGTTAAGTTCATCGCGTTCATGTACAAGTGTACTCTGGCGCAGGCTACGCTTCTTGTTGGAAGATTTGTGCTCTAAAAGGTGGCTTTTGAAAGCTTTACGCCGGACGATTTTGCCGGTGCCGGTGGCACGGAATCGCTTCGCTGCGGCTTTACGAGTCTTTAGTTTAGGCATGGTTTAGCTTTAATTCGACACGATCCATAATTATATACTAAAAAAAATGCTTGAATGGCAATTAAATAAGGGATTCAACTTTTACCCCGTAAGTCCGCCACTGAGTTTACTGGGAATTCAGTGGCGGGATATTCGGATTGTAGCTTGCTTCTCCCTTGGCGTAGCGTCCCGTAGGCAAGAAGTACCTTCTACGCGTTGCAAAATATGAATCAAGCGATCGCCCCGCAGTGCCACTGAGCCATACTTGAGATACAGAAGTTTACAAAGTGTCCCGTTTTGCAGATATCCCGGCTGAACCCCATATTTTACCAGGAGGCGATCACCTTCGATAATTGCGTTCTTGATATTGTGCCGTTGCTCGTCGGTTTGCATTGCCAACATTGGCCCAAAACATTTGTTACTCTCTTAACTGAAGTCTTAGTAGATTGATCAATTGTTGTAAAGTGATTTTGAAGAGTCAGTGAGCGCCCAAGGCATTGAGCAAAATTTTAATTTAAGTATTTGTTAGTAAAATGGAACCTGAATTCAACTTTTTTCAGCAGTGGTATCCCCTCTCACCAGTCGAAGATTTAGTCTTAGAGCAACCTACTTCAGTGACACTTTTGGGACTGCGTTTAGTTATCTGGAAACCCAAATCATCTCAAACTTTTCGGGTGTTTTTAGATCAATGTCCTCACCGCCTTGCACCCCTAAGTGAGGGGCGCATTGATGACAAAACAGGGAATTTAATGTGTAGCTATCATGGTTGGCAATTTGATCAGCAAGGACTTTGTACTCATATTCCCCAAGCAGAAAATCCAGAACTTGTGAGTAAGAATAAAGAAAATCTGTGTGCTGTAGCACTACCAGTTCGTCAGGAACAGGATTTACTCTGGGTTTGGCCAGATGCCAAATCAAGCGAACAAGCTGCTAATACACTCTTACCTTTATCACCGCAAATAGATGCGACTATTGGCTTTGTTTGGTCTTCTTATGTACGGGATTTAGAATATGACTGGCAAACCCTTGTAGAAAATGTAGCAGATCCTAGTCATGTTCCTTTTGCTCATCACGGCGTGCAGGGCGATCGCTCAAAAGCAATACCTATACCAATTAAAATTGTGCAATCTTCACCAAATTTGATTGAAGCGGCAACAATTGGGAGATTTGAAACAACAATCACTTTTGAACCACCTTGTCGCTTGGAGTATGCAATCAAGTTTGGTAACTCTGAAAAGCAGGTTGGACTTGTCACTTATTGTATACCAGTATCTCCTGGTAAATCTCGGATTGTTGCTCAGTTTCCCCGTAACTTTGCCAAAACACTCCATCGTCTTAGACCCCGTTGGTGGGATCATATTAGCGAACGCAATCAAGTTATTGATGGAGATATGGTTCTTCTCCAGCAGCAAGAGTATTTTCTACAACAGACACAATCGACCCCTAGCTGGAAAACTTCCTATCAACTACCTACAAGTGCAGATAGGCTAGTGATTGAGTATAGGAATTGGTTTGATAAATATTGTCAAGGACAGCTACCCTGGAATCAAGTAGGAATAAGTGTTCCAGAAATCAGGAATCTAAATAACAATCGAGAACAAGTTTTGGATCGCTACAAACAGCATACGCAGCATTGTAGTAGCTGTCGGCGGGCGCTAAAAGTTGTGCAACGCTTGCAGGCAGGGCTTTTGATCTACTTTGCTATTACTGTTTGTGCTGTTGCTCTCCTTCCTGACACTTTAAAAGTTAAGCTGGGTTTACCCCTAACTGTGACAGCCCTACTAAGTTTAGGAGCTTACGCTTGGTTGAAATTCTGGCTTAGTCCGAGGTTTTACTTTGTAGACTATATCCATGCACAAAGATAGGGGTCAATGATTTGGGTGTAATATACCAGCTGACACCAAGGGCAAGATAGCTTCAAATGCTTATTTAGTAAGTTTACAGTTGACAAATATGTAGTTTTATTTACCACGTTGCCGCCCATTCTTACGAATATGAGTTGATTCACACCTTGGACATTTCATAGCGATGTCTACGACGGGCTACGCCTACGCCCTAATTCATATTTCTATTCTGCAACGCCCCTTCTACTTCTCTACGAGACGAGACGTGAACGTTGCACTCGCAATGACGACATATCGTAAATAATTAGGCGGACGTAATATTACCAACTAGAAGCAGGGAAGAAGAATAAAGATACTGGATCAGGGTTTTAGTCTTAAGTTGACACTAATGACCAGCTATATGCTAATATTTCATGGCATTATGTTAAAAAACTTTGCCTAGAATCAAAGAGTCGCCAACCCATGAGTTTAGCTGTAATTAAGTTCTCTTCAGAAGAGTGCGGCATTTGCCACAAAATGTCTTTTTATGACAAAAAGGTGGCTGAAGAACTGGGTTTAGAATTTATCGATGTCAAAATGCAGGATACGGCTGCTTACCGCAAGTATCGCAAGATTTTATTAACTCAGTATCCCGATAAATCAGAAATGGGATGGCCTACTTACATTCTCTGCAATTCTCCAGAAGGGGAATTTCAAATTGTGGGTGAGGTAAAAGGAGGTCATCCGAAAGGCGAGTTTAGAAGCCGTCTTCAAGAGGTTCTAAATTCCACAGCTAATCAGAACTAATTAGACATAGGCGTGAAAAAAATGTAGAGACGTAGCAGTGCTACGTTTCTACAAGGCTTCTGGATTAGGCATATTTAATTTTTGGAGATGTCTATTACCTCAAAAGATTTAACCTCCAGGACAGGGCCAATCATGGCAGCTGTCATGACATCTTCACGTACCTGTCCTTTGACTTTTGCTTTTTGTCCAGCTTTGAGTAAATCTTTGTCAGCCCCTCTGAGGATTTCGTAAGTAACGCCCTCTTCTGTAACTAACGCCCATGCGCCTGTGCCAATATCACGGCGTTCGATTGTACCTGTAAGTGTAATGCTCATAACAGTTCTGAGTGCTGAGTGGGGGAGTTAGGAGAGACGCGATTAATCGCGTCTGTACAGGAGTTGGGAGAGACGCGATTAATCGCGTCTGTACAGGAATGAGGAGAGACGCGATTAATCGCGTCTGTACAGGAGTTAGGAGAGACGCGATTAATCGCGTCTGTACAGGAGTTAGGAGTTATAAAAATTTATTCCCCATGCCCCATGCCCCATGCCCCATGCCCCATGCCCCATGCCCCATACCCCATACCAATTTATGCTATTTTTTCTTCGTTTTTCAATGCCAAACGAGCAAGCCCATAACAGATTAGGGCATTGGCGATCAGGAATAGGCGTGCTAAATGACCACTTCCCAAACCCCAAACTGCTGGATCGAAAAATGCACTTACTGTCAAGCACGCTGCTACACCTAAAGTTGAACCAATGGCAAACCATTTCCAACTAGGATGTCCCAGCAGCAATGCCATTAAGACAATAGGAATCAGTACGCTAGCAAACAGGGGATTTAACGCATCAGTTCCCTGGAGGCTACTGCCTAGTTCGGGAATTGAACTGCCCAAAACCCGGAAAGGCCATTGGGGAAGATCAAAAATATAGATTCCCTTGAGGAAGAATAATCCAGAACTGCCAGCAATTAAGCCGCTAGATAAAGACCAACTCCAAGTAAAGGGAAAGTAAACCCGTAAAAACCAAGCTAGCAAATAGGAACCAACTACCATTAAAATCTTAGGTAACAGTGCGATCGCACCACCATCAATCCAAAAGCCGGGGTTAAGATAGCCGTTATCGCGTAACCACCGAAAGAAATCTGTGAAACTGATTTGCCCCGCAAAGGCTAGCTTTACTGCTGCTTCTGCATTCAGGTGTCCAGCGCCATAATAGTTCAAACCATCATCCTGGATAACTCGCGCTGACTGCTTAAGGACTTTTAAAACTTCATCTGGTTCTTTGATGCCAGCAGCTTTGATTAATGCCGCAACACCCGCAACGTGGGGAGCAGCCATGCTTGTACCCTGGAAGCCCAGAAATACGCCTTCACCGTTTTCGTCGATAGTTTCTTGGAGAATCTTACCAGCTTCACTACCACCAGGAGCCGAGATATCTACCCCCGCACCAAAGTTAGAATAGGGTGCTCTTTCCCCATCTGGGCCAATTGCCGAAACGCCGATGACGTAGGGATAACGGGCTGGATAGCTTGCCCCATTAGTGTTTTCATTCCCGGCTGCGGCAATAATAACTACACCTTTTCTATGGGCATAGTCGATCGCTTCTTTCATCAATTTGCTTTCACCACCACCGCCTAAGCTCATATTAATCACATCTGCGCCTTTATCAGCAGCAAATTTAATCGCTTCGGCAATATCGGCAACAGTACCGCCACCATAAGAACTTAGTACCTTCAGGGGCATCAGACTGGCTTCATAGGCAATTCCAGCGACGCCATATTTATTATTTGTAGCCTGGGCAATAGTTCCGGCAACATGAGTACCGTGGCCGTTATCGTCTTTGGCTTCTTCTCGGTCGTTAACAAAATCATAGCCTTTGACGAATTTTGTCTCATACAAGTCCCGCACCTTGGTAATACCGGTGTCAATCACTGCAACTGTGATGCCATTACCTTTGGTTTGACTCCATGCGCCTTCAACGCCGATTTGGTGCAAGTTCCACTGCTTGCTGTAATATTGGTCATTGGGGCCAGTTAATGAAGGACTTGCTTCATCATCTTCTTGGGGTCTCAAAAATTCTCCCAGCCAAGCTACTTCACCGGGTTGTGGAATCTTCCTGTAAATATAATTCGGTTCAATGAATTCTGTAGCTTGGGCAAATTGAGATTTTTTCAGTTCTTGGAGTCGCTGGCGATCGCCTTTGACAATATACACATGATCTTTTTTGGAAAACTTGTTGTCTAATTGGGGTGTAACGTTGTATTGTTTGGCGATCGCTTGTAAATTCTGTTCCACCACAAGTGATGGAATATCTTCCCGAAAATCAAGCAAAATCGTCTCAAACTCTCCTTTACCTGCCAGTCCCTGGAAATTCAGGAAACCAAATATGGCAGAAACAAGCCCAATGACAAACAAGCACAATAATATAAGCTTTCTCATATTAACTCATCACCGCTTTTTGCCAGATTGCTCACTACCATAACTTATCTGCATCCTTTATTGGAAGATTTTGCACTTTTAGTTACAAGTTTCACTCAGGACTTTTTTAAACGATGGAACGTGGTCTTTTGTGGTTTCCCCTGTTAGTAATGTTTTTCTGGTTGGCTTGGCAAGGCTCGAAGGAGTATCAAAAAGTTGAAGCCTATCGCGCTTGGGCAGAGCAATTTGAACGGGCTAAGTACGATATTTATTCAGTATTAGGTCAAAAAGGCAACAATCTAACTTGGGGAAAACCCACGCCTAAAGGGCCTATTAAACTAGAAACATTCTCTTTGCTTGATGTTAAACAAATCCACCTTTTAGTAGATGATAAACAAGTAGATTTGGAAAGGATACCGGAGAAAGGTCGTTCTATAGAGTTAGAATTTCTATTTTCCGAATCTACTAACTCAGTGCGGGTTCCGTTTACAGAAATCCCTTTGGCAGCAGAATGGGGTAAGTTTTTGCAGGGGGTATTACCAGACTTGCGATCGGAATCACAGCAGTAGTTAAACTAGAAAATACAAGTTCTTGTTGAAGAAGAATACATTCGTCAGAATACATTCGTCAAAATCAAGACGCTCGCGGACACGAGAAAGCGTGACGCTATCAGTCGGGGATTGGGACCCGCGACTACGAAAGTTGACCACCAAATTTTCTTGTTTTGTGGGGGTCTTAAACGCCGATTATTCATCCACCAGTCGTACAGAATACCTTTCCTGTATTCTGACTCCTGACTCCTGAATTCTGTTCGATAATACGGCTATTTCTGGTCAAAAAGTAGGGGCACAAATATCTTGCGCCCCGATGTGTGTGATCTATTTTATTGAAAACCGCATTAAAAGTCGATTCATGTTTGGATTAGACTTACACTCAGTTGACCCGACCCAACTATGCTTGAATGATGAAGTCGGAAGCAGTAAGAGTGGGCGCACCAGTAAGTTGTGCAAATTGAGCACCACCGCCGAAACCAGGAGCATTACCATTTTGATTGTATAGTAACTGCCCAGTGATCGGGTTGTAGACAATTACAGCATTGCTAGCTGCCCCTAAAGTGGTGATTTGAAAATCACTGGCGTTACTAAAACCCGTTCCCACAACAGAAGTAATGGCACCAAAGGTGGACTTATCCAGAACAATTTTGTCACCTTGAGAGTGATTGAAGTCAGCGATCGTATCAATACCCACAGCAGCGCTAGTAAAAGCACCATTGGTGTCGTAGAGGAAAGAGTCAGCACCCACACCACCCACAAGAGTATCATTGCCTTGTCCACCAATGAGAAGATCATCACCAGCACCACCCCGCAGTAGGTCGTCACCACCGCTGCCATTGATGGTGTCATTACCCCCCTGACCATTAATCACATCGTTGGAATTGTAATAACCGCTGATGTTATTGTTCAAGTCATTGAGGAAGGTGACGCTGTTTGCCGTGGAAATATACGTTGGAGTGGAGTTAGGATTAATCACATCAAAGCTTTTGGTAACACTGGCTTCTCCGTCAAATAGGATATTACCGATGGCGGGTCTTGTTGTCGATGCGGCTAAGTTCTCTAGATTTTTTAACTGAAAGTTTTGCAGAGTGACTTTGGTATTAGCCACATCTTGAAAGGTGACTTCTAAATCGTTGCCATTTTGAGTTAATTGCAGATTTCTCGCAGTCAAGCCAGCCCCAGTAAATTGCAAGGTGTCTATTTTGGCAATCACCGCAGCCGAAGGGTTTGAGCTAGTACCTACACCGCCAAAGTCCGTGATGATGTAATCGCTATTGCCTCCTTGGACAATAAAGGTGTCATTGCCCGCTGTGCCATTGATAATTTGAATTTTGGGTTTAACTGTGCCACTAATTGCAAAGTCAAAGGGGCTTTCATTACTATCGTTGTTGTTTAAACTGAAGCTGCCACCATAGCTGCCGGGTGTAGTGGCGTTGAGTGCCACCGATATAGTGGTAGAAGCATTAACAGCCACGCTCGTTGGAAGAGTACCGACCAAACTAAATCCGTCGGGAAGTTTGAGATTACTTAGATTAAGTGCAGCTGTACCGGTGTTCTTAATCGTAAAGTTTTTGGTCAGGGTGTTACCAACAGTGGCATTGCCAAAGTTAATCGGAGTAGTGCTGCCATCTGCAATGTCAATGGTGCCATTGAGAACTTGAATTTCCGGGGACAAAACAGGTTTGACTGTGCCACTAATTGCAAAGTCAAAGGGGCTTTCATTACTATCGTTGTTGTTTAAACTGAAGCTGCCACCATAGCTGCCGGGTGTAGTGGCGTTGAGTGCCACCGATATAGTGGTAGAAGCATTAACAGCCACGCTCGTCGGAAGAGTACCAACCAAACTAAATCCGTCGGGAAGTTTCAGATTACTCAGGTTGAGTACAGCTGTACCGGTGTTCCGAATCGTAAAGGTTTTGCTCAGGCTCTTACCAACAGTGGCATCGCCAAAGTTAATCGCAGTAGTACTGCCATCTGCAATGTCAACAGTACCATTGAGAACTTGAATTTCCGGGACGGTAATGCCAGGGGCTTCGTATGCACCAATATCAATCACTGCGGTGCCATTACCATCGCCATCTTGGGGAATGTTCTTAGTGATGCTATTGAAGGCATTGGAACCAGCATCGATCGCAGCACTTCCAGTTTTGAGCGCAAAATTCCCTCCCGCCGCATCAACAAATTGGGGATCTTGACCAAAAATATTCTGGAATCCTGTGGCATTTAGATTATCTGAGGCTTGGAATACATCCGAGTTATAAACAAGATTGTGGTCATAGTTTACATTTGTAGAATATTTAACAACATTAGCGTTTTGATTGTCAGTTGCATAAAGAATGTTGTTATCGACTCTAACATTTCCTGAGTAACTAACATCAATCTCTCCAGAATTTGTGAGAACACGACTATTATGATAAGCTGTATTATTAACAACATCTACATTAGTTGCTTTGAAAACGTTAATTCCAGAGCTGCCATTGTTGTAGACTATATTATTAGCAATTAAGGCTTTACCTGTATAGGGTACGCCGCCTTGAGCTTCATCAGTAGTATCAAGCATGATACCGTGTCCTTCAGTGATTTTGCCTGCTGTTATCCACGGAACCAGACTTTGATTATCGTAGACAGTGTTGTTTTGAATAATCATCCTGTAGTCAGTAGTATTGTTATCCAAATTAAAACTGCGAAGAATGGTGACACCCTGAGGACCATAAGGCGAATACCAAGCGTTTCCAGATATAATATTTTTCTCAATAGTGATGTAGTCTGAATTATTTGATTCAATGCCTGCTCCTGGAAAGTTACTAACTGTGTTACCAGAGATGACAATGTGATGAGTATTACTACCGCCCACTCCTTCGCTATTTGTCCAGGCTTTGATACTAATTCCA
This sequence comes from Nostoc sp. S13, assembly GCF_029379315.1. GTDB lineage: Bacteria > Cyanobacteriota > Cyanobacteriia > Cyanobacteriales > Nostocaceae > Nostoc. The sequence continues at coordinate 19,754 of NZ_JAQYWQ010000053.1, forward strand.
TTGGAATTGGTTAAAGGATTGTTGTAAATATTCTTCTGTTCTAAGGCATATTTTAGAGTGATGTTTTTCCGATTGCCTTCTATATTAAGTCCTTCAATCCGCACGTAGGATGAGCTAAATATATTAATGCCACCTCCCGTTGTTTTGATCTTAGGCGTAGCCCCTGGATAAGCTTTGATTGTTGTCCAGTTATTTGCTGAACCATTAAAGTTAAAAAGCGTAGCGCCTTTGTCATAAGTCCCATTCATCACGTAGAGCGTGTCGCCTGTTTGCATCTGATAGACGGCTCTGCCCAAGGTGCGAAACGCACTTCCTTCGATTAAGCCATTGTTGTTATCATCGCCTGTTCCAGAAACGTAGTATGTATTGCCAGCCATAGGTTTAGTCCGAATGTGTGTCAGGTGAATTGGAGTGATTTAAATCGATGATTTATCTGGAGTTTTCAAGACAGTCACAGTTGTGCGATCGCAACTTGAAATCGCATCGATTGTTAAAAGGTTGTTGTGAAAGTGAAAACTTTTTCTTTTGTCAACCGTTGATGGTTAAACCAGGGATATCGATATCGTTAATCGTCAGGATTTTGTTGAGGGTGATTGAACGATTTGTGCCTGGATGCTTGCTTGCGAACAAGTCCTGAAAAACTACAGTTCAATGGAGCCGAATTGAATCGTATCTTCATCTGTAGCAACCACCTCACCGAATAGCCCGTCGTAGACATGGCTGCTCTTTGCGAGCAAGCTTTCTTATCTGCTAGATTCGATTCGGTAATCATATTTGGCATCAGAATTCCTCTGAACTTTATCCCTTGTCTAAGGTCAGGAGGTTGCCAAATCTGCATGGTAAAATCCACCCCTGGATAATAAACTAGGGACTTAAAGTTACAGTGGTAAAAGTTAAATTGGTTGAAACTTTAGTCGGTTGACCCCTTAATTTAAGGGAACTAATTTAACAACTTAGTCGAACCTGTTGTAAGCGGTGTAACTGAGCCTTGTGAACTCATGTATTAAAACTAACCTTTACAAAAGGCAGGTTCATCAGTAAATACGCTGGATGTAGTTATTATTTTTACAACAAGCGTAAAATTTTTACGTAAGAGTCGTAGTGAGTCCTGTTAATTTCCAGAGTGATAAGCTAAAAATCTTTTAATTTGCATCCTCAAAAAAATGAATCTCTTGTGGGGTGGGCATCTTGCCCGCCCTAGTTGTGCAAATTAAATGCGCGACAGCTTATGCGAATGGAGAGCGCTTTGTGCGAGGATTTGATGAAATTTCTCTAAAAATTTTGAAACAAGCGCAGTCTGTATAATTCGTAAAAACTAAAAACTTTGCCATTAAATTGCAAAATTGTAGGGGCACAAATATATTGCGCCCCGATGTGTGTGATCTATTTAATTGAAAACCGGATTTAAAGTCGATTCATGTTTGGATTAGACTTGGACTCAGTTGACCCGACCCAACTATGCTTGAACGATGAAGTCGGAAGCAGTAAGAGTGGGTGCACCAGTAAGTTGTGCAAATTGACCGCCACTGCCGAAACCAGCAGCACTACCATTTTGATTGTATAGTAACTGCCCAGTGATCGGGTTGTAAACAATCACAGCATTGCTAACCGCCCCTAAAGTGGTGATTTGAAAATCACTGGCGTTACTAAAACCCGTTTTCACAACAGAAGTAATGGCACTAAAGGTGGTCTTATCCAGAACAATCTTGTCACCTTGAGAGTGATTGAAGTCAGCGATGGTATCAATACCCACAGCAGCGCTAGTAAAGGCAGCATTGGTGTTGTAGAGGAAAGAGTCAGCACCCACACCACCCACAAGAGTATCATTGCCTTGTCCACCAATGAGAAGATCATTGCCAGTACCTCCTATTAGTTGGTCGTCCCCACCGTAACCATTGATGGTGTCATTACCCCCCAAGCCATTAATCACATCGCTGGAATTGTCAAAACCGACAATGTAATTGTTCAAGTCATTGGGGACGGTAATACTGATGTGAGGGGCTTCGTATGCACCAATATCAATCACTGCGGTGCCATTACCATCACCATCCTGGGGAATGTTCTGAGTAATGCTATTGAAGGCATTGGAACCAGCATCGATCGCAGCACTTCCAGGTTTGAGCGCAAAATTCTTTTTGGCCGCATTAACAAATTGGGGATCTTGACCCAAAATATTCTGCAATCCTGTGGGATTTGTATTATCTGAAGGTTTGAATACATTCGAGTTATAAACAAGGTTGTGGTTAAAGTTGACATTTGTAGAATATTTCAGAATATTAGCCGCTTGATTGTTGCTGGCATACATGATATTGTTATCAACTCTAAAATTGTCTGAGTAATTGACTTTAATCTCGCCGCCACTAGGGACATGACGGCTATTTTGATAAACTGTATTGTTGATAATATCGACATTTTTCGCTTTGAAAGCTCCAATACCTGCATCTCCATTGTTGTAGACTATGTTATTCGCAATTAAGGTTTTACCTAAGTAAGGTATTCCATCTTCACTTTCATTAATAGTATCTAAAAAGAGACCTTTCCCTTCAGTAATCTTCCCAGCTTCTTTCCAGGGAACCAAATTTTGATTATCAAAAACAATATTGTCTCGATAAATTATTTTGTAATCAGTAGTATTGTTATCAGAATTAAAAGCATGAAGTGTCGTGACACCTTGAGCACCATAAGGCGAATACCAAGCGTTTCTAGATACAACATTTTTCTCAATAGTGATGTAGTCTGAATTACTTGATTCAATGCCTGCTCCTGGAAAGTTACTAACTGTGTTACCAGAGATGACAATGTGATGAGTATTACTACCGCCCACTCCTTCGCTATTTGTCCAGGCTTTGATACTAATTCCATTGGAATTGGTTAAAGGATTGTTGTAAATATTCTTCTGTTCTAAGGCATATTTTAGAGTGATGTTTTTCCGATTGCCTTCTATATTAAGTCCTTCAATCCGCACGTAGGATGAGCTAAATATATTAATGCCACCTCCCGTTGTTTTGATCTTAGGCGTAGCCCCTGGATAAGCTTTGATTGTTGTCCAGTTATTTGCTGAACCATTAAAGTTAAAAAGCGTAGCGCCTTTGTCATAAGTCCCATTCATCACGTAGAGCGTGTCGCCTGTTTGCATCTGATAGACGGCTCTGCCCAAGGTGCGAAACGCACTTCCTTCGATTAAGCCATTGTTGTTATCATCGCCTGTTCCAGAAACGTAGTATGTATTGCCAGCCATAGGTTTAGTCCGAATGTGTGTCAGGTGAATTGGAGTGATTTAAATCGATGATTTATCTGGAGTTTTCAAGACAGTCACAGTTGTGCGATCGCAACTTGAAATCGCATCGATTGTTAAAAGGTTGTTGTGAAAGTGAAAACTTTTTCTTTTGTCAACCGTTGATGGTTAAACCAGGGATATCGATATCGTTAATCGTCAGGATTTTGTTGAGGGTGATTGAACGATTTGTGCCTGGATGCTTGCTTGCGAACAAGTCCTGAAAAACTACAGTTCAATGGAGCCGAATTGAATCGTATCTTCATCTGTACCGAATAGCCCGTCGTAGACATCGCTGCTCTTTGCGAGCAAGCTTTCCTATCTGCTATATTTATCCGGTGATTATATTTGTCACCAGAATTCCTCTGAACTTTATCCCTTGTCTGAGGTCAGGAGGTTGCCAAATCTGCATGGTAAAATCCACCCCTGGATAATAAACTGGGGACTTAAAGTTACAGTGGTAAAAGTTAAATTGGTTGAAACTTTAGTCGGTTGACCCCTTAATTTAAGGGAACTAATTTAACAACTTAGTCGAACCTGTTGTAAGCGGTGTAACTGAGCCTTGTAAAATCATGTATTAAAACTAACCTTTACAAAAGGCACGTTCATCAGTAAATACGCTAAAAATGGTTGTTATTTTTACAAAAAATGTAAAATTTTTACGTAAGCATCGTGGTGAATCCTGTTAATTTTCACAGTGATATGGGAATGGAGAGCGCTTTGTGCGAGGATTTGATGAAGTTTCTCTAAAAATGTTTAAAGAAGCGATGCCTTCTTTACCAAACGCTAACAGCACTTTCAAGTCAGGTTTTCGTAAATATTTGTGGGTGCAATCAGGCACGAGGCAGGAAGGAAGAGGGTTTTAGCCTAATTTATCAATCTTTGAGATAGTTTGGTTTGATGGTGCCAATTTACTTAATCTTCATAATATGAACACTGAAATAAATTCCAGAATACCTGTTGCTCTAACCATTGCTGGTTCAGATAGCGGTGGGGGTGCAGGAATTCAAGCTGATTTACGCACCTTTGCTTTTCACTGTGTCCACGGTACTAGCGCTATAACCTGTGTGACGGCACAAAACACTCTAGGAGTAAGCAGGGTTGATGCCATGCCAAGAGAGGCTGTTGTGGCGCAAATTCAGGCAGTAGTTGAGGATATTGGCGTACAAGCTGCCAAAACGGGAATGTTGCTCAATCAGGAAATTATCTTTGCTGTTGCCCAGCAGGTAGAAGTTTTACAAATTGCTAATCTAGTAGTTGATCCAGTAATGGTGTCACGTACAGGAGCACAATTGATTGATGATGATGCTGTGAAGACTCTGTGCCATGCCCTGATTCCCAAGGCGGTTATCATTACGCCGAATCGCTACGAAGCCCAGATTTTGAGCGGTTTACAAATTAATTCCTTGGAGGATATGCAAGCCGCTGCTGAAATTATTCACAAGACTTTACGGACGAAGGCTGTTTTAGTCAAAGGCGGAGGTATGCAGGGAGATATGCGTGGCGTTGATATCTGGTTTGATGGGGACAAGTTGGAAGTTTTGACTTGCCAGCAAGTAGAGACCAAAAATACCCACGGGACTGGTTGTACACTATCGGCTGCGATCGCTGCTAATCTGGCTAAGGGAAAAGACTTGTGGCAGGCAGTGCAACACGCAAAGGAGTATGTGACTACTGCACTCACTTACGCCCTAGATATTGGCCAAGGGCAAGGCCCTGTAGGACACTTCTTCCCATTGTTACAAAATTAACCTTTTGTGATCAAGGGGATTGGGAACTGGGGTATGGGAATGGGAGCAGGGGGAGATGAGGGAGTGAGGGAGAAGAATTAATAACTAATGCCCAATGCCCAATACCCAATGCCGCATAATAAATCTTTGCCCTTTCGGCATTTTTCTATTATTCTTGGGCATAGTTTCAGGGTTGACTATCTCTGTTAGCATCTCTGTACGATCTAATTACCTTGATTTTTAATACCAAGTCCCCGATGCGAACAACCATAGGTTCTGTTCACAGGAATTCGCCAACACCGACTACTCAAGCCTACCCTCCCTCTGTACCACTATCTGTATACAGGGAATTGTCAACAGAGTTGCAAGCAACACAGGTGAGGCTAAATGCACTCACCACCCAAAATCAGCAATTAGCACAAGAGAATCAACTACTACGCCAAGAAATTATCAAAGTCGTTGAGTCTTTTTCTCACTTGCAAAAGTTTGTGGATTCCCGTGCTACGCCTAGTTATCACCAAGCTACCCAAGCTTCTGGCGACGTTAAAAGTGCAACCAAACAGCCAGTAGCACAAGCGCGTCCACGTCAGCAGGTTTCTCGTTCGCGCCCACCCGTTGTGCCCAAAGCCCCACCCGAAAAAAGCCGCCGCCAAGACTTTTCTACACCTGTAATTGAAATAAATTCCCCGATACCAGAAACAGTTTTTATCGAAGAGCAACAAGTAAGTTATTATTCCACTACTGAGCCAGATATCAAAGGACTCAATGGCTGGTGGTTAATTATCACCATCTTGTTAATCATGCTGACTGCCTTTAGTGCTGGATATTTTGTTGTGCGTCCCTTATTTGAACATCAGAAACGTTAGTTGATACTCCCACAGTCAGCAGCAGCAGGCTTTTGGGCTACCGTGCAATTTGTCTACAATCACTCTCTAAGTATCCGAACAAATCTGCTAAATGGCGGAGTTGATCTATTTTTAGGTTATAAAAGCTACATAAAATGCTAAATTGACAGCAACTTGTTTATGTTAGAACCTCAAAAATTATCCAATTAATACATCCTTGCTGGTTCTCATGTCCCAAACCCTCAAGCAAAGCATCTACACTTTAAAAAAAGTGGTAATTATTACATATGTTTTAGGAAAAGCACTGCTAGTTACAGCTTCAGACAACGGATCTGGTTAGATATATAAACGAAGCTAGTAGAAGTCAGGAGTCAAGAAGATGAAAAAAGTGGAAGCTATTATTCGGCCATTTAAGCTAGATGAGGTGAAAATTGCCTTAGTTAACGCTGGTATTGTTGGGATGACTGTTTCTGAAGTCCGGGGGTTCGGACGTCAGAAAGGTCAAACTGAACGGTATCGCGGTTCTGAGTATACCGTTGAGTTTCTGCAAAAACTCAAAGTGGAAATCGTCGTTGACGATAATCAGGTTGATATGGTGGTGGACAAAGTTATTGCTGCTGCCCGCACTGGTGAAATCGGCGATGGTAAAATTTTCATCTCGCCTGTTGAGCAAGTGATTCGGATTCGCACTGGCGAAAAGAACACAGAAGCAGTTTAAAAAAGTTATGAGTTAAGAGTTAAAAGTTATGAGTTGTGAGTCAGGGATAATGAATTAAGATTTAGCATAAATCCTAATTCCTAACTCCTAACTCCTAACTCTTAACTCTCTCTAGTTGCGGAAGTAAAGCTGTAAAAGCCTTGCCTCGATGGCTAATTGAACCCTTCAACTCCCGTGTCATCTCAGCAAAAGTCAATTGCAACTCTTGTACATAAAAAATTGGGTCGTAGCCGAAACCATCATTACCACGAGGTGTGTGGAGAATTTCACCACGACAAACACCTTCAGATTCTAATACGATCGCACCATCAGGACGAGCGATCGCTACTGCACAAACAAATTGAGCTTGCCGATTTAATTCGTTGCCTAATTCCTTCAATATCCTAGCAATGCGTTCTGAGTCCGTTTTAGCGTAACGTGCAGAATACACCCCTGGTGCGCCATTTAGGGCATCTACTTGCAAGCCCGAATCATCAGCAATTGCCCAGTTTCCTGTGGCTTTAGCAATTTGTGAGGCTTTTAGACAAGCGTTCGCGGCAAAAGTTTCGCCCGTCTCTTCAATTTCCAATTCTTCAGGTTTGAGGGTTAATTCCCAACCAGAGTTTGTCAGGTAAGCTTGCATTTCCCGCAACTTACCTGGATTTCCTGTGGCTACTACGAGTAATTTGGCCATTAGTCATTGGTCATTGGTCATTGGTTATTAGTCATTGATCATTTACCAAGGACAAAGGACAAAGGACAAATGACTAATAATTAATTTTACTCCGCCCACTGTTTCGCCCAAGCAAGAGTTTGATGCACTTGCTCAATTGTCGGGGCTTCGCAGTACAAGCGTAAAACTGGCTCAGTACCGCTAAAGCGAATCATTAACCAGCTTTTATCCGCGAGGCGGTACTTGTAGCCGTCAATTGTCTGGCAATCAATTACTGCTAACCCGGCAATTTCTGTTAAGGGTTCGCTTTGCAGTTGTTGCAAAAGACGCGATCGCACTTGCATACTTGCTAAGGGCAAATCAATGCGATCGTATGCTGAGGTAAACCCTGTTTGATTCTGCAACTGGCGATAATACTCACCTAAATCCAAACCAGATTCTACAATCGCCTCTAGGACGTATAACGCTGACAGCAGGGCATCGCGTTCGGGAATATGGCTGCCATAGCCAATTCCTCCCGACTCTTCGCCACCCAGTAACACTTTTGCTGCTAACATTCTGTCAGCAATGTATTTATAACCAACTGCTGTCTCAAAAACTGAGAGGTTATGTAGTGCTGCCACAAGGGGCATCAAGTCTGAACCACTAACAGTTTTGACTATTTCACCACTAAAGCCACGCCTTAGGGTTAAGTGGTCGATTAATATCGGGATTAATACTTGGGAACTTAGGAAGTTGGCTTCTCCATCCACAGCTGCAATGCGATCGCAGTCTCCATCAAATACCAACCCCACAGTTAAACCTGATTTATCAGTTTCTCGGTGAGTTTTGATAACTTGAAATAGCTTTGAAAGGTATTTAGGCAAAGGTTCCGGCGCACCGCCACCAAAGAGGGGATCGCGTTCTGAGTTGATTTCTTTGACCTGATTGCCTAGTAGTCTGGCCAATCCGCCAGCAGCAGCGCCATGCATGACATCGGCAAATAACGTCAATTTCCCAGAGGCGATCGCTTCTCGAATTTTGACGATATCAACTTTACCCTCTAGTGCTTGGGTATAACTGGGCCAAGGATCGAATTTCTCTTGCTTGCCTGGGGTAGCTGCTACTGGTACTACTCCAACGGACAACTGCGCTTCTATCTCTTTTGTGACTTCTGGCGGTACTGACCCACCAAAATAGCCCTTGACTTTTAAACCCAAATATATACCAGGATTATGGCTGGCTGTAATTACTAGCGCCCCTAAAGCATTGAGTTGTTTTGCTGCCCAACTATAAGCTGGGGTTGGAGCATAGCCCTCGCTCAACAGCACATCAAATCCAATCGCGGTGACAGTATCGGCAACAGCACGAGCAAAGTCTTCAGCCATGAATCGGCGATCGTAACCGACAATTATTGTCCGGCTACCCACAGTAGAAAAATATGTATCATATAATACTTTTGCGGCAACTGGTGCGACCAGGGCTAGACGTTCAAAGGTGAACTCGTCACCAATAACGCCCCGCCAGCCGTCTGTACCAAACTTGATTGAGTTAGCTACAACTGGCATCTAGGTATCCTAACTGTCTACTTGAGGATTCTAGCATTCATACAGTGTATAAAGTAAAAAAAGAATCTAGTAATAATATTTGGCTGTTTCAACACAAAAGTGAGCAGACTTGTTTATGTAGCTGGGAATTCTAATCGCTAAGTATTCCAGTATTATCCAGATTTGAATGCATTAGCTGCTCTACCTCGGCAGCTTTTTCGCTTAAATCAAGCTCTCTGTAGATTTGTAGACTTTCAGTGAAAAATTGGGTAGCAGTTACCTTAGTACCTGATTGATGATGCTGGGAGCGGTTCAGGTATATTTCGCCCAAGAGTTTACGAGATGAAGCTTCAAGTTCTCGGCGATTGTACTCCTGAAAAACTTGGAGGGATTCTTGGGCTAGTTCTTCGGCTCGATCAAGATTTTTTAAGACACTGACTTCCAGATAAGCACGGGCGATATCAAGAGCTTCATGTGCTCGATTTACTGTCTGCCCCAGTTCGGCAAGATATGTCAAGCCAGTATTATAATATTCTTCAAATTGGGTAATTTGTTCTTGCGGTAACGAGTCGTCAATAGACGATAGGCGTAAGCGTTCTGACCAATTAAGCTAAAAACAATGTAGTCGTAAGCAAGATTTTCTTTGTAGTCTCCTGTGGTACTAATTTGAATTGCTTGAAGGATATTTTGTTCAGCTTGTGACAGTAATTCAAAAGCTACTGCTCTATCTGAGCTATTTTTTGCTAGCAAGCGTTGGCTGTTACCAAGTTGCATACAGCGTGTAGCTTCACTCTCATCATGGCCTAAGTGCTGATGAAAATTTCGACTTTGCTGGTAATATTCAATCGCCTTGGTGTAATTCTTTAAATTGCGGTAGCAACTAGGGATCCAATATAGTAGATTAGCCACATCCTGCTTTAGACCCAATTGCTTATAAAGGTCATGGCTTTGTTGGTGGTAGATGATCGCTTGTTCATATTTACCCCATGTTTGATATATACGTCCTAGCTGATAATGAGCAAGAGCTATTCTGGTTTGGTCATCTAACTGCTGGCGAAGTGCCAAATCCTTTTGTTCATACTCTACGGCTTGGTGATATTTACCCCAATCACGATAGCAATCAGCTAGCCAATACCACAGGTCAGCTATATCTTTCTCTTTACCTAATTGCTTATAGAGGTCACGGCTTTGTTGGAAGTAAGTGATCGCTTGTTCATATTTTCCCCAAGTTTGATAGATTTGACCTAATTGACGGTAAGTTACAGCTATCAATGATGTGTCATTTAATGACTGGCGTATGAGTAAACAATGCTGCTGACACTCTAATGCCTGTTCATATTTGCCCCAGTCGCTATAACAATCAGCTAGCCAATACCACTGGTTAGCGACATTCTCCTGTAGACTCAATTGCTTATAAAGGTCATGGCTTTGTTGGTGGTAGGCGATCGCTTGTTCATATTTACCCCAAGCTTGATATATATGTCCTAGCTGATAATGAGCAAAAGCTATTCCGGTTTGGTCATCTAATTGCTGGCAAATTGCCAAATCCTTTTGCTCACACTCTACGGCTTTCTGATATTTACCCCAATTACGATAGCAATCAGCTAAGTTGTACCATTAGACTTATCCACAAATAAACCTCAAAATAGCTGAAACCCTTACATAGCTGGCTTTTTAGCTTATATAAAACAGGAACCTCTAAAACCCTCTCCAGAGCTAGGTTTCAGCCAAATAAAGTTCTCATTTCCGGATAAGTCTATTGGTTAGCTATATCTTTCTCTTTACCTAATTGCTCATAGAGGTCACGGCTTTGTTGGAAGTAGGCGATCGCTTGTTCGTACTTGCCCCAAGATTGATGAATCCAGCCTAGTTGAAAGTAGGCACTAGCTATACGTGGTTGGTCTTCTAGCTTTTGACGTTGTGCCAAGCACTTTTGCTGACACTCAAGTGCTTGTTCATATTTACCCCATTCTCGGTAACACCCAGCTAAGTTGTACCACTGGGTTGCTAAATTCTTATCTTGACCCAATTGCTCATAAAGTTCGCGGCTTTGTTGGTGGTAGGCGATCGCTTCTTCATATTTACTCCAACTTTGATATATAAGTCCTAGCTGATAATGAGCAAGAGCTATTCTGGTTTGATCATCTAACTGCTGGCAAATTGCCAAGTCCTTTTGCTCACACTCTACGGCTTCCTGATATTTACCACAATCACGATAGCACGCAGCTAAGTTGTACCACTGATTACCTACATCCTTCTGTTTACCTAATTGCTCATAGAGGTCACGGCTTTGTTGATAGTGGGCGATCGCTTGTTCATATTTGCCCCATTCTTGATAAATCCGTCCTAATTGTCTGTAAGCAGAAGCTATTTCTGTTTGGTCTTCTAACTGCTGGTGGATTGCCAATTCTTTTTGCTCATACTCTAATGCCTGTTCATATTTACCCCATTCCCGATAGCAATTACCCAACCAATAACACTGGCTTGCGACATTCTCCTCTAGACCCAATTGCTCATATAGGTCACGGCTTTGTTGGTAATGGGCGATCGCTTGTTCATATTTGCCCCAAGCTTGATAGATTTTACCTAATTGTTGGTAAGCAGCTGCTACATTTGTTTGGTCATCCAGTTTTTGACGGATTGCTAAATCCTTGAGTTCATATTCGAGTGCCTGCTCATATTTTCCCCAGTCCCGATAGCAAGTAGCCAGCCAGATCCATAGGTTAGCTACATTTTTCTGTTTACCTAATTGCTCATAGAGGTTACGGCTTTGTTGGTAGTAGGCGATCGCTTCTTCGTATTTGCCCCAAGTTTGATAAATTCGTCCTAATTGCCAGTAGGAGAGGGCTATTCTCGTATGATTATCCATCTGCTGGCGAATTGCCAAATCCTTTTGCTCACACTCTACGGCTTCCTGATATTTACCCCAATCACGATAACAACCTCCTAAGTTGTACCACTGGTTAGCTATATCTTTCTCTTTACCTAATTGCTCATAGAAGTCACGGCTTTGTTGGTAGTGGGTGATCGCTTCTTCATACTTACCCCATGCTTGATATATGCTTCCTAACTGCTTATAGGCATCTGCTATGTTAGATTGATCATCCATCTGTTGACGAATTGCCAAATCCTTTTGCTCACACTCTACGGCTTCCTGATATTTACCCCAATCACGATAACAACCTCCTAAGTTGTACCACTGGTTAGCTATATCTTTCTCTTTACCTAATTGCTCATAGAAGTCACGGCTTTGTTGGTAGTGGGTGATCGCTTCTTCATACTTACCCCATGCTTGATATATGCTTCCTAACTGCTTATAGGCATCTGCTATGTTAGATTGATCATCCATCTGTTGACGAATTGCCAAATCCTTTTGCTCACACTCTACGGCTTCCTGATATTTACCCCAATCACGATAACAATCTGCTAAGTCGTACCACTGGTTAGCTATATCTTTCTCTTTACTTAATTGCCTATAAAGGTCAAGACTTTGTTGGTGGTAGGCGATCGCTTCTTCGTATTTACCCCAGTCTTGATAAGTTCTACCAATATCCCACAAATCACTTGCTTCATCTTCAGACTTGCGAAACTCTCTGTCTATAGCTAACGCCTGCTGGAAGCATTCTAGTGATTGCTCGTATTTGGTGTGTAAGCGATGACAAATACCCCTATTTCGCCAAAACAGTAGAAAAGCTGATGGATGAATATATAAGGCTAGTTTTTCAAAACATTCCTGATAGTAGTCAATTGCTTTATCAAATTTTTCTTGTTCTTGATAACAAGTTGCAATTGACCAAGCTATATAAGCACTGTGCCTAACATTTAGCTGAACATTGATTTTTTCTAGAAGCTCAACAGCTTTTGTATATTTATCTGTACGAATATAAGATATTGCGGTGAGTAAGTTTAATGCCCTTTGAGAATCTTGATCACTACTATAATTTTCTAGACTGTTTTCTAAAGCAGGTGTCATTTCTTCACCTAGTTCTTTAACCAATTCTCTAAGACTACAAAATATAGTAGGCTCTAGCTGATTAACAATATCATTAACACAACTAACTAATCCTACCCCTGATTCACCACAAGCAACATAAAGAATAGCTGTCTGTGCTTTTACCCGTATCTTTTCACTAAGTGTTGAGTCATTAGCGAATTCTTTCAGTCGTACCAAAACTTCACCTTTCTGGTTAAACAGTTCAATTTGGCGTAACAGTCTTAACAGTTGTTTACTTGTATCATGCTCAAAGTCTGTATCCAAACCAAGATAGGTAATAACCAATTTTTGAATTAGCTTTTTCCGAGGACTGCTATTAATCTCAACTTGAGTTAGAACCTCACCAGCAAATAATAAATCTTTCAACCGTAATTCCGACTGCTTACAGTTAGTAGTTGATTCCTCTTGCAAACCTGACCAGATGATAAGCGCATCCTGCGAAGATGCATTTTTTATTTTTAACTTACCACCTTGAATTACAGGTTCATAAGCCTCAAGATTACTGAAAAGCTGCTCAACTAGCTTATTAACCTGTTTAGGAGAATAAATTCCGTAATAGCCTAAAGCCAGTAAAATCGGCTCATTCCAACGCGGCTCATGCAAATGTTTACGGATGATTGCTAAAATATCGCTTACTTCATTGTCAGCGATATAACGTGCAGCAAAATACTCCTCAAACGTCAGGTGCATAAAGCCGTAGACTCCTGGCGCACGTTCCACAAATAGACCTGTGGTTTCCCGCACTTTTCGTAAAAACTCCTGCACGGCAAGCCGTACTGAGTCTGATTCTAGGTTAGTATCATTTAGTTCTGCTAGCTTTGCTGCTAACTGTTGTTCAACTTCTGCCTCAGTGACTAAACCAGAGGGCTTCTCCTCATGCATCCAGTAAGCCAGTGGTGCTAAGAATGCCACTACTTCATTTTGGTTCAGCAGCACTTTCGGAGCATCTGGCAACTTCTTACCTAGCTGCCAATCTTCGGTCAAGGTTTGCACAGCCAATTCATAAAGTTTCACCCGGCGGTTAGGTAAGCGCTCACCATTGCGGTGAATCAGTGCCAAAATTGTCAACAGTAGAGGGTTGGCTGTCAAGCGTTTTACACCCTCATTGTCTTTAATTGCCTCTAAAATCTTCCTTGCTTGTTCATCTCCGGCTCTTTGCCATTGCGCCTCACTAGCTTCTGGCTGCTGCGCTCGTTCTATCACCAAACACCAGCGTTCCAGGAATTTTTCTACCTGTTCGCCACCCATATCTTCAATAGTGAACTCAGCAAAACGGCTGCTCAGTTTCACATCGCGGTAGCCAGCTATGCGGCTGGTAATGACAAACTTATTAGTAGAGAAAGCATTGACAAACTGATCAATTCTTTCCACAATCAGCCTGCGGCTTTCTTGTTCAAATACCTCATCTAAACCATCCAGCAGCATTAAACACCGCCCTTGGCGCATTTTTTCTAATAGTAGCGTTGCCATCTCAGTTCCGGCTTCAGCTTCATCTTGAAAGTAAGCTACCCACTGGCGGTAGAATTGCCGCAGATACTCCAGCAGACTTAACTCAGGTTCTTGTTGAAGTCGTTCTGCATAGTCGGCAATGCGAAAGAAAATTGGCAACAGAGCTTTACCTAATTCTTCTTGGAGTTCGCCACCTGTAACTGTTTCATTGTCATCACGTTTCGCTGTGGCAAAATGTAGCGCTAGATAACGCAGTAGCGTTGTCTTTCCTGCACCTGGAGCGCCGAGAATCACACAGTATTGATTTTCTCGCACTGCATGAGATAAATCAATTCTTTGTGTTACTGTTTTGGTGCTAGTAGCGGGTATTGAACTTAGTAAAACTGGTTCGTAATAAGAAGGTTCGTCTAAATCGTAGGGGCTAGAGATGCTCATGCTCAACCTATGTTCAGCTTTACGAAATGTAGTCATCTCTTGGTCTAGTTTCGACGTTTCTGTAACCTGCTGTTGCCTTACTGCTTGCAGTGAAACATAAATTTGATCCAGAAAAATATCTACTTGGCGCTGGACTTGCATCACGCCACTAATTTTGAGATAGGAATTCTCAGCTATCAACCACTCCAGATAAGGATAAAATAGGGGATTTACGGGAGGACGTGCCTCAAATTTCACTAACTTACCTCGCCAATCCCAGAAATCAGGCGCACGGTTACGAAACTCTTCTAAAAATTCCTCTTTATTCAGCCAAAAAATTATGATCAATTCCCGACCGAATAGCGAATCTCTCCCTAAATTCAACTGCTTCATCTCTTGTTTCAGGCGAGATGTCGGCAGTTGATCGATTCCAAACGCCATTATCAATTTGCGTTTGTTTTGAGAATTATGCTGCCCAGTTCCATCTAAACTGTAGAGAAAATTATATAGTGAATTATCACTGTAAAAAAAGATCTGAGGTTCATTGAAACTATGATCACCATCTGATAAAAGTAACTTGATTTCCTCGACTATGGGATGTTGTGGCCCACTCTCCGGTGCAATAGCAAAAATTGTCGTTGTCCCACTAGATAATTCTAAGAAACTAACTAATTTATTTAGCTCTGTTGCGTCATTTGCACTTAGAGAATCGTTATAAGCCATTGTTCTTGATGAATAATTGCTGATTGCGAGAGAAAACAACTATTGAATTTTTGGAGAGTTAGCAGCTTGCCAGCGTTGTAAATCTTCTAATAAAATAGGGTTGACATCAAACCAGGATTTTTTACTGCGATCGCAATAACCTAATACAAATTTGTTTTGCAAAAGCTCATCACAAATCACAAACTGAACTTTATTAGGCAAACTATGGGTATTAGTAGTTAAGCAACCTGTGCGGTGAACCTTATCTAGTTCGGGGAAATGGTAATCACTCAAGTTGTATTCTCTGCATATTTCTTGCACAGCCTCTTTAGCAACATCTAAGTCTACATATATCAAATCTCGCCTTAAAGAAACTTCACAAGCTGTACGAGCTAGTCGTATCAAGTCACGCATCACACCGCCACTCTTCTCAGAAATTAGTTCTAGCGCATCTGGATTAAATAAACCCTTATAAGCAACACCCAAACTTGCTAAACGCTTATGAATTACACTATTAAGAATGTCTCTACCAAGTTGATTAGGGATTGTAGTAGGACATAAATTCTCATCGCACTCAAATACTGGTGGATTAGTTAAATCCAAGCATTTTTGAAAGCTTTCCATTGGTTGACGAAAGCTTGGAGAATATCTCAGCGAAATCGGAATCGCATATATAATATGGCAACTTAGCTGAGTCAGCAGTGGACTAGCGAACATTTCCAAGGCTGTAACTTGATCGTGTCGGTCAAGACCATCTACAATTACCAGTAATTTCTGCTTGTTTCTTGTCTCGGCAGCTTCTATGATGGCGTTAACTCGCTCAATTATTTTACTAAGCTGCGGACGAATGTTGAGAGTTGTAGTAACTTTTCGAGTTAAACCTTGTTTAAGAATTACACCTAGCTTTTTGATAATTTCTGGAAGTTCAAGTCCAGTATTTTCAGCTTCTTCATCTTGATAAACTACAGTTTTGAGACTTTCGAGTAAATCATTTAATAAATCGTCTTTTAAAGCCCACTTTCGTTGAATAACTTTTTCAAAAATTTTAATTCCAATGAGTACTACAACCTCAGCATAGCCAATATTGTACTGGTCGAGAGCAGTTACAGTATCAATCCAAATTACTGTATACTTGCTGTTCAAATGTTGTTCTAATCGCCGCAATTCTGTAGTTTTGCCACCACCCCTATGACCTGCTAGTAAAAATTTAGCTGGGTCGTCTTCCATATCCAAGAAAGTGATTAAATTCTCTACAGGACTGTTAGCTCGCTGGACATAAAAATTTCTCAGTTCTTCAGGTGTAGTAAGTGGTTCCTCTGGCTTAAAAAGCTGATAAGCAGGCTTCCAAAAACTGGTATTACTCATGGTGACAAATCTCAACTGACCCCAAACGGTGTTTTGACTTACACTCGATTATCTCAATATAGTTGGGTAATTTCCTGGTGTAGATTCCTAGAGGTGAAAAACTTTATACTATAGTCCTAAATAATACTTTATCTCACTTTGATCGCACATCAATTTTTAGTGTGCGATCGCTCTTTTGCATAACTTGATTAGCCACGTAGATGCATAGACTCAAAACGGCTTCCCGTTTGCGTAGCGTCTCCTAAGCAGAAGGGTAGCGGCTTGTTGCCAAATATTGTATCTATACAAAATAATAAACATTAATAATCCTTAATAGTTAATACTATTAAGGATTGTTAACATGAGCAAAAACTGCTCACAAACCAGATTGTTCCTTAAAAATCATCGAGAAACTGACTAAGGCGACTGATTACGGGGTCAACCTCTTGAGGAGGAGTAGCAACAGTATAAGAAGTATTATTTACTACTTCTAATTGAGATGGAGACTGAATGAATGATCGATCATTGACTATGAGCGCCAGTTGTGCAACTTGTTGAGAAAGTTGCAATAGATGGCGTTCCATCGTCTCCAAACGATTAGATCCCTTGGCAAAAAAACGTTCCTCAAGTCCAGCCACTTGACGTTGCAGTTCACCAATTTGCTGATCAATCGGTGTTGTTGCTGCTGTTTGTGGAGCAGGTTGTACAGATTCCGGTACACATAAAGATTGCCACAAGGCTTCTTTACAGAGGTCACTGAAAGTCTTGTCTGGTTGTTTTTCCAAATAACTTTCTACTTGCGCTAACAAGCTTTCATCAGCAAGCTCTGGGTTGAACGTGACGGATTTAACTACCTTTTTTGACCATTGGAACATCAGCTTTATGCCCTAGCAGCGCGATTGGAGGATAATTGTGCCTCTCCATAAATATACTGCCCCAAAGCATTCGCCTGTCGTGAAGGTGCTGCTAAATGAGCATTAATCTTTGCTTCTTTGAGCAGACGTTGAACGTCGTCCCAGAAAAACTCACCACCCCCTCCAGTCAGAATTACATCGGTGACGCGTTCTGGCAACCAGGCTAGCACACGGCTACAAATTTCGCGAGAAAACATCTCCGTGAGGTTGGGAAGGAAATCATCTAGGTTGGTGGGCTTGCTAG
This sequence comes from Nostoc sp. S13, assembly GCF_029379315.1. GTDB lineage: Bacteria > Cyanobacteriota > Cyanobacteriia > Cyanobacteriales > Nostocaceae > Nostoc. The sequence goes on from NZ_JAQYWQ010000053.1 coordinate 37,560, forward strand.
CGCCTTTAGGACGGTAATAGCGTTCACCTCTAGGTTTGTTAACAGCGGAAATCAGCGCTAGAGATTGACTATCTGCTCCCTCAATTTCGGCGGACACCAATTCATAAAACTTATTCATCCCGAAGTCTTCGCTCTTAGAAGCACCTCTGGCAAAACGGAAGTTATCTACCATCAAAAGATCGACGGTTTGATGTCCAATATCGACGATCGCCACCGATATTTTTGTAAAATCGGGACTGCCAGGACTTTTCTTCGGTTGAGCTTCAGACCAGAGTAGGCTACCGTAGCCCTCTGGCATTACCCAAACCTTACTGACGTTCAGCGACACAGATTCGCCTCGGAAGTTCAACACATGGGGGCCGCCGACTTGGCTAATCAACTGTGCTTTTTCCTTTTCAAATTGCTCTAAGGAAAGAAAAGGCAGACCCAGTACGACTGAGATATCATTTTTGAGTTTAAAGTAGCCAGCACTTGCTAACACTTTTACCAGTGCAGCTTCTACCTTAGATTGGCCGACTCCTAAATTTGCCCCAAAATCTGCTGCCAGTTGACCAACAGCATATCCATTTCCTTGATACTCCAGCCACAAATCCATTAAGGGGTCAGTAGCCCTAGCTTCAAAAACACCACCGCGTACTTGTTCTATTGACATCTGCTTCACGTTGGCAGGTACGAACACCACATTGTTCGGTTCGCGACTCACACAAGTTTTTGTGGAAGTTCTGCCTAAATCAACACTGAGAATAGTTTTTCCACCAGCGACTGGGATGGCAGGATTAACAGCATTGATGGGGGTGGATGCTGACACTCTATTCATGGGTATAGCAGCGGCATTCATTGGGGTAGCGGCGGAAGGTTGGTCTGTCATCAAAGCTCCTAGTTCAAACTTAACTGTAAAAAGTTGTCATGCTCATCTTACAAAAATGCGAGCAACCAGAAATTCTAGGTTGCGTCAAGTGTAGCTAGAAATACGCCAAAAATTAATTCGGGCGATACCTCCGGTAGACTTTGCCAACGTACATCTAGTATTATTTGGCATAGTGTAGGCGAATTTTGGCCAGATGTAACCCCTGCTTTCACTGCTTTCAAACCAAAAGCCGCCGTGTTTCATCTTCTAGTACGTCTTAACTGGCGCTTGAATATCCAGAAAACAAATGCCAAAACCAAACCACCAAGTACGATTTTGGATACAGGAGCAAGGTACTTGTCCACAAGTTCATACTGACTACCCAACGCGTATCCTGAGTATGTTAGCAAACCCACCCAAGCAGCGCTACCTAATGTTGTGTAAAACAAAAATGCTAGCAAGGGCATATTGGTGATTCCTGCGGGAACAGAAATCAAGGTACGGATTCCTGGCACAAGGCGACCAATCAAAACTGCTTTGTTACCTTGAGAGCCAAACCAGCGCGTTGCCTTATCGATATCTTTGCTGGATATTGCCAGCCACTTGCCGTACTTGTCAGCCATAGCTTTCAAGCGCTTTTCGCTCAAGAACTTACCAGGGTAATACCAAATAAGTGCGCCCAATACAGAACCCAAAAGTCCTGCGAAAAACACTCCAATGATATTCAGCTTTGCTCCTCCTGGTTGATATGGACTTGCTGTAAATCCAGCCAGTGGCATGATCAATTCTGAAGGAATGAGGGGAAAAAGGTTTTCTAGGAACATTAGTAGGGCGATTCCCCAATAGCCAAAATAGTTGATAGTATTAGTTATCCATTCAAGCATTGAGTTAATTCCTGAAAATGCTGCACTAGTCTTGTTACTAAATTCAGCCTGATAGCGGTTCTCGTTTACGCGAGGTACACCTGTAGGGGCTGTTCTGTGCCCATTGGTGTCAACTTAAGCTCAAACTCCTTTAAAACCTCGTTTCCAGCCTCTGGCTGGAAATGCATCTCCTGGTGGCTCTGCCGCTCTTTCTTGAGGCGGCAGCCCCCGCATAGGCATTCCCAGTCAGAGACTTCTTTTCGAGACAATCTCTAAAAGCTGGTTCTAGACTAACTTTCACGTTAAGTTGACACGGATGTTCTGCACCCCTACACCTGGTGATGTAATGTTGTACCGCATCTGAATGGGAACCGCTATAACTACGAACCTCACAAAATTAATAAAACGAGCCACTAGGTTTTGTTTTCTAATTTTTTAGATCCCCCTTAGTCGCTTTTTTAAAAAGACTAGGAAGGATCTAAAGACTTGATGGCAAATTTCAAAACACACTTTAGAATTTTCTTCTGAAGTTTATGCTGTCAAAGAGATGAGGGAGCAGAGGGGAGATAAGAGAGAAAATTTTACTTTATCCCCCTCATCCCCCTCTCTTGTTCTAGGCTGTCGGGGTCAATGATTGTACTCTTGGTTCCGATTGCCAGTCTAATGGATTCCAAACTCGATCTTCCAGCGCCATTTGCTCAATCAAACTTGCCAGTCTCAGGGCTTTGAGAGCTTGTTCACCACCCACTGAGGGTTGATTGCCACCGTGTACACAGTTGACAAAATGTTCTAATTCTGCGCTCAGGGGTTGAATATTGCTGGTGTAGACTTTTTCAATCACACCATCTTGCCTGTAAAGTACTTGTCGGTGGTCGGTGAGAGAATTGGCAGTTGTTTGTCGGTGAATCAAAATTTCATTCTTGAGAAAATCTGCCTCTGTAAATGAATTTTTGCAATGGGCGACAATCCGGCGAATTTTTCGGTGGGTGACTTTACTGGCAGTCAAAGTAGCAACAATACCATTGGCAAACCCCAAGGTGGCGGTTACGTAATCTAAATAACCAGAGTCCAGGGCGCGACTACCGCTAGCAGTCAATTTTGTGACTGGGGAAGCAGCTAATTCCAAAAGTAGGTCGATATCATGGATCATTAAATCCAGCACAACTGAAACATCGTTTGCCCGATCTGAGTAAGGACTCATCCTATGGGCTTCTAGCGCCAGTAATTCCTCAGTTTTCAGTACTTGGCTCAGTTCTTTAAAAGCTGGATTGAAACGCTCAATATGACCTACTTGCAGGATACAGCCAGACTCAGCTGCGGCATTTACTAGGGACTCTGCCTCAGAAATACTGGCTGCGATCGGTTTTTCAATCAAAACATGAATTCCCGCTAACAGACAGTTAATGCCCACGGCATAGTGCAAGCGCGTGGGAACAGCTACACAAACTGCTTCCACAAGGGGTAGCAGATCACAGTAATCTTCAAAAAAACGCACCTTATACTTGCTGGCAGTTTCTAACCCTCGCTCAACATTAATATCTGCGACTCCGACTAGCTCAACATCTTTCATTGAACTCAGCACGCGAGCGTGGTGTTGTCCCATGTTACCCACTCCAATCACGCCTATGCGGATCGGTCGTGGCTGGTTGCGCTGTGTATATGGATTCGGTTCTGCCACTGACATGCTATTTTGCACTATTATTCTCTCCTCAACCACCAAATTTAGAGACGCTACGGCCGTTGGCGTTTATACTCGAAAGCCAGTTACGATCCGTCTAAAACCATCCAGATGGTAACATAGAGCCTATGTTTATGAAGAATTTCAAAGTTTGTGATCGGTTCCCGTAATCCAAATATCTTTTGTATAGATAGTTCGGGTTTGTTTTGGATTTTGCACTTTCTACAAAAAATACATGTCTTTTTATTAACTTTAAAAAATTCAGTAAGACCTAAGTGTAAATTCTCTTTAGCATTGCTTCCTAGCATCTTGTTAAGGTCTAATTTGGCGATTTTAAATCCAAAATTTGTCACCGATATGAAAGCTGTAATTCTGTTATCTGGGGGATTGGACTCTGCCACAATTCTGTACAAAGCCAAGGCTGATGGCTATGAATGTCATGCTATTTCCTTTGATTACCAGCAGCGACACCGACGAGAGTTACAGTCAGCCCTCACCGTCGCTCAAAAAGCTGGGATCGTGAAACATCAGGTGGTTAATTTTGACTTACGACAATGGGGCGGTTCGGCACTTACCGATGACGCGATTGATTTACCCCAGGAGCGTTCTCTGGATGAAATGTCTCAAAATATTCCTGTAACGTATGTTCCGGCTCGTAATACCATCTTTTTAAGCTTTGCTCTTGGTTACGCCGAAGCGATCGCAGCAGAGCGTGTCTATATCGGTGTCAATGCCCTAGATTACTCAGGATATCCTGATTGTCGCCCCGACTATATCCAGGCAATGCAGGAAGTTTTTCGCTTGGGAACCAAACAAGGACGCGAGGGACAACCAATTAATATTGTTGTACCTTTAATCAACTTGAAAAAAACTGAAATCATCCAACTGGGGAACCAATTGGGAGTTCCTTGGGAGCTTACTTGGTCTTGCTATGTGGGTGGAGATGTCGCCTGCGGCGTGTGTGATTCTTGTCGGTTGCGGCTAGCAGCTTTTGCCGAATTGGGACTCGTTGATCCACTGGCGTATGCTTCTTGAGTGGGGAGTGGGGAGTGAGGAGTGAGGAGTTAAAATTCATAACTCCTAACTCTTAACTCTCAACTCCTAACTCTTCTAACCGTCGCAGTTGAATTTGATGCAGGCGTGGGCCAACAATTGATACCACAGTGAATTCGAGATTTTGATAACAGAAGGTTTCGCCTTTGGCAGGAATTTTCTGTAACTGATATAGCAAAAAGCCGCCCAGTGTTTGGTATTCTCTTGTCAGGGGCAAATTGAGATGCAAAACCTCGTTGAGGTCTTCGAGGTTGATTTGTGCCTGCACCAAAAATTTCTGCTTATCTAACATCTGAATCAGTAAGTCATCACTGCTTTCAGGTTCGCTGGCGTCGCCAATGATTTCGGCAATCACATCTTTGATTGTCACCAGTCCCACAGTACCGCCAAATTCATTCACTACCATGACCATAGCTGGTTTCTCTTGCTGCATCATTGGCAAAAGTTCACTCAAGGACGTGTGTTCTGGAACAAACCGGGCCGGACGCATCCAAGGTTGGATCTGTGTCTCTAAACTTAGCTTTCCTACAGCCAAAGGTTGTGCCAAATCTTTAAAATAAACAATGCCGCGAACATCGTCTAAAGATTCACCAATCACGGGATAGCGAGAGTAACCAGTAGAAGCCATTTCCCTGAGTAATGTTTGGAAGGTAGCATCTTTTGGCAGCGCCACGATACTGGTGCGAGGGATCATCACATCTTGGGCCATGACACCCCCAAACTCAAAGACATTATTGAGCAATTCTCGCTCTGCACGCTGTAAACCAGTAGACCCCCATTCTGTAGAGATAATCAGTTGCAATTCTTCGGGAGTTACGGGTGGTCTCCAGCCTTGACCTGTGTATTGGATACCAAAAATACGCAATAAGCAACGAGTTGATTGGTTGAGAATCCAGATGAAGGGGCCAAAAAAACGCACGATCGCTTTTACCGAAGGCCCCAAAAACCTCGCTAGCTGTTCTGAGTACAGCATAGCTAAAGATTTGGGACATAGTTCTCCGATCACAATTTGCAAATAGGCAATCAAGAAAAAGGCGATGGGAATTGATAGGGAATGGGCTAGGAAGGTAGTCATCCCACTCGGTAAAGGCCAGGATTTTAACCAGGCATTCACCAGCACGACAATCGTACTTTCTCCAATCCATCCTAGTGCCAAACTAGAAAGGGTAATGCCTAACTGGGTGGTAGATAGCAGTCGGTCAATACTACGTTGTAGCATCTCCACAGCGATCGCAGGAATATCCCCAGCCTTAACCAGCTGGTGAATACGCGATCGCCGCACGCTCACGATCGAAAATTCCGCCGTCACAAAAAAGGCATTTATGGCAATCAGTAGTAGCACTGACAACAGCCGCAGCGCCACGTCTGTCCAAATTAAATTAGGAAAACCACTCACCGCCAAAGCTCGTGTAAAACTCACGCCCTCCATTTAGGGGAATAGGGAGTGGGGAGTGGGGAGTGGGGAGTGGGGAGTGGGGGGAGATGAGCGGGGACAAGGGAGAATTTACTTCCCCTCTCCCTTGTCTCTTCTCTATCCCCAATGCCCCGTGCCCCGTGCCCCGTGCCCCATGCCCAATGCCCAATGCCCAATGCCCAATGCCCAATGCCCAATGCCCAATGCCC
>NZ_JAQYWQ010000054.1 GCF_029379315.1 Nostoc sp. S13
AAACCTCTCCGTATTCTCTCTTAGTCTTGTTCAGAAATCAAATAGGAGTCCTATATTTTTCATACTTCAATAAGAATAATTTTTTGGAAGACAACCAAAAAATCTGTCTTCTGATTTCGCATGAGTTGGCAATTGAATGATTCTTAAGCTTTGATTGACTTAAAGATAGATACAGAAAATCGTCTAATTCGATACAATTTATAGGCAGAGAGAGCCGAGGAGAACAAAGTGGTTTTATTAAAAGGCTTTGAGATAGAGATATATACTGGCACGCCTCAAGGTGAAATCGTCGGTCTCTCCGACAAAATTATTGCAGCTTTGGATGGATTTATGCGGGAGCCAGATAGCCGCAACGTCGAATATATAACCCAACCATCCCCTAATTACGATAATTTATTGTGTGCTTTGCTGCATCCCCGGCGAGAGTTGCGAAACTACCTTAATCGCTTGGGCGATTACACCTTGATACCGGGGAGTACTTTATCTTTGGGTGGGAGCGATCGCTTTCTACGTTCCGATCCAGCAAACCCCTATCATGACTACATTGAGAATACCTACAAGACGAAAGTAGTCACCGCCAGCGTACATATTAATGTCGGCATCAGCGACCCAGAAGTATTAATGCGGGCGTGTCGGGTAATCCGGATGGAAGCACCTCTATTTCTCGCCCTCAGCGCCTCATCTCCCTTCCTGGATGGCAAAGCTACTGGCTATCACTCCACCCGTTGGGGACTGTTTCCGCAAACGCCTAGCCATGTGCCGCTATTTGCCAGCCACGCCGATCATATTCAGTGGGTGGAAGATCAACTGGCTGCTGGAACAATGCAAAATATACGACATTTATGGGCATCAGTGCGACCAAATGGCGATCGCCGTCCCTATGACTTGAATCGCCTAGAATTGCGAATTTGCGATTTAGTCACAGATCCCATTGCCTTGCTGGCGATTAGTGCCTTATTAGAAGCGCGTTTGTTGCAAATAATCGAAAATCCCACCATTGATCCATTAACTCAAAGTACTTTCTCTGCTGAAGAACTCGTCACCCTGACTGCTGAGAATGAAGCTGCTGCTGCTGTTAGTAGTCTTGATGCTAATTTGAGGCATTGGCAAGATGGCAGAAGCATTGTAGCGAGAGATTGGATTGCTCAAATGTACCAAGACGTTTGGCCGATCGCCAAACAACAAGGCTTTAGCTGTTTCCTTTCTCCTTTACACAAAATCCTCCGCGAAGGCAATGAAGCTCAACAGTGGTTGCAATTACATGCAGTCGGTTTTGACAGCCAGCGCGTCATCACTCAGGCTATTGTCGCCACCCAAGAGCGCGAAATCGAACTCGAAGAGAAATTGTGTTCGTCCCTACTGGCTTAACTGAAGACGCAGGGGGCATTGGGCATTGGGTATTGGGGAAAGAATTCTTATAACTCCAAACTCCCACTCCCCACTCCCCACTTTTTCTACATAAAACTTAATATTTCCTGATTTTAACCAAATATCCTCTCAGGCATTTCTCTGGGAGGGTTTGTGGTTGGTTTTAAAAATCTAATAGATGGATGATGCTGGATTATTATTAATAAAAGCTATGAATCGCCTCTACCTTTTGGTAGATTTAACCTTGACAATAATTTGTTTTATACAGTACGTAAATTATACGGACAATGCCCCAGGTAGTTTTAGTTAACCCGCAAATCCCCCCTAATACAGGTAATATTGCCCGTACTTGTGCAGCTACGGGTACAGAGTTACATTTGGTGGGGCCTTTGGGATTTGAAATTAGCGATCGCTACCTCAAAAGGGCTGGGTTAGATTACTGGCCTTATGTGAAACTGCACTATCACGAATCGCTAGAAGCTTTTAAAACTCTACATCAGGAGCGTGGAGGCAGATGGTTGGGTTATACGGTTGGTGGAAATTGTAATTATATAAGCTTTCAGTTTCAACCTGATGATTGGCTACTGTTTGGTAGTGAAACCACGGGCTTATCACCAGCAATTCTGTCAGATTGCGATGCTACCTTGCATATTCCGATGAGCCAACCGGGGGTTCGCAGCTTGAATCTGTCAGTGAGTGTGGCAATTGGCTTATTTGAAACCCGTCGTCAGTTAGGCTATTTACAATAGTTCTTTACCTCCAAAGGCATAAGTAAATATACTAATAATAGTTTCAGGAATCTACTAAACGAGTTATTTGTAGCTAGAAAAATTTTCTGATTACTCGAATAAATTGTCAAAAAAAATACATAAAATTAGATTTTTGAGCAAATTGTAGTGGAAGATACTTACAAGCAGAGTAAGGTTGTTATAAGAAATTTGTATATAAAACTTGGGCTATTGCCAAATTTGAATGATAGATTTTGATGAATTTGAAAGATTCTAAATGGGGGAACAAAAGCACTAAAATCAAGTCAGGGTTTACATTTGAGCTATTCTGGGTCAATAAACGCCAGAAAGCAACCCAAAAGTAGCTGATAGTTAATACGGTTGTCTTTTAGGGAATAATCAACGTAAAGTCTCCTGTTGAGAAGACGGATTGGTTAGAAATATCTTGAAGATATTTACAGCAGGGGATATCACTTTTCCAGAAGTCGCAGCAATTTAATTCTCAACAGCGACTATGGACTGGGCAAATAGTTTGCCGCCTAGTCCCCGCGATTGACGCAAGACAAGCGCGGACAATGGTAAAGAGTAAAACGTCCTAAGTGGTGTTAGGAGTGGTTCGGACAAGTAAACACAGCAAACTTTAAATTTTGCTAACACGTGTGAACTTGTCTAAATCAGAGAAGCAGGTTAATCTTGCGTAAGCATCTCTGGTGAATGTGATCTTGATCTATCGTTCGTTGTGATCTAAATCATTGACTAGTATCCAACTGAAAAATCGAGATCAGTTAAGCGCTAGTGATCATAGGAGGTCGTCTTTGAAACGAGCATTGAAAAAGAGAGTAAAAGCTGTGTTGAACAATAACCCTAGCGATGATGATGCCCCGGTAAAACTGGTAAATGTGATGAATCCAAAAGTTAACCGCCGGGTGCGAACAAAAGCCGCGATGATTGGCTTGGCAATCTCTATGGGAGCAACCAGCCTTTTGGTGACTCGACAAAGCGATCAAGCCCAAGCAGCGGTGCCTGTAGGCAGCCAAAAGGCTTCTTCTTCGATTCCTGCTGTTCCTGACACTGAGGTGAAATTCGCCTCCACAAAGCTGGAGTCCCAAACAGTCTCATCAGCGAGCGTACCGGAAAATCCTGTGATCGTGGAACCAACGGCTGTCTCACAAGTGCCTGGGCTTGAAGCTAAATGGCAAGTTGCGGCACATGGAATGTCTTTGCAAGTTCCGGCATCAAACACATTTTCTCAAGCAAAAGCAGGTTATAAAAATTCTACCTACCTGAAGCCCAAGATGGCACAGGGATTGAACAATACCTTAGCCGAAACTAGTTTCCCAACAGTCAATAATCTGTCTGACTATACTGCTGATGGTGTTGGTAGTATAAATGCATCACTAACTGCCCAGCCACAAATAGTGGCAACATCTGGCGCAGCCAACAGTGAAATAAATGCACAACTTAAGGCGCAACAAGAGTTCGCACTAAATCGCTTACAAGAAAAATCCAACCGTTTAAGAAAGAGTCTGGCACAGTTGCGGTCTGGGGAGACCAAAAATTTATCACAAGCTGATATGGGGTTGGTGGAGCCGACGACTGTCGTTGAGAAGACTCTATTAGCCCAGTCGGACACTTCTGAGAATGCAAGCAAAGCGAACCTGATATCGAAGTTAAAACAGAAGACACAGACGACTGCACTTGTACCATCTAGACCAACAGTTATTGCGTCCTCGACTCATACAGCCTACCAAGTTAAGCCTGGAGATACATTAGCAGCGATCGCCAGCAGATACAAGACTTCAGTATCACAACTAGTTAAGGCAAATAACCTCAATAATCCAAATGAACTGCAAATTAGTCAAAAACTGATTATTCCTGCTGCTCAAGTTGAGGCAACTGTTGCGAGTAACCCCACTGTTGTACAGTCCAGCAATACTCCTCATGTTGCCACCTACCATGATGTGAACATTGGTAGTGCCAACTCATATCTACCTACTTCACAATCACCAACTATTGCCGACAATAGTAGCGTTGCCGCCCCTACACCGGTAACTATTCAGATTCAGGCAAATAGTGCAACCCAACACCAACCAGTCCCCACTGCTGTTAGTTCTTATGGTGTCGGTGGTGACATTCCAGTCCCACAAGCTTTTGCCGAAATGCAACAGCCGAAAACACCAACAAATAGGATAGCAAGGGTAAACAATAACAATAATGACCGTTTGCGGGGCTTACAATCGGAAATCCAGAGGTTACAGCAGAAATATCGCGCTCAACAGTCTGGGAACTTAATTGTGCCAGCAGCAAGCGAAACTAATCATGCTGCGATGCTTACTCCTATTTCTAGCCCTAGTAATTTCACTGTACCTAACGCCGCAGTTCGACCGAATAATGTAGCGATACAAATTCTAGTTCCTACACCTATTAGACGTAACTATAGCGCTCAACCAATTAAGTCCCAATTCCGTGCTACTCTACCGGCTAACGAGCCAGTAAATCCAGATTTCTTGCCCAATCTAGGCTCTGCTAGTCAGTGGACTCCCTCTGACAATCCATCTGGCACAAGCGTTAAAACGCCTACTGGAAGAGTAAATGCCTCTGACTCCTTAGGAAAGATGCGGGGAACTACAGTTTCTCCACAGATGCCGATACCACCTTTGGCAGCAGTCGATCAATATCTGCCCAGACAAATTGACGAAACTATACCCCCTCCATCTAGCTCATCTATAGCTTACACATGGCCGGCGAAGGGTACTCTCACCTCTGGTTATGGTTGGCGCTGGGGTAGATTGCACAAGGGAATTGACGTTGCTAACTCCACTGGCACACCAGTTGTTGCCTCAGCAGAAGGTACGATAGAAAAAGCTGGCTGGAACAATGGTGGTTACGGCAACCTCGTCGATATTCGTCATCCCGATGGCAGCATGACTCGCTATGGTCATAACAGCAAGATTCTGGTGCAACCTGGTCAACTGGTGCATCAAGGAGAAACAATTGCTTTAATGGGTAGCACTGGTCACAGCACTGGGCCACACAGCCACTTTGAAATTCATCCACCAGGTAAGGGTGCTGTTAACCCAATAGCCTTCCTACCAAATCGCCTGTAATTCTTGACTTGTCTGTAACTAAATCATTGGCTTGTTAGTTGAGGGAGTTCACCTCCCTCTTTTGCTTTCTATAACCTCAACAGGGATACAAGTTCTAACAGAATTGCCAAAGGGGCTAGTCTTGAGCAAATTTGTATGCTATATTAGTTAATGATTTGAATAAATCTGGCTCAGTAGCTCAGTTGGTTAGAGCACGGGACTCATAAGCCTGGGGTCGTTGGTTCAACTCCGACCTGAGCCACTTTAAAAGTTATAAGTAGTGAGCGATAAGTGGAGTTAAGATAGAGTAACTTTGACTGCTCTGTGAGAGGCAAGTTTGACCTCTAATACTCAGGACTCAGCACTAACTGTTTGATCAGTTTGTAGCCAGTTGATTAAATCAGCGATGTCTACGACGGGCTACGCCAACGCACTAAAATCTAACAAAGCCTCACCCAGTGCTTCCAATTGTTCTAGAGAAAGATCCTGAATCTGTTCTCGAACCTGTTCTGGTAACTTTCCTACCCGTTTTTGTAGCAGTCGTAGTATAAGTATTTGTGCTTGTTCCTGTTGTCCTTCCTCCTTCCCTCGCTCGTAGCCAATGCGCTCGCCTGTGGTAATGTAACTCATGGTACGCTCCTGCTCGAATTGTTTAAACTCCTGCCAAAATTCTGCTTCTAATGCTTTTGGTAAAATCATAACCCAATCGATAAAACGATAGAGGTTACGAATATCCCTTTCTTGCAGCCCTTGTTCATACAATCGCCGAATTAAACTAAATTTCCACGTTTTCCTTTCTCCCAGATGTTTAGTAGTTTGCTGGGTTTTCAAATGTGCCATTACCACTGTCGCAAAGGGATTATCGCTCTTTTCTAACTCTGTCCATCGATTTTAATAATCGAGCAGTTTGACGCTTCCAAATCTAAAATGCAGACCACAATCGGGATAATTATAACTGTATTGATTTGGTCTCCAAGTCGAGTCAGCATCGCACAAAATTGCTAGGCTAATGGCTGGTTTAGCAAATTTGTCAAAAATTCGCAGGTTGTAGGAAAACATCCTTTGAGCAAAATTATCTTCCGATTTTGCCTGAATTTCGACATGAATCAACAGCCAAATTTCCTCTCCTTGAATTTGCCAGACTTTGACCAATTTATCTGCATATCTTCTACCAAGTTGTGCTTCGCGGGCTATTTGTTGAAATTCCTTATCAAGAAACTCGTGGGGACGTTCCCAATTAATTAGTGCTGCTGTTTGCGGAAATAAAAATTGCATTGCTTGCGGGAAGTAAGCTTCTAGGATTTCTTTCCACGGGGAATCATTATCGGCTCTTTCTCGTTCCTCGCTCATGAGTTGATTGGTAGATTCATACTCTTGATAATAAAATGTGAGTAGCCGATATTTTTCAGCAGGTTAGAAGTTCCTCGATCGAGAAAATTATATACAAAAGTCAGCAAAGATAGATTTTGGGATCAAAACCACCTTTTTGGGATAATTAACCGCCATTTTTAGCTATACTCATCTCTTATACTCAGCACTATTGAATGTGGCGGATGACTTCAGCGACTGACCAAGCTTGAGCGATCGCACCTCTGGGTGTATAAGGTGAATCGCCATCAAAAATCTCAGAAATAGAACCAAGACAAGCGTCCAATAGGAAGTGATCTAGCAGGGGTTGCCAATCAAAAGGCAGCGATTGTTGGGGATAAAAACGTTGCCAAGCCCGAATATATGGCCCAATTAGCCAAGCCCAAACACTGCCTTGATGATAAGCGCGATCGCGTTGCTCTTGGTTGCCCTGGTATTTCCCTTTATATTCGGGATCTCCTGGATCAAGACTGCGAAGACCATAGGGGGTAAGCAAGCTGGCAGTTGCCAAATCTAATACTTGACACCCTTGTTGTTCAGAAAACCCACAATGGTGCAACGACAGCGCCAAAACTGCATTGGGACGAATTTGAAAATTACGGCGATCGTCCGGCTCAATCGTATCGTACAGATAACCTAGCTGAGGATTCCAGAACTTTTGCAGCGACGTTTTTACGTGTTGTGCTTGTTGAGCATAACGCCGTGCTTGCTTAGTGAGACGCACTGGCGAACCATACTCAAGCTGGCTCAATCGTTCTGCCCACTGACTCAGCCAACATAAAGCAGAATACCACAATGCATTGATTTCCACTGGTTTACCGTAACGGGGAGTGACGGGGTGTGCCCCAATTACCACATCCATCCAGGTGAGGGCTACACCACGACCATCCCAACTAACTAGCCCATCGGTAGCATCGACCTGGATATTAAAATGTGTACCACCAACAAATGCTTTGTAGATTTGCTGTACTACGGGGAATTGCTCTGCCAAAAAATTCCAGTCTTGAGTAGCTTCTAAATAAAGTCCTAAAGTTTCAATCCACCACAACGCCGCATCAATACTGTTATAAATTGGTTCGCCATTGACATCAGGAAATGCATTAGGAATCAAACCGTAGCGACAATAATGCCCAAAAGTTCGCAATACTCCTTTTGCCAGATCAAAGCGCTGTGGAACTAGTGCCAACCCCGGTAAGGCGATTAATGTGTCGCGTCCCCAGTCATTAAACCAGTGATAACCAGCAATAACTGTGGGGCCTGCAATTGAGGCCCGATAGACAATAAACTGATCGCTTGCTTTGAGTAGTTGTTGCCAGAGTAGGGAGTGGGCATGGGGCATGGGGCATTGGGGAGCCAGCGCCGTGGGCGGGTTTCCCGACTTGAGGCGACTGGCGTCATGAGACATTGGACATTCGTAATTATTCCCTAGCTCTCCAGATCCCCAGCTGACCTGCCCCTCCGCCCCTCTGCTTCCTTTATTCCATCCAAAAATCTGTGAGAGCCGTTCTTGCTCTGCCTCCACGGCTTCTACAAAGGTTTTGGCAGTGAGAACATTTAGACCTAGCATCGAGTCGGGAAAACCTACTCGTGCTTCTAAAGTCACTGCATCTCCTGGTTGGAGTATGACTATCAAGTAACCAGGACTGTAGAGGTCTTCCTTATCGCCTAATCCCCGTTTCGTCTCCTCAGGCAATCCATAATGCCAATACCAAACTGCATCTGGTTGATAATTTCCTTGTGTCCAGCGCAAGTGCCAAGGTATACCGAAACGCCCAGAATTGATTGCTTGCAGACAGACTTGCTGTTGTCCTAGCATTTGCGAGAACTGTAATGTTGGCCCAGCAGTCTGCTGGTGGTGAAAGTCACGTTCTGCGATCAATAGTCGCAGCCGTAAAATCGCTGTATCACTTCCCTCGTAGCGATAGTGGATTAAAATCCGATGGCAAAATTGGGAGTGGGCATTGGGGAGCCAGTGCGTTGCGGAGGTTCCCTCCGTTGAAGCAACTGGCGTCATGGGGCATGGGGCATTGCTTATTCCCCCTTGTCCCCATTCGCTACTCTCTTCCCAACCATAAGGCATCAGCAATTGTCTAGTTAACTGCCAATTATCTTGACCCCAAATCCATGTAGGAACTGGGTTAATATCAAAAGAACGTAGCAGTTCGTAGCCTGTCGGCTCAATCTGACCGTTACCCCAAAAGTTTGTCCCCAGTGCTACAACGCTCCCTAATACTTCCAAGCTAGCTTCTAGGTGGGAAAACAGCAGAGTCTGCCCAGAAGGCGGGTTTGTCGCGGCAAACAGCCAACCATGATAAGTACGCGTGCGGACATCAGAAACTGTACCACTGGCAAAACTTCCCAAGCCATTGGTAAGCACCCATTCTCTTGTATCTAAATCAAACATTTGCTACTCAAAATCGTTATGAGTATGATATAGTCGTAACAGATCGTAATTAAACTGTGAGTCAGCCCTGAAGGAGGGTTAGCCCGACCTAGGGAACTGACGCTAGCGTAGTGTTAGCGAGTACTCGAGCGTCACCCGAAAGGGTGAAAGCGTGGATGGGTGAGTTTTACTTGACCCAAATTCCAACGCTACTAAATCGATAAAGGAGAATTAGGTTAATGTCCCTTACTTACGGAACCGAAGGAAGCCTCCGCGTTGGTCAACAAGCTCCCGATTTCACAGCAACAGCTGTGGTAGATCAGGAATTTAAGACAATCAAACTTTCCGATTATCGCGGTAAGTATGTCGTCCTGTTTTTCTACCCATTAGACTTTACCTTTGTTTGTCCCACTGAAATCACAGCATTTAGCGATCGCTACGAAGAATTCAATAAAATTAATACGGAAATCCTTGGGGCTTCCGTTGACAGTGAATTCTCCCACCTCGCTTGGATTCAAACAGATCGTAAATCTGGTGGCGTTGGCGACCTGAACTATCCTCTAGTCTCCGACATCAAGAAAGAGATTAGCGCCGCTTATAACGTGCTTGACCCAGCAGCAGGCATTGCCTTGCGTGGTCTGTTCATCATCGACAAAGATGGTATTATACAGCACGCTACCATCAATAATCTAGCTTTTGGTCGCAGCGTTGATGAAACTCTGCGGACATTACAAGCAATTCAGTATGTTCAGTCTCACCCCGATGAAGTTTGCCCAGCTGGTTGGCAACCTGGTGACAAGACAATGAATCCTGACCCAGTGAAGTCTAAAGTCTACTTCTCTGCCGTCTAAATTTCGCTAGCTAGCAAACTCTAATCCATCCTGTTGGAATTGAGAGCCAAATCAATGAAAACCACAGATAAACAGAGATACACATTAAACAGTGTTAACCTCCGTATCTATCCGTGGTTTTCTCATAAAATAGTATTGAAAGAATCCAGTTTGAACAATTATTACGATAGATTAAGCCCCCAAAAGCTTATCCAATCACTCTTTGACAATCCAAAATCGTTCGATTGAGCGTACCCCTACGCGGAGCGTCTCGTAGAGAAGTCGAAATCCAAAATCGTTCGATTGAGTGAAGTCGAAATCCAAAATCCAAAATGGTATTATGCTTACTTCAACTGATTTTAGTGGCTTATTAAATGAGCGATTTTTCCGCAATTTTTTACCAGTTCCAGCTAGCAATAAACTCAGGTTGGGAGTGGGAACACCAGACTTTCAACTGCCAGATATTACCAACGGAACTTTAGTAAAGTTGTCTGATTATAAAGGCAAGCAACCAGTGTTACTCGCCTTGACTCGCATCTTTACCGAAAAGCAATATTGTCCATTTTGTTTTCCTCACATCAAAGCTTTGAATGAAAACTACGAACAATTTAAAAATCGCGGTATAGAAGTTTTAATGATTACTAGTACCGATGAACGGCAGAGTCAAATAGTTGTGAAGGATTTAGGTTTAAAAATGCCGTTGCTGAGTGATCCCAGTTGTCGAGTGTTTCGTACCTATCAAGTAGGACAA
Source organism: Nostoc sp. S13 (assembly GCF_029379315.1). GTDB lineage: Bacteria > Cyanobacteriota > Cyanobacteriia > Cyanobacteriales > Nostocaceae > Nostoc. Next base: position 10,515 of record NZ_JAQYWQ010000054.1, read on the forward strand.
GCTTTAGGAGCGCCTTTGCCAGCACAGTTCGTATTAGATAAAGAAGGAAAACTCCGCTACTGGCATTTATTTTCTTTTCTGGATCACAATGCCAGTATTAATAAACTTCTAGAGCAATTCAATTGAGTATTAAGATGAACCTATCCCACTAATAAAATTTGTGCTACAAAGCTTAAGTTGATTGAGAACTCAAAACGAAAAATCAAGCTTTTCAAGCACATTTTAGGAAAAGAAGTAGAGATTTTTAGAATAGTGGGATAGGTTCATATAAAGTTGGCAATGTCCGCCCTACTTACGCTGTGAGTTTTCCTCATGTTGACCAGAAATAAAAAGGTACAAGCCCCTCTCTTACAAAGTTCTGATGCCTGTGGCGGGCTGTGCCAACGGATAGCGCCACGGAGAGCGAGTCCGCGAGCGTCGGAAACCTCCGCTCAGACTTTGCGCTAAATTGATTTATGGGGATTTTTAATTTTTAATTCCCCGAAAGGGTTGACTTTTGACTTTTGACTTCCCCGTTCGCGTAGCGTCTCCAAGAGTTGGGGCTGTGACCTCAGGGCGCTACGAAATCAGCTTTAATCCTTTTCCAGTTTTGGCTAGATGACGGCTTTAATATAGTTAAATCTTTAGCAATTTTGGACTATTTAGAGGCAAAATATCCTACACCTGCGATGTTGCCTAAAGATGCCAAGGATTTAGCGATCGCACGCATGGTACATATGTTAATTAATCTTGACAAAAAGATTAATTACTGTCGGTTCGCTTATTTTGAGGGATAAAAGGGAATTAACGTCTGATCGCAAACTGCCACAACTTATTAAGATTTAGACCAAGCTATTACCCAAGCTTTAGAAACAATAACTAAAAAAGACATTATTGGTTGGTTTACCCACTGTTGCTACTATATTTTACTCAACTGAGAACAGCTATAATCGATGATGGGAGAGAAAAGAAGAATCCCTACTCAGTTCTCTTCGGTGATGACAGAGTAAAGAGCAATATCTATTTGCTTCCTCATAAACTGAAGTGCTTTGCTAGCAAGGCTTTAAAGAGTGTGTGCTACAATTGGACAACCACGCAGCAAAGCTGTTACTCTTTAACTTGGCACACCATCACCAGCCAGAATGCTTACTATAATTTGATTTCTTAATTTTGACTTTTGAATTGCTTAATATATCGTGCTTTGTATGAAAAAAGTCGTCGTTGGTCTTTCTGGTGGCGTTGACAGTTCCACTGCCGCAGCTATCCTGCACCATCAGGGCTATGAAGTGATTGGTTTGACTCTTTGGCTAATGAAAGGCAAAGGTCAATGTTGCTCTGAAGGTATGATTGACGCGGCTGATATCTGTGAACAACTGGGCGTTCCCCATCAGGTTGTGGATATTCGGGATCTCTTTCAGACGCATATTGTCGATTACTTGGTGACTGGTTACAGTGCTGGAATCACGCCTTTGCCTTGTTCCCAGTGCAATAAAACGGTGAAGTTTGGGCCAATGGTGCAATATGCCCATGAAGAATTGGGATGCGATCGCATCGCCACTGGTCATTATGCCCGAATTAGCTATGACGAAGCAACTGGACGTTACCAATTATTAAGGGCTGTTGACCGCAACAAAGATCAGTCATACTTCCTCTATGATTTGTCTCAAGATTTACTTGCAGCAACTATATTTCCTCTAGGTGAACTAGAAAAAACTGACACGCGCCGGATTGCTACTGAATACGGACTAAAAACTGCTGATAAGCCAGAAAGTCAAGACTTATGCTTAGTGGAAAGTAATGGTTCCATGCGGACATTTTTAGATAAATATTTAGCTCCCAAAATAGGCGATATAGTAGATGTCACAGGTAAAATTTTGGGACAGCATGATGGTGTCCATCACTATACCATTGGACAGCGCAAAGGCTTGGGGATTGCTGCTGCCGAACCACTTTATGTGATTGAATTAGATGCGGAAAATAATAAAGTAGTAGTAGGCGATCGCACTAAGGTAACTCAGCCAGAATGCACTATAAATCGGGTAAATTGGGTTTCTATTGCTGAACCATCAACTCCAATTCATGCCGAAGTGCAAATTCGCTATCGTTCAACGGCTACACCAGTTACAGTCATTGCTTTGGAAAACTCCCATGTGCGTTTGGTATTTGATGAACCCCAAATCAGCATCACTCCCGGACAAGCTGCGGTGTGGTACGACGGGGAAAAAGTATTAGGTGGCGGAATTATCGAGCAGTTTAGTTGAACCCAACCCCGTTTTTGCGTCCCTCCACACTTGTGGAGGGCTATTTTTATTTCTCACATTTTTGTAAAAAAGTTTGATAATGCTGTTCCAATGCAATTGAATTAGGTTTAAATCTGTCTTTATCAGGAAGTAGTAATTTTTTTCCGCCAAGTCCTTCATAATCAGTCCCGCATAAAGTAGGAGAAATTACTACCTCATAGTTTTTTGGATGAATAGATAGTAAGTATTTCTCAAAAAGTCTGTGTATATCTACCCGAAGTAAAATTCCATTAGAGGGATGATTTGTTTCACTGCCAAGATAGCGGATAATATGAGCAGCTTCTAATACTTTATCTACGCTATAACCTGTAATTGCACATTTTCCTTTATAGGCTTTTATAACTTCACGCCTAAATTTAGACTGTCCTTTACGTCTATAAACAAGAGAAATAACTCGCATCCTATCATCTATAATGTTATGTGGATCAAATTCATTTACAAGGATATGAAATAATTCTCTAGAAAGATGATCTTTAGGCTGTTCTCCGGCCATCAGATGCATCAATCTAACAAAAATATCATCATCTTCTTCTGAACTCAAATTATGCTGATTTGTATATTTATTAAAAGCAAAAGCTAATTGCTCAAAATCAGTTGTATCCCAAGGGTTAAGATATACTGAGCTTTGATCAGCAGCTTTTGTTTGCTCATGTATATTTTTAGCCTTAGTTTTTCTGAATTCTTCCGTTAATTCCTCCCAAAATGAATATAAAAACATTGATGACGTATCATTTGGACTTTCGCAACAAGAGAGCTTTAGAAGTCTGAATAAAATATCTTTTTTGTGGTTCAATGTTAAATTATAAGGATGTCTTGTAATAAATTTTAAAAATACAAAAGTTATTTCTTCCCAAGCTCTAATGTCATTTTCAGGAAAAATATCGAATGTAAATTGTCTTGCCCAATTTTCAAAATTATAACCTAATAAACAATCTAAATCTAAAATGGAATAAATTCTTTTAATTCGAGTAATTTGTTCAGAATTAAGTTTGCTGATTGCCTTTCGATTATGACTAAGTTGCTCAAAGTGTATACTCTTAGTTGTAATTTTGCCTGTCTTCGGGTTGAGAACCTCTACTTTTAGATTAAATTTTTTCTTTTTTGACACAGTTTCCTACCCGATTATTATTCAGCGTTATTCTCTCCTAAATCTTCATCTAAGATTGTTTCAATATCTCGTCCGCTATAAATGACTCTAAGAATCTCTACACCAGAATCGGAAGGAAGATAAAAAACAAGATACTTTTTAAATCCTTTGATCGCTTGCTGTCGAACACCAGCTAAATTAGGATGAGAGGATTGACAAGATTTTCCCATTCCTGGCATTTTACCCAGTTGTTTGAAAGTTGTTTCTGCTGCTATAAGAAACCGGTCTGAAGCCTCCAAGTTATCTTCTGCAATATAAGTCGCTAATTCTATTAAGTCGCGGATGACTTGCGGTCGTTTGTTTACGTTGGTCATTAACCTTGGTTTGACCCTTTATGCTTGGCAATTCTTTCCCGCACAGCTTGGCGGATGTCTTCCCAATCGTCAGGAGTCATCTCAGTTCCATTCCCAGAATTTAGACCTTCTAAAAGCATCGCTTCCAAACGTTCAGCCGCTTGACGCTTTTGGTCTTGGCGCACTAACTCACGAAAATATTCACTGACACTGCTGTAACCACCAGTCGCCACTTTCTCTTCTATATAAGTCCGCATCGCATCAGGGAGAGATATATTTATACTTTTCACTGGCACTACTTCCCTAATTTTTCTTTCATAATATTATTTTATGGCAATTTATGCCATTTATTGCCATAGCAGGCTCAATAGACTTATCCGGAAATGAGAACTTTATTTGGCTGAAACCTAGCTCTGGAGAGGGTTTTAGAGGTTCCTGTTTTATATAAGCTAAAAAGCCAGCTATGTAAGGGTTTCAGCTATTTTGAGGTTTATTTGTGGATAGGTCTAATGAGCAAAAGCGATACCTGCGGCGAACTAAATCTATGTACTTTTTATCAAAAACTACTTCTATCTAATGCCCCTTAAAACTCTTTCAAAGCTTGTACGGTTCCTACTTGCCAAGCTCGTTCAACTGTAGCGGCAATAATTTGAGTTAGAGGGATATTTGGAAAGTTAGGACTGTGATCAGATTCGATGTAATGTCCATCCCTGAGTAAATAAATCCTCAGCTTTTTACTATCATAAATCCATAGTTCTGGAACAGCGATCGCTTCGTAAGCACCAAGAGTTGTTTTTGATGTCACATCTGTTTCAATTACCAAATCAGGAGGCGGATCATCTAGTTCCAATTTACGACAACCAATCATTCTTTGGTAATTCTGGATGTAGAAGCAAGCATCTGGTTCTACCCCCGCCGTATTTTACCGCTTGAAGGTAGTTGAACCGAAGGGTTCATAACTTTTCCCTGCGATCTTCAGCAAGATTTTTACAACATCTGAAATTAAGTCCTTTGATTTTTCGTGTTCTGGTAGAGGAACCATGATTTCTAACGTAGACTTGCTGTAAGCAACTCGTAGCGATCGCTTTTCTCCCAACTCCTGCAAGATAGACTCAAATTCTTCCCAGCTTACATCTTGAATAGACACTGTACTACCGGGTGCTAGCCGCATCTGGCTAACTGCTTTAAAAACAGGTGATACAGCAGTCATAAGCAATTCAAAATAAGGGAACTCTTCAACGACTAAAGCGGAGATTAACTTTAGCCTAACTTAAAAAGTATAGTAAATTTTTAGAAAACTTAAGTCCCAGTCCCCAATCCCTAGCCCCCCATACCCCTAAACTCTTTTTCTCTACGTACCAGCATTTGATAAGTTAGTTAGTACATAATCTGAAACAATAGCAGTTAATACAAAAAGGGGATTACGTTGAGTCACAATCCAGATGCTATAGCCCCCCACGGTGGACAGTTAGTTAACCGTATCGCCACACCAGAACAAAGAGCAGAGTTTCTTTCAAAAGCTGACTTTTTGCCGCGAGTGCAACTTGACGATCGCGCCGTTTCTGATGTAGAAATGATTGCGATCGGTGCTTTTAGTCCACTCACGGGTTTTATGAACCAGGAAGACTACGATCGCACTGTTACAGAAATGCGACTAGCTAATGGTCTTGTGTGGTCAATCCCGATTACACTATCGGTTAACGAAGAAGTAGCTTCCCCGTTACAAGAAGGCGGCTTAATCCGTCTGGATAACTCCAGAGGTGAATTTATTGGGGTTTTGCAACTTACGCAAAAATATCACTACGACAAAACCCGCGAAGCAATAAAGGTCTACCGCACTGATGATGCCAATCATCCCGGCGTGCAGGTACTTTATAACCAAGGTAATGTACATCTAGCAGGTGATATTTGGCTACTGCAACGCCAACCTCATCCCCAGTTTCCCACTTATCAGATTGATCCAGATGCCTCACGGCAACTATTTAAAGACAAGGGTTGGAAAACTATCGTCGGCTTTCAAACTCGCAACCCCATCCACCGCGCCCATGAATATATTCAAAAGTGCGCTTTAGAAATCGTTGATGGTCTATTTTTGCACCCATTAGTCGGGGCGACAAAAGAAGATGATATTGCTGCTGACGTGCGGATGCGTTGCTATGAAATTTTGCTGGAACACTACTACCCCTTAGATCGGGTAACTTTGGCAATTAATCCAGCTGCAATGCGTTATGCTGGGCCTCGTGAGGCCATATTCCATGCTTTAGTTCGCAAAAATTACGGCTGTACTCACTTTATCGTCGGACGGGATCATGCTGGTGTCGGTGACTATTACGGCACTTACGATGCTCAATACATCTTTGAAGAATTTGCGCCAAGTGAATTGGGAATTGTGCCGATGAAATTTGAACACGCTTTTTACTGCACGCGCACTAAGCAGATGGCAACATCTAAAACCAGTCCCAGCAAACCAGAGGAACGCATTCACCTATCGGGGACAAAAGTTAGAGAAATGTTGCGGCGTGGTGAGTTACCTCCTCCAGAATTTTCCCGTCCAGAGGTGGCGGCAGAGTTAGCGCGGGCAATGCAAATACAAGTACCGGCTTAGGGCATTGGGCATGGGGCATGGGGCAATTCAATTTTGGATTTTGGATTTTGGATTTTGGATTTTGGATTTTGGATTTTGGATTGACGATAGCGTAGCGTTAGCGAGTCCGCGAGCGTCTTTTGGATTAAATTTCAATTCTTTAATTTAAAATCTAAAATCTAAAATCTAAAATCTAAAATTCTTACTCCCTCATCTCCTCCCACTCCCCACACTTTGATCAACAAGCAAACATTATCTGTAACTTTACATTACAGAGTTCAGCCCTGTAAGCTGCTAACTGATAGCTGAGAGCTGATAGCTAATTATGAAACGGCGCAGGTTTTTACAGAGAATTAGCTCAATACTCGCGGTATTGGGGATAACTGAAGCTGAGTGGTTGACTTTCGGAAATCGCTATTATCAGGCTTTGGCACAATCCAGTCCGCGTAAGTTGGGATTGTTAATAGGTATTAACCAATACCCAGAAAATCCAGCCCTCAGTGGTTGTCTGACAGATGTAGAACTACAAAGAGAACTTTTGATTCATCGCTTTGGCTTCCAAGGGTCAGATATTTTAACCTTAACTGAGGAAGAAGCTAGCAGGGAATTCATTCAAGCGGCTTTTTTAGATCACCTGGGTAAGCAAGCTAAACCTAGTGATGTGATTGTCTTCCACTTTAGCGGCTATGGCAGCCGTGTCAAATTGGAAACATCGCCAGAGAGAATGCAAAATGCTCTGGTACCAGCAGCTAATGGCAGTAAAGACCCACAAGATGAGAAAATAGTTAACTATATATTAGAAGAAACTCTACTGCTATTATTGCAATCGCTTCCCACAGACCGAGTAACAGCAGTATTGGATACTAGCTATTATGCTCCTAGCACAGTCTTAGGATTAAAAATTCGCGCCCTTCAGGAGTCAGTAGAGGCAAAGTTAGCAGCAGAGGAACTCGACTTGCTCAAACAACTTAAAACTCAGAAGTTACCCAGCACTCCTATTGTCTTAGCAGCTACCTCAAATCCAAAGCAGTCGGCGAGGGAAGGACTGTTTTCTGGTTTTAGTGCTGGGTTATTTACCTACGCCTTGACACAGTATTTGTGGGAATTCACCCCAGCCACCACAATTCAAGTCGCCTTCTCTCATGTGGAAAATTCTCTATCGAAATTGGCTAGCAAACAGCAACCGACGTTATTAAGTAATCAGAAAAATCAATATATAACGTCTCTACTACCAACTGAGTTTTCTGCGGATGTGGAAAACCTCTCTCCTAAAAGGGAAGAGGCTTTGAATACTCTTCCTTCCCTAGTAGGGAAGGGAACTGAGGGGTTAGGTTTTCCAGATGAGGTGAAAAATCACCTACTACCACACAGTTCCATTGGTGCAGAAGGGGCGGTGAGTGCCATTGAAGAAGACGGCAAAACAGTCCATCTGTGGTTGGGAGGATTACCCCCACATGTGCTGCTATACTACGGAGTGAATTCTCGATTCACCCTAGCAACAACAGAGCAATTAGTATTGCGATCGCGGACTGGGTTAACAGCAAAAGCGCAAATTTCCAAAATTGATATTACAACTCCTCTACAAGTCGGGCAACTCGTCCAAGAAGCAGTCCGGGTTTTACCCCGGAATATTAATTTAACAATTGCTTTGGATACTGGACTAGAAAGAATTGAGCGGGTAGATGCCACAAGTGCCTTTGCCGCATTTTCCCGTGTGTCCACCGTAGTAGTAGGAGAAAAACCAGCTGATTATCTATTTGCCAAGCTACAGCAAACGCCTAGTCGCTATGGACTATTTTCTCTTGGTGGCGAGCTAATTCCCAATACCACCGGGGAAGTAGGAGAAGCAGTGAAATTAACGGTGCAGAGGTTAGCGCCAAAATTATCAACCTTGCTAGCAGCTAAGTTATGGCGACTCACAGAAAATCAAGGTTCTTCTCGCTTGGCTCTCAAGGCAACCTTAGAAATAATTAGTGACACATCGCCGAGCGTTGTCATGCAGCGTGAAACAGTGCGAACTTTTAAAACTGAAACTTCGATTAAAAAATCAGTGCAGACGCGATTAATAGCGTCTCTGCCCACTCCCATTGTGCCTATCGGTAGTCGAATGCAATATCGAGTAGAAAACCAGAGCGATCGCCGAGTATATTTAATCTTGCTGGGATTAAACAATAATCATACAGCAATTGCCTTCTACTCTTGGGAAACCCTCCAAGAACCAAACACTGCCGACACCAAGCCCCTCCTTAAAGAAGCCGTCATCGCCCCAGGTGAAACCCTCACCTTACCCCAAACTAATGCTGCTTCCGCATGGGTGATTTCAGGGCCAGCTTTCTTTTATGAACAACAACTAATTTTTAGTACTGCACCCTTTAGCGAAACTCTCGCCGCCTTGAATACTGCTAAGTATTCCACAGCCGAACAAGACCCGATTGGCCCATTGTTGAATTCCTTAGACGTTGCACAAGCCTTGCTACAAGACTTGCATAACGCCAGCGCCCTAAAAACGGAGATGAACGGCACAGCAACCGACTCATATATCTTGGATGTAAATAATTGGGCAAGTTTTAGCTTTAATTTTCAAGTAATGTAAACACATAAACCACGAAATATCTCAATTAAATTCAGTCGCTAGTACGAGCAGACACAGCATAATATTTTTTACATTCGCGTTTCTAGTTAGCTATATGCCATAAATAAAAAATATCTATAACTTTTGATTATTTAAATTTGGAAATAATTCATTCGGCAGAAGGAGGTAAAGAACTAAGTAAATGTCTATTTTAGTAATTAGGAGATGAAGAGAAAGTTTTTGAGGTTAAATTTAATGGTTCTTTACAAAGTAGAAGATTTCGAGCCTAACTATCAAGATAGTTTTGATGGACATGACATTAAGGGTCTGGGTGTCTATACACAAGGAACTGATGAAAAGGTTGGCACAGTTAGCGATGTTTTAGTTGATGAAGAAGGTCATTTTCGCTATCTAGTCGTTGACTTAGGCTTCTGGATTTTTGGTAAAAAAGTATTACTACCAATTGGTCGTGCCCGTATCGACTATAACAATGATCGTGTTTATACAATTGGCTTGACTAGAGAGCAAGCAGAAGATTTACCTGAGTTCAATGAACGCCAAACCCTTGATTACGACTATGAAGAACGGGTGCGTGGGGTATATCGCCAACCGGGAGATTACGCCCTTCCTCTAGATGCATCATTACCACAAGCGGCAGACTACGGTCTTGCTGTAGATGCTTCATTACCATTGCAACCGATAACACCACCGGTAACACCAGTAGATACAACCTCTCGGCAGCCGGTTACGCCTACTTACAATCGTGATAGCTACAATTACGAAAATGAGCCTTCTTTATTCGGCTTAAATGACCAAGATAATCAAACTCTGAAATTGTATGAAGAACGGCTGATTGCCACTAAACGACGCCAAAAGACTGGAGAAGTAACGATTGGCAAGCATGTTGAGACTGATACTGCACGGATTGCAGTGCCGGTGGAAAGAGAGCGAGTTGTAATTGAACGTGTAACTCCAGCAGATGCAGGTACTGCCGTTTCTGGGCGCGAAGCAGATTTCCGTGAAGGCGAAGTTGCTCGCATAGAACTCCACGAAGAAACTGCTGATGTTCGCAAAGAAGCATTTTTGCGTGAAGAAGTCAGAGTTAGAAAAGTGGTTGACCAAGACACAGTTGAAACTCAAGAAACTGTACGTCGTGAAGAGTTAGATGTGAATTCTGGTAATCTTCCGATTGAAGAACGCTAACTAAATATAGTCATTAGCTACTAACTAATGACTAATAATTAATTCGATACAGTACAGGTGAGGCTGTTAAATCAGCCTTACCTGTGCTTGCAATCGCTGATACCAGTTTAGATTTTGGATTGGGAATATTGCTCTAAATATGGGTTGTATAGGTTGTATAAATATAATCAGCAGCAAACATTTTCTAAATGGTATTCAGATGATCAATACATTTAATAGCTAACTAGAAAGCAGTTCATAAATTTTGCATATGAATAGCCAACCGATGACAAAAAACATTGGACAGGCAAATACGACCACTCGTACTAGCACCTCATTAGCAGATTTAAGAAAGAAGGTGAAGGATTTTGCTGTTATCGATAGGCAAGGTGAGCTAGTAGGAGTAGTTCATGATTTAATTGTTGATGCTAATCGTCGGTTAAACCTAGTTATATCTAACCAGGTGAATCAACAAACTGTAGAAGATGGTCAGCAGTTAGCCGATAAACATCCTTCTTTATTTCACTTGCAGAGCCAGAGAATAAAGCAAATTGACAAGCCGACTAAATCTGTTTTCATAGACTTAAACAAATCAGAAATCGAGTATATGCCTGAATATTTAGAAACAGAAACACCAGGCGATGCCAATCGGCAAGCTGCTTTGCATCTACACACATTATCAGAAAACTCAACTGAGAAACTAGTCAATAATCAAACTACAAATAGCCCAGTTGAGCCAGTAAATTTAGAACAAGTTAAGGTTAGCGAAGAACAGATTATTCGTTTACTAGAAGAACGGCTAGTTGTTGAAAACAGTAAGCGTAAAATTGGCGAGGTGATTGTTCGCAAAGTCATCGAAACCCGGATGATACAAGTTCCTGTCCGGCGTGAAAAGCTGATTGTGGAACAAATTAGCCCAGAACACAAACAACTAGCAGAAATTGATTTAGGAGAAGAAGAAATTTCTGGCGTTGACTTGACCGAAGTAGAAAGACTTAAAGTTACACCTTTTGACAGTAGTTTAACGGTAAGCGGCGAATTTAGTTCGCTTAAAACTGCTAGTTTATTGTTGAATGCGATCGCACTAGAGCGAAATCACGGATGCAAGCAGGTGCGTGTTACCATTTCTGTTGAAGATGAGTCACACCAGAAAAAATACCAGGAGTGGTTTGACCGTTGTTCTAAAGGTCAATCGCTAAAGCCGGAAAAATAAGTTTCTAGAAGATAAATTAGTCGGGTGGGCATTGCACACCCGATTTTTTTGTCGATTTATAGCAGATTTCAAGGAAGTTGAAGTACATAACGATTCTTCCCAAAGCCAGGTATAAACCCTGTTTTACTTCTGTTAGCGGAGCGAGGCGTGGCCCATTCTGGATTCTGAATTCTGAATTATGCTGTAAGAAAAGAAAGGTGAAGTTTCCCGTTTCCTAGCGGATTAGTGGAATGTCTCCAAAGCAACTTAATTTACAATACTAAGCAGTTGCCGTTCTTTTGGCTACTTGCAATGAAATTTCGACTCAAGAGACTTTCACGAAAGAAACAACAGCGTCTGATCCCACCGATTCAGATTCAAGTTCGAGATGGAAAATTTGAGATTATGGGTATGGGTGCATGGCATTCCTACTGGCGCGATCCCTATCATCTGCTGCTCACAATTCCCTGGACTGCCTTTCTGATCCTAATTTTTACTTCCTATATAACTATTAATGCTCTATTTGCCCTAGCTTACTTGATTGGAGGAGATTGTATTGCCAACGCCCGATCTGGCTCTTTTTTAGATGTCTTTTTCTTTAGCGTGCAAACCCTAGCATCCATCGGCTATGGAGCAATGTATCCTAAAACAACTTACGCCAACATTATTGTCACCATTGAAGCAATGATCGGTTTGGTGGGAATTGCTGTGACGACAGGACTAGCGTTTGCTCGATTCTCCCGACCTACAGCCCGTGTGGTTTTTAGCCGTGTTGCAGTGATTACACCTCAAGATGCGATGCCTACTCTCATGTTTCGCAGCGCTAATAAGCGTCGCAATATGATTCTGGAGGCACAGATGCGAGTTTACTTGATGCGCGACGAAGTAACCCTAGAAGGGCAGTTCATGCGTCGGTTCCACGATCTCAAATTGCTAACAAACCAAACACCTAGCTTCACCTTAAGCTGGTCAGTGATGCATGTCATTGATGAGTTTAGTCCTCTATATGGGATGACACCAGAATCGTTAATCCAGACAAATACTATTCTGATCATCTCTTTGAGTGGCCTTGACGAAACGGTTGCACAGGTCGTCCATGCCCGTCATACCTATGGTGCTCATGAGATTTTGTGGAACAATCAATTTGTCGATATCTTCCACCAGACACCCGATGGAAATCGCTACATTGATTACAACCGCTTTCACGATGTTTTCCCTTTAGATGAAAAGAGTTGAAATACCGGAAAGTTACTCAGAAATCTCATTGACTGGTGGTTGCAAGGGTTTAACCACAACCCGACCATTTTCAACTACAGTGCAACTTTTAACCACCCTCTTGCTGTGGTTAACTGGCACATCCTGGCAATGGTTTTGGAGGCAGAGATTTTGATTTTGCTCTTGTTGTTGGTTAAGAACGACAACACAACAGGCGGAGGAGGCGAGGGACATATAACATATTTTGATCTCTATATCTATTATCGCTCTACTGATGGTATTTGGCTCAAAAATTTACTAACGGGACTTAAACATTTTTGAGGTAGAAACAAGCCTTAAACCCATGCAGAGTAAAGGAAATACACCAAATACTCAAAAATAGACCAAACCCAGATATATCAATAAAGTAACCAAAACGATGTCGAAGTCTTTCTATATATACATTTGAGCCTCTTTTGTGGGTGTTTTTTGTCTAAGTCCCATTAAGTCCCACTAATCAGCTCCCTTCAAAACTGAAATTACTGAAAAAATCGATTGAGGTAGGTAAAAGTTATGGCAAGTATCATTGGAACCAACGGTAACGATACCCTATACTACGGCGATGGCTACAACGAGACCTTGACTGGTGGAGGCGGCAACGATATTTACGCCGCCATACCAGGCAATACCGATCCTCTGATCACTATCACCGATTTTGGTGGCATAGGTAAAGGCATAAATCCATCGGCAGGAGTTATTGCCGAAGTAGATAGATTAAAATTTGATTCTGATAATTCCTTCAATGCCAGAAATTTGGTGCTGATCCAGAATGATACCAATGTGGAAATCACCTTTTTGAAAGCAGAGAATAGTTTTAAAGTCATCCTGCAAAACTTTGCCTTGGAAAATCTGGATAACCTAAGCTTATCTACAGGAGCAACTGTCAACTCGGGCAATATCCTGTTTTATGGGCAAACTACCATTGCTGACAGCTTTGACATCTTCAATGCCAACTCCACCCAAAGTACTATCTTCAATAAGAACACAGTCACTTTCCTTAACGATCTGAACAATAATGTTAGCGGCTTTGATAACTCAGATGATGTCATCAATGGTCAGGGGGGTGATGATCTGATTGACGGCAAAAGTGGCAATGATTTATTGCGGGGTGGCGCAGGTAATAATACTTTGATTGGTGGTGTAGGCAATGATACCTTGGATGTTGAATATTCAATAAGCAATAACATCCTCAACGGTGGCAGTGGGGAGGATTACTTGAATGCTGGGGCAACATCCGGTAATAACCTGCTATCTGGTGGCGATGGCAATGATACTCTTTACACCTCTTACGTTTCTCAAAACCGTTATGATTATACAGCCTCATCAGGGAATAACACCCTCAACGGTGGCGATGGTGACGATTACTTGAATGCTGAGTCTCCATCCGGCAATAACCTGCTATCAGGTGGCGATGGCAATGATACTCTCTCCACCTCTGGTCTTTTTACTTATCCAGCAGATCCTAATTTTACCTCATCAGGGAATAACACCCTCAACGGTGGCGCTGGTGACGATTACTTGAGGGCTGAGGGTTCATCAGGCAATAACCTGCTATCAGGTGGCGATGGCAATGATTATCTTGATATCTCTCGTCTTTCCATTTACGACAGTAGTATAGCCTTGTCTTCAGGCGATAATACTCTCAACGGTGGTGCTGGTGACGATACCTTCAGGGCTGAGAATTCAACAGGAAATAACTTCCTCTTTGGGGACGATGGCAATGATTCCTTCTATCTAAATTTAGAGAATCAAACGGTAGATGGGGGTAAGGGTGACGATTTATTGTCCGTTGATTATAGTGATTACAGCGCTGCTACAGGAGGGATTACAACAACATTCAATCCTACTATTAACACTGGCTCAATTAAAGCGGATACGAATCAGGTTAATTACAAGGATATCGAACGATTAAATATCTCAGGTACAGAATACAATGACCAAATTGTGGGGAGCAGTGGCAACGATACCCTTTCCACGGGTAATGGTGGCAATGATACCATAGATGGGGGCGAGGGTGAGGATTTACTGTCCGTCAATTACAATATTTATGCTAGAAAGGGGATTACAACGACATTCAATCCTACTACTAACATTGGTTCAATTAAAGCGGGTACGAATCAGGTTAGTTACAAGAATATCGAACAATTAAATATCTTAGGTACAAGTTACAATGACAACATTGTGGGGAACAGTGGCAACGATACCCTCTCCACGGGCAGTAGTGGCAATGATACCATAGATGGGGGTGAGGGTGAGGATTTACTGTCCGTCAATTACTACGGTAGTACGGCGATCGTAACAACTTACAATGGCACTACTAACACTGGCTCAATTAGCTCGAGTACGAATCAGGTGGTTAATTACAAGAATATCGAGCGATTAAATATCTCAGGTACAGAATACAATGACCAAATTGTGGGCAACAGTGGCAACGATACTCTAACTGGTAACGATGGTAATGATACTCTAACTGGTGGCGATGGTAATGATGAATTTGTTTACAGTAAGGGAGCTTTTTATAACGAAAATACTGATACTATTACCGATTTTGGTGGTGTAGGTAAAGGCTCAAATCCCTCAGCAACTGTGATTGACTCTTTAGACACCTTGCAATTTACAAGTTCTGCATTCACTGCTCAAAATCTGCAATTAACTCCAAATAGCAACAACTTAGAAATCACTTTTGAAAATGAAAATCTTGGTAATCGCAAAGTCATTCTGCAAAACTTCAAATTAGAAAACTTGGATAATTTGCCAGCAACTTCTTCACGACCTGCTATTGGCAATATCCTCTTTTATGGACAAACTAGTGTCACTGACAGTTTTGATGTGTTTGATGCAAATTCCACTCAAACTAACCTGTTCAATAAGAATACTGTTACTTTCCTAAATGATCTCGATAACAATATTACAGGTTTTTACGACTCTAATGATGTCATCAATGGTCAAGGGGGTAATGATATCATCGACGGATTGAGTGGTGATGACATACTTAGAGGTGGTGCAGGCAATAATACTCTTATTGGTGGTGCAGGCAATGATACTCTAATTGGTGGTGCAGGCAATGATTCTCTGATTGGTGGTACTGGTAATGATTCTTTGATTGGTGGTACTGGTAATGATTCTTTGATTGGTGGTACTGGTAATGATAGGTTGATTGTTGATAATTCACCAGGCAATAATCTGCTCTGTGGTGGCAACGACAATGATTCTTTAGTTCTTTCTTCTGCCGATGGCAATAACACCCTTAACGGTGGCGCTGGTGACGATGTGTTCGATGATAATTCTTCACCAGGCGATAATCTGCTCTCTGGTGGCGATGGCAATGATTCTTTCACCGTCTCTGTCAACTACAACGACTCTCGCTCATATGGCAATAACACCCTTAACGGTGGCGCTGGTGACGATGTGTTCGATGCTCAGTATATATTAGGCAATAATTTATTTTGTGGGGGCGATGGCAATGACTCGTTTTTGTTCAGCGCCCGAAAGACTTCCTCCTTAGTGACTACAACTGTAGATGGAGGGACAGGTGACGATACATTGGAGTCTTTCTATTATGACACCAGTCTGACTGAAGGAATCACTACAGCTTTTAATGCTACTACTAACATTGGCTCGATTACAGTAAACACGAATCGGCTTGACTATAAGTTTATCGAACGATTAGATATTATCGGTACACGCTACGATGACTATATAGTGGGGAGCAATGGCAGCGATACACTCTTCGGCAATGATGGCAATGACACCCTCAACGGTGGTGCAGGTAACGATTACTTGAGTGCTAACAGTTCAAAGGGTAATAACCTGGTGGATGGTGATACTGGCAATGATTCTCTTAGTGCCTCTGGCTTCTACGACGACTACCGCGGCCAGTTCAGTCTTTCTGCTAACTCTGGGAATAGCACCCTCAATGGTGGGGCTGGTGATGATAACTTAGTTACTAACTATTCATCAGGCAATAATCTACTCTCTGGGGGCAATGGGAATGATTCTCTTAACGCCTCTGGGTCAGCCTCCTTATACTCTTTCTACAAAGTTTATACTGTCTCTGGCAATAATACGCTCGACGGTGGTGCTGGTGATGATCAGTTAATTGTTGATTATTCATCAGGTGCTAATCTACTCTTTGGGGGAGATGGGAATGATTCTCTAAGTGCTTCTAACGCCTCTGGTAATAATACTATTAATGGTGGTAATGGCAATGACTACCTCACAGGTGGCAATGGCAATGATAGTCTAATTGGAGGATCTGGTACTGATACCTTTGCTTTTAATAGTTACAATGAAGGTGTTGATCGTCTTTATGACTTCAATGCCAACAATGAATTGATTCAGATATCAGCTACTGGTTTTGGTGGCGGGTTATCAATCGGTTCACTTCCGACAGGTAGGTTTACCCTCGGAACATCTGCAACCACTAGCGAAGAGCGTTTTATGTACAACAGTACTACAGGTGCATTGTTCTTTGATCTTGATGGCAGCGCGTCTGGGTTTACTCAGGTACAATTTGCACAATTATCTGCTGGATTGTCACTAACCAACAAAAATTTTGTGGTTGTTTAATCGAAATTAGCCCTATGGTTGGCGAGGTCTTATTTAAAGCATTTCGTATCTCTTTTGCTGAATGCAAATCGTAATGGATAAGCGATCGCCACAATTGACCTCATTCATTGAGTTCATGCCTGTGGGGGGCTATTGAGTGTAGCTTCCGCCATTGCGCTTGTTCCTATTCTCTATAATTAATAGGCGTGAGCTTTGTGAAGACATGAACTATACCGAAAAGAGCCAATTGCACACTACAGAAGTACACCCACCAGCAAAGTTGACCCAAACCTGCCATTGCCCCAGATATCCGTTCTGTGTAAGGCTCCCCATCAGCCACCCCAATAGCCTCGCCAACTGCAAAGACTAGCTCACTGTAGAACTGACTCGCATTTTCAAGCCCTTAGCGTAACTTCAATTTCAAGCCCTTCCACCCCTGAAAAGCCTCATCTAAGATTAATCCGCAAAGAACATTAACGCAAAAATTAACGGGGCTGATGCCGGGATACCGGCTACCGCTTCGCTAAGCTAATCGGCATTTAAGCTGCAATATACCTGACATTACCTATAAAGGTATTAAGGTTGATGGTATCCATTCAATAAATCGTTGATAAGAAGGAAGACCTGGAAACGCACAACTCTACTGCTGTTTCACCTGATTCAAATAAAAATGTTTGAAATTCCAGGAGTGATTTTGATGAAAAGCGATGATAATTGTGATTATTTGACTTAAACACAAGCTTTTCGCTCTTAGACGTTTTATTACTCCATGATTTAACAGTTTCTGTGCCATTGAGCTTCAAACGCTTTACAGAAATCATCTACATGACAGAACAAAGCATCTAAACTAAACATAAGACAGGTTGCTGGATTTGTTGTTATTTTCAGCTTACTATCTGTCCTTTTCCTTATCCCGAACTCAGGTTGCTTATAAAGCTAGTTTGCGCTACATTTGGGCTTAATTTTTGTCTAAGTCCCGCTAACCATGTATTTTGATAATTCAGGACAATAAGTAGGGGATACCTCGTTAAGAGTCTCCGACTGGGAATGCCCGTGATTGAGGCCCTGACTCGCGCCAAAGCCGCAATTGAAGAGCATTTCCAGCCAGAGGCTCTTAACCAGGTTTTAAAGGGGTTTTAGCTTAGGTTGAGAGCAAAGCACAGATGTGCTTTGCTCTCAACCCAGAAATTTAATTCAATGCCGGTTATTGCGTATGTGCCAAACTATGGATGTAAGTACTTGCTTTCTTGTGCTTATAGCCTTTGTAAACAGGAAAGCGGTATAGATCCCGCCCCGCCCAAACTTTTTTGGCAGGGTTAGATAGTGGGTTTTCTAATGAAAAAATTTTTGAGATACCTGGGTTTAGGTTTTCTATCTACGTTTTTGACTGCTACTCCGGGATTGGGAGCTGAACGCATTAGCTTTTATTACCCTCCCTTCGGAGAATTCTACTTATCCGTGGACTCGCTAGAAACTTTTGCTAAAGAAGGCAAAATCGATCAAGACTTTTCATTTTATGCTAATCGTGCTACTCCTCAACAACTCGCTCAACTGCGGGATCTACTCCAGCAACGCTTCAATGTCACTCCTACACTAGTATCTCAAGTTACCTACTCACCTATAGGCGAACAAGTGATGCAACAGCTAGGAAAATTACTCCTCACTCAGTCTCGAAAGAACGGCTTCTATGCCATACGTGCCTCTTTGATTTTGGCTGCTGCTGATCAAAAGGGTTTAACAGTTGTGAATTTGCTGCGGAAATTTCCGAGCAATACCATAAGGGTGAATTTCACAGAAGGGTTAAAGATAGTCGATGACTTGTCACAAGTGCTGAAAAAGAAGGATGAAGTTGTTGCCTCTCTGGAAAAAGAAGCGATCGCTCAAGCAGCCAATTCAACTACTGACTTCTTCCAACTGCCAGATTTGCGATCGCCAGGAAAATTCCGCTGGCAGAAAAAAAGCTTCGAGCTAAATGACGTTTCTCGCGATCGCCGTCTACCCGTGGACATCTATATACCTGTAACTCAAAACTCACAACTGACAACTCAGAACTCTGTGCCGTCTCCGTTTCCCCTGATTGTAATTTCTCATGGCATCGCTTCAGACCGCTCTACCTTTGTCTACCTGGCTCAACATCTAGCATCCTATGGTTTTGCCGTTGCTGTACTGGAACACCCTGGTAGTAATGCCAAACGGTTTCAGCAATACTTTGCGGGTTTGGCAGGGCCGCCAGATGCCGCAGAATTTATCAACCGATCTTTGGATATTAAGTATCTACTCGATGAACTCGAACAACTAGAAAAATCCGATCCCACCCTCCAAGGAAAACTCAATTTTCAGCAAGTTGGGGCGATTGGTCAATCCTTTGGCGGTTATACTGTTTTGACTCTAGCAGGAGCAGAGATTAACTTTAACCAACTCCGCCAAGACTGTAATCCTAATAATTCATCCTTTAATTTGTCGCTGGCTTTGCAGTGTCAAGCAATTGAATTACCCCCGAAAAATTACGAACTCAAAGACGATCGCATTAAGGCGATTATTGCGATTAATCCGATTGACAGTTCAATTTTGGGTGAGGCCGGAATAAGTCAAATTAAAATTCCCGTAATGCTGGTAGCAGGTAGTCAAGATATTTTCGCCCCACCTGTATTTGAGCAAATTCGCCCCTTCACCTGGCTTTCTGAACCCAATAAATACTTAGCTTTGATCGAAAACGCCACCCACTTTTCAGCGATCGGAGAATCTACTTCTCAAAACGATGTGTTACCTGTGCCATCTGCCTTGCTGGGCCCCGATCGTGCTCCTGTTTATTCCTATCTCAACGCCCTTAGCGTCGCTTTTTTGGAAACCCATCTCTTGAACCGTCCTGAATACCGCTCCTATTTGCAGCCTTCCTACGCTAAATTCATCAGTAAAGAGCCGCTTAATCTCAGTCTTATACAATCGTTGTCAGCAGATGAATTCAATCAAATTTGGAATGGCTCAATTCCCCAGTCAGGCAAATCATCAAATCTTCAACCTACCCCTACCCATCCCTGAGAGGTTGAGGTAAAGTTTACCGCCATGCCCAAGCGACCAAAAGAAAACTCTGACACTCATAAGGGGAAGACGTTTACTGTAACGCCCTTGGTGAACTTTTGTAAAGAATTGGCTGGCTCTGCATAAAACTTGTACGCCCAACTGATAACTCAATACACACTGCACTGTCCAATTATCAGGGAAGACTTTTTTATGAACTTTTGTAAAGAATTGGCTGGCTCTGCATAAAACTTGTACGCCCAACTGATAACTCAATACACACTGCACTGTCCAATTATCAGGGAAGACTTTTTTATGAACTTTTGTAAAGAATTGGCTGGCTCTACATAAAACTTGTACGCAGAACGTAAAGTAAGCAGGTACTACCTTGAGGAACTTCAATAGTAAACAAGTAATGATTGTGGGTGAAAGTTCAACATGAAAAAAGTGTTTGCATTAATTGAAAAAGAATCCTTACAATTTGCTCAATTACCCTTATTTGAGTTTTTAGTAAATAAAAGCATTGATCCTATACAAAGATTAGTTTTTGCAGTTTTTGCAATTTTTGTAATGGGATATGGAAATTTAAACAAGTTTGTTTGGTTAGAAGAACCAAGAGTTAATTCAAGTCTAGATATTTTTAACAAACAAATCCGTGAAGAAGAGAATCATTGGATATGGGTTTTAAAAAATTTAGAAGACTTGAATTTTAACCGATTATTAAATTTCACTAACTATTTAAAATTGAATTTTAGTGATCAGATAGCAATTTTTAGACAAATAATACATCAACTATATCGGCGAACTTTTCAAGTTAATAGCATTTATAAGCTAGTAGCTATTGAGTGGATAAAATCCATCTCAAATATTTTTTTATCAATAACTGTACCACTCGCTCAAGAATTAAAAATTATTAGCAATCGAGAGTATCCGTATTTTGGAATTCCTCGTTTACTCCTTGAAAATGACCAGAATGTTCATTCTAATAAAATAAAAAAATTTATCGCAAGTATGCATTTAGCAAAGGATATTCGCAAGCAAGCCTGTGAATTAGTTAATAAAATTTTTGAACTGTTTACAGCCTTGGTAGATATGCTTATTAATTTTGCTGAAGAATATAAGATGCTGAAGAATATAAGATTAAATAATTATTAATTCGGAGGGGGAGTAGCTCCGCCTCCGAATTTTGAATTTTTATAGTGGTTTTGAATGGCGTGGATAGAAGAAAGAGTCTAGATATCTGTTAGCAATCTTGCTTTTCTGAGAATAAATGTTAGTAGGGTTTCTTTTTTGGAAATGATCTCAGCTAGAACTTCCATCCCTGCTTGAATAGGATACGGTTTATCGCCCTTTTTTAAATAAAGTCTCTCTGCCTCAATTGTTACCTCATAGTAAGGCGCAACTGGAATATTACCGTTACCTTGAGATGTAATGACATCGGCACTAATACCTCTGACAGCACCTTTGAGGATTCCATAATCTGGGTACGGATAGGCAGAGAGCCGCATTTTTACTTCCCCCTCTGGACATTTTGCGACTTGTACGACTTTACACACCTTCACTTTGCTAATATCAGAAGCGGCAACACGGGCTTTGATCACCAGAGGGGCTTTGTTTGGAGAAATTTGAGCGATCACATCCCCAGCACGCACGACTTGCCCAGCATTTCTTAATTCTAGTTTGAGGATAGTACCTGCCTCTGAGGTACGAATTACAGTTTTTTGGAGTTCCGTAAAAACTTGTTTAAGTTCTTGTTGAGCGCTACTAATTTGGTTTTGAATTTCAACTTGACGCCTGATGATTTCCTCTTTTTCTTTGTTCAATTGAGCGAGGGTAGATTCACCCTTTGTCGATTCTTGAGCAATACGTTCTTGGGCGATCGCCACATTAGCATTATTGGGATTCAGTCCAGCTTTAGCGTGTTCGAGTCTAGCAGTAGCAGCTTTAAAAGCTTGTTCTTTTTCTTTAATTTGGAGAACGGCGATCGCTCCTGTATTTCCTAACTGCTGATATCGCTTCAGTTCCTCTTTAGCTAATTCAACAGCGGCTTCTATTTCTTGTACATCTGCCTCACTAGTGATTTGCCGATCTTGAAAGTCTCTTTTGTTCCGACTGAAGTCTGCTTTTGCAGATGAGATCGCCTGTCCCATTGCATTGGACTCAGCAGTCATTTGAGCTTTTAGCGCTTTGAGTTGTGCATCGATTTGCGATCGTTGTAACTGATTCTGCTGGATATTTCCGAGTAGTTGGCTTTTTTTAGTTTGCAATTGGGAGTTGTCGATCATTGCGATCGTATCTCCCTTTTTCACAACCTGATTTTCTTTCACCTTGATGCTTAAAATTGTTCCTTCGGCTGCTGCTTGCACCAACCGTATTTCTCCGGTTGGGCGGACAGTAGCATCAGCCTTCACTATTATGTTGTATTGAATGATACTAGTAAGTCCAAAGGTAGCGCCAACACTTCCAATTAAGAATATCCCTCCCAACTTTGTCCAGATGCTGATTGGTGGAAGATATTCGTCGTTTTGGATTACGCGGAGAAAGTCTGGTTGGGGGTCAATGAGCATGAAGACTAAAAAACATTTTGATTGTGTAAATAATCTAGCAAAAAAATCTACCTAGCGTTAGCGTGACGACCAAGATTCAGGGATGATATCCAAAAAATAAAAGCTCTGTTTCGTTTCAATCATCTTTTTGGCAAAATTTCCGTAATTTGGGTCTTTTCGCCCTCCAGGGGGAAAGTGCCGGCTTTTTTTTTATTACTGGTCAACGTCTTGCCTTTATGTAGTTAGTATGTAAATACAAGGTTTGTATACAGCTAAGTTTAAATAATAATTAACGCATTTTATTGCAAATACCAAATCTTTATAATTTTTATATAAAATTTTATCTTTTCTTTATTTGTTTACAAAACTTTTGTATAGTAAATAAAGCTTTTTTCTAATTAATCAATAATTAAGCAAACTTAAGCGTTTCTATATTAAAAGAATTTATATGAACTCAACTTCATAGTGTATATAAGAATTCAATACAAAAGATTATACATAGAAATACTTATTCAAAAATACAGAATCCCAGTTTTGAGTTTGATAAATTTATTTAAGTATAAGTAGTATAAAAAGATTATCTATTTAGTTTGCTGCATCTTGAACTATGGGCATTTTAGTTAATTTCCCAGTACTAATACGCAATAAGCTTAATTTATAGATTATTAGAAAAAATTCCGCTTTTACACAGCTATATTTATATCAATGATTTGAGAAATAAAACCTTTTTTCTAATTAAATTTGTATAAACAATAACTATGTAATATCTTCTCTAAAAAGGTGTAATACATATTTCTTAAAAAATTAGTTGCTTGACCTTTTGAGGAAGAACCGTATAATACATGTAGCGGAACAAAAAAGTTACCAAATATACTCTTTTTATGTATATTTTTTACTTTAAAGTGACGTGATTTTTATCCCAACAATCAAACGAGAACTAAGACTATGGAAAGCACATTGTTCACTACATTAACTGCCAACGAAGAAGCAAATTTATCTGGTGGTAATTGGAAACCAAAAAAGAAGCCTCCTGCTAAACCCACCACCACCACTACTACTACTAATACTACTAAGACCATTACACTAACTGGCGGCAATGGCGGCGCTGGTGGAACTGGTGGAGCTGGCGGTCCTGGCATCCTAAATAGCGGCACTGGCTCTGTTAGCGTTAGTGGCGGAACCGTTACTGGTGGAGCTGGTGGACCTGGTGGACCTGGTGGAGATGGTGCCCCAGCCATTGGATAGATAATTTAGGTTAATCTCAAAAATCAAGCGTTAATCCCAACAATCAAGCGAGAACTAAGACTATGGAAAACACATTGTTCACTACATTGACTGCCAACGAAGAAGCAAATTTGTCTGGTGGTAATTGGCAACCAAAAAAGAAGCCTC
Source organism: Nostoc sp. S13 (assembly GCF_029379315.1). GTDB lineage: Bacteria > Cyanobacteriota > Cyanobacteriia > Cyanobacteriales > Nostocaceae > Nostoc. Next base: position 34,522 of record NZ_JAQYWQ010000054.1, read on the forward strand.
CTGCTAAACCCACCACCACTACTACTACTACTAATACGACTACTACCATTACACTAACTGGCGGCAATGGCGGCACTGGTGGAGTTGGTGGAGCTGGCGGAGCTGGCATCCAAAACACCAGCACCGGCTCTGTTAGCGTTACTGGTGGAACCGTTACTGGTGGAGCTGGTGGAACTGGTGGAGCTGGTGGAGATGGTGCCCCAGCCGTTGCATTAGGTTATTAATCTCAAGAATCAAGCGTTAATCCCCACAATCAAGCGAGAACTAAGACTATGGAAAACACATTGTTCACTACATTGACTGCCAACGAAGAAGCAAATTTGTCTGGTGGTAATTGGCAACCAAAAAAGAAGCCTCCTGCTAAACCCACCACCACTACTACTACTACTAATACGACTACTACCATTACACTAACTGGCGGCAATGGCGGCACTGGTGGAGTTGGTGGAGCTGGCGGAGCTGGCATCCAAAACACCAGCACCGGCTCTGTTAGCGTTACTGGTGGAACCGTTACTGGTGGAGCTGGTGGAACTGGTGGAGCTGGTGGAGATGGTGCCCCAGCCGTTGCATTAGGTTATTAATCTCAAGAATCAAGCGTTAATCCCCACAATCAAGCGAGAACTAAGACTATGGAAAGCACATTGTTCACTACATTGACTGCCAACGAAGAAGCAAATTTATCTGGTGGTAATTGGAAACCAAAAAAGAAGCCTCCTGCTAAACCCACCACCACCACTACTACTACTAATACTACTAAGACCATTACACTAACTGGCGGCAATGGCGGCGCTGGTGGAACTGGTGGAGCTGGCGGTCCTGGCATCCTAAATAGCGGCACTGGCTCTGTTAGCGTTAGTGGCGGAACCGTTACTGGTGGAGCTGGTGGAGCTGGTGGAGCTGGTGGAGATGGCGCCCCAGCCGTTGCATTAGGTTATTAATCTCAAAAATCAAGCGTTAATCCCAACAATCAAGCGAGAACTAAGACTATGGAAAGCACATTGTTCACTACATTGACTGCCAACGAAGAAGCAAATTTATCTGGTGGTAATTGGAAACCAAAAAAGAAGCCTCCTGCTAAACCCACCACCACCACTACTACTACTAATACTACTAAGACCATTACACTAACTGGCGGCAATGGCGGCGCTGGTGGAACTGGTGGAGCTGGCGGTCCTGGCATCCTAAATAGCGGCACTGGCTCTGTTAGCGTTAGTGGCGGAACCGTTACTGGTGGAGCTGGTGGACCTGGTGGACCTGGTGGAGATGGTGCCCCAGCCATTGGATAGATAATTTAGGTTAATCTCAAAAATCAAGCGTTAATCCCAACAATTAAGCGAGAACTAAGACTATGGAAAGCACATTGTTCACTACATTGACTGCTAACGAAGAAGCAAATTTATCTGGTGGTTGGTATACTAAGAAGAAACCAGCGCCAAAGAAGACTCCTGCTAAACCCACCACTACTACTAATACTAGTACTACCATTAAACTAACTGGCGGTAATGGTGGCGCTGGTGGAACTGGTGGAGCTGGCGGTCCTGGTATCCTAAATAGCGGCAAAGGCTCTGTTAGCGTTAGTGGCGGAACCGTTACTGGTGGAGCTGGTGGAGCTGGTGGAGCTGGTGGAGATGGCGCCCCAGCCATTGCATATGGGTGGTAGGCAAACTTATGAGGTTGAGTAGAAGGGAAACAATAAACGCAAAGACACTATTAACTGCGTTTGTTAGTAGGATAAAGTGTCTTAAATAAAGTACCCTGTTGAAGCAGGTTAAGTTACTTTTAAGCGAACGATTAGCTGTGTTGGTTATCGCAGTTATCCTAGCATACGTTTATTACTACCTAAATACTTTTCTTCAATAAAGTTAATAAAGTTTACCAACAGTTGCTTTCTAGCAACTGTTGGTAAACTTAAGCAGTCTTTTTCCCTAGTTGACTGCTGACCTTGAGTACTCAACTAGGGGAGTGAGCGCTGCTATTGGACAAATCAACCATATTCTTCACAACCTAATAGTTTGTGAATGATAACGAAGCTATTTTTGCATCACTTACTCCAAACGAATAGGCAAGTGTATCTATTCCCTTGGAGTAAGTAAGCTAAACATACCAAAGTTGGCGATGTTTTCTCTGTTGATGTAGAAAAATATAGCGAATCTAGCGATTTTGGTACGTACTAGCTCTCGTTATCTTAACTGAAAGCAACTTTGTAAAAAGTGCAAAACTGATAATTAGCAACTTAGGTTAAGTATGGAAAGCACTCAAACATCCTCAATGTTTACCTCACTAACGGAAACCGACGAAGCAAGCCTGTGTGGTGGTGTAGTTAGTATTACTAAAGGTACTGTAAAAAAGGGAGCAGCTGGGAAAAAGGGAACAGCTGGGAAAAAAGGAGCATCTGCGTCAGTAAAAAAAGTAAAGATAGTCAAATCAACTACAGGCAAAACTACAACTACAACTTCATCTGTTCTTGATGCTAGTACAGTGAGTCTATTGGCATCTTTATTCGCATGATAAAGATACATGAACATCATCAACTATCGACATTCATCTTTCCAGAGTGATTTACTTTTAGTAAAGATTTCATATCTGCTTTGATGAAAGTTAAATGAATGCTCATTAGCTTAGTACAATTAAAATGTTGGTCAAATTTTTAATGATGCAGGGACGAAACCCTGCTATTTTTTTTGGATTTTATCACGATATTATTAGGTATTAGAGTCTGAAATGAAATACCAAGTTGTTACACAACATAGTGAGGAAGATTGTGGAGCTGCTTGTCTTGCTTCCATTGCCAAACATTATCGGCGTAACTTTACACTAAATCGCATCCGGGAAGCGGTAGGTACTGGCCAATTAGGAACAACATTGTTGGGATTGAGGCGGGGAGCCGAGGCACTTGGTTTTAATGCGCGTTCCGTCAGGGCATCAAAAGAAATATTAGACCGAATAGACCAAGCACCACTACCAGCAATTATTCACTGGAAAGGCTACCACTGGGTTGTTTTGTATGGTCAGAAAGGCAAGAAATATATAGTTGCCGACCCAGCAGCTAACATCCGTTATCTCTCCAAAAAAGAATTAATGGAGGGTTGGCCGGATATGGTGATGCTTTTATTAGAGCCAGATTCGGTTCGCTTTTATGCTCAACCGGATGATAAAATAGGCGGTTTCGGGCGCTTTATGCGGCGTGTAGTGCCTTATGGAGGCATACTATTCGAGGCTTTTTTGTGCGCCGTTATTATCGGTCTGCTTTCGTTAACTTCTCCAATCCTGCTTCAAATTCTGACTGATGATGTACTGGTTCGAGGAGATACCAAGCTGCTTGGGGCTTTGATTATTGCCGTTGTGGTAATGAATCTTGTGTCAAGTAGTCTACAACTATTTCAATCTAATCTCATTGCTCATTTTGCCCAACGGCTTGAGTTAGGGCTAGTTCTGGAATTTGCCAGGACAATCCTGCGGTTGCCTCTGACTTACTATGAATCACGTCGCAGTGGTGAGATTGTTAGCAGATTGCAAGATATTGAACAAATTAATCAGCTAGTTACCCAAATAGTTGTTAGTCTGCCTAGCCAATTTTTTATTGCAGTGGTTTCTTTAAGTTTCATGCTATTCTACAGCTGGAAACTCTGCTTGGTAGCCTTTGTTATTGCTATTGTTATGAGTTCCTCTACGGTTGTTTTTCTGCCTACACTTCAACAGAAAGTCAGAAGTATATTAGTCTTAGACGCGGAAAATCAAGGTGTTCTCGTTGAAAGCTTTAAAGGGGCGCTGACACTCAAAACTACTACTGCTGGCCCGCAATTTTGGGAAGAATTCCAGAATCGATTTGGTCGGTTAGCAAATCAAACATTCCGCACAATTCAGATTGGAATTATTAACAATATCTTTTCTGGGTTAGTTTACGCTATCGGCAGCGTTTGTTTGATTGGTTTCGGCAGCACGCTAGTTATTAGTAAGGAACTCAGCATCGGTCAACTGCTGGCATTTAACGCGATGAATGGTAATTTTTTGGCATTCATTGGTACTGTGATCGGATTTATAGATGAATTAACGCGTGCAAAAACTGCGACCGAACGCTTAACAGAAGTTATTGATGCCACACCTGAAACTCAAGGCGATACTAACAAACCCTTTGTTAAAATTCCTAGCAACGCTAATATTATTTGCACAAATCTAAACTTTCACTACCCTGGCAGGTTAGAGTTACTGGAAAATTTCTCCTTAACTATTCCTGGCGGTAAAGTTGTTTCCCTAATTGGTACATCTGGCTGTGGTAAAAGTTCTTTTGCTAAACTGATAGCCGGATTATATACACCTATTTCTGGCAACATTCGCATTGGTATTTATAATCTGCAAGACCTAGCCCTTGATTGTTTGCGGCAACAAGTTGGTCTCGTTCCTCAAGATGCTCATTTTTGGAGTCGCTCAATTGTTGAAAACTTCCGGTTAGGTTCTCCTCACGTCACTTTTGAGCAAATTGTCAGTGCTTGCCAAATTGCTGAGGCAGACGATTTTATTAGTAAACTACCTGAAAAATATCAAACTGTATTAGGTGAATTTGGGTCAAATATTTCTGGTGGACAACGCCAAAGACTGGCTATAGCAAGAGCTATCGTTAATGATCCACCAGTCCTGATTTTAGATGAATCAACTGCTGGACTCGATCCAGTTAGTGAAGGTCAAGTTTTAGATCAACTGTTGTCCCACCGCAAAGGAAAAACCACAATCCTGATTAGCCACCGTCCGAGAGTAATTACCCGTGCTGATTGGATTGTGTTGCTTAATCAAGGCAAGTTACAAATTCAGGGGACTGTGGAAGATTTGCGTGCCCAACCAGGAAACCATTTAGACTTTTTAACCCCTTAATTAAGGGGCAGGGCTATTTCGTTCTATACATAAACACATAGTTTGATTTCTTCTTGCCCACTGTACTTACTCACAGTTTTAACTAGAGCAATCTTATTTAATTTGTGAAGATTGAAAGCTTTAGATCCTTGATTTCTCTAAGAAGTCAAGGATCTTGTTGTTTATGAATGATTTAAGTTTGCTATATACCAGGCAAGTCTCAACCATTCCCTTGATAAACTCAAAGCTAAAGCCAAATAAGTTACTATTTTTCCTAAAGTTTTGGCAGATAAAGATGCCGTTCTAATTTGCATTAAAGACAATAATTTAACTCTCTTCTATTATTTTGATAAATATAAATCAGAAACCTTAATTTTAAATAAATCCGTAAATATACTGTTGCATCTTTGCAAAATAGCTGAAGACCAAAAGCTCTGCAACCATAAATAAAACCTATATGTCTTTTTTATTTCTTAACCATGACTTAGAAATCACAATTTCCCAAAACAGGAGTTAATTGTCAGGAAATTGAGATATTTGTACTGAGGTATTCATAAAAACTTATTTAATAAAATATTTTCTATATATATGCTTGCGTTAATAACTATTAAGAAATCCTGATTAAAGAATATTGCAATACCTTGATTTAATTGCTAACGTGTGTATGACAACGATGCTGATGAGCGCTCGGATCTAGGAGAAGTAAAATCTATGAGCTACATCCGTTCAGCCAAGTATGTTAGGTTTTGACGGGTTAAAAAGGAGAAATTTCTGCCTCGTATAGACAATTATGAGGGATGGCAGATTAACTAAGAAATATCTCGTTGCTAAAGGCTTAGTTTCAGTTTGATTTCAATTGCAATTGATTATTTGTCTTACCTTGCGCCGATAAGCGAGTAGCTGTGATTATGTCGGTCGGCAATAACGAAGAGTTTGGTAAGACTTAAATTTTGGAGGATAAAACCAATGAAGATTCAAGGCAAAGTAGCTCTAATTACAGGGGCTTCGCGTGGGATTGGACGAGCGATCGCCCTGGAACTAGCGCAACTAGGCATTAAGCGGCTGATATTGGTAGCACGCGATCGCCAAAAGTTAGTTGAGGTAGCTAAGGAAATCGAGGCGATGGGCACAGAAGCTGCGATCGTGGCATTAGATTTGACGCAGACAATTGAAGTGAATATCGTTGTTGCCCAACTGTGGCGCAATTACGGACAGATTCACCTGCTAGTTAATTGTGCGGGAGTCGCATACCAAAGCTCGTTTTTGCAATCTAAAATGCCCCAAGTTCAAGAAGAACTTTCTGTGAACTTGCTAGGAATGTACAACCTCACTAGTCTGATCGCTCGACGCATGGCCAGCCAAAGGCAAGGGACAATTGTCAATGTGTCGAGTCTGATGGGGAAAGTTGCTGCACCGACGATGGCGACTTACTCAGCTACCAAGTTTGCAATTTTGGGATTTACCGAAGCCTTGCGGCGCGAACTAGCTGAATATAATATCCGGGTGATCGCATTACTGCCTACCCTCACAGACACAGACATGATGCGTGACTTAAAATTATTTCGCTGGGTGATCCCCATGACTCCCCAGGAAGTGGCTAAAGCACTCGTCACCGGAATGCAAAATGATTCACCAGAAATTTTAGTCGGATGGCAAAGTCATTTAGCCGTATGGTGTCAACGCCTTGCTCCCTGGTTGCTAGAGCTAATTTTACGAATAGCAACTCCGCCAACACTAACAAAACAACAGTCGAGTCAAAAACTGAACAAGCTGATCCCGAAACTGAGTTTTTTGACGAAAATCCATCGTTTCGGCGATTTATTCTTGTCAAGAACATGATTTCTGGCGTGTCTGCACATAAGTCCTAAATTTTTTGGCGCGATCGCCTCCTCTTCTGCGGTCAATTGCCTTTACCTTTAGGGTAAAAACGGGAGTACCCGACCAAATTAACTAGATTGACCGCAATCAGCAATCCTTCCCAACCCTAATCAATCAGCTTATAATTCCAGATATGGGCAATCAAGCTCCCAACCAACGCCAATGCTAAAAAGGCTGATCGGGAATTTCTGACTAAATCTGGGTATTAACAGACGGTAAACAAACCTTATCAATCACTAGAACACAAAGATGCGAATATCTGAGTAGACTGCACTAATGATTACTAGACTTGCCTGAGTTCGGAGTTACTGAAAATCACCAAATTAAAAATGTTATGGCTCAGGGTACTTATTGTATTTATACTGAGTTAGGTGCTATTAGATACTCATGTAAATTTTATAGATATAACTTATTTCGGAGCAACCAGAAATGCTTTCCTTATCCACAACTCTCACTCCTTTGCCCGAAATCATTGATGGCTTACCGAATATTTCTGGTTGGGAAACAGAGGTTCTCTCTGTAGTTAACGATGATAAACCAGTATTTTTACCAACAACAAATATCCGCTTAGAAAACGTAAATGCTGTGTTTGCGATCGCCTTACACATGCACCAGCCAACTATACCGGCTGGACATGGTGGTGCACTCATCAGCAATCTGCAATATATGTTTGAACATCCAAATGTTGGGGATAACCACAATGCAGATGCTTTTGCTTATTGTTACAGCCGCATGGCAGACTTGATCCCCGAACTTGTCAATCAAGGTTGCAATCCCCGTGTGATGTTGGATTACTCAGGTAATCTTTTGTGGGGACTGCGGCAAATGGGACGCGGTGATATTCTCGATAATCTTAAACGCATCACTTGCGATCGCACCTACCAACCTTATGTAGAGTGGCTGGGTACAATGTGGAGCCATGCAGTTATTCCTTCCACACCCATAGCAGATATTAAATTACAGATCATTGCATGGCAACATCACTTTGCAGCAATTTTTGGCTGGGAAGCACTAGCGCGAGTCAAAGGATTTTCCCCTCCAGAAATGCACCTCCCAAATCACCCTGATGCTCTCTTTGAATTTGTGAAAGCGCTGAAAGAATGTGGATATCGCTGGCTACTTGTTCAAGAACATTCTGTAGAAACAATTAACGGTCAATCTCTTACCTACAAACATTTACCACATCGTCTGATTGCCCGCAATTCCCAAGGCGAAACAATTAGCATTACAGCCTTAATTAAAACCCAAGGTTCGGATACTAAATTAGTTGCACAAATGCAGCCTTATTATGAAGCTAAAACTTTATCCAAACAACAAATCGGCAGTGTTTTTGTGCCACCAATAGTTAGCCAAATTGGCGATGGTGAAAATGGCGGCGTGATGATGAATGAATTTCCTAGCGCTTTTAAACAAGCTTGGTGGGATATGGTGAATAACGGGGGAGGAAAATCAGGTGTTGTTGGGATGTGTGGTACAGAATATTTAGAATTAATAGAAGCTGCTGGATGCAAACCTGAAGACTATCCAACTTGTCAGCCAGTAGGACAACATCAGATTTGGGAGCGAGTTTCAGCAGACAATTGCCAACCGGAAGCTGTAGAGAATGCGATTCAAGAATTAAAGCAAATCAACTCTAATTTTCACATGGATGGAGCCTCGTGGACAAATCATATCAGTTGGGTAAAAGGATATGAAAATGTGTTGTCTCCCATGTATCAATTAAGTAGTTTATTTCATCAAAAAGTTGATACATTACAGCAAGTTGATTCAGCAGAACCTGTAACTAGACAATCTCACTACCGTAACGTTCTCCTACATAACCTTTTACTGCAAACCAGTTGTTTTCGTTATTGGGGACAAGGTGCTTGGACTGATTATGCACGGGAAATTTACCAACGTGGGGAAAATTTATTGCACATAAATTGAACTGGGGACTGGGGACTGGAAACTAGGGAGTTGATTTTGTAGAAAATGCTCCCAAAGTTTTTTATCAAACAGAATTCAGGTGCCAGTCGCCAGAATTCACTTGGGTATTTTGTGCGACTGGTGGATGAATAAACG
>NZ_JAQYWQ010000160.1 GCF_029379315.1 Nostoc sp. S13
TTTGACTTTGCCACTCTTCAGATGTACGGAGCTTGTTCAAAACTCAAATAGGATTCCTATATGTGCTGCATATTTATCTTTACTCTTTGGCATATCATTATCAAATCAACTCCCAGAAAACTATGTTATTAAAAGCATAGGTGTATGTTCTTTTGGAATTTACCTTATACACCATTTGCTAATCGAATTTATCCGACCTTTTATAAATAAAATTTATCCTATATCGATAGATACGGTTCCGGTATTAAAACGTTATACTATCGTTGCCAACGTAAAAGAAAGAGGCTTTTACCTCTAGTAGTGTTGATTCTTGTAATCCTACTTTTCATTCCAGTACGGGCAGTTTGGTACTAGGCTTTCCAGCGAATGCTAGCCGAAATTTTATTATCAATACGTTTGATTGAATATGAAAAATTGAATGAAAGCGAGGTTCGTAGAAATTAATGAAGAAATTTTTTCGTAAATATAAAACCCTCATTTACATAACAATTGCTATAATATTTACTGAAATTTTTTTCAGACTTCTGCTCGGACTAGGTAATCCCGTATTAAGTCAAGCAGATCCTTATACAGGTTATCGCTTTCAAGCAAACCAAAAATTATTTCGCTTTGGTAAAAGAATAGAATATAACCAGTACTCCCAGCGTTCAGAGCCAATTAATCCAGAAAAGACCCAGGGAGTACTAAGAATTATGATGATCGGTGATTCCATTCTTAATGGTGGTAGTCCTACTGATCAACAGCAAATAATTACTGAGATTTTTAAGTCTAAATTATTGACTGCTAGACATCCGGCAGAAGTCCTTAATGCCTCTGCTGGTTCATGGGGAATTGGCAACCACTTAGGATATTTACGTGAATTCGGTACTTTTAATAGTGATGTTGTCATTCTTGAAATTGGCACCAACGATTTAGCTCAACCCACAAGTACTAGCGCGCCTGTAGGAAATGACCCTAATTTTCCTACTCATCCTCCACTGTTAGCAATTCAAGAAGCTTGGACTCGGTATACTTGGCCAAGGTTATCAAAAATTTTTCAAATTGGCTCTGTCCCTTCTGATTTTCCGTTAACTCCTTCATCAGTTGAACCTGATCGCCAGTTCCAACAGAATATGCAGACCCTAAAAACCACAGTACAGCTAGTGCGTATTCAAAAAATTCCTATTTTTGTATTGTTCGTACCTGAACTTTCTAACTTAGTTCCTTCCAACAATCTACCTAAATATAAATTGGAATTTATTCAGCAGTTAAAGTTTTTACAGGTTCCTTTAATTGATGCTCAGTCCGAGTGGTCAACATTGCCTAGCAAAAAAGTGGAAACCTTATTTCGAGATGGCATACACCCAAATGAGGCTGGGAATCAAGCCTTAGCGAATTTACTGTTTCAGGAGCTATCCGGGATTTCTTACAAGCGATAAAAAATCATTATCTTGAAAAGTTGAGAGCGCCGGAAACCAGCGCTCTCTTGGAAAATTGCTCCTCTTGGTGAGGTAGCCCGGTCTTGTTGTCCCAACAAAGAGGGACTACCGAACCCGAAGGGGGAGACCGCAGACGCTCGATGACTCGCTATCGCTTTTAGCGTCTCCCCTTGGGAGAAGACCGCATTTTCCGCTCTGACTTTTAGCTGATTGAATTCTTGTTTAACCTATCTTGCTTACCACCATATGCGTCTAGATCAATATACTATTGGCAACTATACTCCAGGCACAACATACTGGAAGCAACTTTTTTGGTATTTTGTTGGCTCGCCCTTAGTTGAAAGTTATTGGCTACCATTTTCAGCTTTTAAGATTTGGGTACTCCGCAGTTTTGGAGCTAAAATCGGTCAAGGTGTCCGTATTAAACCTGGAGTGCGGGTAAAGTTTCCCTGGCGATTAAACATTGGTGATTTTGTTTGGATTGGAGAAGATACGTGGATAGATAACCTTGCTCTTATCACCATCGAAAAGCATGTTTGTCTATCTCAAGGGGTCTATCTCTGCACTGGAAATCATGATTGGAATCATCCCAATTTTAAATTGATTGATGCTCCAATCCATATTCAAGAGAGTAGTTGGATTGCTGCCAAGTCGGTAATTGGCCCAGGAGTTACAGTTGGTCGGGGAGCAATACTGACTTTAGGTGGCGTGACTGGAAGCTCACTAGAGCCGATGACTATTTATGCAGGTAATCCGGCTCAACCCATCAAGCAGAGAAAGCTTTGATATCCAACTTTTGCGATCGCATCTCGTAGTTTAGCTGACTACAAATTGAGGTACACCTACAGACACTCCACATTTAGTAATTAAGTCATTCCAAGGGCACTTTACCTTAATATCTAAATTTCTGCTTGCAGCAACAGCTATTGAATTTTCTGAAAATTTTCAATTGTGAGATATTTTTCTTCATCAGCTATCTGACTGTTGTAATCGATATTAATTTGGGTTGGATAGCCGAGTTTAGGACTGTACTGCACATTCAGGCTGAAGGCTTGACGGTTGATAGCATCTTGAATCACATTAAACAGCTTAGGAATTGTTTTATAGTTTTGAAAGAATTCTGGATTAACTGGTTTACCTGTAGCTAAAGAAGTGATGGAAGTTGTTTGACCATTACGTACTTCAATGACTACTGGTCCCCTAGCTTCGGCTATACAAAAGCAACTATTGCTAAGTGTATAGCGATAGTTGGAAATATTTTGCTGATACCACAAATGGCGATTAGATTTTAATCGCTTTAAATTCAAGTTATTACTCGCTGGCTGTTGTGCTATCTCTACGGGAGATTTGGACATTACTGGTAGGTTCAGACTGAAAGATAGCAATAATCCAGCACTGATAATGATAGGTAAACGCATATCAATCCATTGAATTTCAAAGGTATTATATATGTATTATATATATGAATTCATCTACTTATTTAAATACGCTTTATATTTTTATTAAAATTTGTCAGTGGATAGCCAAGGGCAAATAGCAAATTTATGACTGTACGGAACTGGTTCGTGGGTCTAGTCTATAGCCAAATCAGATCCGGTGCGTAGGCGCAGCCGACTGTAAGCATTGTATACGCGCGAAAATCTTTTCTCTAAGCTCGACTTTATCCAAAATTAAGAAATTTAAATGTAGGGTGCGCTAGCTGAAAGCGTAACATATCCTCTGTTGACTTTATATTTGTTTACATACATTGATTTTTTCTTGCCGACTTACTTATGCCGTAAAATCCTGACTGTGAAAAACAAATTTTTTTATTTTAAGCATGAATAATACAGAAACTTGGTATATTGTCAAGCGTTCTGCTGGCAATTGTGAAATTGTCCCCAGCCAGAAAGTTGGAGACGATAATCTAGAGATTATAGAACAGTGGGGGCCTTTTAGTTCGCAAGAAGAAGCGATCGCTCGGCGTGTCGGACTTATTAGGGCTGGAAAGTGCCAACCAGTTTAAGTTAGGAGTCATTCAATTTTGGATTTTAGATTTTGGATTTTGGATTGAAGGAAAAAGCGTTCGACTGAGCGCTCATGCCGTACTCCTTCTCTACGAGACGCTCCGCGAACACAGAGGCAAGCTACGCGTATCGTTCCGCAGGAAAGTCTAAAATCTAAAATTGGCAGAGTTTTAAATTGACAATGATGCTTTTTATTCCTAACTCCTCACTATTCACTCCTAACTTTATTCCTAACTCTTCATTTTTCTGCTGTAGGCGTGCCCTTAGCAGGAATTTGTTTACCTATGACTTCCACTGCTTTAGCGAATTGGGGGTCTGCTAGGGTAGCGAGTTTGTCACGTTCATGGAGCCACAACTCCTCCATCTGCGCTTTGGTCAAATCCACCTTCACATCTGGCTCAATGCCTTTATGATTGATATCTCTACCGCTAGGGGTATAGTAATGAGCAATTGTCACCGCCAATCCTGAACCATCTTCCAGGGGACGCACCGATTGCACCAGTCCCTTACCAAAGGTTTGAGTACCAACCAAAGTAGCACGCTTATTATCCTGCAAAGCCCCGGAGAGGATTTCACTTGCACTGGCTGAACCTTTATCTACCAGCACCACCAACGGTTTATTTGTCAAGGCTCGTCCGTTTGCCTCTTCCTTTTCTGCCTCTCCTTGGCGTTCAACGGTGGAGACAATCTTACCTTTATCTATCCACATCCGGGCAATATCCACACTGGAGAAGAGTAAGCCGCCTGGATTACCACGCAGATCCAGAATATATCCAGCTACCCGTTTGGTTTCTAAATTTTTGATCGCAGTTTGCATCTCCTTACCAGCATTGGCGCTGAACTGGTTCAAGCGAATGTAGCCAAGATTCCCTACTGGAGTTTGCTTCTGGGAAAACTTAACTGGATGGATTTCAATTCGCGCCCGTTTGATGTCAAACTGTTTTGTTTTACCGTCGCGCTCAATTGTTAGGCTGACTTGCGTTCCTGCTTCACCCCTAATCAAGGATACTGCCTGATTGGTATCCATCCCCTTAGTATCTTTGCCGTTGATTTTGACGATGATATCTTTCGCCAAAACACCAGCTTTAAAGGCTGGTGTATCTTCGATTGGCGCAATTACAACCAGTTGCTTCGTTTTTTCATCCTGACTAATCGTGATCCCAATACCTGTTAGTTCTCCAGAGGTGTCCACTTGCATATTCTTAAATTCCTCTGGGTTCATAAACCGGGTGTATGGGTCTTGTAGCTTTTTGAGCATTTCCCGAATGGACTTATACGCATCCTCTGGATTACTGTAGGACTTGCTCAAGTACTCCTTACGAACACCCTGCCAATCCACCTGATTAAAAGTACCGTCTACATATTGGCGCTGAATAATTTGCCAAACTTCATCTACTAATTCTTTGGGACTTGCTTTAAATAAAGCCTGGCCTCGGGAGTGAATGCCAAGGCTAGTAACAGCGATCGTGGCGAGTGTCACTGCCGTAGCACCCAAAACAAGCCTACTTTTTGTAATCACCATAATGACAGCTGGGTCAGAGGAAAAATATATATTCAGTATGCTCAATCTAACACAGGCTACCACTGTACAGACCGAGTATGTATTCCTAATTTAAACAAAATACTTGACAATTTGGCGGAGTGGGGAGTGGGGCATTGGGCATTGGGCATTGGGCATTGGGCATTGGGCAATTCAATTTTGGATTAAATTTCAATTCTTTAATCTAAAATCTAAAATTTTTACTCCCTCATCTCCCTCATCCCCTACTCCCCTACTCTCTACTCCCCTACTCTCTACTCCCCACTCCTCACTCCCTTAGTCCCTTTATGGTTCTACCCAGCGTTCATCTGCCTTAATCAGGGCAATTAATTCCTCTACACCTTTATCTTCTGGGACTTTTTTAATTTCCTCTCTGCCACGATACAAAGAAATGTAACCAGGTGTTTTGCCAACATAACCATAGTCAGCATCTGCCATTTCTCCGGGGCCATTGACAATGCAACCCATAACTGCTACGTCAAGACCAGTTAAGTGTTTAGTGGCTTCCCGAACTTTGTGCAGCACTTCCTCTAGGTTAAACAAAGTGCGTCCACAGGAAGGACAGGCGACGTATTCCACCATCGTTTTTCGCAATCCCAAAGCTTGGAGAATACTGTAGCAGACGGGAATTTCTTTTTCTGGTGCTTCTGTAAGTGACACGCGAATTGTATCGCCAATGCCATCAGCAAGTAAGGTAGCAATACCAGCCGTGGATTTAATTCGCCCATATTCGCCATCACCAGCTTCCGTAACGCCTAAATGTAGCGGATAATCCATACCCAGTTCATCCATGCGCTTGGCTATCAGGCGATAGGCGGCTAGCATCACTGGTACTCGTGAAGCTTTCATGGAAATAACCAAATTGCGGAAATCCAAGGATTCACAGATGCGAATGAATTCTATGGCAGATTCCACCATTCCTTCGGGGGTATCACCGTAGGTAAATAGCATCCTTTCAGCAAGGGAACCGTGATTTACCCCAATTCGCATCGATTTACCTTGGTCGCGCAAAGAAACTACCAGAGGTTGTAGGGTTTCGCGGATTTTATCGCCAATTTCGTCAAATTCGGTTTTAGTATACTCAGTTCGATTGATGTTTGGCTTTTCAAAGACATACAAGCCCGGATTAATTCGCACTTTTTCTATGTGCTTGGCGACTTCCACAGCAATTTTCAGCCCATTGTGATGGACATCAGCCACAATTGGCACGTCTTGGTAAGTTTTTATTAATTTTTGTTTAATTTCTGCTAAAGCTTTAGCATGAGCCATACTTGGCACTGTGACGCGGACAATTTCGCAGCCAATTTCGTGCAGACGACGAATACCAGCCACGGAACCATCAATATCAAGAGTGTCTTCGTTAATCATTGACTGCACCACAACGGGGTAGCTGCCGCCAATGGTGACATTTCCCACTTTTACAGGACGGGTTTTACGCCGCTTGATAGTTGTATCAAAGGTGGGTTGATCTACTGTGGTGTTAGAAGTTGTAAGAGTCGGCAGAGTTTGCATAACCCTATCAGGTAAATTTGCTGTAGCTAAAATATCAGATTTGATAAATCTCTGTTTCCCAGATTGCCACAGCTAGGGCTTTTTTGAACGGTTAGGTCGAAAAAAAAATGGAGAAAGTAACAATCCTCTTAGGCTTTAGGGAACCCTTGTTGTTATAGATATGTTTTACCTACAATGTCCGCATTTGGGATGTCAGCAGCTTGTTAAATTGAAGTCAGCCGCACAAATTGCTGCATTTTTGCACGGTAAAGAAGGCCGGGGAATATTGTAGTAAAAACTTTCTTGTAAGTAAGTAGGCGAGGAAATTTCCATGTATGTAACGAAATGTAAATTCGGTAGATACCTTACAAATTCCTTATTTGACCGTTTTTAGAAAAGAAATATATATTAGTTTTATTTTGCCTACCTACTTATATTTTAAATGTAACACTAATACTACACTTTCATTTATTGGTTACTACGACAATTAGGTGAATGTTAATAACACAGTATTCGTTGGTAGTGATCAACTCAGAGTACCGCAGGTATTATACAAACATTTGCCATTACCAGCTAAATTAGATTTATCACTAAGTTCTTTGACGCCCATGCTAGAAAAAACATCTACATTCCAGAAAGCCATAGAAGCGGTAGAAGCATTAGATCCAGAAGCTCAGGCTATTCTTGTAGATATTATCCAAAAGCGCCTCAAACAACAGCGACGGGATGACTTATTAAAGGCGGTTGCAGAAGCTCGTGAAGCCTATGCTAAAGGGGAAGTACGTAGTGGAACTGTTGCTGATTTAATGGCGGAGTTGGATGATTGATACAACTGCTTTGGAGTGCAAGATTTATTCGAGATTTTAAGGGTTTAGCCCGTCGAAACCCACAATTACGCTCTGTAGTTGAGCAAAAATTACAACAACTTGCTGAAGATCCGTTTTATTCTAGCTTGCGTACTCATAAACTTAAAGGGGATTTATTGGGTACATGGGCTTGTTCGGTAGACTATAACAATCGTATTCTATTTGAGTTTGTTCTTCATCCCGATTCTGGGGAATTAGTAATTTCTTTGTTGACCTTAGGTTCTCATGATGATGTTTACTAAGGTAACGCTAGACTTAGGAATAAGAATTAAATAAGATACAATTTATGTCCCTGGCTTACCTCAGCCTCAATCTCTCACCTTATAAAGGAGAGGGAAGTTACAGAGAGGATGAAGTTTTGCATTTTATTTAATTCACGTTCTTAATAAAATTTGGGGATTTAAATTATAGATGTTATTACAGAATAAAAGCGACTGTAATTATGAACACCCAAATAACACCCCAACTATCTATTCCTCGACACTATAACCCCGATCACGTCGGCGAAGTCTGGCGCGTACTTTATCAAGAACGTGCCGCCGAAGCTGAAATCTGGGCAAAACAACACGATATCAAACCTGCATCTTTAGATAAAACCAGCATTTGCTTACTATTAATTGATGTCCAAAACACCTTCTGCATTCCTGGATTTGAATTATTTGTAGGTGGAAAATCCGGTACTGCGGCGGTGGATGATAACGTTAGATTATGTGATTTTATCTATCGCAACTTGGGAGTAATTACAAAAATTATACCTACTTTAGATACCCACACAGCAACGCAAATCTTCCATCCGCTCTTTTGGGTGAACGCCGCCGGAGAACATCCCACCCCAGCAGCGACTAACATTACCTCAGCAGATATTGAACAAGGTATCTGGAAAGTTAACCCAGCAGTTGCTGATAGTGTTACTAATGGGGATTACGAATTATTAGAAAAACACGCTTATCATTACGTTAAGCAACTAAGTCAGGACGGTAAATATCCTCTCATTGTTTGGCCTTATCATTCTATGTTGGGTGGTATTGGTCATGCTTTAGTTCCATCGGTAGAAGAAGCGATATTTTTTCACTGCATTGCTCGTCAGAGTCAAACACAATTTGAGATTAAAGGTGAAAATCCCTTAACAGAAAATTATTCAATCTTGCGTCCAGAAGTATTGGAAGATTTTGAGAAACGTCCACTTGCTCAAAAGAACGCCAGCTTGATTCAGCAACTTTTAAAATTTGATGCAGTAATTATTGGTGGTCAAGCTAAAAGTCACTGTGTTGCCTGGACAATCGACGATTTATTAACAGAAATTAAACAGGTAGATGCTACCCTTGCTCAAAAAATCTATCTGCTAGAAGATTGCACTTCTCCCGTTGTCGTTCCCGGTGTTGTGGACTACACAGAACAGGCAGATGGAGCATTTACAAGGTTTGCAGAAGCAGGAATGCACATCGTAAAATCTAGCGAATTTGGGAATTGGGCATAGGGCATTGGGCATTGGGCATTGGGCATTGGTAATTCAGTTTCTTCTCTATTCACTCATTTTTTCAAATAACCCTTTGGATCTTCCGCTACCCAACCCAGAGATGAGCTAGAACGTACTTCAAAATGGAGATGCGGTTGAGTGGAACTTGGTTGTCCACTAGTACCTACAGTTCCTAATATGTCTCCTTTTTTCACTTGCTGTCCGACAGTAACTTTGATACTCTCAAGTTGAGCATAACGGCTTTGGAGTCCGCCACTGTGATTGATAATGACCAACTTGCCATAAGTACCTTGATCATTCGCAAAGGCTACGGTTCCAGATGCGATCGCTAGCACATCACTACCAACTGGTGCTAATAAGTCAACACCACTATGGAAGAAAACTTCACCTGTCGCCGGATTAATTTGCCAGCCGTAAGCTAATCCGATAGTTGCTACTTGTGCCAAAGGATATCCAGACAAGGATGCACGGTTTGGCGTACCTGCATCAGTAGGTAAAGGAGACTTAGTTACAACACCATTGGGCGACCAATTTACCCCCGGAACAAACACAATTCTGGGGTCTTGTTGGCAGCCATTCACTTCAAAAAGGCTATCAGCACGAACTTTGTATTTTGCCGCTACTTGTCGCCAAGTTTCACCGCGAGGCACTTCGACTACAACCCCATTGTAGGGAGGAATTTGAAGTACACTACCAACGGCTACGTAGGTGGAACCCGCCGCAGCGATCGCACCGTTCTGCAAAGCTGGATTCATGCCAATAATAGTTGTAGGTATGAGATTGTAGCGCTGCGCTATGTTCTCCAAAGTTTCGCCACGAACAACTTTATGGCGTTGGAAGCGAGATAAGGCTGGAATTGGGCAACCACTGACAGCAGCGTTGGCGCTGTTGGTGTTTGGCAGTATGCTTACTAGGCCCAAGGCGCTAACTAAGCTACATAGAAACAGTTGACGAAAAGGTAAAGTCATGTATAAACGTCAAGAGCGCATTAACTTTAGATTTTAGTTGGGAAGAGTGGGGAGTGGGGAGTGGGGGAGATGAGGGAGATGAGGGAGTAAGAATTTTAGATAATCGTCAATCCCTTCTCCCAAGGGGAGACGCTACGCGAACGGGTTGGTGCAGTCGCTCATGGGGGAAACCCCCTGTTCCCGCGCTGCTTCACCAAAATCCAAAATTGAATTGCCCAATGCCCAATGCCCAATCCCCAATTTCTAGTAAATTTATCTGTCCACTTGCCGTTAGCTTGACTACACTTAGAAATTAGCAACTGCATTGCTGTCCTTAAGCAAAACGATTATGAAGTTATCTTTAAAGCAACTGGCGGTTTATGTGTTTTTACTGGTGATTGGCGGTGGTGCAGGTTTGTTTGGCAGTCGCTATCTCCTGCCACAATATTCCCCGTTCCAACAGTTAAAAAATGTAACAATGGCTTCGCCTTCAGAATCCGTAGTTCCGAATTCTCCTAACGGAACGATTGGGGCTACTGGGGGCGATAATTTGAATTTTATTGCGACGGCAGTGCAAAAAGTTGGCCCGGCTGTGGTGCGAATTAATGCCACCCGCAAAGTTGCCAATCCAATCTCTGACGCTTTGAAAAATCCCCTCTTGCGGCGATTCTTTGGAGAGGATGAGGAACCAATTCCCCAAGAACGCATTGAGCGCGGTACAGGATCGGGATTTATTTTGAGCGAAGATGGAGAATTACTCACCAATGCTCATGTGGTAGCAGATACAGATACAGTACAAGTTACCCTCAAGGATGGCCGGAGTCTAGAGGGGAAGGTGGTAGGAGTTGATACTGTGACAGATGTAGCGGTAGTGAAAATAAAAGCAAATAATTTACCGACTGCGAAGCTGGGCAATTCGCAAGACTTGGTGCCGGGACAGTGGGCGATCGCTATTGGCAATCCTCTAGGTTTAGATAATACTGTCACTATTGGCATCATCAGCGCTACCGATCGCACCAGCGCTCAAGTTGGTGTCCCAGATAAGCGAGTCAGCTTTATCCAAACTGATGCCGCAATTAACCCTGGTAATTCTGGTGGCCCCTTGTTAAACGCCCAAGGCGAAGTGATTGGTATTAACACTGCCATCCGCGCTGATGCTCAAGGACTCGGTTTCGCCATCCCCATTGAAACCGCCGCCCGCGTCGCCAATGAACTTTTTACCAAAGGGCATGTCGATCATCCCTTCTTAGGTATTGAAATGGCAGACCTTTCTCCGATCAGAAAACAGCAAATTAATCAAGAAAATCAGCTGAACATTCAGCAGGAAGCTGGGATTGTCATTAGAGGAGTTACAGACAATTCTCCAGCCAAGCAAGTAGGACTTCTTCCTGGAGACGTGATTCAAAAAGTTAATAGTAAACCCGTCAAAACTTCAGCCCAAGTACAGAAGTTGGTAGAGTTCAGCAAAGTTGGGGATATATTAGCGATCGAAGTCAACCGCAATGATAAAATTCAAACCTTCAAAGTGCAATTAGGAGCTTATCCTGAAAGAAAGTAGTCAATAGTCAATAGTCCTAGAATGTTTGACTACTGACTATTGATTATTGACCATTAGATAAATGCTCTAACTGCATTCTTTGTTCCATCTGGCGTAGAAAATACCCCGTCATCATGGCCGACGCTAGAAGCCCAGCTAAGTTCTCCCGATCTGTTGTGATTTGCACGTTGAAATTTTCTGCGGGGAGCATTCCCACTAGCCCTTGGACATTTTGCGAGATGATTTGTTTAATTTCGGGGCTGGCGGACTGAGCAACCCTAGCTAAAACATCAGGAGACTGATGCTGTAGATATTTGAGTAACTGATTAGGGTATTCCTCAGAGTGGTCGGAAAGAAGTTGATTAGGGTGTTCCTCAGAGTTGTCATTCAAAAAGTCAGGATTAAACACCATTGGCAGTTTTATTTAGCTTAATTGCTAACTCTACTCTAAACCATAGTACAAGAGTAGCGCATTCACCACGGGTATTAAGTCTTTAAGAAAAGAGGGCATTGGGCATTGGGCATTGGGCATTGGGCATTGGGCATTGGGCATTGGGCAT
>NZ_JAQYWQ010000010.1 GCF_029379315.1 Nostoc sp. S13
CCCGCAATCATCGTTGCTCAACTGCTTAAGAATTATTTTATAAACACGCTCTTAGCTAACTTATTGATGTCTGTCTCTAAAAATCCTGATGCTTGCCCTGTTAGTATTCTGATGTCCTTACTATCAGGCCCCTGGACAATGTATATACTGTGGGTATTGTGTAATAGTGGGCCGACTCGCTTTGGTGCATTGAAGCACCTAGTCGAGGGCATCTCCACCAAAGTTCTGACGGAAAGACTGAGGATGCTTGAGACAGCAGAGATTATTTATCGCCACTATGAACCAACTGTTCCACCTCAAGTAACTTACGGCCTGACAGAACGTGGTCAGGAACTCATTGAAATCCTTCATCAACTCAATGCACTTGCTGAACGCTGGTATGGCAGCGAACAACGGGAACATAGCAATATTTAAAGGGAATAGGGAATACCTATTCCCTAAGACAGTTCCATCCACGCGGAAAGTTCTTCCATGTCAATAGGATACCGTTTGGAAACAGTAGTCTACTATTCCTGAATTGCTGCTACTTTGGCAGGAAACTGAATTCTGGGATCTGGCATGAAGTTGTATCTCAAGTACAATCCTCCCCAGACAAACAGGATAATTAACAACCCACCAATACCAAGGGGACTAGGAAGCCAAAAAACAGCTTCTATGTGGTTTAGCTCCCCAGGCTGGAGTTTCCACACTAGTTGATTGCCATTTTTTTCTGGCTGTATTGCAGTTTCAGTTAGTTGAATGTTTTTGGCTCCCCAAGGAGTCTTTAAGCTAAATTCCAAATCGAGAATTGAACCAGCATTAGCCAGGACGTTACCTTTGCTGGCAATTAGAGACAGCGATCGCAAATCCAAATCATAAATCAACCGATTTCGGACTAAAAGTAAAAAATTATTCTGCTCCAAGAGGACGTTTGATTCAATTTTCGGCAGTTCTGAATTAGATTCGCTCTGCACAGTCTCAGAGGATTGATTCGCACGGGAGTTAAAAAATCCGTTGAACTTCTCTTGCAATTCACTACCACTATTAAAAGGAATTGTGACGATGATTTCTTCTTGAGAAACTCGTTGCGCTTTACCATCAAGTTGACGGGCGCGGCGTTCTATGGTATTTAACCATTGGTACACATAATCGCCGCTAAAACTCGTTAGCCGCTCTCCCAACTTAATATGCTGTACTACTTCGCCACTATTTGAATTATCAAAGTTAACCCCCACATCGTACTTCACACAGCCAGACAGTAACAGGGATGTTAACAGCACTACCCACAGTATAGGATTTCGGATGGGAAAGACGTAGTTGATTCGATTTCGACTAATTAGTGGCGAGAGAAATTTCCTTTTTGCCAACACAAAACTAAATGGTCTGATTAACCACAAGAAAATCTTTCCGAAAATTGAAGAAGTTAAAACCATAAGTATCCCCAATCAACATATTTTGGATTTTAAATTTTGGATTTTGGTGAAGCAGCGCGTTGGGCGGGTTTCCCGACTTGTTCGCGCAGCATCTCCCCTTGGGAGAAGCGACTGGCGTTCGCCTTGGCGTGCCGGAGGCATCACCCGGAGGGATTGACCCCACCGATAAACGGATGGGGCTTGAAGACTTTAAATTTTGGATCAGAGGATTTGTGTCAACCATAAAGGTGAAAGCACGTAGCGGGACGTTAGTCCGACATGAACCAAAAGATTCTTTAATCTAAAATACGTTCGACTAAACGCTCACAACAAGTCCAAAATCCAAAATTGGTATCAGCCGGGGGTTCCTGAAAAATTTAACCAAAGCAAGTACGAGATGCTTAAACCAATGGCAATTAGCGCCACCCAGATAAAGCGATTATCTCTGGTATTGACCTGACTGAGGTCAATGAATTCTGGCTCAGTAGGTTTAGGCTTCTGCTGCACAGAAGATTTTGTCGTAGCAGCTACAGAAATTTTGAGTTCATTATCGGGTAGTGCGCCCAAATCGGGGATTTGGGTCATCCATTCGCTCGGTCTTTTCAGCTTTGGTGCTTTTAAGATGTAAAGCATCTGTCGCGCTTGTTTGCTGGTTTCTAAATAGGGATGGCGTTTGAGTCTTTCGCAAACAGCGATTGCATCATCCGTGCGTCCAGCTGCTTCATAAGCTGTCACCAGATCAATTTCTACTTCGCCCCCAAGGCGAGAATTACGAGCTAACAGGGCGCTGGCCTTTTCTAAATTTTCTACGGCTTCGCGGTATTGCCCATTTTCAAAGGCAAATTTCCCAGTCTGGTAGAGGGTTTTAGCAATTTCTAAACTTTCTGCACTCACGTCTTATACACAAATCAGCACTATTTTTATTTTGCCAATGCCAGCAATCTTTTTGGAATCTTTTCAAAAGTTCCCTCATCGCCCTCTAGCTGGTAAACTGCGAACCCAGAATCATTGTCCCAATCCCAACATCAGTAAAGATTTCCAGTAACAGGGCGTGAGGAATGCGACCATCAATGATGTGTGCTGCACGGACTCCTTGAGCAAGCGATCGCACACAGCAACTTACTTTGGGAATCATCCCACCACTGACTATACCATTAGCAATCAACTCGCGGGCTTCGCGAATATCTACTTTTGGAATCAAAGTAGATTGGTCTTTATAATCTTTTAAAATTCCACTGGTGTCGGTCAGTAAAATTAACTTTTCTGCTCCTAGTGCCGCAGCGATTTCTCCAGCTACAGTATCAGCGTTAATGTTATAAGCTTGTCCCGTTTCGTCTGCGGCGACGCTGGACACGACGGGAATATAGCCATTGCTAGCGAGGGTGTCCAAAATCTTAATATTCACATTGCTGACTTCCCCCACAAAACCGATGCCTTCTTGACCTTGGGGACGGGCTGTAAATAGATTACCGTCTTTGCCGCAAAGTCCTACAGCCAATCCACCAGCTTGGTTAATCAGGGAGACAATTTCTTTATTGACTCGACCGACTAAAACCATTTCCACCACATCCATTGTGGCGGCATTAGTGACTCGCAAACCATTTTTAAATTGTGGTTCGATGCCCAGCTTATCTAACCAACTGTTAATTTCTGGGCCACCGCCGTGTACTACAATTGGACGCAAGCCCACGCAGGATAAGAATACAATGTCGCGGATAACTTTGTCTTTGAGTGTGGTATCTTTCATCGCTGCGCCACCATATTTGACAACAACAGTGCGACCTGCGAATTGTTGAATATAAGGTAGTGCTTCGCTTAGTACACGTACACGAGTGGCTTCAGTTTGCCTGATGTATTCAGAATCGTTGTCCGTCATGAGGAGCCTAACAGAGAGAGTTAAAACCTATTTCAGTCAGTGTAGAAGACTTTGTACCTTGTAACAATATCTCATAGCTGCCAAGAGCAAAATAAGCTTTTTGGGTTCTACCGATCCCTTTATGGAGATTTAACTCTAAAGTGCCAGGATAGTAGGCAGCGTCACCCGCACTTAATAAAGCGCAGATATTTGGGATTACGATGGGCTACGCCCCGCCGTAGCCCATCCCGCATGGTAAGCGCAAACCGAATTACTGGAAACAAAGAAATAATTTTATTTAGGGCTAATCTCAAATGCTAAATCAGCACAATAAAAACATACATTGAATTCTAAGAAAAAATTCATCTGTCCTAAAACGAGGGGAGCATTTCTGTCTCTTGTCCAAGCAAAAGCCAATTCCACAGTTGGAAATTCTTCAACTGTGGCCATTACAACCAATGCTCACGCCTCAAATCTAGACAAATTACCTCCCCAAGAAACGGAAACTGTTTGATGTTCCCAAACAGCCCCTAATCTCAATCCGATTTTGTAAGGTAAGACATTAACACTCGAACCTGTATCCAGTAAACCTGATACATTCAAAGAATTATTCTGATAAGTTAGGGTCAAAGGAAGATAAGGAAATGTACTGAATGCACCTAACTCTGGGTTAACTTCAGTAAACCCAAATGTGATTGTATCAACCATTTTTTGCTGCTTTTGATTCTGCCAAAGCTTTTGCTAAAACAGCAGCAGCTTCAAAAGAATCATCCAGACCAAGATTCGCAGTTTTACCTTGAGTATCTAATGGAATTAAACCGGATTCATTCACTATTTCACTTACCAGAAAATGTAGTAATAAGAGTTTATCAGTGTGAGATAATTCTTTTAAATGAGGCAAAAATTTGGTGATAGCCATAAGAATGACTTGATCAATCAGTTGATAATTCAATTATAGAGTAATTGGCATTGAATATCGAGAGCTATTGCATATTATAAATTATGACACTCTGAAAAATAAAAAAAATCTGATGTATTAACAACTTAATCTACTATTATTTAGCTTCTTAAAATGCCATTAGCGATCGCATCTATAATACTTTTAAGATGTCATGTATTGCATTCCTATATGTAATGCTAGATGAAGCAGATTTGAGTAATGCCGATTGAACTGAGTGTAATTTTCAATATGCTAGCTTAAAAAGGACAAAACTAACAAACTGCAAAATATTGGAAAGTAGTTTAGAAGGTGCAAATTTAGAAAATGCAGACATAGTTGAGACAAGTTTAGAGGATACAAATCTCACAAACGCTAATTTAAGTAATGCTGAGATTGTGGAAACAAGTGGTTCCCCAAAATTCATGCTTAAGTAATTCGATTTTAAAGTATATTAGACATCTCCGAAAAAGAATGTAGGGAGGTGAAATTTCGCGTCTCTACAAGGGTTTTAAATAACACATATTTAATTTCTGGAGATGTCTATTGACCTAAGTTATACAAATCTCAGTAATGCTAATCTAACTAATGCAAATTTGGAAGGCACGATTTTAGATGGTGCAAATCTGGAAGGAGCAATATTTTGTAAAACTATTGTGCCTAATGGTAGTGTTCGGAATAACTGATACTAAATAAATCACTATTCCCAGATTACGCGACACAACAAGCAAGCGATCGCTCCTTCAAACCTCTAGAATTGAAATCATTCGGCTGAAGCTAGGGAATGAAAATGACGACGCTGCTAATTCAAACTGAAAGCACACCCCTAACGGTAAATTTCCCCTCCCTTGTGCAGATGACAAATGAGCAGTTCTACGAATTTTGTCAAGCCAATGGAGATTTACGAATTGAGCGTACTGCCAATGGGGAAGTCATCATTATGCCACCAGCTTTTTCAGATACGGGCAACCGTAACTTTAACATTGCTGCACAGCTTGGGTATTGGACTGAACAAGATGGCACTGGCATAGGCTTTGACTCCAGTGCAGGTTTTACACTATCCAATGGAGCGATGCGTTCCCCTGATGCTTCTTGGGTTGAACTGGAGCGCTGGAATGCCTTAACAGATGCACAAAAAGCCTCATTTGCACCAATTTGTCCCAGCTTTGTGATTGAGTTACGCTCCTCTAGCGACCGCCTGATAAAATTACAAGACAAAATGCAGGAGTATATCGATAATGGTGCATCACTAGGCTGGTTAATTGATCGGCAGAATCGAAAAGTCTACATTTACCATCATCATCGAGAACTTGAAATTTTGGAAAATCCCGAAGCAGTTATCGGTAATCCAGAATTACCAGGGTTTGTCCTACGAATGGCCAAAATTTGGTAATTTGAGTTTTCCTAATGAGAAACTTGTGTTTTAAGAACGCTAGGAATTGCCTCAAGTACTCGCTTGGCAACGTCTTCAGGTGTATCTCCCTCTCGCTCAATGATGTGCAAATCGGCTTGAGAGTAAAGTGGTGTTCGTTGTTCGAGGAGCGATCGCAATTTACCTTTAGGATCAACATCTTGCAGCAGTGGTCTTGTGGTATCGTCAGCTAAACGGCTGTAAATTATCTCCACTGGCGCATCTAGCCACACTATCAAACCGTGGTGCAAGTAACCCCAGTTTTCTCGCCGCATTACAATGCCCCCACCGGTTGCTATAGTCAACTTTGTAAAAGCACAAACTTGTGAAAGCACGTCGCTTTCTAACTGGCGAAACTCGGCTTCACCAACTTGTGCAAATAACTGATTGATGGATTTACCTGTTGCTTGGGCAATGACATTATCGGTATCCACAAACCCATAACCTAATTCCTTTGCCAGTAAGCGCCCTACCGTCGTCTTACCAACGCCCATAATACCAATTAAGTACAGGTTGACTCTTTGTAATAAGCTGCTCACCAGTTTCTTCGCTCCAATTCTCAGCAGCAATCGGGTTTTTCAAGTGATTGATTACCCTTCCAGTATTGTTATTTTACCATGTTGACGCAGATTAAAATCTACGGCTCAGGGCTATTTCATTCGCTCTTTGGGTAGTCATAAAGGCGTCACCAAACAGCCCGCACTTCTCTACCAGACGCTGCGCGTAGCTTGTTAAGAGTAGGGGTACGACAAAGTTTTACAGTGAGCCTGCCGAACTGCTCAGTGACCGTCGTAGACATCGCTAGTTAGCTGATAATTAGAATATAAATTGTTCTTATATTTTTCACTTTCACTGAGTATTTGGTTTGGTTACTCAGTATTTATAAGAAGAATTCAGAACTCAGGAGTCAGAATTCAGTATGAATTCTGTACGAGTGGGTGATGAATATTGGTTAAAACCTCGCCCCTGGTGGGCGAAAAAAATTAAAATATTCTCGCCTTAAAACTCTATCTTTTTATGGGTAGAGTATTCTGAATTCTGAATTCTGTATTCTGACTCCTGTTTTATTCTATGTTTTTATCTAATCAATTAGAAAAATAAACTCTAACAGTACTCCTACTACGACTTTGATAACCGACATTAGTAATTTCCGCAGAAATACAACCACAAAGTCAACCTCTGAGAAATTTATTTTCAATGGATGTCAAGGCTTTTTCCTTTGCAAATTCCAAATTTACGTATAACTTTTCTAACTTCATCTTGTTTTTAACTTCTACAAATATTTAAGATGAATCAACTGCGGTCATTACTGGCATTAATGTATTTAAAGTAACTCAGGCAATATATTAACGATTCTTCTGTGAAATCAACATTAATAATCAACGGTGAATTTATCACAAATTTAGTAACTTTCGTTATGTGACCTGACAATTGCTGCTTGGGTATTTTTAGACTTAGCGATAAAATTAACATAGCTTGTTTGAAACTTTATCCAAACAATTTCTGTCTATGTAAATAGTTCCGGTTTTAACTTTGGTGTGTCATTTTAAGTATGCACAATACTGTGTTCCTAACAGTACAGGCTCGTTATTCTAAAAGTTCAGTTATAAAAAGCGCTGGCCAATTAAATGTTTCTGATAAAGGTATAAATGATGACTTATTTACTGCGATCGCCCAAAAAAAATTGGCAAATTTGAAGTTTCGACACAAAAGCTACTGCATATTACACCCTAATAAGCCTGAATTAATAAATAGTAGGATGAATGAGGCATCAACTATGACTCGAATTCGTGACATTGTACAAAAAGCCTTAGCAACTGGCTATTTGACAGTGGAAGCTGAAAATCAACTACGACAACTGTTGACTACCCGGTATGGCTTGGAAGATTTTAATGCTTTCATGACTTTGCAAGAAGCTGCCATGACTGGTAAGGTCAAGCAGGAATCTAGAGAGCGGTGTGGCATTAAGTAGAGACGTAGCCTGCTACATCTCACCGACGGGGGCGTTTACCATCATTCTCAAAATCATCATCATCGTCAAAAAATTCCCAATCATCATCATCTGCTTGATTGGTCGTCGGTGGCTGATAAGGGGGGATGATTACCCGGTAATCAGCATCGTAAATTGATTCAGTTTTTCCCGCAGCCGTATTTTTTGGCTCACGGTAGCTGTAGGAGTAAACTGAACCAGATTGAGAACTGCTTTTGGCTTCTGATTGACGTTCGTAAGTTGTTGAGTCTTTAGCAGATTGAGCTTGAGGATTAGGAGTAGACGCTTCCTCTGGCTTTTCATCAAAATTCCAATCATCATCTTTACTACTATTTGTCTCCCAATCATCAAATACATCACTGCTAGGCGCTTCTTTTTTACTAGCTGGTGGTGGAGGACTGGCAGGGCGAGATGTGGGTTCTTCTCTCCGGGTTGCCTTGGCACGAGGCGAAGTTGCAGTTGAGCGGTCAGGAGTTCGGCGTTGTCTTCCGACAAAATAATTGGATAAGTTAAACAAGGTAGCAATCAATATCGATGTGAAAGCACCAGTGGCAATACTGAACAAAATCCATATCGCTAGTGGTAATGGTTGAGTTCGCACGCCCAAAAATACTAGCGATAGGGCAGGTGACCAATTTTGGACTAACAACAGCGTTAGTCCTCCCAGTACCGCCACCAATAGAATTAAGCGAATTACAGCCATAGCAATTTTGTCAATCTGATTACTCTATCATTACCATTTCAAGCCCTTTTAGGACTATTAGACTTATCCGGAAATGAGAACTTTATTTGGCTGAAACCTAGCTCTGGAGAGGGTTTTAGAGGTTCCTGTTTTATATAAGCTAAAAAGCCAGCTATGTAAGGGTTTCAGCTATTTTGAGGTTTATTTGTGGATAAGTCTATTGTAAAATTACGATAAATCCACTGAGGGCGTTAGCGACGACCTTGCCACCGTTGAATTGGGATGCAGTCAATATCTAGTTGATCTAAAGCACGGGCAACTACAAAATCAACTAAATCCTCAATGGTTTGGGGATTGTGATACCAGGCGGGAATAGCGGGAACAACTCTGACTCCAACTTCTGCTAAAGAGGTTAAGTTACGTAGATGGATGAGGCTAAAAGGCGTTTCACGAGGGACAATGACCAGCTTTCGCCCTTCTTTGAGTTGGACATCCGCCGCCCGTTCTAGTAAATCGGAACTCAAGCCAACTGCCAGCTTTGCCACTGTGCTCATGCTGCATGGAATGATCATCATCCCCAAAGTGGCAAAGGAACCACTGGCAATCCCGGCTCCAACATCACTCCAAGGATGGCAGCGTAGTTTACCCTCAAGTGAAACTCCAGCTTGCTCTCGCCAGAATTGTTCTTGCGCGGTTGGTTCTGGTGGCATCCGAATTTCCTGTTCTGACTGCCAAACCATGTAAGTTGATTTAGAGGCAACCAATTCAATACTATACTCCGCTTCTAGCAAAAATTTGATGGCGCGAACAGCGTAAATCAGACCAGATGCGCCCGATACGCCTAAAATTAGAGGTTTAGTATGATTTGACACGTAAATTTTAGTGGATTTTACCGAAGAAGAATTCAGAATTCAGGAGCCAGAATGGATTCTGTGCGATGGTTACTGAGCTTCGCCTGCCCTGAGCTTTTCGTACCCTTCCCTACGGGACGCCAGGGGCGAACGGGAAGCAAGCTACGCGTAGCGTCTCCAAGAGTTGGGTCGAAGTACTGGATGTATTTAAAGGAAGCGATTTTAATCATGGAGAAGAAAAAATTCGTTTCCGTGACTCTTCGCCCTGACTTGACTGCTGGGGTATTCTGAATTCTAAATTCTGTCTTCTACAGGACTTTTCATTCATCCTCTGAGTAAGAGTCTAGGTCGTCAGGCTCAATGTCATTTGGTAAGTAGAGGTCTGAAAGTTCTTCATTGGAAGCACTCCCAGTTAAACCTTTGGCTAGACCATCGCTGCCGACTGTTACCAAATCAATTTGCTGGCGGTAGTAATCGACACTTTTAACTTGCACGGCGACGCGATCGCCTAGTCTATAGGAAGCGCGATTTTTGCGACCAAACAGTGCCTGTTGTCTGGCGCGATATTCATACCAATCGTCTTTAAGAGAACTGACGTGTACTAATCCTTCTACCCTTAAAGGCACACCAGGATTACTTCTGGACTCCACCTCAGCTGCTGATACTTCAATTTCCACAAAGAAACCGTAGGATTGAACACCAGTAATCACGCCTTGAAATACCTGACCAATGCGCTGCTTCATCAGTTGGGCTTTTTGCAGTCCGGCTAAATCGGCTTCAGCTTCTTGGACTTCTTTTTCTCGGTCGTTGATTTGGACAATTACCCTAGTTAAATCGCTTTGGAGTTCTTGTTGCAATTCTGGGGGTAAAACGTTCCAGTTAATTTCCTCATGGCTTACGGAGTGGCGCAGGTTAACGCGTTCTCTGACACGGGTATTGCGGCGATCGCGTCCGTTTTCGAGTAGCGTGTAATACACTCTCTGCATGAGCAAATCTGGGTAACGCCGCAAGGGAGCACTAAAGTGGATATATTGCGGTAGTGCCAGACCAAAGTGAGATCCTTTGGTGGTGCTGTATGCAGACGGCTTAAGTGTATCTTGCAACAAGTATGTAAGAACTTGCTCAGAAGGAGATTCGGCAAAAGCTGTGGTCAAATGTTGATAATCTAAGGGTTGGATATCGACTTCTGGATCTAGTGTTAAGTCAACGCCTAAATTGACTGCCAATTTCAGCATTTCCTGGACATCTTCAACATCGGGTGTGCCTTGGACTCGCCAGATGGCAGGAACACTAAGGGCATTTAAGTGAGTTGCGATTAGTTGATTAACTAGCAGCACCAACTCCGTAAGTAGCGATCGCACTGGTAAATCATTCACCACCACAGTACCGAGAATCCCCTCGTCATAATAGGCGTTTTGGCTGGGCGGCAGATTCAACTGGAGGCTACCACGAGTCAACCTTACCTGTTTCACGGCTGTTTGCAAGGCTTGGAGGTCTTGCAATATCTGGGAAACCTGTGGGGATTGATCTTGAGATTGACCTGTAAGAATTGCTTGGGCTTGTTCTGTACTCAGTGCAGTTTCTACGTTGATCACACTGGGTTGAATTTCCCATTCCAACACTTGTCCTGATTTGGGATCAATTGTAATTAAAAAAGAGATGGTTAAGCGATCGCTCCCAGGTATTAAAGAACAGCGTTCTGCCACAGCTGCGGGCAACATTGGCAGCACTAATTCTCCCAGATACACTGATTTGCCCCGTTTGAGTGCTTCTCTATCTAGAGGTTCGTCAGGTTGGACATAGTGAGAAACATCAGTGATATGAACGCCCAAAAGCCAATTTCCGGCTAAGTTTTTTTCTAAACTAAAAGCGTTTTCTATAACTTTGGTATCGCCATTTACCCCTTTAATAGTGAGAGTAAACAAATTACGCAAATCCAGCCGATTTTTGAGGTCTGCTTTCAGCAGCTTTTTGGGCAACTTGACGGCTGCTTCTAGCACATGATCTGGAAAAGTCCGGGAAAGGTCGTGCTTGCATGTAACTAAATCTATATCAGCAGCAGCTTCAGCATCGCTGCCAAGAACTTGCACCACTCGACCCAGTGGGGGATATTGTGCCAACGGGTAACGCAAGACTTCCACATGAACCAGGTGATCGATCGCTTCTTCTAACTTCGCCCCGTTAGATTGAATCTTCAGTTCAAACAGCAATCGATCATCTAAGGGCACAGCCCTAAAACCGCTTTCCACCTGCTTAATTCGTGCCAGTAATGTGTGGTTGGAACGTTCTAGAATCAGCTTCACCTCCCCTTCAGGAGAGCGACGGCGACTGCCTTCTTTGAGAACTCTGACCAAAACGCGATCGCCATTCCAAGCATTACTCAGATGACTTTCGCGGATGTAAATATCCTCAGCTCCTTCCACATCTTGAATAGCAAAGCAAAAGCCTTTACTAGAACAACGGAGTTTTGCCTCGATTATTCCCTCTTCTGAGACACGGCGATACTTGCCCCGTTCTTTCACTAAAATACCGATTTTTTCAAGAACATCTAAGGCAATGTGAAGTTTTTGTAAACTTTTTTCATCTTCACAGCCAAGTTTCTTTTCCAAAACCTTCCGAGCTACCAATTTATCATCGGTGAAATTGGCAAGGAGTGTAGCGATTGAAAATTCCATGCAGTGAACCGACCTTTGGTCAAAACATCATTTGTTGTTTAATCTGGTTCTTTCCTGTATACCCTCACGGCTTACAGAAATAAGCTGGAAACAAATTGCCCTGAAGCAAGGCTTCCTAAGTTCTAAGGAAAGGAAGCCCGACCCAGCAAGAGCGGGAAACTACTCCCGCAGTTCCTTTGCAAGAAGCCGGCCCACGCACAACTCTGGGCATATACGAACTTCTCGCTGCACGATGCTCTCAGAGTTCGCCTGCGTTCAAGTCTCTTCACCTAACCAAACTTAAGATTGCACGCCTGATTAAAATTTAGCCCCGCTAGGTAATTACGCGACGGGTTTTTGAGAAGTTGGGTTTAGAGAATCCATACTGCCCAAAAGCGCTATGCAGGGAAGCCACTGCGGTGAGGCAGCCCCCGTCTTCTCTACGAGACGCTCCGCGTTGGCGGAGCCTCCCTACGTCGCTAACGCTACGCTATCGAGCGTCTGGGGGACTACCGAACCCGAAGGGTCTTCTCCCAAAGGGAGACGCTAAAAGCGATGGGGTCTCCCCAAGAGGAGGAGCCAGCCGCTCTTTCGGGTCTCCCGACTTGAGTGGACTGGCGTCAAGTGGCGTGGAAACTACAGGTGTTTGATTGTCTAGAGTGAAGGTAATTTTACGCCATTAGCCTCTGATTTTAACTAGGAGGAACTGCCGTGAACCCAATTTTCCCACATGTAGAATCGGTAACAATTAGGTGAGCAGCTTAATAAGCAGTGAGGGTGAACCTTATCTCTATTATTGTAGATTTAGAGCACACTTCCAGAAAATAGTTCTAGATATTAAGTTGGGTAATCAGTATAGCATTGCAGGCAAGACTACCCAGATAAGTTCGCACTAGCCAAAAATTTCGTCAAAAAAGAGCTACTGCTACAATTGGAACACGAGACAAAGCAAGAATATCACCTTGATAGAGAATTCTCCTTACTCATCGTCTGCCAAGAAACTAATTACACATAATAGTAAGCAATTAAAAATGTTCGCGGAGCGTCTCGTAGACAAGAAATGCAATATTGGCAGGCATCCTGGGTATCGAGTGGATGTAAATTAAAGTAAGGGCAGTTTACCTCGCTTGAGCATACAGGCAGTATCACCCCGTTATTAAAAATATTTAGATTGGTAGCAGTATTATGTTGGCTCAATTCCAGAGCTTGTATCCCAAGGGCAGTCTGATTTCTGAATTAGTGCAAATTTTTCAAGGAAAATATATTGTCCGGGCAAGCGTGCAAATTGAAGGCGTAACCCGTGCTACGGGTATGGCAGCAGCAGAAACAGTAGAAGCAGCAGAAGACCAAGCCAGAACGAGGGCGTTGATAGTTTTGGGTATTACAAATGCGCCACCAGAATCAGTGGCATTTAGCTCAAATCCAATTTCCCCGTCGCAGCTAAATCCTTCCTTGAATATTAAAGGTGGATTAAATGAATCTGGCTATTCCTCTGCAAAAGATGAGGATTTTGTTAGTAGTCAATGGTCAGTGGTCAGCGACAAAGAAATATCTATCCCGCCTTCCAGAGTCCGGAACATCAAACCAGAAGTAGTAACAAGCAGTAACGAACAGTACGAACACAGCAATGCTGCGCCTTTATCAAGCGATACCTATAGCCAGGATTTAGGTCAAAACTTTCCTGTAACTACTAACCAGGAGCTAGAATTTGATCCTCCAGTTGAAAACTTGGAAATAACCTTTGATAACCAGGTGGAAAATCAAACCTTTCCAGGAATTTCTGCCAATAATGTTACACCATTTACACCTCGGAGTTACAGTCCTCAAGAGGATGTCGCCGCTCCGTCAGGGACAGGAAAGAGAAAGAAGAAAGCTGAACCCGTGGATTTATCGGATGTAATTGCTAAAACAGATGTCGAACTTCAGCGCTTAGGCTGGACACCAGAACAGGGACGGGAGCATCTGATTGAAACCTACGGTAAGCGCGGGCGGACTTTGCTGACTGAAGAAGAATTGCACGGATTCCTCAAATACCTCCAATCTCAGCCAGACCCATTAGCGGGATTTTGATTAGTCAATAGTCATTTGTCTTTTGTAATCGGTAAGGGTCAATCAGAAAAGACATAGGCTATTGAAATACTAATGAAGCTATGGAACCGGTAAATTTTTCTCAAGTAATTGCTCAAATGGATATCGAAATGCAGCTACGAGGCTGGACAACAGTCCAAGGACGGGAATATCTTAAAAAAACTTATGGGAAGCGCTCGCGTACTTTACTGACAGAAGTAGAGTTATTAGACTTCCTTCAATACCTTGAATCTCTACCTACACCAACATTAGACCAAGTTCTAATTGCCAAAATTAATGTCGAAATGCAGCGATTAGGCTGGACAACACAGCAGAGACAGGAATATCTTAAAAAAACTTATGGAAAGTGATCGCGTTTTTTGCTGACCAATCAGGAATTGCATGAATTCCTCCAATATCTCCAATCTCGGCCAGACCCAAGAGCAGGATTTTGATTTCCAACTTCTAAATCAAGTTTTGCACTTCTAAATCGAGTTTTGAACTTCTAAATCAAGTTTTGAACTTCTGAATCAGGTTTTGAAGTCAAATAACCCCTCTTCACTTATAAAGAGGGATTATTTTTAGGGTTTAAGGGAATTAAAAGTGGTAATTCCCCATTTGCCAATCATGACTATTAATTAACAAGAGCAACTGCTGGGCGGCTACCAGCGGCGTGACGGTCAATCACTTGGTCAATCAAACCGTATTCCCTGGCTTCCTCTGGCGACATGAAGAAGTCACGTTCAGTATCTTCAGCAATCCGCTCAATTGGTTGACCTGTATGTTCAGCTAAATAGTCGTTTAGCCGCCGCTTGTGGTACAGAATTTCCCGCGCCTGAATTTCAATATCAGTCGCCTGTCCTTGAGCGCCGCCTAAAGGTTGATGAATCATAATCCGAGAATGGGGTAAACTCATCCGCTTACCCTTAGCACCAGCACTGAGGAGGAAAGCGCCCATACTCGCCGCCAATCCGGTACAAATTGTACAGACATCAGGGCGAATGTGTTTCATAGTGTCAAAAATGCCCATACCAGCCGTCACCGAACCACCGGGAGAATTGATATACATATAAATATCTTTCTCCGGGTCTTCAGCATCCAAATACAGCAGTTGGGCAACAATCAAGTTAGCAATGTTGTTATCAACTTGTTGTCCCAAAAAGATGATGCGCTCACGTAACAGCCGTGAGTAGATGTCAAAGGCGCGTTCACCTCGACCCGATTGTTCAATAACGATAGGAATCATGGAAGCGTGTTTGTGGCTACTTTAAATACATTTTATCGGTGACAGCATCAAACTGGGGTTGATCTCTACTGTTCCCAGGTAGATAAATTAAATCTTTCTCGTTTTCCCTTCTCTAATAAAAGTGCAAAAGGTGCTTATGCATATAGATTTAACCCCTAAGGGCACTTTTTAGCGACAAAAGCTGTCTAAAAGAATATCCCGATTAAGGGAAGAATAAATCAAAAAACTCCAACTGTCGCCAATCTCATATCTCCGACTTTGCGGCACAACCTTGGCGATGTGGTAATTAGACCGATAACCGAAATCTGAATTGCTTAGGGAATTACGTTAAATATCGAGTAACATTTTAAACATTTTTTTAGGGTTTCCCTCAGCAATTATTAAGTTATTTTTGTTAGATTCGGTAAATCCATAGAATAAGGTGTATTTAGAATAACCAGTCTTACTTGAAATGCTATCCACTCAGAGAGAGACGTGCCATGCTGGAAAAATTTTTACAAGCCGCCATCATCACCTTCTTGCTCCACCTGATAGTAGGACTTAGCCCAAATACTTTAATTCAGACAAAGACAGCATCACCTGTGCAAGAAACGCCACCAAATATCGTTAGCTTGCTATTGCGATCTTTTCAATGAGAATGTTTCATAAATTGTACGGGTGTCGGCGATGTCAAACAATTTTGGATTTGATACGGTCAAAGACATGCACTACTTCTACCCAAGGGGTAATTCGCTCGTAGGGTTTCTTGCGTATGTACATAGCCGTCTAGGCTAACACTCCTCTTAACAGGGTAGACTGAGCAAAGAAGGCAACTCATTTGCATTTGATCATGACTAATCGCCTTGCTGAAGCTAAGAGCCTCTATCTCCGCAAACACGCTGAAAACCCGATTGATTGGTGGCCTTGGTGTGACGAAGCACTTGCAACTGCAAGGGCGCAAAATAAACCGATTTTTCTCTCCATTGGCTACTCTAGTTGCCACTGGTGTACTGTCATGGAAGGCGAGGCTTTTTCTGATATTGCGATCGCTGACTACATGAATGCCAATTATCTTCCCATCAAAGTAGACAGGGAAGAAAGACCTGACCTGGATAGCATCTATATGCAGGCTTTGCAGATGATGAGTGGTCAAGGGGGTTGGCCTTTGAATATTTTTCTTTCCCCAGAAGATTTAGTGCCGTTTTATGCTGGTACTTATTTTCCTGTAGACCCGCGCTATGGTCGTCCGGGATTTTTGCAACTGTTGCAAGCCCTTCGCCGTTATTACGACACAGAAAAACAGGACTTACAGCAACGCAAAGCTCTAATTATTGAGTCTCTCCTAACGTCTGCGGTGTTGCAAGAGGGTACAACAAATGAGCTTGAAGACCATGAATTACTCCGCCAAGGTTGGGAAATCAGTACAGGTGTAATTACTCCTAGTCAATCTGGCAACAGTTTTCCAATGATTCCCTATACACAATTAGCACTGCGGGGAAGTCGATTTAATTTTGAATCTCGTTCTGATGGCAAGCAAGTTTGTACCCAACGGGGACTAGACTTAGCGTTGGGAGGCATTTATGACCATGTGGGTGGTGGTTTTCATCGCTATACTGTTGACCCTACTTGGACAGTACCCCACTTTGAAAAGATGCTTTACGACAATGGACAGATTGTGGAATATCTGGCTTCTTTATGGAGTACAGGAGTACAAGAACTAACCTTTGAGAGGGCAGTTGCTGGTACTGTACTATGGCTAAAGCGGGAAATGACCGCGCCGGAAGGTTACTTCTATGCTGCTCAAGATGCCGACAGCTTCACTGTTCCCACGGCAGTAGAACCAGAAGAAGGAGCCTTTTACGTCTGGAGTTACAGTGAACTACAACAACTGTTAACACCTGAAGAACTAAAGGAATTAGAACAGTTTACAGTCACACCTAACGGCAACTTTGAAGGTCGTAATGTCTTGCAAAGACGTTATTCAGGGCAACTGAGTGCAACGCTGGAAACAGTACTGAGTAAGCTGTTTACCGCTCGCTATGGCGTTAGTTCTGAGTCTCTAGAAACTTTTCCCCCTGCTCGTAATAACCAGGAAGCAAAAACTGCTAACTGGCCAGGTCGCATTCCTTCGGTGACAGATACAAAGATGATTGTCGCTTGGAATAGCTTGATGATTTCTGGGCTGGCTAGGGCTGCTGGGGTGTTCCAACAACCGTTATATCTGGAATTAGCAGCACGAGCAGCGAATTTTATCTTGAAAAATCAGTTTGTGGATGGGCGTTTCCACCGACTCAACTATCAAGGAGAACCAAGCGTTTTAGCTCAGTCTGAAGATTACGCCTTTTTTATTAAAGCTCTGTTGGATTTACAAGCTTCCAACCCTGAGCAGGAGCAATGGTTAGAAAAAGCGATCGCTATTCAAGATGAATTCAACGAATTTCTCTGGAGTGTAGAGTTAGGGGGTTAT
Organism: Nostoc sp. S13; assembly: GCF_029379315.1. Taxonomy (GTDB): domain Bacteria; phylum Cyanobacteriota; class Cyanobacteriia; order Cyanobacteriales; family Nostocaceae; genus Nostoc. The sequence goes on from NZ_JAQYWQ010000010.1 coordinate 17,531, forward strand.
TATAACACATCAAGTGATTCCAGTCAAGATTTAATTGTCAGAGAGCGGAGTTACGCGGATAATGCTACACCATCAGCTAATGGAGTTGCGATCGCTAACCTTGTCCGTCTGGCGTTACTCACCGATAATCTAGATTATTTGGATTTAGCAGAACTTGGCTTAAAAGCTTTTAGAAGCGTCATGCATCGCGCTCCCCAAGCTTGTCCCAGTTTATTTACAGCTTTGGATTGGTATCGTAATTCTACCTTGATTCGCAGCACAACTGAGCAGATTAACGCTTTGATCCCCAAGTATTTACCGGCGGCTGTGTTTGCCGTAACATCTGATTTACCAGAGGGAAGTGTTGGGTTAGTTTGCCAAGGTTTGAAGTGTCTTGCACCGGCAGAAAGTGTAGAGCATTTATTACAGCAAGTGCAGCAAAGTCAAAATAGGGCATAGGGTATGGGGCATAGGGCATAGGGCATAGGGCATAGGGCATAGGGTATAGGGTATGGGGCATGGGGTTATTTTCCTTGCCTGTCTAGTGCCTACTCCCTAGTTTTTAGGTGAATTCTAGTAATAAAATTACCATAGCCGTTGGTTTCGACTTCGCTCAACCAACTGAGTAATCAAGAGTTGAACGTTCCCGTAGCGTCTGGCAAAGAAGTCGAAACTCGTCAACATAGGTATTTTTTTCATCAGAAATCACCTTAGGAAGGTGAATTAAATAAAATGCAAAACTTCATCCTGTATCTAGCTTCCCTCTCCTTTATAAGGAGAGCGATTGAGGGTGAGGTAAGCCAGGGACATAAATCATATGTTATTTAATTCTTATTCCTTAGTACCCAGACTCGGATTCGATGTATAACTATGACGACCCAAAGCAAATTAACCGCAATTGTGCTAGCAGGCGGTAAGAGTTCTCGGATGGGTCAAGATAAAGCCTTGATTCCCATTCAAGGAGTGCCGTTGTTACAGCGAGTTTGTGGTATTGCTCAAAGCTGTGCTGATGCTGTTTATGTAGTAACTCCTTGGCCAGAACGCTATCAAGACTTGCTTTTGTCTGGTTGCGAGTTTATCCGGGAGGTACCTTTGTCTGGAGAACCTCTAGCCCACGGGCCTCTAGTTGGATTTGCCCAAGGACTAGCCGAAGTGCAAACAGAATGGGTGTTGTTGCTAGCTTGCGATTTGCCGAGGTTGCGAGTTGAGGTGTTGCAAGATTGGGTAACTAAACTTGATAGTGTGGGAGATGATGCGATCGCAGCTTTAGCTGATCATCCCAAAGGCTGGGAACCTCTGTGTGGTTTCTATCGCCGTCACTGTCTACCACAACTTCTAGAGTTTATCAACCAAGGGGGGCGATCGTTTCAACAGTGGCTTCGGCAATATTTTGTAGAAGTTTTGCCCTTAGCAGAACCAGAAATGTTGTTTAACTGTAATACACCAGAGGACTTGGCTTTAAGTTAATTGAAAAAGAATACAGAATTTTTTTAACGAACTGCTAAAGACGCATACTCCTACGGAGAAGCAAGCTAGCAAGAGCGTCTGGTAGAGAAGTGGGGGCTACGCCTACGCCCATTTCAACTATTTCTCTAATAAAACACTCAAGCTTTCCAGTCCATGTACCAACAGTGTTGGAATACTCTAAGAGTTTGGGTTGAGTCAACCCGAAGATTAGGAAATTCTTCCAGCAAAGCCTTCAGTGCAATCTTGGCTTCTAGTCGAGCAAAAGGTGCGTTCAAACAGAAATGAATTCCATTACCAAAGGCAAAATGTTTATTAGGTTGTCGATCAACGATCAAGTGATCGGCATTCTCAAACCGAAGTTCATCTCGATTGGCAGAAATTATCCATGCCCGCACAAGTTGCCCTTGAGGAATTATCTGGTCTCTAATTTTGGTTTTCCCGACGCATTTTAGCCAGCCAGGGAAAAGGATTGAGCAGGAATTGTGAATCGGTCGGTAGGAATTGTAAATCGTTAGTCATGATAAATCTCCTTGTGTAAAAAATTGCAGGTTGAACTGAGTCGGATGCTGTTACCATCTGGCACTTCATCGATTACGAGAAATCTGTTATGGAATTACGGAGTCAGGGGAAGAGCAATGTCTGCGACAAGACGTTCGCGTAGCGTCTCCGACAGGAGAAGCGTCTACGCGCTGACTCGAGATGTAATCAACACAGCTATGGCAAAAATCTCTACACGCAAACACCAAATTAGGAAAGCGCCCAAATCAAGCTTTTTTAAAACTGTCTTAATTACGAATTACTCTTGCGCCAGTTTTAGCAGAGTTTCAATGACCTGCTTTTGCAAAGACTCCTTTGGGACTCCAAGACCAAAGAGGTGGACGAAGGATAGACCATTAATCGCTAGACGAATCACGGTTGCCATCGCTGGATCGAGTCCACTTGCTTCAATTAGCCGTTGCCAATCAGCAAACTTTTCTTGAATTGGCTGAAGTAATTCTGGATTTTCAGCGATCGCTGCTAGCAAACTGAATTGAATTGCAGTAGAGTGAGCATCAAAGTTTCCATGTGACCGGATATAGGCTCTTAGCCAATGTCCTGGTGTATTCGGTGCATCATCTTGCTCCAATTCATCCTCTAGTGATGTTGCCTTTTCATCAATTAGCTGTTGCAACATCCCAGCAATCAAGGCTTCTTTGTTGGGAAAGTGATAAAGTAATCCACCTTTACTGACACCTGCTTCGCGGGCAACTGCCTCCAACGTCAATGCCTTTGAACCATGAGCTACCATCACTCGCCCTGCTGCTTCTAGCAATGCATTACGGGTGACAGACGTAAATTTTGTTTTTTTGGTAGCAGTCATAGAGCTTGAATGATGGAACTAGATAAATTGTCCGGTGAACACAGTTTATCTGGCAACGAGATTGTCAATATCTTCTCTCATTGCTTCATCTGTGGGGCAGCAAGGCTAGGATTAGATTTATTGGGTCTTGAGGCTCTGTTTGAAAATCGGTAGGATGTAATCATACAGTGTAAAGTTTCATCCAACAAATCTGTAGCACGTCGAACCTGCAAATTTTGAGACAGCAGCGAATTGCTATGGTAACTGAAAGCAGTTTGATTAGCAAAGGGATTTGCAATGGTAAACATCATATTCTCAATCCAAGATTGATACAGATTGGATTCAAGTATCAACTATTAACTAACCGTCCAGACGGTAAGGCATCAATTAGGATAATTAATTTCTTGGAGAGTTACTCCTGTGCATTTTTCCAGACTCAGGACTCTCTTTGGTTAGAAAAAGCGTTGGCAAAGCCCACCCTAGGTATCGCTATCCAAGATGAATTCAACGAATTTCTTTGGGGTGTAGAATTAGGGGGTTATCACAACACATCTAGTGATTTTAGTCAAGATTTAATTGTCACAGAGGGTAGTTATGCTGATAATGCTACACCAGCAGCGAATGGAATTGCGATCGCTAACCTTGTCCGTCTGCCGCTACTCACCGATAATCTAGATTATTTGGATTTAGCAGAAATTGGCTTAAAAGCTTTTAGGAGTGTCATGCATCGCGCTCCCCAAGATTGTCCCAATGCGATCGCAGCTTTGGCTGATCATCCCAAAGGCTGGCGCTTCATTTTTATAATTCTTAATATTTTTACTTATAATTTTACCTTCTCTGCGCCCACCGTACCTCTACTCGTTGGCGCAGCCTTTCGTAGAGGCTGTACTTGCACTCACAATCAAATCTCTACCTTAGCCATGAGGTATTGGCTGAGGTAGAAGCATTTTCAATTGCCGATTCCACAAAATAGCCCTAACGTGGAACTGCTAACTATATATATTAAGGACGCGAGGAGTGATCATGGGGCAGACACAGGAGCTAGGACAGATTATCATCCTGAATGGTGTCCCGCGATCGGGGAAGTCGAGCATTGTCGCAGTCATCCAGGAGACATTTGAGGGTGTGTGGATGAACTTGGGTGTCGATAGGTTTATGCAAATGACTCCCGCACGATACCTGCCTGGGATCGGTCTGCGGCCAGGAGGAGAACGCCAGGACATCGAACCCCTCGTTCCTATTCTGTACAGCGCCATGTATGAGTCCATCGCCGCCCACAGCCGCTTGGGTCTGAATATCGTGGTTGATGTCGGACACCATGACGCCTACGCAATAGAACGGGGCATTCTGGCCGATAGTGCCCGGCGTTTGAACGGATTGCCGGTCTTGTTTGTAGGCGTTCGCTGCCCCATCGAGATCATTATGGAACGACGACAAAACACGGGGTGGAACGTGGTCAGTACAGCCGACTCCTCGATGCCACGTCCGGTTCAGTTATGGCAACGTGAAGTCCACATTCCTGGCATCTATGACCTTGAAGTCGATACCTCGTTGTTAAGTTCGGGTGCGTGTGCCGAGGTGATACGCCAGTACCTCGCAGATAGTCCAGCACCGTCGGCATTCCAACGACTCGCTGCACACCATACTTAAGCTGTAGTTATGACTGTGTTTAGTATATTAAACATCTGGTGAAATTAAATATGCGTTATCTAGAACCCTTGTAGAGACCCGAAATTCCGCGTCTCTACATTCTTTTTCGGAGATGTCTATTTGGGATGAATTTGTAAACTGTATGATTCTATAAGGTGAAAGTTGAAAGGGAAATTCGATCCCTTTCAGTACTTCTGTAATCAGTCTACTTAACCCGACAGAATTTGCGATCGCTATCACTCTCAGGATATTGCCAAGAATAGGCAAAATGGCTAACTCCCTTCAGTTGGGGGGCAAATTGGCGAAGTGCCTGCATTTGCGCTTCTAGGGATGGACGATTAGTGATGGGTTTTCCCCACTGACCAGCTAAAGCCGGGATTATCTGCGTACCCGGTTTTGCCATACTCAAAACCCGTTGCACTTGCGCCACAATACAACTGACATCACCGCAAGTCGCATATAACATCGGATGCCACTCTAATGTAGTGGGAAACCGATCCCAAGGTTGCAAACGGGAATCATACCCTTGTCCTACAGTTTGATTGCCCTCAGGGAAAAACACCACTCCTGTGGGAATATTTTGCTGCTTTGCTGGATAACTGCCTATGGTAACAAAATCTAGAATTCCTTGCATAGCGTGGGCAACGGCAAGCTGCCACAACTCCCATTGCAAAAGTGGTTGTCTGTCGATTGCAGGCAGGATTGACTTTGGCGCTGGTGGAAGAATACGTCCTTGCCAGAGGGGTTCTCCTTCCTGGGGATAAAGTTTATCGATTTCGGTTATATCTGTGCCAGTGATGTATCCCTTACTCAAAAAGCGGCGAATTAAGTCCAGCCCTTTGTAATTCTGTGCCCGTTTGAATAAAGCTTCTTGGGTTGCAGGACTAAATAGCCATAAATCTGAAACTTTGGTGGCGATAGAATCACTTCCTGCTTGTCGCGGATAACGCACGTAATCAAATAGCAAGCCATCTGGGCGACGGCGCAAAATTTCTTTAACTAATTGGTAGTAGTCGCGTTTTGCTTGCAAGTTGTAGGGGTCGATAAATACTTGAGAGCCATTATCTACAACATATAGGCTCGTTTGACCTTTGCCATTACGAGCGATCGCATCTTCTCGATTTCGGCGCTGGGCGTAAGTATAGCCGAAATTTATGGTAAACATCCACGCGTAGACCTTCAAACCGCGTTGCCGACCTTTTTTAATTGCTGTGGCAAGTATATCGGTGTTTTCTGCTCCTGGAGTGCGAATCACAGCAGGCCAAACCGTCGGGTTAGCTTTTGCTGGCAATAATACCTGTCCGTCGTAAAATACTTCCAAATAAACTTGGTTATAGCCACGGTTAACAATCCGATCCATAATCTGATCAATTGTTCCTGGCCGAATGTCACAGGGATACAAGCGTAACCAAATGGCTTGGATTTGCGGCCAAGTCCGAGTGCGGCATTCCTGTAATTCCTCTCCCTGTTTTTCTACCATATTTTGGTAACGCGTTTCAGCATCTTGATTGCCTTTGAGGGCTGATAAACGTAAGTTTTCTTTTTCTTGCACCGCCGTTGATGATAACTGACAATACTCAGTTCCTTGCGCCCTTGCTGCTTCGCTCTCAAAGTTGGGGAGCAAGGAACTACTAGTGAAAACAACAGCGAATAGGCACCGCCAAAATAATGTTACTCTTGCAACGTTCAAGGGATGGTTAGACATACCTACCAGTAGATGGACACATTAATCATCGACTCCAATTCAGATAATTGTGGGCAATGTGTATCGAATTATATAGTTAAGTAGTAAGGGTTTTAAAACCTATTTTTTTAAGACTGCCAAAGACCTATTTGTGTTGCCGCATTTTTTATCAAGACATAAACGCATACAGGGCAGTATAAAACAGCTGAATACAAAGCAAGTTTAGTCTGCTGCCATTTTTACCCCAGAAGGAATTTTAATATGCATCGTCGTTGGCTCTTATCTGCTTTAGCACTTTTGATCAGTATAGTTTTAGCTGCTTGCACGACTGCAACCACTCAGCAGCCACAAATAAAAGTCACAAACCCTACTGAGACAACAAATACAAATTCTCAGCAATTACCAAAAGGATCAGCAAAAAGAGTTGTTGCTCTTTCTTCTCTTTCTGCTGACATTATCTTTCGACTCGATCAAACAAAAATTGTCGGAATCACTGGTAGCAGATTATTTAAGAATGATTCCAGATTCCAGAATATTCCCCGTGTTAGTGAAGGTCAAAGTCCGCCAAATTTAGAAAAAGTGGTGGCACTCAAACCTGATTTAGTTATTGGTGCAGAAGGTTTTTCTAACATCCCAATTCAAAAACTTCAGCAGCTAGGAATTCCGACCTTTCTCACTAAGGTGAATAACTGGGAGTCTTTAGAAGAACTTACTAAAACACTTGCTAAATCAATTGACGCTGATCCTCAGCCTTTATTAAATCGTTATAAAACTTTCTTACCAGAAAAACCAACTCAGGGTTTTTCTACTCTAGCGTTGGTTAGTCGTCAACCAATTTTAGCGCCGAATAAAAATAGTTGGGCAGGGGATTTGCTAGCGAAATTCCAGACGAAAAATATAGCAGCAGATTTACAAGGAAAAAGTCCAATTGCTGGCTATGTGACGCTTTCGGCTGAGAAAGTTTTAGAAGCAAATCCAGAGGTAATAATTTTGGTTAATCCCCCGCAAGGGAATTCGGAAGTAGCGCTTTTAGATTCGCTGAAAAAGGAAGCTTTTTGGCAGCAACTGCAAGCAACTAAAAATAACCGAGTCTATGTGTTTGATTATTATGGTCTGGTGAATCCAGGTAGTATAGATGCAATTGAAAAGGCTTGTCAGCAGCTTAAGCAAGCGCTGTTTGCACCACAGGGTACTTAGCTCAATAATGGGAGAACGTCGCAGTCAATCAAGGATGCATTTATCGGAGGTGATGACAATAGTGATCGCTTCTCTACCAGATGCTGGGCGTAGCTTGCTTTCTCGTAGGGGTACGCCAACGCCAAGGGCGATCGCATTTCATGGTAATGATAAAAGTCAACACAGCACTGGTCGAACTTACGTTAATTATAGGACTTACGCACAAGTTACGGAATAGCTAACCGCTCTAGGCGCAGAGGACACCGAGAAATCAGAGTTTGAGAGATATTTTGCGTAAGTCCTGAATTACTTGAAAACATTTGTATTCAATTCCAATGGCATGATAAAAGGAGAAACGCTTTCGTAAGCTTTAGCTGCTTGCAATACCAGTAAATCTCTATATTTCGCAGCAACAATTTGCATTCCTACAGGCAAACCATTTGTAGTGAAGCCACAAGGTACAGACGCAGCAGGTTGTTGTGTGAGATTAAAAGGATAGGTAAAAGGCACCCAATCGCGTTGCGGATTCTCGATAGATGATTGGGGTCTGTTTTGTCCAACTGGAAAAGCGACTGTAAGTAGGTAGGCACAATTAAAGGAAACTACATAAACTTATGTAAAGCATCAAAAACGCTTTAAATATAAGCTTTTAAGCGATTTAGATTTCTTAATTTAGTTGTATTTTTTAGCGCCCACCTACTTAGGTAAGGTAGGAGTAATCAGTAAATCATAGTTTTCATGAAAGCGTTGCATTTGTCGTCCCAATGCTTCACGAGCATCTTAGCGCTCTTTTATTACTCTCATGAGAGTATAATTAATTACTAACAGTTTAACTTAGCAAGGGTATTTAATTGGGTTCAAGAACGGCTACCTCCACGATCACCGTGGTAGATCAGTACTGCGATGCCTATAGAGATTTGTTTCCACTTATTGAGGACATTTGAGAATTTTAAACATCTTCATGCTGGGATGTTATCTGATATAAAGCGTAAATCTTTACCAGAAATAGCGAAAGCAGTAGGTTTACATGATGCACAACCACTGCAAAACTTCCTTACGAATTCACCTTGGTCAGTAGTTGCTTTACGAGAGAGACGTTTAGAACTGACTCTCTTAATGTTAGAGGGACGTTCATTTAAGTTAGTAATTGATGAAACTGGAGATAAAAAGAAAGGGAAGCATACAGATTACGTTGCGAGACAATATATTGGGAACTTGGGGAAAGTTGATAATGGAATTGTCTCAGTTAATGCTTATGGAGTATTAGGAGACTTGACTTTCCCTTTAATATTTTTAATATATAAACCACGAAAAAGACTCGAAGTAGGAGGAGTCTATAAAACTAAACCTCAATTGGCAGTCGAAATAATTGAGGCATTGCTCAAAATTGGATTTAATTTTGATTTGGTTTTAGCGGATAGTCTTTATGGAGAAAGTCCAACATTTATTGCTGTGTTATCCAAGTACGAAAAACATTATTTATTAGCGATAAGAAGTAATCATCGAGAGTTTAGCTTGCCAGATCAAGAGGCTAAGTATGGTGTGTGGCAAGAGTTTGAGCGGAAATTTAGTGATGGAAAGTCAGAAAAAAGATATATACAACAGATAAATGAAAGCGAATCTAGACTGATGTCTAAATATCGTGCATACCTCATTAATTCTTGCTCAAAAGCTTTTGGTATACGGATTGTACTCGTTTGTTTATGATTCCATGTAGATTTTCTGCCAGATTTTTCTCTATACCCTCCCCAGCTAGGGTTTAAGGCTTTTTTAGTAGTTTTTTTATTCACATTCAACATGATTTTGTGGCTTAATCATGTTACCTCTAATCTATGCCATGCCTTGGTTTTTTCACACATATATTTGATTACTTGCCAATATTTCCGACATAGTAGCGCCTGTATTATTCACAGCCTTCAAGGAATTTCAAGAATCTCAGCAAATCACAGCATTTTTCTCTCACCAGAGACATAAAAGAGCGTTAGGCGCTGAGATATTCTGCTAGTGTGATGCCATCACCTTCTTTGGCAATTAAGAGCAAGCCTTCTTCAATGACAGCTTGTTGTTCTGGACTAAAGCCACGCAGTAACTTGGCTGCACCAGCTTGCCACAAGGTTTGGAAAATACTGCGGGGATTTGCAAAACCAGGATCGACTTCTTCAACAACAGCATCAAGTTTGGCAAAAATATCAACTGCGGCTTTAACTAAGGCAGCTACTTCTGGCTCGACATCAGCGTAGCCAAAGTTAGGGCTGTAAGCGTTAGCGTCTCCCCTTGGGAGAAGGACGCAAAAAAGAGGCAGCGCGTTGCGGTGAATCCAGCGCTGTAGGCGGGTTTCCCGCCGTAGGCGACTGGTGAACCCGAAGGGGGGTTCCAAGAGTTGTAGCGACTGCCGTCACAAAGAAAGAAAGAAGTTAAAAGGGTTTAGCGCAGCCTCACAAAGAAATGGTATCAATCTTCAAACCAGTGCTGGATGATAAGCGATCGCTAAAGCTATTCCTAGTAATAGACTGGGAACAAGGGAGACTCTTAACGAGGCAAAAATATAAAATTAACTCTGCTTTTAATCCTTTGTAGAACTAATTGGTTTTTGAGCAAAGGGAATATTTTTTTTACCTTTAGGAGAAGCACCCCCAAGGCTGCGGAAATACAGTCCTCCAATAGTGAGTAAAAATGTCACATATCCCACTGCTTGGACAAGATAGAGATTGTCTCTGTAACCAAATAAAGATTTGAGGATAATGCCAGGAAACTGTTCGTCAGGCAAAATTGTGGAAGTATTTGAAACCATTGGCCCCAAAATACAGGAGTGGACTTTAGTAAAGCGTTCGTAATAGAAACAAAGGTTTTCTGTGGCACGACTGCTAAGGGCAAGGTTAGCCACAGCGTCGTCAAAATGTTTCAAGGCTGAAACTACCAATCCAGCCACAATCAACACTAATAAAACGCCCATTACCTGGAAAAACTGGCGAATGTCAATTTTGACACCCCATTTAAATAGCAGCACCCCAATGGCAGATGCTCCTACCAAACCAGCAATAGCACCCAACGCTGGCATTAATCCCTGTTGAAAATTAGCAGCAACGAACAGAACAGTTTCAAAGCCTTCGCGGACAACGGCAATTAAAATTAAAGTAAAAACGCCCCAACCAGCATTTGAGTTTTGTGTCAACGCTTCTGTTACCGCTCCTTCAACTGTAGCTTTCATGAATCTGGCTTGTTTAGTCATCCAGATTAGCATCCAACTGAGCATGGCGATCGCTAACACACTAAACACACCTTCTAGCCCTGGCTCAACTACGGAAGTGTATTGAGGATTCGCCGCTCCCAGTACTTGAATTACCCAACTGAATAGCACTCCTATTAAGGCACTGACGACAATGCCAACGCCGACACCAGCATATACCCAAGAGTTGAGTCGGGATTGTTTAGCTTTTTTTAGCAAAGCTAGCACAATGCCAACAACAAGGGCAGCTTCCACTCCTTCTCGGAGTGTTATTACAAAAGTAGGTAGAGCAGTACTAAAATTCATCTTTTGTCCTTTGTCTTTTGTCTTTTGTCATTAGTCCTTAGCCAATAACTAATAGACATTTGGGGAAATTAAATATGCGGTATCCAGAACCCTTGTAGAGACGCGAAATTTCGCGTCTCTACATTCTTTTTCACTTCTATGTCTAATGACTAAGGACTAATCACTATTAGAGATGATTTATAAAGTAAACCTTAAATTGTCGGGTGCGTTATAGCAACGCTTAACGCACCGAGAAACATGGTGCGTTACGGCTACTTCTCACTCTCTCGAACTCCCAAATCCTTGCATAGCCGTAACACACCCTACTTAATATTTACTTTATAAATAGCCTCTTAACCAAAATCGCGTAGCATCTTTTTGAGCTCGAGATTATGCATCTCTTCTTGCCCAATCATACCGCGAGCAAATTCTTCCAGATAAATGCTGGCATTGGTGACAGTTTCGAGCAGATCTTTATACAGATCCAATGCCTTTTTTTCATGGGATAAGCTTTCTGCTAAGATATCCTTGACTTTATGCTGGTAAGTTTCTTCCATTGGGGCAATTTTCAGTGAGGGATGCCCATCTAAACCAGTGAGAATTTCTCCCACTTGTTCGGCATGAAGTAAAGACTCACTTGCCTGTGCTTTGAAAAAAGCCACGATTGGAATGCGATTAGGACCAGTCACCATCAAAGAATAATGTGTATAGCGCACTACCCCTGCTAGTTCAAATTCCATGATGGCGTTCAGCAGGTCAATGGTCTTTTTCTGGTCAAGTTCTTGCATTAGTTGTTAGTTCAAGTAACGAATGGAGTGTAATGAGTTAGGAGTTAGAAGTTCGGAGTTGGAAGTTCGGAGTTAGCAGATCGAGATTCTTAACTCATAACTCCTAATTCATAACTCTTAACTCCTAACTATTTCCTCATTTTAAACTCCTTACCCTCTGCTTCCCATTAAATCAAAATGTTATCGTTATGCTTGAGTATTGGATTTGTCAACCACTTTTTGAGAGTTTTCCTCAATGGTTTTCACCAGCTTGGTAACTTCATTAGCAGTTTTCACTGCTTTCGCTGGTGGGGTGGCGGCGGGCCAAACTTTTATGAGTTCAGCGAAACTAGTGTCGATCGCTTTGTGTGCTTCGGGATCTGCTTGAGCTACTTGACTAGAAATTCCTTTGTATAATTCATTGGCGTAAACGACAAAACCACGGGAGTCTTGATACTCAATTGGCGCGGTTATTTTACCATCTGCAATCGCAGCGCCATATTCGGAGTTAGCTGAATCTAACAATTCGTTAATTACCTGGAGCACAAATCCCGGTTTTGAGCGTTCAGCTTCTGGCAAAGCTGCGATCGCTCCGTCAACTGCTTGCACTGAAGAAGTAAAATTGGTTTTAACTTTGCTATCCTTCGGATTAGATTTCACTAAATCTTGCAAACTCACCAAAGTTGTCTTAAATTCTTTGACTTTGCGCTCATTCAATTGTTCTTCTACGTCAACGTAAATCTCCTCAACTGGATGTCCAATATGAGGTTCTGCCTGTTTCGGCTGATTCTGATCCAGCAGTTCTTGTGCTACCAAAAGATGTCCTTTCATTAAGCCTAATTTAGACATATAGTCAACATCTTTGGCTTCACCCGTGAGTACCACTTCTTGAACACTAACCTGGTCTTTTATTTGGTCAAACTGCTGTTGAGTAATTACTTTTTTAGTAACTAAATCTTCTGGGCTGCCATAGGGACGATTTGCCTGGATTTTGTTCGATAAAGCCGGAACACCTAGTTTGGCTTCAAACTTATCTAGTTCTGACAATATTGCACTGTTAATGTTAATTTTTTCTTTGCCACTGTGACCACTATGACTGTTTTCACTTACTGCCTCTGTAGCTTGAGGGCTAGTAACTGGTGCTGATGGATTTTCTGCGGTTGGTGTACTGCTACAGGAACTCAAGGTAACTATTAAGGCTGCTGCTGCTGTTAAACAGATATAACGAAGTTTTATCATCTTTGCTCCTCGCATAACTAAAAAAGGTATTAATTGAAACATTTCAAACTATTATTAGAAAGTAGTTTGTTTGACAGATTGTCATAGATTTTACTGTCGCATATAATGAGATTCTTTATCAACTAGTTAGCTAAACTTTAATGAATTAATTACAAATTACTAATAATATTGTCAGGAATGTTTAACAGGATTTTGAGAGTTGCTCTGGGCAAGTACTTCAAATTGACCCATGCAACCATTTTCTGCGATCGCATCCTGATGGGGATGGAACATATACTTACCTGGGTAGCGAAAAGCAAATTCCAAAATGTGCCTTTCTGCTACACCCATCGTAATCACATCAGTTTTCTCGCTAGGAGTCATACTCATGCCATAGCGATAGACATCAAAGAAGTTGGCGTGGAGATGAAACGTCACTGCCGGATCGTATTCAATGATGTTGAGGACATATAGCCGAATCAACTGATCTTTGTAAATAGGAATCGGATGATGCATGTAATGATGGGGCGAACCGTTGAAGGCATAATAATCATTATGTCCATCATCATTCACGTCATATCCAGCCATCACTAGTACAATCTCATCAGCCGGGGGACGGGGATTAGGTGGATCGATGATAAACATTCCGTACAGCCCCTTGGCGATGTGACGGGTGACTGGTTCAATATGGCAGTGGTATAAGTGAACACCATAGGGTTCAGCATCAAATTCATAAATTGTGGCTTTGCCGTTGCTGATTGGGCGAACACCATCCATTTCCGCCGGATGAACGCCATGAAAATGCAAAGAGTGAGAATGTCCTGCTTTGTTGAGAAAAAGCACTCGGATGCGATCGCCCTGTTTTGCCCGTAGCGTTGGCCCTGGTATGCGACCGTTTAAATCCCAGATGTTGTAAGAGACAGCGCTATTGAGTTTTATTATGGAAGTACCGGCAGTTAACTGAAATTCCCGGATAGTCCGCCCATTTTCTTGCTTTACCGTCCCATAATCAAAATCCCTTAACATCTTCATCGGGTTAGTACCGTCGTCTGGTACTTCCATATCGAGTGGTGGCACTTTGACGATTGACTTACTTTGTAGATTTAGCATCTGCCAAAGTCCAGCTGCACCAATCACTCCAGCACCTGCTAGTCCCAGCTTCAATAATTCACGACGGCCCCAAGGTTTTCCGTTACCTAGAGCGAAGTTGTTGGGCATGACATTTAGTTACGGTTAGCGTCAAAAAAGAATTGCAAAAGATTTTCAATTACTTTTAAATATTAGAGGAATTAATAATTATTGTCAATAATTTTAATAGTGCTTGAAAACTGCTACTGAAGTTATTAGATTCAGGTCGAGCTATAATCTGTCTTGAAAATAGGGAGTAGGTATTCCTTTTTCGTTCTTGGTTGTGGGATTTTACTGTGATTAGCTGTCTTGCAAAACTCTAGGGAATTTTCTCCTTTAAATAGTATTTTTACTTAAATAGAAAGTATAAAGAAGTTAAGTTTTGAAGTGCTTTATTTAAAGCTAACTCCAAAGAATTCAATGTCCTCATATTTTTCTAAATGGTAATGAACCCCATTACTCATGAAAGCAAAAAGTACTTACATAAGTTAGTAAAATGTCTATTGACAGGGCGGCATCGGTGGAATCCGTGCGATCGCTCCGGCTCTGAGCAGTTCCGGGCGCTTGGCGTAGGGGAGCAAACCATCCGGTTTGGTGTGATACTGACTAGCACAGTCAAGTACGGCAGTTGCTGTGTTCTCTACACATTCAGCATCAGCAGGCAGATCGCCGAATAAGTAAGTGTGTTTGTTAACACAGACGAAAGCAATTGCACAAGCTTGGTCACAAACACCCATGCATTCAACGGGTCGAATCGAGAAATCGTCTTGCAACACCCAGTTATGATATAGGGTTTGTAATTTCTCTAGCAACAATTCACCGCCGCTTTTAGCAACATACTCTTTTGTCTAATGACTACTTCCACAGCTAGTGCAGATGAATATAATGTGTTGATGATTCATAGATGAATTGCAGGGTTCAATTTCTAATACTGTGTCTATAAAAATCCATATCGAACACTCAATGGTATCCGACATGGATTTTAGGCAATCAGCCTGTCTGGTCAGCCCCTTCCCTACGGGACGCTACGCGAACGGGGAATTAAAAATTAAGAATTAAAAATTAACATTCCCATAAATAAATTTATTTGCTTTGAAGTAAGGATGCCGTATTTCTCTCTACAAGAGGCAGCAGATTCGCGCTGCGCGTCTCAAAATACATTTTTCCTTCTTTTCCATAAATGAATTTAGCGCAAAGTCTGAGCGGAGGTTTCCTCCGCTCAGACTTTGTAAGAGAGGGGCTTGTATCCTTTTTTAATTTTTGATTTTTAATTGGAGCGAAGGGACGGTCAACCCAGTAGGCGGAGTCTGCCGTTGTCGCAGCCATAGTCCCAGCAGCAAACCAATTACCACAACTCCAGTGAAGTAGGTCAGCGAAATCAACCGGACATGCATCGGCGGAGCGACACCTTCGACTGGAATATTCTCTGCAACTTGAAATGGCTGAAATTGCCGGGTTACGTTTGCTTGCGGCGCAACGTCGACAACAACGCTATGGGGGGCACCGTCAAAGAATTCCTGCTCCCACACCAATTTTCCGTTGCTATCTGGAGTACCTTCATAAGCAAACGCCACCCAATTATTTTCGAGTTGTGTGGTTGTTACCTTCAATACTACATCTGTCACAGGTTGGCTGGTTTTGGGATCACTGACGCTAACCTGCAATCTGGCAGGTTGACCCACCGTTGCACTCTGATCACCCGATAGTTGCATATAAAGTCCTTGAGACTGCAATTTAGCGGGCTTACCAGAGGGCGGAAGTTCTTCTCCCATACCTGGCATCGACATATGGTGCGATTCGGCAAGTTCAGCGCTGATATTGACCCAGAGGAGTGCAGCGATCGCTACTATAATCAATCCACTCAACAACAATCGTACCTGTTGCGGGGCAATTTCTCCCGGTTGAATCGCTTGTCTGCCCCCAATCACCCAACCTCCTAGTAGCCCAACTGCCAGCAAAATCACAACCAGGATGCCAAAGTAGCGGAACTTTAAGGAATTTTCAGGCAGCGTCAGTGTCAGCTTTTGCTGAATCGGCTGAAATGCGTTGGCAACGAGCGGAGTAACTGCTACCTGGAGTTGATACGTTCCCCGGATTGGCAGGGTTTGTTGAACCTGCAACAGACCTGTTGGTGCATTGCCCTCAATGTCCAGCAACTTTGTCCCCTCGACGATCGGAAAATCTGTTGTGAACCAGGGGTTTTTAGGAGGGGTGAACAATTGCAGGTGGATTTTGGCATCCTTTAAAGATTGCCCTTGAGCATCTACGGCTTGCAGCATCAGCTGCACTGGCGGATTGTAGTGCCCTGATCCCAAAACTGTGGTGGCTTCAGCCTCAAGGGGTTGAACCTGATTAATCGGTGGATTCGTTGTTAGCCGCACCGATGGTTGAGGGGATTGTCCAAGTCCGATCGAAGCATACAGGATAATTCCGATCATGCAAATCGCACCGATCAGCTTAGACCACTTAAGTAAAGTCATTTGATTTCTTTGCTCCTGCTAATCATTGACTCAATCAACTAATGGCAACTCACCATCAGTGTGTGGTGACGCAGAGTATGAGTCGTGTCATGGATAGCGGGGTATGTAGTGAAATAAATTGTCCACAGAGTCAAAGAACACAGTGCGACATAGAGCGCTGATTGTACAGGCACTGATAGTACGCGACCGGCGACTTGTTGCTGAATCGAACTAGAAGATTGAACTGTCATTTTGTACCTCGTAGATAAAACGATATTAATGATTGATTCGGCAGGTATTCTGACTTCTACAGGGAGCAGTCAGCAGGAAATCACTGAAAACAGATGAATAAGACTCTGTATGAGCCGTACTAGCGTACTGAGCCAGCTATTTTGTTTTCATTCATGAAGATTACCTATATTAACACTGACGTAAGGTTTAGTAAAACCTATCTAAATGACAGAGGCATTACAATCTTATGTCCTAAGTGTGAGTAGTCGTGTCGCTTGCTACTCACGGACGGTGGGAGAGTTACCCTTACCTTTTTGGCTAATTTATTAACACCACCAGCAAGCGTAAATTAGTAATAAGCTGTCGCGCATTTAATTTGCACAACTAGGGCGGGCAAGATGCCTACCCCACAAGAGATTCATTTTTTTGAGGATGCAAATTAAAAGATTTTTAGCTGATCAGAGCTTTACTAAGATTCCCGCTAATCCAAAGATGTGCATTTATAACAGGACTATAGGACTCCTATTTGATTTTTGAACAAATTAAGTACTAATCGAAAAGGCTTATTCCCTACTCCCCACTCCCTATTCCCTACTCCCAGCCCACGCAAGTCAGTTCAATAATCAAAGCGGATTACTATAGCCCTTTCAAGGTGGGTAAAATTTTTGGATAATAATTCCTCTTTTCTCTGTGTTATCTGCGCCCCTGTGGTTCAATAAATAACTTTTAAACCGCAGAGGCACGGAGAAACCAGACAGGAAAGCAGAGATTTTATCAGTGACCTTGAAAGGGCTAGTCCTAGCTAGTTATTATTTCCAAGATCATACATAGAATTAAGATTTACTGAGAAATTAACAAAGTAATGCTGACAAAAATTGCTGTTGAAAAAATTCTTGAACGTGCCTTGATGGGATATGACTTATCTCCCGAAGAGGGAGTGGTGTTGTTACAACAAACTGAGCCGGAGGCGATCGCCGCAATACGTGCTACATCCGACACACTCCGTCACACTCAAGCAGGCGATACGGTTACATACATAATTAATCGTAATATCAACTTTACTAACATTTGTGAGCAGCACTGTAGTTTTTGTGCATTCCGTCGAGATGATGGTGATGCGGGTGCATACTGGTTAGATTCGGCGCAAATATTGGAAAAAGCAACAGATGCGGTACGGCGGGGTGCGACGGAAATCTGTATGCAGGGGGGATTGAATCCACAAGCGCAGATAAATGGCAAATCTTTGCTCTACTATCTCAAAGTAGTAGAAACCATCAAACAGGAATTTCCTCAGATACATTTACATGCTTTCTCTCCCCAGGAAGTGGAATTTATCGCCAGACTTGACGGACTTGAATATGCTGATGTGATTATTGCTTTGCGCGATGCTGGTGTTGGCTCAATGCCGGGAACAGCAGCTGAAGTGTTAGAGGATGAAGTTAGGCGAATACTGTGTCCAGAGAAGATTGACACAGCCACTTGGCTAGAAATTGTCAGCACCGCTCACAAATTAGGTTTGCATACCACTAGCACGATGTTATCTGGGCATATTGAAACCCACGAACAGCAAATCAAGCATTTAGAAAAATTGCGATCGCTCCAAAAAACCGCCATCAATCAGGGATATCCAGCAAAGATCACAGAGTTTATTTTATTACCCTTCGTTGGACAAGAGGCGCCCAAATCCCTACGTCGTCGTGTCGGACGCGATCAACCAATTTTGAGTGATGCACTGCTGCTAGGGGCTGTGGCGCGGATTTACTTAGGTAATTGGATTCCCAACCATCAGCAGAGTTGGGTAAAATTGGGGCTTGCTGGTGCAACTGAAGCCTTAGTTTGGGGTTGCAACGATATCGGCGGCACATTAATGGAGGAGCATATTACTACAATGGCAGGTGCTTTGGGTGGTACGTGTATGGAAGTGGAAACCTTGCAAGCTGCGATCGCTTCTTTAGGAAGACCTTATCAACAACGCAATACTCTTTATCAAAAAGTCAGGAGTTAAGAGTAGCCCTTTCAAGGTGGGTAAAAATTTTGGTCAAAAAATTCCTCCTCATAAAGTTTCCTGAAACCAGGCAATAAATTTCTGTTGCGTTTTGCTCAACTGCATTTTATTTCTCAGTATAATTCTCACGAATAAAGCTAATGTGCCTTCAAATTACATGAACTTTACGCTAAGGGACTTCCAACTAAAAAAATATGCTATCGCTGTGTAGGCAGGGGGGCAGGGCAGGGCGCAGGGAGAGAAAGAAAAATATTATCTGAGTAAATTGGATAATTTATTTTCTGGAAGTCCCTAAACCCTAATCTTATGGCGCTCAAGCCGGAATTTTTAATCACGAAATTAAAGTATGCTACGACAAGTTTCTAATTTCTGGTTGCGTTATATACATCCTCGTTTAGCTTCCTTAATTGCCACAATTGGTATTGTTGGACTGGCTAGTTCTCTGCTCATCCTTTTTGTTTTAGCAAAACTGGCTGAAGAGGTTTTGGAGCGAGAAGCTTTTGCATTTGATACTAATTTTTTGTTATGGCTGCATCAGTTTGCCAATCCAAATTTAGATAATTTAATGCTGTTGATTACAAATCTTGGTAATCCTAGTACAGTAGTTATAGTTGCAGGCGTTACTGTCTTGTTACTTTGGTGGCAACGTTACCGAGAAGAAGCGAAAGTTTTTGTAATTGCTTGCTTGGGAGGGTTAATTTTAAATACAGGGCTAAAGTTGTTTTTTTCTAAACCTCGTCCTGAACTGTGGCATCGCTTAATTTCTGAAACATCTTTTAGTTTCCCTAGTGGTCATGCACTAGGTTCTATGGTGCTTTATGGTTTTATTGCTTACGAGTTGGCAACTCACTATCCTCATTTTGCCAAAGTTATTTATAGTTTGACAGTTATTTTAATTGCTGCTATTGGTATCAGCCGCTTATATCTTGGAGTCCATTGGCCCACAGACATAATTGCAGGTTATGGAGTCGGTTTTTTGTGGCTGATGATATGTATTACGATGCTTAAATTGCAAAAATTGAGGTAGGGAAAGTTAGATAACTCTAACTTCATAAGCTCTTGGCAAAGCCTCTGGTAGAGAAGGCATCGCGATGATAATTGTCCAATCATATTTTTTAATCGCCTGATTTTTTGCTCAAGATGCTTGTAAATGAGCGCCTTTTAGTGAATGAAACAGCCCCGCTCTCCACTCAATTGATCCCCAAGATACCAATTCAAGGTAGGATGGACGTTGATTTACGTATTCATCTAATTAATGCATATGAAGCGCTATTGGTCGCGTTTGCTTGCGCTGGTTTTGGTTGTATCTATCGGCTTAATGGGCTGTTCTGGCAGTCCAGATAGTTTGACTGGGGATTATCGCCAAGACACCTTAGCTGTGGTCAATATTATGAGACAAGCTTTGGATTTATCACAAGATTCACCAGATAAAGCAGCAGTTCAAGCAGAAACACGTCAAAAAATTAATGACTTTTCATCTCGCTATCAGCGGGTTAACTCTGTTTCTGGTCTTGGCTCCTTTACAACCATGCGAACAGCCCTCAACTCCCTAGCTGGACACTACAGTTCTTACCCAAATCGTCCCGTACCCGAAAAACTCAAAAATCGTTTAGATAAAGAGTTACAGCAAGTAGAAGCAGCGCTGAAGCGTGGCGGTTAACTCTTAACTCTTGCCTACTCCATCATCAAGAGTTAATACTTTTGACTCTTGATGATTTTATCAACTTCATAAGCTGTTCCACATCTAGTTTGCATATCTAAATTTAATCAAAGTCTTGTAGGGTAGGCATCTTGCCCGCCCGCCTAATTATACAGTTTAAGTAAAGAGCCTCTATAGGCAGCGCGAATTGAAGCCTAAGCTGAATCCCCGTCACAAAACGTAATTGCGAATTGGTTTAACTTACTTCGTCTCCATCCAATTTTCACCGACACGCGCATCCACCAGCAACGGCACACTCAACTGGACTGCATTTTCCATCACCGACTTAATTTGCGGTTGTAATGCTTCCCACTCTTGAGGGGGGATTTCAAACACTAATTCATCGTGAACTTGCAACAACAAACGCGCCTGATAGTTCTTCAAAACCTCATGCAGTCTTACCATTGCAATTTTGATAATATCAGCGTTGGAACCTTGAATTGGTGCATTAGCTGCGGAGCGTAATAAACCTGCATCATAAGCACCTAAATTCTTCAATTTACTCAGATTAATATCTTCTGGGTTACTGCCTTTTAATCTACGTAAACTGTTATTAGTAAAGTCAAAGTAACGACGACGACCGAGAATAGTCTCTACATAACCAAGAGCGATCGCTTCTTTTTTGACTCGCTCCAAATATGCAAATACTTTGGGATATCTTTCATTAAACCGCTTAATGAACTCGTTGGCAATGGTCTTATCTATCCCAGTTGAGCGCGAAAACCTTAGAGAACCCATTCCATAAATCACGCCAAAATTGATAGTTTTTGCCATCCCTCGTTCTTCTGATGTGATATTTTCTTTTTCAAACACTAACCGCGCGGTAACAGTGTGAACATCTTCATTTTGCTGATATGCTTGCACTAATATCGGCTCTTGACTCAAATGAGCCAAAATCCGCAATTCAATTTGTGAATAATCAGCAGCCACCATTAACCAACCAGCTTCTGGCAAAAATGCTTTACGAATTTGGCGACTAAAAGCTGTACGAATGGGGATATTTTGCAAATTCGGATTAGAAGAAGATAACCTACCAGTTGATGTTGCTGCTTGATTAAAATCAGTATGCACTCGCTGCGTATCTGGACGCACCAATGCAGGTAATGCATCAACATAAGTAGACTTTAATTTAGATAGGGTGCGATACTCAATGATCGCCTCAACAAATCCAGTATTATCATCTTCTTGAAGTCTTTCCAATGTTGCTGCATCTGTAGAGTAGCCCGTTTGAATTTTACGAGAATGTCTAGTGCTTAACCCCAACTTTTCAAACAATATTTGGCTCAATTGCTTAGGAGAACCCAAGTTAAAATTTTCCCCAGCTATTTCAGTTGCTTCCTCTTTTAACCTGGCTAACTCAGTTTCTAAATGCTGCGAAAGTTCTTGTAAATAAGCTGAATTAATGCGGACGCCTGTGTATTCCATTTGGGCTAAAACTGCTTCTAGCGGCTGTTCCACTTCCACTAATAGCTTAGATAAAGCTGGAAAATTCTCCAGTTCCTCACGCAATTTCGGCACTAAACCAAAGGTAGAATAAGCATCCATACCGCAGTAATCTGTTACAGCGGAAATATCTATATCAGCAATGGTTTTGCCTTTAGGAACTAAATCTAAGTAACTTTTAGCTATCAATCCCAAATATCGCTGCGACAAATCCATCAAATTATGGCTAGAATCTGGATTTAGAATGTAACTTGCGAGCATGGGATCAAATACTACTCCCGCCAAATTAATTCCTTGACACTTTAGAACTAAGCGGTCAAATTTGGCATTTTGTAGAGCTTTAGGATAATCAGCACTTTCGAGAATTGGGCGTAATGCTTCTAGCGCAAAATCTTTAGGCAAATTTTCCCCAGTTTTATGCCCCAGAGGAATATAGGCTACCTCATCTGGTTTCGTTCCCCAACAGCAACCAATTCCGACTAACTCAGCATCTCTTGGTTCTAAATCGGTGGTTTCAGTGTCCCAAGCAACGGGAATCTCTGGGTTGGTGAATTTTTGCAAAAGTTTCACTAACTCAGTTAGTTTAGCTTCGGTATTGATGATGCGTGGTGTAATTGGAGAAGTAGATTGTTGTGGAACGGCTGCTGTATCACTAGCACTGAAAAACCACAAATCATTATCTTCATCAGCGTTGAATTCTGAATTATTAGAACTGGGATTAATTGCCTCTGTTTTGGCTTCTTGGTTTTCTGCAATTTTGCCACCAAAACGTTGCTGAAGGTCGTTAATTTTCCCTAAAAAAGACTTGAATTCTAACTTTTCTAAAATTGGAGATAAGACGATTGTATCAAACCCTTTTAATTTGCAATCTTCTAAATTAAGTTCTATCGGAACATCCAGAACTATAGTTGCCAAATAGCGAGACCTATCAGCGTCTTCTTTACCACTTGCTAGTTTTTTCTGAGTTGCGCCTTTAATTTCATCTAACGCAGCATAAATATGATCAAGAGAACCATAGGTATTCAGCAGCTGCACTGCTGTCTTTTCACCAATTCCCTTGACCCCAGGAATATTATCCGATTTATCACCACAAAGAGCTTTGAAATCAACAATTTGTGAAGGTAAAACGCCCATTTTTTCTTTAACTTGTTCTGCTTCAAATTCCGTGATGCTATTTGTAGAGCGCTTTAGGGCATCTGGACTAAAATTTAGAACAGTGATTTCTTTGTCAGAGTCGATCAGTTGAAATAAATCGCGATCGCCCGTGAGAATCTTCACCCTATACCCAGCAGCAGTTACTCGTTGTGCTAAGGTTCCCAAAACATCATCTGCCTCGTAACCAGGGGCAGTGAACATTGGTAAATTGAAGCCATTCAGCAACTCATGGAGGTTTGCTAAGTCGGGAATAAAGTCTTCTGGCGTTTCCGGGCGATCGGCTTTATAAGTCTCGTCAGCTTCATGGCGAAAAGTTGCCTCGCCCAAATCAAAAGCGATCGCCATTGCTTGTGGCTGTTGTGTTGCCATTACCTCCAGCAGGCACTTCACAAAACCAAAACATATACTGGTAGGAATCCCCGTTTTAGTACGCAGTCCTCCATCTCGCCCTTTGGCGAAAGCAAAGTATGAACGATAAGCGAGGGAGTGTCCATCTACGAGGATGAACGTGGGGCGTGTTGCGGTTGCGGAAGTGATTTCAGACATAGCCCTATTTTAGCCAGAAGCTTTGTCACATAGTTAGCAATTTCAGATGCTCGTTCAACTTGGCTTTGGCGACAATAGCGCATAGGACTTACGCAGAAGAGATCCCCCAACCCCCTTAAAAAGGGCAGGGCTGTTTCATTCCCTAAAAAGCTTTAAAAATCAAGGGTTATAGCAATTAAAAATTAGTTATTTTGTTACCAGCGTGCCGATAAAATGAACTATCTTACTGATATTTAAGTGCTTAAATGTTCATCTCAGGGTCACTTTTACTTACAATTTTCTCGCTAACCATCTTGACAAATCCTGTTTGAAATGGAATGAAACAGCCCTGCTTAAAAAGGGGGCTTTCAAGTTCCCCCCTTTTTAAGGGGGGTTAGGGGGGATCGAGGTTTCAAGCTTTGATTGCGTAAGTCCTGGCGCAGTTTTTGCATCCCAATTGCTCCTACACATAATTTTAGACAAAGTGATGTCTACGTATTTGTAGCTTGAGTACGGAAGCCCAAGAGAACCAACTTTTGGCAGGTATGTATAAGTACGTAAGTGAGTAGAGAACCTAATTTTTCAACTACTCCCCACTGGTCGCTAGAGCCTGTTAACCTCTAACTGGAACTTAAAATCTAGGAAATTATGCAGAAAGCATCTGCCACACATTTGGCATCTATTGATTATCAGGCTGCTGCAAAAGACATTAAACTATTAGTTTTGGATATAGATGGCACGATCGCCGGACACTCTAACACCGTCAGGACAGGTGTAAAGCAAGCTATTATTGCCGCCCAAGCACGAGGAATTCAAGTGGCGATCGCTACAGGTAGAATGTATCGTTCCGCCTTACGCTTTCACCAAGAAATCGGTTCTACCCTACCATTAATGGCTTATCAAGGAGCCTGGATTCAAGACCCGATCACCCAAAAAATTCATCGCCATTGGGCTGTTTCCAGGGAAATCGCCCACCAGCTAATCGACTATTTTGAACAGCCTGAGTTGCGATCACTCCTATCTGTCCACTTTTACATCAATGATCAGCTATACGTCCGTGAGTTAACTAGAGAAACCCAAATTTATGCAGAACGTTCTGGTGTTACACCGATTCCCGTGGGTGATTTGCGCCAAACCTTAACGAATGAACCGACAAAAATTCTTGCTTTATCTGATGACATAGAGATGATCAACCAGCTATTGGGGAATCTACGCCGCCAATACACACCTGCTGAACTTTATCTGACAACATCTGTTGCTACCTTTTTTGAAGCAACTAACGCCTCTGTGAATAAGGGAACTGCTGTACGTTACCTAGCCGAAGAATTGCTGGGATTACAGATAGCTAACGTTATGGCGATTGGCGATAATTTTAATGATCTGGAAATGCTGGAGTATGTTGGACTTGGTGTAGCTATGGGCAATGCACCAGCAGGAGTGCAGGCGATCGCGCAGTGGGTAGCTCCTAGTGTAGAGGAAGAGGGAGCAGCAGTAGCAATTGAAAAGTTTTTGCTCTAGTGAGGGCAGTTTTTCAACTTTAACCCATATAAATTCAGAAAGGACACCGACGACTGGCCGTGTTTCGTCTCGGTGCCCCTGCTGGTTCGCTCCTCACACACCTGCTAATGTAGCCGAGGTCGTGCATTGAGTCAATAGTTGTGATAAAAGTTTTTATTTTCTGGTTAAGCGACATTACCGATTCATAGCTCCAAGGGCGCAAAAACCCCCAAATTTTCCTCTAGCACATATCTTAATACTGACTGAGTAGCCATCAGCAATCCAAGTCTGGCTTGGGCTACCTCTGGTGACGTAATTTTCACTTCACCCCAAATTCGGCAATTAGACCAGAACTTTTCAAAAGCTTGGCTCAAATTCAGCCCTACTTTTTCCCATTTCACAGAACCGCTAATATCAGGGCACTTTATATTATCTACCACTTCCACTAACTCGGCAATTAGACGACGCTCATCTGGGTGATTTAGTCGCAATGTTCCATCACTGTTGAGCCAAGGTATGGGGTTGGGGGCAATAAGACTCCAAAATGCTGGACTACTATTTGGAACTGGTTCTCTAAGTTTAATCAATCCCTCTCGGTGAGCCAGCAACACTAGCGAACAGCAGCGTGCATGGGCATATTGAACAGCAAACAATGAATTGGGCATTGGGCATTGAGCATGGGGCATGGGGCATGGGGCATTGGACATGGGGTATGGGGTATGGGGCATGGGGCATGGGGCATCAATTCTCCCTTCATCTCCCTCATCTCCCCCTGAACTCCCGACTGCCACGCTTTGTAACCAAGTCGCTAACGTGGAGTCAGTCAATTCAAAATGTATCCAACCAGGGGGAACTATTTGGATGCTAAAAACGCCACCACATATCTCTGATATATCTGAGGCGATCGCACTAGCAAACTCCATAGCTTTTTGATTCTGAGATTTTGAAAGTCGCAAAGCTACACCTGAAATATAAAATAATTTACTATTATCTCTACCTTTATGTAGAGGAATTTTTTCGCCTTTTATGCGTATATTTTCACTACTGAAGGTATTAATACTTAGTAATTCTATGACGTAACTATATATTAGCTGTTTTATTGATGTATAGTTGCTAACTGGTAATTTATGATGCACGTAACTTTATTGAAATCACCATGTCAAATATATTGATTAATTTTCTGTCATCTATCTTGGGATAGAACTCTAATCTATATGAAGAAAAATGAGAGGAGGATAAAATTTAATGAATAATCGATGAATAGTAAGTAAATTTTACTACCATCATTGTACAGTAGGAAGTATAACAAAAGAGTAGAGAGTAATTTGCTTTCTATTCTTTGTATGGCTGGCGCTGTTAGGCGTTAAGCCTGCCTCGCCAACACAAAGACACTCCTTGCACCTTTTTATTTACACGTCTTTGTTTTCAGCCGATCGCTCTTTGTTACCTATGCAATCTCCATCCTCCTTTTCTGAGGCATCACGGCCTTTTTTGACTTGGCAACGCATTCTTGACTGGGCTCAAGAACACTACCGCTGCCGCACCTTTAGCAAAGATGAGCGCATTCCAGCCCGACCTGGATTGCTATATTTGGTGCAAAGGGGTGCGATCCGTATGGTAGGAACCGCCCAAGTTAGTGCGACTGCTAGTCAGCTAACGTCTCGACGAATCAACAGAACCCCAGAAGAAGCGTTCTTGGGTTTTGTGGGAGCGGGACAGCCATTTGAAATTGTTGCCCAATCACCATTCACACTCCAGGCTTACGCCCATGTTGACCAAACTGCGGTGCTGTGGATGTATTGGCACGACCTAGACAACTGGCCTCACTTCCGTCGCGAAGTTATGGATGCCTTTAGGTATCAGCACCAGCGTAAGCTGCTGTGGCTGAGTGCCTTGGGACAACGCCGCACAATTGACCGACTCTTAGGATTTCTCACATTGTTAATTGAGGAATATGGAGAGCCAGCAATGAGCGACACTGATCCTGATGTGATTCGCGGCTATTGTCTGCCCTTCCCCCTCACCCATGCCCAAATTGGTAGCGCGATTGGTTCCACTCGTGTCACCGTCACCCGCTTGATGGGCAAGCTGCGTCAACGTGGCTTAATCCTTACTCAAGGGGATAATCTCATTTGCTTGCCAGCAGAGTCGATTAATAGAGCTGGTTAAAGCACAGTTCAGAGCGGCGATTTCCGCCACTCTGTCTGAGTGCAAACCCAGGTGTCAGCGAATTTTGACAAACCCAGCTTGGGTAATCAGTTCCTGTCCCTGCTCAGTCAACAGTAAGTTGGCGTAAGCGACACCTGCTTGCTGCTCAGTCTGCCCATTCTGTTTGACCACCACAAACAGATTACGGGTAATCGGGTATTTTCCTGATTGGAAAGCCTCAATGTTCAATTTGTTTCGTTTACCAGGACATTCAGACGGGAGGACAGAAGGTTCTTGGTAGGGAGCAATATATGTCCCTTGCGTTCGCCCCAACGGCAAGGCTTTGATTGAGCATTGAGGAATCACCTCTGGGGCAGAAGCGTAATAGATACTACCAAGACTACCAGCCAATTTTTGCAAAGCTTGGGTGGTTGTGGAGATAAATTCCACATTTGAGCTGAAAGCTTGACCACCCAAAATCTCTTGGACAAAAAGTTCGACTGTACCGCCGTCAGCAATGCGGCGAGAATAGGGCTTAATTGGGATATTGGGGCCGCCCACCTGGCTCCAATTATTAATTTTGCCTGTGTAAATTGACTTTAACTGGTCTATCGTTAGTCCTGGGATGTTGAGACTGGGGTTAACTGCGACTGCCAAACCATCAATTGCTACAGGAATTTGTTTCAAACTGAACCCACGCTGCTGGGCACGGCTTAACTCCGGATCTAGAACTGGTCGAGAAGACTGAGCAAAAGCTAATTGACCGTCTATCAGCGACTGGATACCAGTACCAGAACCAGGAGATGCATTGCTGGGTTCTACATAACGCAGCCGTAACTCTGGTCGCGCCGCTTGAATTGCTGGATCAACTACTAGTCGAATTGGCGCCCAAGATGTACTGCCTCCATAATTGAATAATCCTGTAGGAACATCCTTTACTGAAGTGAAAGTCCTACCACTAGCTTGTTCTGATCCGGTTTGAGGCGTTTTGCTGCTACCAGAATTAATTGTATTTAGCTCAAGACCAGACTTTCTGCTGAACCACCAAAAACCGCCAGCTATTAGCCCAAGCGTGATTAGGATGGATAAGACAAGAATAGGTATTTCATTTTTTTGGGACATAGTAAATTACCGACGCATCCATTCAATATAAGTGCTTAACTTGACAAGTGCTTGCTACTTGAGATTGTATTTGGAGACGGGTGTTTTATTTACGAATCCCTGACAAATCCTCACTTGTGACTACTTTTGAAACCAAGGGATAACAAATTTCCCCTGGATTATTCGTTTCTTCTCTCAAGGCTTGATTGCTGGTGAGGATAAGTTGCTAGTTGACACTAAGATTTTTCCCCATAAAGCTCAATTTCCCATGTTGAGAGTTTTTCCAGGTTAACTATTGGTTAATTTTTAATTTTTAATTGGTGATTATCGCACTGGTTCAAAGTCATAACCAGTGCGGGAGCGAGAACCAGGAACGATTTTCACAAGTTGGACTGGCGCATTGCGATCGCCTGATGCTAAAAATCGAATTGTACCAGAAGCACCGATGGCAGAAAAGTCAGAGGAGGCTAATGCTTCTTGGACTCCCAATCGTGTGGGATTGCGTTTTAATGCCTCAATCAAGGCGACAGTAGCATCATAGCTGAGGGCGCTTCGCCAACTCACGTCACCGCCCCATAACTGCCGAGATTTCTGGGGAAAATCGGACTTGGGATCGCTATCAATATGCCAGGGAACTGCCAATACCATCCCCACAGCTTGTTCTCTGCCAATTTCTAAAGTTTTAGCGGTGTAAACATCATCTCCCGCCAGCAGAATTAACTTTTTCTGGTTAATCTGAATTACTTGCAGCGCTTTATCCAGAGTTTCAGTGTTAGCAGCTAACATCAACACTTCTGCACCTTGCTTAGTTGCTTGTTCTAGGCTTTTAGCGGCACTAAAATCCACCTTGGATAAGTCAAATTCGCTCGATACCTGTCCACCTTCTAGGGAAACAGATGAAACAAACTCAGACTTTAAAGACTGGCTATAGTTACTCTGAGAATTAAAGAAAACTGCTGCATTTTTTTTCTGCAAGGTTTTCGCCATGTAGTTGGCTAAACTTCTAGCAGCCATAAAATCACTAGGAACCGTGCGAAAAACGTAGCGGCTAAAGTTAGAAATCTTTACAGATGTGCTGGTAGGAGATACGGCTACAAGTTGTCCAGAAGTATAAATAGTACCTGCGGCTAAAGTGGAATCGCTAGTATTGGGCCCAACTACACCTAATACTTCTGGATTGCTGACTAGGCTGGAAGCGATTTGCTTGGCTATTTCTGGATTGTCGTCGTCATTAGCTATCCCTACCTTCAACGGCACTCCCTTGACTCCTCCAGAGCTATTAACTTGATTTTGGGCTTGGGCGATGCCACGTAAAATTTCTAAAGCAGCATTGGGGTCAGTGCCTATTGGTACAGAAGCTACAATGGTGTAGCTTTTGGAACCGATACGAGCATTGTTAAGAAAGATTAATGCTTCTGGATCGTTTCGGTTGAGTTTTAGAGCAGCTGTGAAATTAGCGATCGCTTGATCATAACTTTTCGCAGCGATCGCCTGTACTCCTTCTTTTTTGGCGGGAGAAATCTCACCTGAAGTCAAAGTTTTTTCCCCAAAACTAATCCTGTCTTTAAGAGATGAATTACTGCCTGTTTGCTGATTTGGAATAATGTTATTACTAATTTTGACCCCAGAGCGATTAGTAAACCACCAAAAACCACCACCAACTATTCCAACTGTCAGCAACAAGGCCAAGGCTAAAACTGTGGTTTCATTCTTTTGTGACATGAACAATTTTTAATAAAGTAAAAATGTTTATTATTTGATTATTTTGCTAAATCTAACCGCTTTGATCATTTAATTCTGACAAATCCAGCCTTTTCGATCAGTTCTTGACCTTGAGGTGTCAGCAGCCAATTTGCATAAGCTTCCCCAGCTTGCTGATCTGTTTGACCATTCTGTTTAACGATTACAAATAAATTGCGGGTAATTGCATAGTCCCCACTACGAAACGCCTGAGTATTCAACTGATTACGCTTAGTGGGGCATTCAGATGGAGGTACAAAGGGTTCTTGGTAGGGAGGCACAAATTGACCGCTTGTGCGCCCTAGTGGTAGGGATTTAATCGTACATTGGGGTACAATCTCTGGAGCAGAAGCATAGTAAATTCCGCCAGGACTTGCAGCTACTTTTTGTACTGCTTCAGTGGTTGTGCCAATATAAGTAACATTGGCCCCAAAATTCTCTTTATTTAGAACATTTTCGAGAAAGAATTCCACTGTACCCCCAGCTTCTTTGCTCCGAGAGTAGACTGTAATTGGTAAATTTGGCCCACCCACCTGTTGCCAATTAGTAATTTTACCTGTGTAGATATCTTTGAGTTGGGCGACAGTTAAACCAGGGATGTTGAGATTGAGGTTAACTGCGATCGCAATACCATCAATCGCCACCGGAATTTCTTTCAAACTAAATTCTTTTTGTTTAGCTTCTGTATTTTCTTCGGCTTTAACTGAGCGAGAAGATTGAGAAAAAACTAGTTGATTATCTATCAACATCCGAATACCAGTTCCAGATCCTGCTTGACCTAATGAAGGTTGAGTGTAGCGTAAAATAAACCGAGGGCAGAGGTTTTCTAGTACGGAGTCTACCTCTTTACGGATGGGTGCCCAGGTTGTACTACCACCATAGTTGAATGTCCCCTCTGGGAGGTTTGACACGTTACATTTGTTGACAAACTGGTTTAGGGGATTACCTGTGTTGCCAGTTTCCGAAGGTTTAGTAACAGTTCCACTTAATTGCGCCCACCTTTCCATAAAAAACCATAGACCACCAAAAATTAAACCAATGGTGATGACGACGGCTAAGAAAAGGCTAAGTGTTTCGTTTTTCTGAGACATAAGTGGCTGTTAGCAGCAGGAGTTTTTTAAAGTAAGATAGATAATAATTTATAAATAAGTCGAAATACGGCTGTTAATGAAATGGCTACTAAGGCTGCTGCAACTGCTAAAATAACTACCTCCTGAATGCCAAGAACCCCCCGTAAAAAGGGGAGAAAAAAAATAATTGCAAAACTAATTGTCGGAATAATTAATAAATCGAACTTTTCAATCCACCGCCTGGTTTGGGCAAATATCAGTATCCCCAAAATCACACATGCAACAGTGAAAGTAGGTATTAGTGATTTTACTAGACTGAAGAGAGCGATCACTATTAATGCACCCTCAAATCCACTAAATGCCGCTCCAGCTAATAATTCCACTGTAGAAAACGCTGGTTGAGTTGGTGAACGGCGGGGGACGACGGGACTAGAACCTTTGGGTGGTTGTGGCGGAAGTGTTAGAGAAGGCGAATTAAGTTGTGTAGGGGCTTGAGCCTGTGAGTTAAGTGCATGTAGAACCTCCTGGGCTGATTGGAAGCGCTGATTAGCAGCAGGTAGCAACATCTTGTCTAAAATGTCAGCAAGGCGAGGGTTGATATTCACTTGCGATCGCCATTTCCACTGGTTGCTATAGGCATCAAATAGTTGAACTGCTTCCTGATTTGTCAACAAAGTAATAAGAGTTACAGCCAACGCGTATAAGTCTGTAGATGGGAATACTTGACCGCCAGCCATCTGCTCAGGTGGTGCAAATCCCATAGAATAAATTCCTGTGGAAGATACAGCAGAACCAAGTGCAGCGTTTGTTACTTGCTTAACTGCGCCAAAGTCTAGTAAAAAGAGTTTACCATCACGACGGCGCATGATGTTAGAAGGTTTGATATCTCTGTGGATAATGCCTCTGTCATGGACAAACTCTAGTACCTTGAGGATTTCTTGCAGCACCTCCAACACTTGCTGTTCAGAGAATTTGCCATTTTGAACTAATTCTTCCTCTAAGTTTTGCCCATTAATGTATTCTTGTGCCAAGTAAAAAAATTGGTCTTGCTGTCCTGGTTGCAAGCTATTAACTATCACTGGAAAGAAGGCAAACAAGTCAGGAATTTGCTCATGATCGTTACCAAGTTGTGCTAAAACTTCTGCCTCTCTCTCAAACATCACCTGTGCTTGTTGCAATTGAGTTGAGCTTAAATTTCCTGCTGGTTGAAACTGCTTAACTACGCATTGACGCATTCCTGGTATTCGGCGATCGCGTGCCAAAAAGGCAGCTCCAAACCCACCCCTTCCTAGCAGCTTCGTTGTCACGTATCGGCCATCTAGCATCAGTGGCATACCACAGGTAGTACAATACTTTTGCTGCATTGTTTTCAGCGTCGTAATATCATCTAAATCGCCGAAATAGTTTTGTGGGCGTGGACAACGTGGACGAGTGCAGTAAACTTCCATTTTCGTAAATAGTCACAATAATTCGTAATTGATCATGACGCTCTCTATGTTGGGGCAGCGTGTCGAAGACAGACGCTCTTGCTAGCTTGCTTATTTGCAGGAGTATGGGGACTCGCTTTGTGTGACGCTAACGTAATTCGTAATTAGTTCATTGAGGTTACATAGAAACTAAATTTCTTGATCAAGAACAGGAAACTTTACTTTTTTCCTGCTGTCAAACCCGTGGCTTGCCTACGGCACCCGGCACGAACAGCGATGGGTTAATAATTACGAATTACCTTAGCGCCACGGAAAGCGAGTCATCGAGCGTCATTACGAATTATTTGCTCATTGGTCATTTACAAAAAACAAAAGACAAATAACTTGATTTTAGGTTTCGCCGGATGAGATGGCCGTAGCTCCATCCAAGGTAGTTACCACTATACTTTTTTGTGCCAATATTAACACATCTTGATTCCATCCAGGGTTAGCAAACTGGGGCAAAATTTCCCGACTAAAAGCTTCTGCGGCCTTGGATCTATAACGATTAGGATTAAAAATCAGCCACAGTGTCCGTTTGACAACAACGCCTTCAATGTTGGCACAGTGCAGAACACCCATTTGTAACTCTTTAGCGATCGCGCTAGTTGAAACAAAGGCAGCCCCCAAACCAGATTGCACAGCATTTTTAATTGCTTCAATGGAATTCAATTCCATTTCAACCTTAAAACGCCTTGTATCAATTTCACAGCGTGCTAGCACTTGGTCAATTACTTTGCGGATAGTCGATTGGGAATCTAGAGCAATGAATTGTAATTTATATAGGTCTTCTTTGTGGATTTTTTCAAGTTTGGCAAAGGGATGAAAGACAGGTAGAATCAGCGCTAGTTCGTCTTCAGCGTAAGGAAGAACTTCTAAAGATTCTGATAGTTCACCGGGAATTTCACCGCCAATAATCGCCAGATCAACTTGTCCGTTAGCCACACTCCAAGCAGTTCGCCTAGTGGAGTGGACGTGTAATTGCACTGCCACATCGGGATATTTTTGTCGAAACATACCGATCATTCTGGGTAAAAGATAAGTGCCGGTAGTTTGAGAAGCACCGACAATCAAAGTACCGCCTTGGAGATTTTGTAAATCCTCGATCGCGCGGCAGGTTTCCTGACACAGACTGAGGATTTTTTCACCGTAGCTGAGGAGTAGATGCCCTGCTTCGGTTAATTGGGCGCGTCGTCCTCCACGGTCGAATAAGGGGACATCTAGCTGCCGTTCCAGATTTTGGACTTGCAAGCTCACGGCAGGTTGGGAGACGTAAAGACTATCAGCGGCACGCTTGAAGCTTCCTTCTTGGGCGATCGCTTTCAGAATACGTAACTGATCTAAAGTGAAAGGAAGGTCAGACATAAGGCTCAAACCACAAACTTTAAAAGGAGCGGATGCACACAACAAATTAGCTTTGGCAGTAATCAGCCAGTGATGATTTGTTGCATATTAAACTTGAAGGCTTGACTCGAAAAAGACATTAGCACAACATCTCGACTAAAGTCTCCTTTTGAATACTTTGTGGTATTGGTTGTACTGAGTTCAATTTTCTTTAAATTATTTCACCCGTGTATATGCTGCTGATTTCTTGGTTGACACCTAGTCATTTTGTCATACTGGGGTTACAAATAGCTTTTGCGATCGCTCACAGTGGAGGCGCTGCTTTACGCCCTTGGGCAGAAAAATACATTGGGCCAAGGCTTTATCGCATTCTGTTTGCATTAGTTAGCATCCTGTTGGCTGTGATATTAATTATTTACTTTTTTGGGCATCGCTATGATGGTTTGCAACTTTGGCAGGTACAAGGGGTGCTAGGAGTGCGAGAATTTGTTTGGCTGCTGTCAGCGATCTCGTTTTTGTTTTTATATCCTGCTACCTTCAATCTACTAGAAATTGCTGCTATTCAAAAGCCCCAAGTTCATCTTTACGAAACAGGAATTATTCGGATTACCCGTCATCCCCAGATGGTGGGACAAATCATTTGGTGTGTTGCCCATACTCTGTGGCTAGGTACTACATTTACCCTTGTGACTTCCATTGGATTGGTGTTGCATCACTTGTTTGGGGTTTGGCACGGGGATCGCCGCCTCTTGCATCGCTATGGGGAAGCCTTTGAAATTGCCAAACAACGGACTTCAATTATTCCCTTCAAAGCAATTATCGACGGACGTCAATCTATCAAATGGCAGGAATTTCTCCGCCCTGCCTATTTGGGAGTTGCGATTTTTATCGCTTTGCTTTGGTGGTCGCACCCTCTGTTGCTGGAAGCAACTAGTAGTATAGGATGGTAAATTTAGTTGATCCCCAGTGTCAGCAGAAAATCCCAAATAAATGACAATTTCAGCTTATCAATTGCCCCCAAATCAATGTAGGATAAGTTCAAACATCTATTTAGTGGAGGTCTGTTCAGTCAGCTTAAGATTTTATATTGGTAGTTGTTGGTCAATTGCTTTTCGTTGGGAGTAAGTGGCAGATTCAGTCAAATTCCCAGGTAAAGACGGCAATTAGGAGTTTAACATCCCAAAAAAGCCACCGTGAAAGTCGCGCTGGCTTTTTTATCAGAGACACATCAAGGCGCTCAATTTTTGCTTAATTAATTATTCTGTGTCCTGAGATTTGGTTCCTGAAAGCATTCATACGGCAGTTACTGGCTTGCCAATGCTTCAGTTCATTGCTGATCGGTAGTTTAATATAAAAACCTTATAATCCAAGAGGTGTCATGGTGTTGTCGGTTAGTGAGCGGACATTTACTCAAGAAGTTTTAGAATCTCCTATTCCTGTTTTAGTTAATTTTGAAGCACCTTGGTGTGGCTTGTGTCGGATTATCCACCCACTTCTGTTACAATTTCAAGCCCAATGCGGGGAGGAAATTAAATTAGTTGGGGTTAACGCCGATCAAAATTTTAAATTGTCTACTACTTATAGGCTAAAATCACTACCCACTTTACTATTGATTGAAAATGGCACTATTCGCCATCGCTTGGAAAGCTTTCGCGGCAGAGAAGATTTACGTCTAGCTTTAGAAGAGATTAAAGCCAGCTACAGCAGTTGCCCCAAAATCTACAAAAGTTCAA
Source organism: Nostoc sp. S13 (assembly GCF_029379315.1). Taxonomy (GTDB): domain Bacteria; phylum Cyanobacteriota; class Cyanobacteriia; order Cyanobacteriales; family Nostocaceae; genus Nostoc. The sequence goes on from NZ_JAQYWQ010000010.1 coordinate 53,066, forward strand.
AAACAGTTGACTTAGAGTATCGGTCAGCCTGATAGGTATTGGCATGGGGCATGGGGCATGGGGCATGGGACATGGGGCATGGGGCATGGGGCAATTATAATAAGCGTTGTCGTTGGCGCAGCCTCTCGTAGAGAAGTACGGGGCATGGGGCATAGGAAAAATGACCAATGACAAATGACCAATGACAAATGACCAAATCTAAAACCATGCTTAACACCCCACCCAATCAGCCTTGGGTGGGTTATTTTATCCTAAAGGGTGTGTGTCACAATTATTAACAGTTCCGACACGCTAATCAAGAATTCTAAAAGTAGGCGTCAGTGATGGAAGTAATCTATCAGTATGCCTGGCTGATTCCGGTGTTCCCTCTTTTTGGGGCAATGCTGGTCGGTCTAGGGTTAATCTCGTTGAATCAGGTGACAAACCGCCTACGGCAGCTTAACGCTGTGGTCATTATCTCCCTAATGGGAGCAGCTATGGGGCTGTCGTTTGCCTTGCTATGGAGTCAAATTCAAGGACATGCGACTTATATCCGCACCTTGGAGTGGGCAGCAGCAGGTAATTTTCACCTGAACATGGGCTACACTATTGACCACCTGACAGCCCTAATGCTGGTGATTGTGACAACGGTAGCCTTCTTAGTGATGGTTTACACCGATGGCTACATGGCTCACGATCCCGGTTACGTGCGGTTTTATGCTTATCTGAGTTTGTTTGGCTCTTCAATGTTAGGTCTGGTACTCAGCCCCAACCTAGTACAGATTTATATATTCTGGGAATTGGTGGGAATGTGTTCTTACTTGCTGGTCGGCTTTTGGTACGATCGCAAGTCAGCAGCCGATGCCGCTCAAAAAGCATTTGTGACCAACCGCGTGGGCGACTTTGGTTTGTTACTCGGCATTTTGGGGCTGTTCTGGGCAACGGGAAGCTTTGATTTTAATGTCATGGGCGATCGCCTAGCCCAACTCGTACAATCAGGTTCTATCAGCAATTTTCTCGCTGTCCTGTTTGCGATTTTAGTTTTCTTAGGGCCAGTGGCTAAATCTGCCCAATTCCCCCTCCATGTCTGGCTACCAGATGCAATGGAAGGCCCCACCCCCATTTCTGCCTTAATCCATGCAGCAACAATGGTGGCAGCAGGTGTTTTCCTGATTGCCCGAATGTACCCAGTATTTGAACACGTTCCAGCAGCAATGAGCGTGATTGCCTTTACTGGGGCGTTTACCGCGTTTTTGGGGGCAACCATCGCCATTACCCAAAATGATATTAAGAAGGGCTTGGCTTACTCCACCATTTCCCAACTCGGTTACATGGTGATGGCAATGGGAATAGGTGCTTACAGTGCTGGTCTATTCCACCTGATGACCCACGCCTATTTTAAGGCGATGCTGTTCTTGGGTTCAGGTTCAGTAATTCACGGCATGGAAGGTGTCGTCGGTCACGACCCCGCCTTAGCACAAGATATGCGACTGATGGGTAGTCTACGGAAGTATATGCCGATCACCGCAATTACCTTCTTGATTGGTTGCTTGGCAATTTCTGGTATTCCGCCCTTTGCTGGTTTCTGGTCAAAAGATGAAATTCTAGGGAAGGCTTTTGAGGCTAACCCACTCCTCTGGTTGATTGGCTGGCTAACTGCCGGGATTACGGCTTTCTATATGTTTAGAATGTATTTCTCGACATTTGAAGGCGAATTCCGGGGTAATAACGAGAAAATCAAGCAAAAACTCAAGAAGGCGGCGGCGACAATCGTCCTGGAATTAGAGTCAGCAGAACCAGCCCCGAATTTTGGGCCTGGGGCAATGAAAAAAGGAGAATTGGCGGCAACTGGTGAACACCATGATTCCCATGACTCCCACGAGCATCATAGCGATTCTCCTCATGAGTCGCCGTGGACAATGACTCTGCCGTTGGCACTGTTGGCTGTGCCTTCGATTTTGATTGGTTTGCTAGGAACTCCCTACGCGAATTATTTTGAAGAATTTATCTTTCCTCCTAGTGAAACTCTCACCGAAGTTCTAGAAAAGGCTTCCGAATTCAATCCGACGGAATTCTACATCATGGCAGGTGCCTCAGTGGGAATTTCTTTGATTGCAATTACTTTAGCTTCGCTGATGTATTTGCAAGGGAAAATTGACCCGGCGGCGATCGCTGCTAAAATCAAACCACTTTACGAGTTATCTCTCAACAAGTGGTACTTTGATGACATTTACCATCGGGTTTTTGTTCTCGGCTTGCGTCGCCTAGCTAGACAAGTTATGGAAGTTGACTTCCGCGTTGTCGATGGTGCTGTTAACCTCACAGGCTTTTTTACCCTTGTCAGTGGTGAAGGTCTGAAGTACCTAGAAAATGGTCGCGCTCAATTCTATGCCTTGATTGTATTTGGGGCTGTTTTGGGCTTAGTGATTGTTTTTGGTGTTACCTGATTTTAATAGGGGTGGGCGATCGTCCGCCCCTAAGTTTTTTAAGAGTCTAATTTAGACTCCTTTTTTTAGCTTGAATTCCTCAGCAGTGTTAACTGTTGAGGTTTTATGGTTTGTACTTCCAGTAAAATAAGAGGTAGTGTACTAGAGAGTTTAGGTACTTACTATGACCCTTGAACAGCTTGAAGCCGAAGTTCTTGCACTTCCAAAAGATTCTCAAGTGATTTTATTAGCAAGATTACTGGAAAGATTGGGTCAAGAAAGTGGAATAGATCAAGAAATTGCGGTTAGTTGGGCTGAAGAAGCCCAGAAGCGTGATGAAGATATGAACACCAATCAAATTACTGGTATTCCGGCTGAAGAATTGTTTCAACGAGTTCGTGCATCTTTACAATGAAAAGAATTGTATTTCATCCATTGGCAGAGCAAGAACTGGTTGATGTCGCAAGTTATTACGAGGAACAAAATCAGGGGCTAGGGCTAGATTACTTGACAGAAGTAGAAGGTGCAATCAATCTCCTTATGCGTTATCCTGCTGCTGGTGTGGTAGTTCGAGGATTTGTTCGTCGGCTGATTCTGCCTAAATTTCCTTATTCACTCCTATACCGTGTTGTTGATGATAATTTAATTCGTATTCTAGCCATAGCACATCACAAACGTAAGCCTGTGTACTGGATTGGTCGAGAATAGAATTCAGAAATCAATTAGTAGGGGATTTAAACCCCCTAAATTTTGTTAAATATTCAAGTCTTCTTTTACATCATCTGGCGGTTCAAACATAATCTCAAAACCTCCATTGGGAATAGTTCGACGGAAAAATCTTAAATGGTCGTCTGCATCTTGGCGGTTAGCAAAACGGGCGATAGTGTGAGATTGGGTAATCACTACAGTTTTTACTATTACCCAAGGATGATTTTGGGCAATAACTGGTTTTATCATGGTGAATGTCTCCTTTTGTTAGGGAGCCAAGAGCCAGCAGGAAGCCTCGGAAACTTATTTGCTGGCTTTTGACAGATTTGTAATTTTGTTGCAGGGTTGCTGTAAGTATGAGTGTGTTTTCATCGCTTCTAAACACTCTCATCTCATAGATTTTGGGGTAAAAGCTGAGTTGCATCATGGTCGTGCAGTCCTGGAACAACTAGCCATAGCCACATCCGGCACTTGAACAACCGCAGTGATAGTAGTTCTTCAGGGAATTTTTGATTTCTGTTACCTTGCCAGTGTCCAAGGTGTGCAAGTTGTTGTTTGGCGCAGGTTGGGCAGAGGTCGCCTGGTTTTCCTTTGTCGATGGTGTAGTTTGAGTCTTCAGGATTGAGGGATTTAATTCCAGGAAAGCGCCCTGCTTGGGAATGGGGGCAGGCTTTGCCGTCGAGTTCTGCGGGGATGATGCCAGTGCAAATTAGGTTGTCAGGGTATACGTTGCCGTCGGGGGAGAGGAAGAGGGCTTTGGGTTCGGTGTTTTGAATATTCATTTTACAATGTAGATTGTATATTGACAAAAATAAAGTCTACATTGTAAAATGTCAACAGATAAATCAAAAGTTCTTTCGACCTTTAGCCTCTGTCTATATATTTAAATCCAGCTTGATCGGCAATTAAGGTTAGGTATTTCGATGTAGCTAGGGTTGGCTCATAGGCTGCAATTTCCCATTGACTGACTGTTTGCTGATAGACACCTAGTCTTTCTGCAAACTCCGCCTGTGTTAAACCCATGTGAAGACGCAGTGCTTTGATTAATTCGCCATTCCACAGTACAGTGTCACCCTGAAGCTGAACTTGAAACTTATTAGGAGGTTTATAAAATGTGACTTGCTGATTATCAATATCAACATTTTCAACACGATATCCTGCTTCTATCCAGGCTGAAGATTGTAATGCGCCTTTGCTGCGATTACTCCACCATGCCCGTTTACTTTTCGCTGAATTAGGCAAAGTATCTTTTATTAAAGTTTCGATTTCAGCAAATGATAGAGTTATTTCATTTTGATCACTGCCACGTAAAAACTCAAGGATTGGCTGATATTTACTGCCCTCCTTCATGTCACTTCTTCTTCTCCTAATATCATCCGTTCTACATAAGCTTTAGCTTCAGTGAGTAAGTTTTCAGCATCCACATACAAACACTTGGCTTGTATATAAGTATCCTGCATAACTAGCGCTATATGATCTTCAGCTTTAAATAACTCCTGTAGATTTATATGGTGGCGATAGTTCTGTGGTATGTTAGCCGGATTTTGGTAAGGATTAGTGAAATCGGAGAAAGGCATGAAGTTATTGCTATGCAAGACAGGTTACACAGTAAATAAATGATATGCGATCGCGGGCAATCGCGCTTTCTCTATTAAAAAGCGAAGACAAGTTATGGAAGTTGACTTTTGCGTTGTCGATTGTGCCGTTAACCTCACAAGCTTTTTCACCATTGTTAACGGTGAAGGTCTGAAGTACGTAGAAAACGGTCGCGCTCAATTCTATGGCTTAATTGTGTTTGGGGCAGTTTTGGGCTTAGTGATTGTCTAGGAGACGAAGATGATGAGATGCGTAATTTGTCAGCATGGAGAAACTAAACCAGGTTTAGTAACTGTGACATTAGAAAGAGATGAATGTATTATTGTATTAAAAAAAGTTCCCGCAGAAATTTGTGATAACTGCGGTGAATATTATTTAAGCGATGCAGTTACGGAACAGGTTTTAGAAAAAGTAGAATCAGCTATTAATAATGGAGCAGAATTGGAGATTATTAAATATGCAGCTTAGTGTTATTATTTGCTTCTCTGTTACCATTCATGAAGCTGATGGTATAGATATTGTTTAATCAGAATTTTGAGACGGCGTTTGAAGGGAGGTGTAAAACGAACTTCTGCTATAAATCTAGGCTTCGATATCGTCCCAAAGCTCTGAAACTGGAAAAGTTTGTCCTACTGCTGCTTGTCGCATGGATTCTTGCAAATCAGCTAATATTTGTGATTTTGGCTCTTGTTCATCAATCCAAGCTAAACCACTGACGTTATCAGAATTTATGAAACTCATCATCTGTTGCCAAATTTCTACAGGGATGAGTACATCTGTTGTTTCTCCATCTACATTAGTAACATAACGAATTTGACTTTTAATTTGTGCGATTATCATAGGATTATTTCCCCTGTTATGCTTTTTTTGCACCAAATCGCTTTTTTCAACAACCACGCATATAGCATCGTGTATTTTTAGCGATGGGTTGGGCTATGCGTAGACGCGGAGCGGCTTGTCGTAGACATCGCACCGCTAAACTATAATTTTAGCGGCTTTTTTAGGGTAAATTTTTGACTTGATTGGGGGTATCACAACCCACATTACGCACCCACAAGTGTCAAAAGAGACTCTCAAGATAAAAATGGGGGATTGCGAATTTAATTAAATCAACCTAACGAGGAAGACGAAATCCCTAAAAAGCTGTTAGTTAATAACTAGTGACTTTTTGCCAAACATGATTTTGATAGCAGACGAATTGTGATGAATACAGCTAATTTTCCGTGGCTGACGACGATTATTCTGTTTCCGATAGCGGCGTCGCTACTTCTTCCCATCATCCCTGACAAAGAAGGCAAAACAGTGCGCTGGTACTCCCTCATCGTAGGGCTGATCGATTTTGCACTAATTGTTTACGCTTTTTATACTAGGTATGATTTCTCCAATCCAGGTTTGCAGTTGGTGGAGAGTTACCCCTGGGTATCCCAACTAGATTTGAATTGGTCAGTAGGGGCAGATGGCTTGTCCATGCCCCTAATCATTTTGACTGGATTCATTACCACGCTGGCGATTTTAGCAGCTTGGCCTATTACCTTCAAGCCCAAGCTATTTTACTTCTTGATTTTGGCGATGTATGGCGGTCAGATTGCCGTGTTCGCCGTCCAGGATATGCTGTTATTTTTCCTGGTGTGGGAACTGGAACTAGTGCCGATTTACTTTCTGCTGTCGATTTGGGGAGGCAAAAGGCGGCAATATGCAGCGACCAAATTCATTTTATACACCGCCGGCGGTTCGCTGTTTATTTTACTGTCTGCCCTGACAATGGGATTTTACGGCGATACGGTGACATTCGACATGCGATCGCTCGCCCTCAAAGATTTCGCCCTCAATTTCCAACTTGCACTTTATGCTGGCTTCCTAATTGCTTACGCCGTCAAGTTGCCGATTATTCCCTTGCACACTTGGCTACCTGATGCCCACGGTGAAGCTACAGCCCCCGTACACATGTTATTGGCAGGTATTCTCCTGAAAATGGGTGGTTACGCCTTAATTCGGATGAATGCCCAAATGCTCCCCGATGCCCACGCTTTTTTTGCGCCTGTATTGGTGGTTTTGGGGGTAGTTAATATCATCTACGCTGCCTTGACATCATTTGCCCAACGCAACCTGAAGCGAAAAATTGCCTACTCCTCAATTTCCCACATGGGCTTTGTGATGATTGGTATCGCCTCCTTCACCGATTTGGGATTAAGTGGGGCAGTGTTGCAAATGGTTTCTCACGGGTTAATTGGGGCGAGTTTGTTCTTCCTCGTTGGCGCAACTTATGACCGGACACACACCCTGATGCTGGATGAAATGGGTGGTGTCGGCAAGAGAATGCCGAAGGTTTTCGCCATGTTCACCACCTGTTCAATGGCTTCTTTGGCATTGCCAGGGATGAGCGGTTTCGTGGCAGAATTGATGGTATTTGTTGGCTTTGCGACTAGTGATGCTTATAGCTCTACCTTCAAAGTCATTGTGGTGTTCTTGATGGCAGTGGGAGTAATTTTAACTCCAATTTATCTGCTGTCGATGTTGCGGGAAATTTTCTACGGACAAGAGAACAAGGAATTAGTTTCTCACCAAGCTTTGATAGATGCTGAACCCCGCGAAGTATTTATTATTGCTTGTTTGTTGATACCAATTATTGGTATTGGTTTTTATCCGAAGTTGTTGACTCAAATGTATGACGCTACAACTGTACAATTGACGGCAAGATTGCGTGATTCTGTGCCGACATTAGCACAGCAAAAAGACGATGCACTAAAGGTTTCTTTGAGTGCGCCTCAAATCGGTAATTAGTTGCGATCGCTAGTTTAGTTTAGTTTAAATATTGATTACTTTGAGGGCGGGTAGAAAACCCGCCCTTTTTTTAATAACTTGTAACTTTTGATTCGTTAAAGTAAAAAAAACTCATCGAACTGAGTCCAAAAAATCCTGTATGGGGTAAGTAAGTAGATGTATTTTTTACAGATTTCATAAAAATAGATTTTAAGCTGATTGATTCGTTTGCAACCAGTTAAGTAAATCTTCCATAGCATTAAAATCTAACAAAGCTTCACCAAGGTTTTCTAATTGATTTAAAGAAAGAGATTGAATGCGCTCTTGCAATTGTGGTGATAATTCTCTCACTCGTCTTTGTAGTAACCTTAAAATAAGCGGTTGTTCACCTTCTTGTTTACCGCGCTCGTAGCCGATGCGCTCACCTGTAGTTATATATCTCATAGTCCGCTCCTGCTCAAACATCGGTCATATTTATCCAAGAGGCTGATTTTCGTCAGATTGATACGGATACCGTAATACACACTCATTTTGTCTTTGTATACCTCCTTAATTATCCATAGATTTCCTACAATCAAGGTACAATCAGATTTGGCAAAACCACTGATGTTAAACTACAATCCTCTGCATTGCTTGCCATCTTCCGAAGAACTACCCGACTCAGATGATACCTCTGTGGATAATGAACTACAAAATTTAATTCCCGGCTTGCTAAAAACGATACTGGCTTTGGTTTGGTGCGATCGCTGGGATTGGTTCTTTGGTGTTGACATGGGTATTTATTATCACCCAGACAAAGCAGCTGTTGTCTCTGATGGGTTTCTCAGCTTAGGAGTTAAACGCTTCATTGATGAGGACTTACGCCTAAGTTATGTGCTGTGGGAAGAAAATAAACTGCCAATATTAGCATTAGAAGTTGTTTCCCAAATATATCGGGAAGAATATAGCACCAAGAAAGAATTTTATGCCAAAGAATTAGGAATTTTGTACTACGTTGTATATAGTCCCTTTCGTCGTAAAAACCCACCTTTGGAGGTGCATCACTTAGTTGATGGCGAATATATTTTAATGTCAGGAAATCCCATTTGGCTACCAGAGATTGGTTTAGGAATTGGGCGAGAACGGGGAATTTATCAAGGTATCGTGCGGGAGTGGCTGTACTGGTATGACGATGAAGGGCAAAGATTGCTGACACCAGAAGAACGCATCAGGGAAGCGGAAGAACGTACAGCTTTTGAACAACAGCGACGTGTGGAAACAGAACAACAAGTGAAAATGTTGGTGGAAACGTTGAAGGCGCTTGGTGTTGATCCAGAAACTTTGTCATAGATTCACCAAATTTTGTCATGGCAAGCGATGTCTACAATGGGCTACGCCTACGCGTCTACAACTCACTGATACAGAAATTCTAAACTTCATTGATTACCTAAAGCTACAACTAACCCAAAACTGCCCAACTTAGCTTCTGTTGTGTGAGCTTTGGATAATTGCGATCGCTTGTCAGTTGCACTTAAATGTTAGGCTGGATAATTGCGATCGCACAATTTGAGTTAAATAAAAGTACCTGATATTAAAATACTTGCATGAACCCAAGGGCTGATTTGTTGACACGTATTACTCAAACTCCTGGTCAGTGTGGTGGTCGTCCTTGTATTAGAGGTATGAGAATTCGTGTGAGTGACATTTTAGAAATGTTGGCTGAGAATGTCAGTGTTTCTGAGATTTTAGAGGATTTTCCCGATCTCGAACTCGAAGATATCCAAGCCTGTTTATTGCTCGCAGCAGGGCGAACTGACTTTCCTCGACTGACAGCATGAAAATTTACAGTGATGTGCGTAGGCGTAGCCCATCGTAGACATCGCTTCTCCATTGCATTGATGTTTTAGCCTTCCACAGGTGCGATCGCACTCAAGACGAAAACGATTGACAACTGCATTCATCACAGTCTCAAATTTATACCTTCTGAATGTTCATTAGTTAGTATCTCCGGGAAAGATAAGTATAAGGTGATGCCTTGTCTTCATATTTAACCCGTAGACAAGTACTAACCAAATATTAATCACAATCAAGAGTATTTCATGATTCCACTGATTTTGGGTGCTGCGGCTTTGGCAAGCGCTGCTTTCGGAGCTGTAAAAGGTGCTGAAGGCATTGGCAATATGAATCAGGCAAAGGAAATTGGTGAACAGGCTCAACAAAAATACGAAAGTAGCTTGCAAAACTTAAAAGCAGCCTGGGAAATTACCAACCAGTCAGCAGAAGTCTATGGTCAAATGCAGCTTCGTATCAAGCAGGGTACAATTTCAAACTTTATAGATTTTATTGAGAGAATTGGTCAGCAAGCTTCCCAAAACAATCTGGACATTGTAGCTGAATTAGACATCTCCACTCAGCAAATTCAGGAGTACAAAACAGAAGTTATCAAAGCTGAACAGTGGGTGAAAGGTGGTGTGAAAGCAGCCGTTGCAGCCTCAGCAGCAGGTTCTAGTGCAATTACTTTAGCAAGGAGTGTAGGTACTGTTACTGTTTCCAGGTTCTTTGGATTGTGGGCTACTGAAGTCGGTATCTCACAACTTGGTGGTGCTGCGGCTTGGACTGGAGCCATAGGTTGGTTCGGTGGTGGTAGTATGGCGGTTGGTGGTGCTGTCTTGGGAGGTATTACACTCGGCCCGGCGTTGATGGTTGGGGGTTTTCAACTTGCTGGTAAGGGTGAGGAAGCTTTGACTAAAGCGCGAGAGTATGAAGCTAATATCAACGTAGAGATTGCCAATATTCAAGCAGCTCAAGATTTTCTCTTACAGGTTAAACGGCGAACAGTGGAACTTGCTAATTTAGTGTGTAATTTAAACAACCGTGCCAAATCCGCACTTCAAGAGCTTGAATCGCAATCTTTTAATCGCGATCGCGATGCTAGCAAATTTCAAGAGGTCGCACTTTTAATTAAAGCACTTGCAGAAATTATGAAAATTCCTATTTTAGATAATGAAGCACTGTTAAACCCTGCTACTTTAACCATCCAAGCTAAATACAAAACTCTCGGAGGTATTTAGCAATGGTTTTACCAAGTATCGGTACAGTATGTACTGCGGTTAACGCCACAAAATCGTTAGTAAGCATTGTTTCGAGTTACAAGCAAATTGGAGAGCAAGAACGGACTAAAAGACGTGAAATAGCAGCTTTGGAAAAAACCCAATGTGTTGATATAGTTGCTTCAGCTTATAGTGAATATAAGATAATTGCTGAACAGGAACAGACAAACAGACGAGAGATTGAAGCTTGGAAAAAAGAAACAATCACTAAGATTAACGCCCAGCGAGAGTTGCTGATGGCGTATCTAGATCGCTCTTTTGATGAACGTGCAGAAAACTTTCGCGCTTTGTTTGCTGTCATTGATAATGCGATCGCATCTGGCAATAATGACCAACTAGCCCTTACCTTAAACTCAATCACAGAAATAGCTAAATCTAGCCCCTTCAAAGACCTTGCAAATTTAACTTCTGTTCGCGCCGCCCTAGATGATCCAGATCACGAATGGACATTTTGATTTTATAACAGTGCGATCGCTCTCTCAAAACCTTTCAAAAAAGCTTGCCAACGCAGGCTTTTTTTATGTAGTGTGATTCTTGCAGGCGCTGTGAGAAAATAGCAATCGTCAAATGCCAGGTTAACTAATGCAGATTAATTGGCTGCGTCGTGCGCTTCCTATGACACAGCCACAAATACATTTATCAAATATCGCTTGCTTCCGGTAGCCAGTCTTCATCCAACACTAATTCTAAAGAATATGGACACTGTTGTGGAAACACGGAAATTAGCATCCCCGTTTGCTTGGCTGCTTGGCAACGTGCCCTTTGATAACTTTCCTCAAGTTGCTCTGTAGGATAGCTTTTAAGACTAGGACTATCTTCTATGGCTAACTCAATTTGGGTGCGAGAATCGGTGATAGAATCCAGCCAACTATCTGAGCGACGCTGGGATTGATATTGCCACTTGAGCAGATGCAACAGCAGGCGAGTTAATTGACTGGCAATAGCCCGCCGTTCACTTTTGCCCAAGCCTTCAACCTCTTCAATCAGATATTCTACATCAACTTCTTGCCAGCGATGCGATCGCAATAGTTGGGCTGTGTGTTCAATCCACAAATTAAAATCTGCTGTATAAGTTGCGCTCATAGCCCTTCTCGATCAGCCGCATAGCTTAGGCAAGCCAAAATATGCTCTTGTGTCAAATAAGGAAAGTCATCAAGTAGTTCCTCGTAGGTCATGCCAGAGGCAAGATAAGATAAAACATCGTATACAGTAATTCGCATTCCTCGAATACAAGGCTTACCACCTCGTTTTCCTGGTTCGATTGTAATAATGTTTTGATACTGCACAGCGATTCAAGCCTCAAAAATCTTCATCGTCAACAAAAAATTCCGCATCGTCTTCTAATCGAGAATTACCCTGCCCAATACCAGCAAGTCCCCACAGAGGTTGCAGCAGTGCCATACCAATTAACCCTACACCGGCACTAAAAGCTAGCACTAAACCCATCGGTATCTGAATCGATTGGAATGTTAAGAATTTTAACGATACGGGTGTGGCATTTTGAACTGAAATAATCGCGATCGCTATTACCCAAACTGCTACAACTAGAGATGTCAAAAAAGGAGCGAAAGTTTTCATATCTTAATAAAAGTTAGGGGTTAATAATTCTTAACTTATAACTCCTAACTCTGAATTATTAAACTGCTACTGCCTTTAGTTTAGCAATCGCCCTCTCTAACTCTTGCGCGATTTGGGTGAGTTTTTCGGGAGTGTTGGTTTCTAAATAGACGCGTACCAGTGGTTCTGTACCGGAAGGACGCAGTAAAACCCAGCTCCCCTCTTCTAAATAGAGCTTAATACCGTCTTTATGCCCCACTTCCTTGACTTTAATTCCTGCTACCTCTGTAGGTGGATTTTTAGTAAAAGAGTCGATGACGGCGGTTTTATGCGCCTCTGTGAGGTGCAAGTCAACGCGGTTGTTGTAAAGGGGGCCATCGGCTTGGGCGATTGCTTCTTTGACAAGTTGACTCAGGGGTTTACCTTCATAGGCGATCGCTTCTGCCACCAGCATATTAGCTAATATCCCGTCTTTTTCGGGAATATGCCCAATAATACTCAAACCGCCTGATTCTTCTCCACCAATTAATACAGCAGTTTCCCGCATTTTTTCGCCGATGTATTTAAAACCGACTGCTGTCTCATAAATTTGCAGCCCATTTTTAGCAGCGAAATTATCCAGCAGGTGAGTTGTAGCCACAGTGCGAACTATGGCACCAGTTTTACCTTTGTTTTTGATTAAATGACCTGCTAGAACTAACAGCACAGTATTGGGTGTGAGAACAGTTCCTTGTTCATCAACGATCCCAAAGCGATCGCCATCTCCATCCGTCGCCAAGCCCAAATCAGCGCGATCGTGAAGTACTGCTTCCACTAACTCAACTAATTGTTCTCCTTTGGGTTCTGGCATTCCACCCCCAAATAAAACATCCCTCCAATCGTGGAAACTTTCTAACTGAACGCCACTATATTGCAAAACTTCATCTAAATAGCCACGAGAGGTAGAATAGAGCGCATCGTACTTTACCTTTAAATTAGCGCTTTTGATCCGTTCTATATCAAGTAAGGTGTAGATAAATTGTAAGTAATCAGGTTTCGGATCGAAAATTGAAATTGAACCTGATGGGCTGCTCCCAGGCAACTCATCCGATGCACTTTCTATATTTGCCACAATAGTATCAGTAATCTCTAGAGTGGCAGGCCCAGCATAATCAGGTATATATTTAATTCCACAGTAGGGTGCTGGATTATGGCTAGCAGTAAACATCAACGCTCCTGCGGAATTTAGGTGACGGGCGTTGTAGGCAATTACTGGTGTGGGGCAATCTCGATCAGTAATTTTCACAGTCCAACCCAAGTCTGCCAGTACTTGAGCTGCTGTTTGGGCAAACTCCTCAGCTAAAAAGCGAGTATCGTAGGCAATAAGTACTGGTCTGTCTTTCGTATAGGCTGTTTCCAAGTAAGTGGCAATTGCCCTTGTCACTTTCCGCACATTGAGGAAAGTAAAGTCATCGGCAATAATCCCTCGCCATCCATCGGTGCCAAATTTTATCTTACTGGACATTTTTGCCACTTGCTCCCGTACATTATCAGTAGTATAAAAGCTTCGCGCAAAGCGTGTGTAGCAGCAAGTATCCCCGGAAGTTCTTTTCTAAGGAAGTCTTAGCTGAAACTTCTTCCCACCGTATTTTCTCTCACTGTTTCTGAGCAATGTTAACCCCCGATCGACCTTTTGCCAGTTATCACCTTTGGTCTCTAGTTGCCCCAGCGACTGGGCAAGAACGCTGGCATTGCCAGATGAGACGGGGGTTTATCAAAGCGCGGCAACACGAACCACAAGTCAAAGCGCTTTTAGCGCAAGCTACCGCACCCCAGCGAATTGGCATACTCGCCCAAAAAGGCGTTTATGAGTTTCATCATCACAGGCATCTGTTGAAGCAAGTAGATGGTGTAGAAAGAGTTGCACAGCTACTTAAATTAGGCAACTCCAGCGAGCAAGTCCAGCAACGCGTGCTGCAAATTTTGAAAAAATATCACGATGCTCCCTTGCTTTTGGATAAAGATATTATCCAATTAACTCCGGGCGATGAAGGCTTTCCTAAACCGATTGTAATTGAACAAGAAGATTATTGCTTTCGCTTATATGCGGCTATGGACTGCGTTTTCATTGAATCTGATAGCACTTTACATATTTTGGATTTCAAAACGGGTAAATCGGCTTTTGACCGACGACAGGCATTAGTTTATTTACTAGCTGCTCGTTATCTTTACCCTGGACGAAAAGCTGTTGCATCATTTTATAATTTGGAAATATCTAAAAAATCTGAGTTAATTAGTATTAATAATAGTGAATTAGAATCTTTAAAATTTGAGTTAGCTAATGTGGCTCACAAGCACCAGCATGATTTGCATAAATATCAGGAAGAAACTAGTAATTTCAGTAAAATTTTCCCTCCCAATCCTGGTTCGCACTGCCGCTTTTGTCCATTTAACTCAATCTGTGAGTTTGCAGATTTTAAGCAGCATCAATCATCTCCACTGCCCAGTTTAAGAGTTAATAGTTAGTGGGGAGTGGGAAGAATAACTAATGCATTTAAAATAACTAATATTTTCTGAACGCAATTTGATATTCGTGAATGAACCTTGGAGCTTCGTCAATGAACCTTAGAGCTTTGTGAATGAACCTTGGAGCTTTGTGAATGAACCTTAGAACTTTGTGAATGAGTAAATGTTATTGCAAGGTTAGGGATGCCTACGTCAAGTACTGCGTCCTACCCACCCAGCTAATTTAAACATTACAGCCCTTTCTACGCAGATAGAACACATTAATCTAGCCCCATTCCCCATAACCTGCGATACACTATTCTGGTAAATATCGCTACAGAATTGGTGAGGTTTGCAAGTGACAAAGGAAGAACTGTTGCAAATTATAGAAAAAGCTGCCAGGGAAAAGGAAACGGTGCTAAACCTCAATCACAATCAACTCAGCAGTCTGCCACCAGAAATCAGCCAACTCTCCAACTTGACTGAGCTATCCCTCTGTGGTAATGAACTCAGCAGTCTGCCACCAGAAATCAGCCAACTCTCCAACTTGACTCACCTATACCTCGATAAAAATCAACTCAGCAGCCTGCCGCCAGAAATCAGCCAACTCTCAAAATTGACTGAGCTATCCCTTGAGAACAATCAATTCAGCAGCCTGTCGCCAGAAATCAGCCAACTCTCCAACTTGACTGAGCTATCCCTCGCTAACAATCAATTCAGCAGCCTGCCGCCAGGAATCAGCCAACTTTCAAACTTAATATGGCTATCCTTCGATAACAATCAACTCAGCAGCCTGTCGCCAGAAATCAGCCAACTTTTCAACTTGACTGAGCTATTCCTCTGTGGTAATCAACTCAGCAGCCTACCGCCAGAAATCAGCCAACTTTTCAACTTGACTGAGCTATTCTTCTCTGGTAATCAATTCAGCAGCCTACCGCCAGAAATCAGCCAACTCTCAAACTTGACATTGCTAGACCTCTCTTGTAATCAACTCAGCAGTCTACCGCCAGAAATCAGCCAACTCTCAAACTTGGAATGGCTAGACCTCTCTGGCAATCAACTCAGCAACCTGCCGCCAGAAATCAGCCAACTCTCA
Source organism: Nostoc sp. S13 (assembly GCF_029379315.1). GTDB lineage: Bacteria > Cyanobacteriota > Cyanobacteriia > Cyanobacteriales > Nostocaceae > Nostoc. Next base: position 68,761 of record NZ_JAQYWQ010000010.1, read on the forward strand.
AACTTAATATGGCTAGGCCTCTCTTACAATCAACTCAGCAGCCTGCCGCCAGAAATCAGCCAACTCTCCAAGTTTAATAAGCTAGAGCTAGACCTCAAGAACAATCCACAATTAACCTCGCCGCCGCCTGAAATTGTCAAGCAAGGAACGCAGGCAATTTTGACCTATCTTCGAGCCAGGTTAGAAGCTAAAGGATAATATCTTTCTAAGCTGCTAGTAGTTGGTGAAGGGGGTGTAAGTAAAACATCATTATTAAATGACTCGTTACAGCACTATTGCAGGGATTATAAACGTATATTTGACTAGAATTAAGGTATTATAGCGATTATTGTTTGGATACCATCTACGATAGGGCTTTTGACTCGTTCCCAGGCTCCCCCGGGAATGCATTCATTGAGTCTCTGACTCAATGTCTAACTGGAGGCAGAGCCTCTAATCAGCCATTCCCATGCAGAGCATCGGAACGAGAAAAGGATAAAACCCCTTCCCTACTAGCGTTGGAGAGCAAGAATCAAAGCCTCTGCCCCTGTGGGGGAGAAGAATGGAAGCGGGGTTCTAAGAATAAGTTGCACATCGCGTAAGTTAATATCTACCGTTTTACTGGTATTAGAAAAATGAGGTTTACAGACTGGGCGACTAGGGTGCTACTAATCTCGCTGATGTTCATGGCTTTAATTGCAGTGCTGCTAATTGGACGAGCGACAAAATTACAAAATAATCCGATAATATCCCATACATCCAATCCACAGGTTACAGCCTTGAGTCAATATCCACAGGCGCAATTCCAATCAGCGAAAGAGTCAGAGAATAAATCTCAAAATGTTATCAAGTCTCCAGTCAAGATTAACAAGCCTCTAGCAAGGTATATAACCACTCAAGCTTTTGCACGCTACAGACCTAATTATCAAGTTGCTTCGGTTGACCCAAGTAACTATGGTGAACGTTACGTCCAAGATGTTAACGGCGTTCCTGTTAACAACCAACCAATTATCGTCCTCCATGAAACTGGGTATTCTGCTTCCAGTGCCGTTAATTTCTTTCAAGTAGCCCATAACGATGAAAGTGTGCAAGCAAGTTACCACGCTTTAATCAAGTTAGACGGAACGGTGGTTTATCTAGTACCGCCAGAAAAGCGGGCTTTTGGTGCAGCTAACTCTGTATTTGATGGTTCCGAGGGAGTGGAAACTGTGCAGACTAATCCACATTTGCCTCCGTCTGTGAATAATTTTGCTTATCACGCTTCTTTGGAAACACCGCCAGATAGTTATGACAGTAGCAGCCAACAAACCCATAGCGGCTACACGGAGGCTCAATATCATTCTCTTGCTTGGTTAATTGCTCAAAGTCAAGTAAGAAACGATCGCATTACTACCCACCATCTCGTAGACCGTTCTGGTAAAAAAGTTGACCCGATAAATTTTGATGGTAATAAATTTCTGAACTTACTTAATACTTATCGTCAGGTCAGACCAATATATAGGGTAAGTAATTAATTTATAGCGGTTCCCAGATGCATGAAGTACATCAGATTAAAACCTCACCCCCAACCCCTCTCCTTACTAAGGAGAGGGGAGATGAAGCACATCTGTACCTCACGAGATTAGGAAAGGCGATAACATTATTGAAGCTATTTGCTAAAGCTATAAATTTGCTGCTTTTCCAGGCGATCGCTAATCGATGAAGGCAGTGTACCATCCGGGAATGTCTGGCGATCTAGTTGGACTTGTAAATTACTCAAAGGATCGCAACCAGAAGAAATCAGAAATTCTAGTTTCTGGATGTAAGGCAAAGTTGCGAGGTTGTCCAAAATCTGGAAGATTGCCTGTATATAAGGATGACCACTTTGGTGATACCAATCACAGCTAGCAACTTTTGGCTGATCAAAACCTAAGTGTACTGTTAAAGATGGCTCGTCAAATAAAGCGATCGCTAAGGGACGCGCTTCTTCCTGCAACAATAAATCATTAGTTCTCGCTAAGTGTCGCATTTTCTCTAAGCGTTCATAACGTTCCGTCACAGCTTCTGGGTCATCTTGCCAGTGGATTGCTACTGTCACTAGATAAGTCTGTAACAGCATATGACCCAGCTTTTTCGCCTTTGTCGCCAGGTAATAGGAATTGTAGTCGGTTGCCTCAATCAATAACGGTAGGCGATCAACTACTTCCAACCCATAGCCCTTGACCCCAGCAATTTTACGGGGATTATTGGTAATCAGGCGGATCTTTTTGATGCCCAAGTCCATGAGCATTTGTGCCCCCATCCCGTAGTCTCGCAAGTCAGCAGGAAATCCCAAGCGCTCATTGGCCTCGACTGTATCGAGTCCCATATCCTGCAATGAGTAAGCTTTCAGCTTGTTAATCAAGCCGATTCCCCGCCCTTCTTGGCGCAGGTATACAACTACACCTTGACCAGCAGCCTCAATCATTTTCAGTGCGGCTTCTAATTGCATTCGACAGTCGCAGCGCAAAGAACCCAAAGCATCACCAGTTAAGCATTCTGAGTGCATCCGCACCATCACCGGCTCATCTTTGAAGTTAGCTGGATCGCCCTTGACAATTGCAACGTGTTCTGTATTATCCAGGGTATGGCGGTAGGCATAAATTTCAAACTGACCGAATTGACTAGGCAGTTTGGTAATCACCTCACGATACACTAGGCGATCGTGCTGTAGGCGATAACTAATTAAATCCGCAATACTAATAATTTTTAAATTGTGACGTTTAGCATATTCAAATAACTGCTGCAACCGCGCCATTGAACCATCGGAGTTTTGAATTTCACAAATTACCCCGGCTGGGTATAGCCCTGCTAGTCGAGATAAGTCCACCGCAGCTTCTGTATGTCCGGCGCGTTTGAGTACGCCTCCCTGTTTAGCCCGAATCGGGAAAATATGACCAGGACGACGTAAATCGGTAGGTTTTGTGGTTGGGTTGAGAGTAACCTGGATAGTGCGGGCGCGGTCTTCTGCTGAGATGCCTGTGGTAACACCCAATTCTGGCCCGGCATCAATACTGACAGTGAAGGCAGTTTGGTTAGTATCTGTAATGTTGCTGACCATCAAGGGTAAGTCTAGCTCGTCTAGGCGATCGCCTGTCATTGCCAAACAAATCAGTCCTCTAGCTTCCACCGCCATGAAATTAATCGTGTCGGGTGTGGCAAATTGGGCAGCACAGATTAAGTCGCCTTCATTTTCCCTATTTTCATCATCTACCACTACAATGACACGACCAGATTTTAGGTCTGCTAAAGCGGCATCAATCGAATCAAATTTAAAACCTTGGGTAGTATTAGGCTGTGACACAGAAAGATTTCCAGCTACCAACGTAAATTTTTTTAACAATTTCATTTCTTCTTTTCGATTGTAGCTCCTTTACAAGTCAGAGAATTAGACTAGCAATGATTTGATAACGTGGCAAAAATTTTTGCCATTAAAATTAGGGTCAAGGGGAGTGACTGCGGTCTTCTCCCAAGGGGCGATAATGCAGCCTCAACTCTTGGAGAGGCTGCCGTCAACGAGTCCGCGTATTCCTGCAAAGAAGCCAGCCGCTATGCGCGGGTCTCCCGACTTGAGCGGACTGGTGTCAAGTGGGGTTCAAGAGTCAATTAACTGAATTTTATATAGACTTTCGACTCTTGACTTTGGACTGTTGACTCCCCAAAACAAAGTGAAGGGGTTTGAGGCGTTTTGTGCGCTGCGCTAGTCGCTGATATTGTTGATAGCTGAGAACGAATTAACTATTCATGGGATAAGGATTTCAGATCATGGGCAAATTTAGACGCGTACCCGTTGGGATTGTTGGCGCGTCGGGCTATGGCGGAGTACAGTTAGTACGATTACTGATGGATCATCCAGAAGTCGAACTGGTTTATTTAGGCGGTGAGAGCAGTATCGGGAAATCCTTTGGAGATATCTACCCACATCTGGCTCATGCAGCTAAACTGCCAATAGAGGCGGTAGAACCAGAAATAATTGCTCATCGCTGTGAAGTAGTTTTCCTGTCTTTACCAAATGGTCTGGCTTGCCAAATCGTGCCCAAACTTTTGGAAAAAGGATGTAAAGTACTAGATTTGAGTGCAGATTATCGGTTCAGTGATTTGACAACTTATACAAATTGGTATGGTACAGAGAGAAGCGATCGCACAATTGCAGCTACAGCAGTTTATGGATTACCAGAACTTTATCGCGATCGCATTGCCGAAGCTCAACTCGTTGGCTGTCCTGGTTCCTACCCGACTGCTAGTCTTTTAGCACTTTCACCACTCTTAAAGCAAGGTTTAATCGTACCGGAGACAGCTATTATCGATGCCAAATCTGGCACATCTAGTAGTGGACGACAACCTAAAACCAACTTATTACTAGCTGAGGCAGACAACTCCATAGCAGCTTTCAATGTTGGGCGTCACCATCATACCCCAGAAATTGAGGAAATTTGCAGTGACTTAGCTGGTCACGAACTCATGATCCAATTTACACCACACCTGATCCCAATGGTGCGTGGTATGTTGGCAACGGTATATGCCACACTGCGCGATCCTGGTTTAGTGCGAGATGACTTAATCACAATTTTCTCAGCCTTCTACCGCAACTCTCCTTGGGTGAAAATCTGCGGTAGCGGCGTTTACCCCCAAACCAAATGGGCTAACGGCAGCAATCTTTGTTATATCGGTGTAGAAGTTGACCCGCGCACAGGTCGCGTGATTGTCATGTCAGCAATTGACAATCTAATTAAAGGGCAGGCGGGTCAAGCGATTCAGTGTCTAAACCTGATGATGGGCTGGGATGAAACGTTGGGGTTGCCCAAGTTGGGGTTTTATCCGTGATAAATGGGGAGTGGGGAATGGGGAATGGGGAATGGGGAAAGACCTTACTCCCTACTCCCTATTCCCTACTCCCCCTCTTCTCTACTTCGGCCCTAACCCCACAGCACCAGCATAAACGGCGCGATCGCCTAGTTGATCTTCAATTCGCAGCAAGCGATTATATTTTGCTACCCGTTCGCTGCGACAGAGGGAACCTGTTTTGATTTGACCAGCACGGGTTGCTACGGCTAAATCAGCGATCGTTGTGTCTTCTGTTTCACCAGAACGATGGCTAATTATTGAACGGAAACTGTTGCGAGTTGCCAAATCAATTGTTTCTAAGGTTTCGGTAAGCGAACCAATTTGATTGAGTTTAATCAAAATGGCATTAGCGGCTTTTTCCTGGATTCCTCTTTGCAAGCGCATGGCGTTGGTAACAAACAAGTCATCTCCGACCAATTGCACCCGCGAACCTAACTTCTGGGTAAGCAATTGCCAACTTTGCCAATCTTCTTCATGCAAGCCATCCTCAATTGATACAATTGGGTATTGATCAACCAGTTGCGCGAGGTAATCAATAAACTCAGCCGGGGCGTGAGGTTTACTATCATAAACATAGTGCCCATTCTTGTAAAACTCACTAGCCGCCACATCCAATGCCAAAGCGACTTCTTCCCCTGGCTGATAACCAGCTTTCTTAATGGCAGCAACCAGCAATTCTAAAGCCACCTGATTAGACTCTAAGTTAGGGGCAAAGCCACCTTCATCGCCCACACCAGTAAGCAAACCCTTCTCATCTAATACTTGACTAAGGGTAGCAAACACCTCTGCACCCCAGCGCAATGCTTCCCGGAAGGAAGTTGCGCCAATTGGGACAATCATAAACTCTTGAAAATCTACGTTGTTTGAGGCGTGTGCCCCACCGTTAATCACATTCATCAACGGCACTGGGAGCAAATTCGCTAAAGGGCCACCCAAATAGCGATACAGAGGAATTGCCAAAGATTCAGCACCAGCTTTGGCTGCTGCTAGGGAAACCCCCAAAATCGCATTAGCTCCCAAATTAGATTTGTTAGGAGAACCATCTATAGCGATCATTGTGCGGTCTAGCAGTTCTTGGTTCAGGACATCCAAGCCTAACAATTGTGGCGCTAGTGCTTCTCTGACGTTTTGTACTGCCTTGAGTACGCCTTTGCCCCCGTAACGGCTTTTATCGCCATCACGCAGTTCGTGAGCCTCAAAAGTGCCAGTGGAGGCACCACTGGGAACTTGCGCCAGTCCGACAACACCGTTAGCTAAATGCACTTCGGCTTCAATTGTTGGTCTACCGCGTGAATCAAGAATTTCACGAGATGCGATCGCCTCAATGGCAGTATCTAGAATGTTACTCATCTGTACTTTATCCTTTATTCGAGTGTGTTACGCATACAGTCCAGCTGCCTAACCCAATCGCTAGCATAGGCGGTTAACAGACTTTGTTGGCTGAGATTAAAGAAGATTTCCATTATTTATATGGATAGGGAGCAATACCAAGAATGGATAAGGAAATGTTTATCCTGTCCTTTACCTTTTAATTACTTCTCTGATGGCATTTTTACCTTAAGACTTTCAGCTAGGTAAAATGTTGGCAGAGAATAACACTAAATCAATTACAGAGAAAAGGTCAATATGCGATTACTACACACAATGCTGCGGGTGGGCAACCTTGAAGAGTCCTTAAAGTTCTACTGTGAACTTCTAGGAATGAAACTACTGCGCCGAAAAGACTATCCAGGGGGAGAATTTACCCTAGCTTTTGTGGGCTACGGTGATGAAAGCGACAACTCGGTAATAGAACTAACCTACAACTGGGGTGTGGAAAAGTACGAATTGGGTAATGCTTATGGTCACATTGCTCTTGGCGTTGATGATATTTACGCTAAGTGTGAAGAAATCCGCAATCAGGGCGGTAAAGTCGTGCGCGAACCAGGGGCGATGAAACATGGTACGACAGTAATTGCTTTTGTGGAAGATCCAGATGGGTATAAAGTTGAACTGATTCAACTGGGAAATCAAGGGTCAGCAGTTAAACAAGAATCACAACAGCAACTTGTGAGTCAGTAATAAGAGAAGGCAGGAGTAAAACTCTATCGCAGGCAATAAAGCGATCGCAAAATCCACACTGATGTCTTGAAAAGTTGAGGCAGATGCGAGGACATTAATTATTCCCGCACACTGGTGTCTGGTGCCAGTAAACCCAGACGCGCGAGAGTTTTCGGTTTTTGCCTCCGTTTTCTAGGCGGGTTAGGGGATCTCCTGTGCGTAAATCCTATTAGGATTGCCCCCATACTGTCGTTGATGAAGCGATCGCTCCTATAGCACCATTTGGCAAAGTCCGCTCAGAAGAGTATTTTCGTTTTAAATTAGAAAATAGGTAATAGATCAAACTATCATCAATTACTAATCCCAAATTGCCACCAGAGATACACGCGGATATACGCTGAGAATGTTTGGATAATTATCTGGGTACTAAGGAGTAGGCTTACAACCACTCCCTACTCCCCACTCCCCACTCCCTTTAATAATCCCCAATCCCTAAACTAAAAATCAAAATTCCAAAATTCTAAAGATGCAACCTACAGATCCGAATAAATTTACTGATAAAGCCTGGGAAGCAATTGTTAAATCTCAGGATATAGTCCGTGCTTATCAACAACAGCAACTAGATGTTGAACATTTAATTATTGCCCTGTTAGAAGAACCCACTAGTTTAGCAATTCGTATCCTGGCTCGATCTGAGGTCGATCCAATCCGGTTGCAACAGCAACTAGAAGCCTTCACCCAACGTCAGCCGAAAGTTGGTAAAAGTGATCAGCTTTACCTTAGCCGCAATTTAGATGTTTTACTAGACCGAGCTGAGGAAGCTAGAACCAGGATGAAAGACTCCTACATTTCTGTAGAACACATACTTTTGGCCTTTACTGAAGACGATCGCATTGGACGAAAGATACTCAAAGGCTTTAACGCGGATGCAGCTAAACTAGAAGCTACTATCAAAGCCATTCGCGGTAGCCAAAAGGTGACAGATCAAACCCCAGAATCCCGCTATGAAGCCTTACAAAAATTTGGCAGAGATTTGACAGAACAGGCAAAAGCTGGAAAACTTGATCCGGTGATTGGGCGGGATGACGAAATTCGGCGGGTAATTCAAGTATTGTCTCGTCGGAGCAAAAATAACCCCGTCTTAATTGGTGAACCTGGGGTAGGTAAAACTGCGATCGCTGAAGCTTTGGCACAACGCATGGTAAATGGTGATGTTCCCGAATCCTTGAAAAACCGCAAACTCATCTCTTTAGATATGGGTAGTTTGATTGCTGGGGCAAAATTGCGAGGAGAATTTGAAGAACGCTTGAAAGCAGTCCTCAAGGAAGTTACAGAATCTAACGGTGACATCGTACTGTTTATTGACGAATTGCATACTGTAGTCGGCGCCGGTTCCACTCAACAAGGGGCAATGGATGCCGGAAATCTGCTCAAACCGATGCTGGCACGGGGAGAACTGCGTTGCATTGGCGCAACTACCTTAGATGAGTTCCGCAAACACATTGAGAAAGATGCCGCCCTAGAACGCCGCTTTCAGCAAGTATTTGTGGATCAGCCAAGTGTGGAAAATACTATTTCCATTCTGCGGGGGTTGAAAGAACGCTATGAAGTCCATCACAATGTCAAAATTTCTGATTCGGCTTTGGTAGCAGCAGCAACCCTGTCAGCGCGTTATATTAGCGATCGCTTCTTGCCAGATAAAGCCATTGATTTGGTAGATGAAGCAGCAGCACAGTTGAAAATGGAGATTACCTCTAAACCAGCAGAATTAGAAACCATTGATCGTCGCCTCATGCAGCTAGAAATGGAAAAGCTATCATTAGCTGGCGAAGAAAAGGGTACTCCCCAAACTAAAGAACGTTTACAGCGAATTGAGCAAGAAATCGCCAATTTAACGGAAAAACAGCAAATATTTAATGAGCAATGGCAAGGTGAAAAGCAGATATTGGAGGCGATAAGCGCTTTAAAGAAAGAAGAAGATGCGCTGCGAGTGCAAATTGAACAAGCGGAACGTGCTTATGATCTAAATAAAGCTGCCCAATTGAAGTATGGCAAATTGGAGGGAGTGCAGCACGAGCGCGAAGCCAAAGAAGCGAACCTTTTAGAAATTCAAAACCAAGGTTCCACGTTGCTGCGAGAACAAGTCACCGAAGCCGATATTGCCGAAATCGTCGCCAAATGGACAGGAATCCCTGTCAATCGCCTGTTGGAATCGGAACGGCAAAAATTACTACAACTAGAAAGTCATTTACATGAACGAGTCATTGGGCAAGAGGAAGCTGTAGAAGCGGTAGCAGCCGCAATTCGTCGCGCCCGTGCGGGGATGAAAGATCCCTCTCGTCCCATTGGTTCATTTATGTTCATGGGCCCCACAGGTGTGGGCAAAACCGAACTCGCCCGTGCTTTAGCTCAATTTCTCTTTGATTCTGATGATGCATTGGTGCGCTTGGATATGTCTGAGTATATGGAAAAACACTCAGTTTCTCGCCTTGTGGGAGCGCCTCCAGGATATGTAGGATATGAAGAAGGTGGTCAACTTTCCGAGGCGATTCGCCGCCGTCCCTACTCAGTGGTGCTGTTGGATGAAGTGGAAAAGGCGCACCCCGATGTGTTCAATATTTTATTGCAGGTGTTAGATGATGGGAGAATTACTGACTCTCAGGGAAGGACAGTAGATTTTCGTAATAGCGTCATTGTCATGACTAGTAATATTGGTAGCGAACATATCTTGGATATATCGGGTGATGATTCCAAGTATGAATCAATGCGGATCAGGGTAATGGAAGCCTTGCGATCGCATTTCCGCCCGGAATTTCTCAACCGCGTCGATGATATTATTCTCTTCCATACCTTAAATCGCACCCAAATGCGGCAGATCATCCGTATTCAACTCAAGCGGGTAGAAAATCTCCTGCGCGAGCAAAAAATCTTCTTTGAGATATCCCAAGCTGCCTGTGATTACCTTGTAGAATCAGGTTATGACCCTGTTTACGGTGCTCGCCCACTCAAACGGGCAATTCAGCGAGAAGTAGAAAACCCCCTCGCCACCAAGTTATTGGAAAATACTTTTATCTCTGGAGACACGATTATCATTGACAAAAATGAAAACGGTTTGTCTTTTAACAAAAAAATGCTGGTGAAGGTATCAGTACCACAGATTGCTACATAGCAGTTATTAATTGCGTGGAATACAGTCGGGGCGCACATTTATGCGCTCTTACTGGGTGTTGTATCAATTTATTTCTTACGAATTAGGAATTAGCATGAGAAACTGTAGCCGAAATCCTAATTTTTTTCTTAGGGGCAATACCCTGCGGTCAGCCGCTTCTCTTCGAGACGCACTCGCGTTTGCGTCTAGATGAATTGCCCCTAATAGCGTCTAGTTTTGCGTAAGTCCAACTGCTTTGAAAATCGGGAGTCGGGAGTAGGGAAATCCGAATCAGAAAATGGCGGCAAACAATGCTAAAAAAACAAGCGATCGCCTAAGGTATCTTTTAAAATTCTTATTGGTATCATCTCGTTCTGTGTTCTCCGGGTTTATCCTGGAAAACAGACAACTAGTACACTACGGCGTAAATAAACATACCATTTCAAATGGCGCAAGAGCTTGAAATACAGTTCTTTTGACTTTTGACTTCCGCCTTGCGGTACTAGGCTGTATTAGCTACTATCATCATTTCAGATACTAACATTGAAGATTATCAATCATGCTAGAACAAGGTACTATCAGTATTCATACTGAGAATATTTTCCCGATCATTAAGAAGTCGCTCTACTCAGACCACCAAATATTCTTGCGGGAACTGGTATCTAACGCTGTAGACGCCATCCAAAAGCTGAAAATGGTATCCCGCGCCGGAGATTATGCTGGAGATATCGGCGAACCTGAAATTGAAATTGCCATTGATAAAGATAAGAAGACTCTCTCGATCTCCGATAACGGTATCGGCATGACCGCAGATGAAGTTAAGAAATATATCAATCAGGTTGCCTTCTCAAGTGCTGAAGAATTTATTCATAAGTATGAAGACAAGTCAGATCAAGCAATTATTGGTCACTTCGGTCTTGGCTTCTATTCCTCCTTTATGGTGGCGCAAAAGGTAGAGATTGATACTCTCTCATATCAAGAAGGAGCGCAGGCGGTTCACTGGAGTTGCGATGGTTCCCCAGCATTCACCCTAGAAGATTCGCCTCGAACAACTCGCGGCACCACTATTACTCTCAGCCTGCAAGGAGAAGAGGAGGAATTTTTAGAATCAGCACGAATTAAGAATCTTGTCAAGACCTACTGCGACTTCTTGCCAGTACCGATTAAACTCGATGGCGAAGTATTAAATAAGCAAAAAGCACCGTGGCGAGACTCTCCGAGTAACCTGAGTCAAGAAGATTATTTAGAGTTTTACCGCTACCTGTATCCTTTTCAGGAAGAGCCTTTGTTGTGGGTACATCTAAATACTGACTATCCCTTTATCATCAATGGCATTCTCTATTTTCCCAAAATGAGGCCGGATGTAGATGTTACTAAAGGGCAGATCAAGCTATTTTCTAATCAAGTTTTTGTTAGCGACAACTGCGAAGAAATTATCCCGCAATTTCTGATGCCGATGCGCGGTGTGATTGATAGCACCGATATTCCTCTAAACGTATCACGTAGTGCCTTGCAAGGCGATCGCACCGTGCGGAGAATCGGTGATTACATCGCCAAAAAAGTCGGCGATCGCCTCAAAGAACTTTTCCGCGATCATCGTGAACAATACATTAGCGCCTGGAAGGATCTTGGTACTTTTGTAAAATTCGGCGTTCTCAACGACGAGAAATTCAAAAAACAAATCGAAGATATTATCGTCTTCCGCACCACCGCCAAGCTGACAGAAAAACCTGCTGCTGAAACTCCAGCAGTTGAAGTACAGTCTTCAGAGGGCGATGCTTGGCAAGATGTTACTCCTCCCTCACCCGATCCTGATTTTTCAGCACCGAGCGCTCCTTACACCACGCTCAAAGAGTATCTAGAACGCAACAAAGAACATCACGAAAACCGGGTTTTCTATACCACCGATGGAGCAACCCAAGCTACCTATATAGAACTGCACAAAAATCAAGGCTTGGAAGTCCTGTTTATGGACTCCTTCATCGACACCCACTTTATCAACTTCCTAGAGCGGGAATATCAGGATGTCAAGTTTACGCGGGTAGACTCAGATTTAGATAATACCCTGCTGGAACAAGACAAAGGTACGGAAATTGTTGATCCCAAGACGAACAAAACCCGGAGTGAGACGATCAAAGAGTTATTTGAGAAATCCCTCAACAAACCCAAACTCAACATCCGTACCGAAGCGTTGAAATCAGATGATCCTCAAGGTACACCACCTGCGATCGTGCTTTTACCAGAAATTCTCCGCCGGATGCGAGAAATGAACGCCATGATGCAGCAGCAGACAGTAGATTTTCCCGAAGATCACGTTTTGCTGGTGAATACTGCTCACCCACTGATTCAAAATCTGGCAAATCTTAACCAAGGTAGTATTATTCAAGGTGAGGGTCAATCGCCTACAGATCAGTTAGTCAACTTGATTTGCCAACACGTCTACGATTTAGCGCTAATGTCTCAGAAAGGATTTGACGCTGACGGAATGAAATCATTTGTCGAGCGATCGAATGAAGTACTCACCAAGCTGACGGAACAAGCTAGTAAATAGGAGAGACGCGATTAATCGCGTCTGTACGTTTGGAGTTTGGAGTTATTTCTCCCTCATCTCCCCACTCCCCACTCCCCACTTCCCGCTCCCCACTTCTGTTGCCTAAGACCTAGAATGGAAAGGCTGTATTAAAATAACAATCTGGAGATACTTGCTATGTCCCGTCGCTGTGAACTAACTGGTAAGAAGGCAAATAATGCCTTTGCTGTTTCCCACTCCCACCGTCGTACTAAACGCCTTCAGCACGCTAATCTACAAAACAAGCGTGTTTGGTGGGAAGGCGGAAATCGCTGGGTGAGATTAAAGCTGTCTACCAAAGCAATCAAAACCTTACAAATTAATGGGTTAGAAGCAATGGCAAAAGAAGCTGGCATTAACCTGAATCATTACTAAGTAATGTAGATTTTATAACCTGAGACTTGAGGGCAGGCAAGATGCCCGCCCCACAAGAGTCTTGGTTAAATTATTTTGGCAGTCCGCAGACCGAACAGCAGACCGACAGCCAAACCAAAGAACAAAGCTAAAAAGCCGATGTAAGCGACAATTGCAAACATTTATTTTTCTCCACAATACTTCCTAAATCTATTGAATCATTAGTTGTTGGGCATTGGGCATTGGCATTGGGCATTGGGCATAGGGTAAAACAGTTCCGAGTTCCAAGTAAAGAAGTGAGATTCCCCACTTTTAACTCCTAACTCCCACTCCCCACTCCCCACTCACAGATTGCGATACAATACAGCCCACGGGCGCTTGTTTGGGGTTGGGCAATGACTTTAATTAATGTAAATTTACCAGAGCAGTCTTATGAGATTGCGATAGCTTCTCTGCGAGACGCTACGCGAACGTTGAGCGACGCTAACGCAGCTTCGAGTTTAGATCAGCTTGGTCAACAAATGGCCAATCTCAAGCTAGGCAAAAAGGTATTGCTGGTTTCTAATCAGACGATTTTAAAACATTTTGGGGAAAGAGCGATCGCATCCCTCACATCTGCTGGATTTGAAGTTGCTAGCTGCACCCTACCACCTGGTGAACGCTACAAAACCCTCAATTCCATTCAAAAACTTTATGATATCGCCTTGGAAAACCGCCTAGAACGTTCTTCTACTATGGTGGCTTTGGGCGGAGGTGTGATTGGCGATATGACTGGTTTTGCAGCCGCAACCTGGCTGCGCGGTATTAATGTTGTGCAAGTGCCTACCTCTCTGTTGGCGATGGTGGATTCGGCAATTGGTGGCAAAACTGGGGTGAATCATCCCCACGGTAAAAACTTGATTGGGGCATTCCATCAACCGCGCTTGGTTTTGATTGACCCAGATGTGTTAAAAACTCTTCCTATGCGCGAGTTTCGGGCAGGAATGGCAGAAGTTATTAAGTACGGTGTGATTTGGGATGCCGAATTGTTTGCCCAGTTGGAAGCAAGTAAACGCCTCGACCAACTCCGCTATGTAAAACCTGAGTTAATAAACAACATATTAACGCGCTCTTGTCAAGCTAAAGCTGACGTTGTTAGCAAAGATGAAAAAGAAGGTGGATTACGAGCGATTCTTAACTATGGACATACCATCGGTCATGCAGTAGAAAGCTTGACTGGTTATCGTTTAGTAAATCACGGTGAAGCGGTAGCCATTGGCATGGTAGCAGCCGGTCAAATTGCTGTGGATTTGGGATTGTGGCAAAAGGAAGACACGGAACGTCAAAATGCTTTAATTCAAAAAGCGGGTTTACCGACTCAGTTACCAGATGGGGTGGATATTGAAGCAATTATTGAGGCGTTGCAGTTAGATAAGAAAGTCAAGGCGGGGAAAGTGCGGTTTGTTTTACCAACGGAGATTGGTGTAGTGACAGTTACCGATGAGGTGCCATCGGATATCATTCGGCAAGTGTTGCGGGGAATGTAAACAATTTGAAGAAGAATTCAGGAGTCACAATTAAAGTTAGTTGCTCTGTCCTAGAATTATGAATTACAAATTATTGAGCCATGATACTTCAAGCCAAAAATCAATTAACTTTGCAAGAGTTCCTAAATCTTCCACCAGGCGAGGGAGATATAACTTATGAGCTTGTTGATGGTCAAGCAATTCCTAAAATGTCACCCAAAAAATTCCACTCTAAACTTACCCGCGCCCTTCTCAATTTGATTGAGCAATGCTGTGAAGGAAAAGGAGAAGTTTGCCCAGAATTAGCTGTCGCATTAACTCGTCGAGGGCGAGATTGGATGCCAATCCCAGATATTTTATATATTTCTAATGAACGTTTACCCCCTGATTGGCATCAAGAAGGAGCATGTTCTGTTTCTCCTGATTTAGTGATTGAGATTATTTCGCCCGGACAAACCTTTGGACAAATGGCGGCTAAAGCCAAAGACTATTTAGATGCTAAAGTGCTGCGGGTGTGGGTGGTAGATAGTAAAGCCAGAAGCATTACTGTTTTTTATCCAGATGCTGCACCACAAACTTATATGGGAGAAGAATTACTTACAGATTCTTTATTTAAGGGACTGGAATTTACTGTTGAGCAAGTATTTCAAAAGGCGAAAATACCATTAGATACCGAATAGCACACTTTTCGGCCTGATTAACTTTTGCAATTTACCAGTTGAGTCCTTGTTATCATTTTGCGATCGCCCCACTACCAACTTCAAAATACCGTATCATCAAAAAGCTAACGATGCCTTGACTCTGAATACCAACAGATGCTTTTGGGGCGTCTGTCCTTGTACGCATCCTTAGGCAGGTTAATTGATTAAATCATTGATCAGGGCGTGTGCGGTATGCGATTCGTCTTATCAATGGCGCTATCGCCTCCATCAGCTCGACGTTTGTGTTGCTTATTGCCATTGGTCGGAAGTCGAAGTGACAAATCGTCCCGAACATCTTGCCGTCTTCATCCAGCAGTGGCACGCCGCAGTAGGATTGCACTTCTTTCCACTTTAGGTGGCCGCGAACCCGGTCGTCTTGGAGTGAGTCGGGTGTCGTGAACGTTCCGCGGCTGCTACGGACAAAAACGCAATATGAGGCCATTACCGGAATATCCGGCGTTAACTCTTGCGTCGGATTCTCCCGGTCGAAAAAGCAAACGTTATGCAGTGTTTCTTCATCGAACCGATACAGTGCCGTGAAGCGATGCTCGCTCAGTCCGTTCAGGAAGATGACGGCAGCACGGACATCTTGGCGACCGAGAATGGTTTTCAGTTCGCGCAACGAATCTGCAAAGTTAACCATATGCGTGACGCCTAACTATTTATTGGTTATTGGATTGATTTTTTCCATATAGCATCGGAATAGGGTCAACTATATTGCCAGGAGAGCAAGGGATCTCCCTCTTGAGCGTAAATACATTGCAAGCTGTTTATATAGTATACCGATAGAGGTAAATTCATAAAAACTGGGTCGTTGCACCCCAACCAGACGTTTTAACTCTCGATTCGATAACTTTTTTGTTTGCTCGTATCGCATAGGTAGATTGATTCAAGCTACAAAGTCCCCAATATTACCACAAAATAATTTTGCAAGAGGTCTATTATAGTTATTTCCCAATTTCCCAGTTACTATATCGGAACTTGAGCTTCAAAATTCGGAACTCCAAGCTCTCTAGTAGAATTATCAAGATAAATTTTACTTTGAGCTATTTACAGCAGCTTTTATTTATTTAGACCACACAATAAAGGCGCTTTTCTTTGCCTCTCTTCCTCTCAACGTCCACCGAAATTTCAATCGGCGGCTTTTGCTATTCAAACTTTTATCTGCGTGAGATTTTTATATTTTTAAATCAGCAACACCCTATTTTTGAAACTGCTGTTCTTTCTGCGGTTGCTGCTGGCTATTTGTTGGTTGCAGTTTTTGAAATAAAGCTGGTGGTGTTGCTTTGCGAAAGGCACCGCAGTAGTGCATGGTCATAACTGCTTTGAAAGCCCAATGGTCTGCTGGCACATCACTAAAGGGATTTGGTAAAGTTTCTGCTTGATTTTGGACACAAGCATTCAAAACTTGATTCGATTTTGCTGGAGTGTCGGTAGTAGGTTCTTGAGATTTAACAGGAGTAATAAAGCCAGTAATAGCTACCATTACAACTGTTGCCAGAATTTTGTACTTCATAATTTGAGTTTTCTAGGGATAAGAGTCTACCCTATGTTAGTTCCCAGGCTGTTGCCCAGGAACTATAATAATCCTGGTAAGATTAAGCGTTAGAAAACATTGTAAGCATTACTAATAGAACAACTAATGCACTGATCCAAAGGGCTAACGATCCCCAACTAACTGAATCTTTTTGTACTCTTTGCCAGAAATTGGCGACTAAGTTATTCCGAATTGCCATTTTATAACCTCCAATTTTTATGAAACCTGTACTGACTCAATGCATTCACCCTACATTGAGTAAAAAAAGTTCATCTTTGAGAGTATCAGCCTTAATTTGCTGATTCCCAGAGATTAACCAATAGAGATTTAAATTAATCCATGCAGCGATTGGCAATGCATATGTCTCAACGCATTACTGATCTAAAAAACAAACAAAAATTTACAAAAAAATATTTGTTGATGCTTAACTTGATTGTCCCATACGTAAGTGTTTACACTCAAAAATTTAGTGATTTTGAGAGAATTCTTAATGTTGTGTTAACCACGTATAAAAGTTAGTGTTTTTCAAATCACAAACTACGTAAATAGTGACTCTGTTTCACTTTCCCTTGTGATTTCTCTAGATTTGAAATAGACACAATTAACAGTGAGATTGGTAGGTAAATAATGGTGCAACAAATAAGACATAATGAACCGTAATATATCTGTATGATTCCAGTTGAGAGAATTACAGCTAACCAAGACGAAGAAATCATCACCTTTGGTGTCAGGACTTACGCAATCAAAGCTTGAAACCTCGATCCCCCCTTAAAAAAGGGGGGAACTTGAAAGCCCCCTTTTTAAGGGGGTTGGGGGATCTCTTCTGCGTAAATCCTAGGTGTATCTGCTGACGAGGCAAAAAAACAAGGCGAGGAATTATTAGCATCTACCTATGGTTGTAATTAATCGCAAGTTTTTGGGCATTGGGCATTGGGAATAGGGGACGAGTCTTTTAACTCCACTCCTCTGCCCCCCCTGCTCCTCCTGCCTATTTCTTATGCCGCATAAAAGACCAATGTCCGCAACTCGATACTCTCGCGGGGCGGGGCATCCGGTTGGCTTGTTGGGTCATCAAATGCGGTGTGGGCGGCGAACCGCGCCAAACCTTCCTGTGCTGAGTCAAAGCACTTGATGAGTAGCGCCTCATTCCGTTGCATTTGCGGAAAGTAAAACCATCGATGTTTCGGGTTGTACGTCACCGCGTAGGTTTCGCCGACGCGATCGCGATACACAAGGTCAGTAGCCACAAGGTCTGTCGGTGCGATACTTTCGGCGTCACACACTGCTAATGGAGACTCCTGCACTGGCCCCGCAATCGGTCGCCAGAGGTTGACTACACTGAATCTGTGCTGTAGAAGCTCATCCGGGTCTTCAGTACCGATTGCTTCCAGCACGGTACGGGCGCGACTATAGCCAGACTTGGCAGTGAAGTCGTTGTGTACACCCCTTACTGGCGTCTTTATGCCTTGCTCGCCTTGCTTCGCCCGTTCGGCATTACGGAGGTTGTGATCGAACACTATCACCCTTTGGGCACCTGTCAAATCCTTGAGGAATTGCTCGGCCTCTGGGTAGTAAACGCGGCGCACCTCATCTTGATCATAAAAGTCTTTAACAGTGCTGTGGTGTTCGGCCAAGGCGAATCCCTGTTCATTCAAGGACACGTCTTGTGAGATCGTCCGAGCATTATAGATCGGGAGTGTGTGTACTTCATACTTCCCACTTCGCTGTGGAATGCCTGGTGGTGGTTCGTAGGTGTAGTTGACAGGTTTTTCTGCTGTCGGGCTGAGGTAATTAAGTTCTCCCTCAACGTGCGGTAGTTCCTCGAACAATTGACTGTTTAGGCTCATGGGTTACATCTCCCAGTGAATTCAACAATGTTTTGGTAATAGTGGACATGGCACAGGGGACTGTAAGCTCTACCTGTTCCCTATTTCTTGCCCTACTTTTGAGCAGAAGCAACGGCAGTGGGCGCACCGAGAATCTTGGCAAATCTTTCAATATAGAAGCTTGCAGGATTTTCCACAGCCCGAATTGACTGGCGATCGCGCACAGTATCCCACCATTTCTGCAAGCGAGGGGTTTCTGTTGGTAAGCTGAAATTGCGGAAGTGTTCCAGGAGGGGCAAGCGTTCAAACCAAGGATAGAAGCTGATATCCACTAAACTAAACTGCTCCCCTAACCAGTAAGGGCGATCACCAGACAGCTTACCTAGTCCTTCTTGCTCAATGTATAACAGAGATTCCAAAAACTCTCTTTGTCCCTGTCCCTGTTCTTGAGCATCTTTACCACGGAGGAGTTTGTTAAAGGCGGGTACAAACCGAGTGTTGGCATAGTCGATCCAGATCCGAGCGATCGCTTTAGCACCTGGATCGCGGGGTAATAAAGGTGGTTCTGGGAAGACTTCATCGAGATATTCGTTGATGATCGCAGACTCATAAATTTCGATATCCCCATGTTTAATCGCAGGGACTTTGCCGTAACGGGAAATCTGTGTGTAGCTATCTGGTTTGTTTTGTAAGTCAATTTCGGTGGCGCTAAAGTCAATTCCTTTTTCCAGTAAAACCACACGGGTTCTTTGGGAGAAGGTGGAGGCTTTGGCAAAGTAAAGTTCTACGGTACTCATAAAATACTTTCCTTGTAAATATTGCGTAGACGTGCAGCCTTGAAGATGTCTCCATTACTCCGGGCTTGTTGCTAGACATGGCCTAGCTTGGACGCAAGAGCGCGATCGCATACTATTAAATATACTACGATTTATCGCCCGACTTACCGTACAATGTCTCAGGAGTATTTCATAGTCTTTGTAAAAATACAAGTCACAATAATTGCAGACAGCTTGGCAAAAGCAACCAAAGCCAAGTATCGATATTCTTGATAACCACTGCTAAAGTTGATACAGCACAGAACTATGATGTTATTAGTGCAAAATTTAAATCTGTAGTAACTGCAATCAAAATTAAGTCACTAAATCAGGATTTTCAAGTCAATATTATGGAGCAAATTCAGCCACAACCGCGCCGCGTCGCTGATCAGGTGTTTCAAGAATCCCTCGATCAGTTGGAGGATATCTTACAAGAAAATTCCACTGAGGAAGAAGAGATCGCCCAACTGCATACTAGCACTGGCACTGAAGTCGAACTCGATCAAGACTTGATAGATATTGATTTAGCCGCTCTTGAAGACGCAGTTGCTGATATTGAACAATTTCTCGAAGAAAAAAGAAAAACGAATTGAAGAAGAATTCAGAATTCAGAATTCAGAAGTCAGAATTCAGAAACGGAGCGTCTCTGGCTCCGCTTCTGACTCCTGAATTCTATTTCGATAAAAGTTATCAAACAGAATAAAGGTGCCAGTCGCCAGAATTCACTTGGGTATTTTGTGCGACTGGTGGATGAATAAACGGCGTTTAAGACCCCCACAAAACAAGAAAATTTGGTGGTCTTCAATCAGTGGCGGGTCTGAATCCCCCACTGATTGCATTCTGACCAATGTATTCTGACGAATGTATTCTTCTTCAAAAGCTCTAACTCCTAACTCCTAACTCCTAACTCATTTGCCGCCGTGCCTCGTACAACATTAAAGCGGCTGCGATCGCCACATTCAAAGATTCCACCCCAGGACTCAAAGGAATTCTGACTTGCTTATCTGCGATCGCTGCTAAATCTGCCGATAAACCAGCACCTTCATTTCCCAGTAAAATCAGACTGGGTTTTCGCCAGTCCACCTCCCAATAAGTTAAAGTCGCACTGGGTAAAGTTGCCACTACCTGCATTCCTGCCTGCTGACTTTGTTGCACTGTCGCTTTTAAGTCTTCGGTTACGCCCGTTGCTAGGCGAAACCATTGCCCTGCTGAAGCCCGGAGAACTTTGGGACTGTCTAAATCTACACTATCTTCACTTACCCACAATCCTGATGCTCCAGCAGCAGCAGCAGTGCGGATCATTGTACCCAAGTTGCCGGGATCTTGCACAGTTTCTAAAGCTAGCACTAAACCAGTAAATGGTAATTGAGTTTGGCGCTTGCTGCGCTTTGCCGTTGCCACCACACCATCCGGTTGAACTGTGGTAGCGATCGCATTCAAGACTTCTCTACTGACAATTTCGGCGCGATCGCATCGGCTACAAGCTTCCTCCCACAGCGAAGGATGAGCTGCTTGCCATTCTGGGGTACAACACACTGTTTCTAGTGGGTAATTCACCGCACAAGCTTCCTCTAACAGGTGCGTCCCTTCCAGCAAAAATAACTGCTGCTTGTGCCGTTCCTTTGTGGAGTGGAGTTTGCGGATTTGCTTGACTAGGGAATTTTGTAAACTGGTTAACATCAAAAAGTTAGGAGTTAGGAGTTAGGAGTTATGAGTTAATTTAGTTTTCTTTCAACTCATAACTCTTCACTTTTAACTCCTAACTTAATAATATGCGGAACCCGGGACTTGAACCCGGAAGCCTTGCGGCACTAGAACCTGAATCTAGCGCGTCTGCCATTCCGCCAGTTCCGCTGGCAATTATCTTTATTGACAATTTCCTATTATTGCCTAATTTTTGACCTTTGTCAACTTAAAACATCACGCCTCATTAAAAGTCTCAAACTGGAAACGAGTCTTTCAGGGGATTAGGTTGGATCAAAATATTAACTCAACACAACAGCATTGATTTTTAGAGAACACTTAAGTTATTTTACTGAGTATTTAATTTTGCTTAAAGATACTAATTATTTGTGATTTTTTGTTAAATTTTTCAAAAGCTCAAAAAGCCTGCTATTGCTTGTTTTCAGCCCGCATTTTTCACCCAAAAAACAATTTTTTTTTGCCAGATGTTGCCCGAAAACGTGGACAAATTCAATCTTTACTGTAGAATCAAAACCAACTTCAAACATCTAAAATACGTATTACTTTTGGAGGTAGGCTTATTAATCCTTCTACCAGCTTACCAGATGCCAAATTTGCTCCAAAAGCAGACTCCTCAGTCTTGCAAATTTGGGGTGGGCATCCTTTGCAAGGTCATGTGAAAATTAGCGGGGCAAAAAATGCAGCACTGGTAATCATGGCTGGAACCTTGCTGTGTCCTGGCGATTGTCGCATCCGCAATGTCCCGTTATTAGCGGATGTAGAGCGGATGGGTCAGGTGTTATTGGCTTTGGGTGTACGTTTAACACGGCAAGGTGACATTTTAGACATCAACGCCAGCGAAATTAAAACGTCGAAAGCTCCCTACGAACTAGTTACCCAGCTGAGGGCGAGTTTTTTCGCCATTGGTGCTATTCTGGCAAGACTGGGAGTAGCACAGATGCCCTTACCAGGCGGTTGTGCTATTGGAGCAAGACCAGTTGACTTGCATGTCCGAGGTCTGCAAGCAATGGGAGCTGAGGTGCAGATTGAGCATGGCATTTGTAATGCCTACGTCCCTGGCAGCAGCCGGAGATTAAAAGGTGCGAAGATTTACTTAGACATCGCCAGCGTCGGAGCGACAGAAAATTTGATGATGGCGGCGACCCTGGCAGAGGGCGAAACGATCATCGAAAATGCTGCCAGAGAACCGGAAGTAGTTGATTTAGCTAACTTCTGTAATGCGATGGGAGCGAAGATTAAGGGGGCGGGGACTAGCAGGATTATTATTGAAGGAGTTGCCAAGTTGCACTCTGTTGACTACAGCATTATTCCCGATCGCATTGAGGCGGGGACGTTTTTGTTAGCAGCAGCAATTACCCGCTCAGAACTTACCCTCTCGCCAGTGGCTCCAGAACATTTAGTACCAGTGATTGCCAAACTGCGGGATATTGGGGTGACAATAATTGAGGACAAGCCTGAACACTTACGCATCCTGCCTGCGGAAACCTTTAAGGCAACAGATATTGAAACTCAATACCATCCAGGTTTTCCCACAGATATGCAAGCGCCGTTCATGGCTTTGCTGACATTAGCGGAAGGCGACAGCGTGATTAATGAATCTGTCTTTGAAAATCGCTTGCGTCATGCCTCAGAGTTGAATCGCTTAGGGGCAGATATTCGTGTCAAAGGCAATGCTGCTTTCGTGCGGGGAGTACCGAAATTGTCTGGCGCACCAGTATTAGGCACAGACTTACGAGCATCGGCAGCGCTAGTCATAGCAGGACTGGCGGCAGAAGGACAAACCACAATTCAGGGATTGCAGCACCTCGATCGCGGCTATGATCGACTCGATGTAAAGTTGCAGCAATTGGGAGCTAAAATCCTGCGCGTGGGCGAAACATCAGCAGATGCAGAAATCGCTCCCACCATCAGTAGCTTATCAAGTTGAAATTGATCGGTTGAGACTGACGCACAAACAAGGGGAATAAGGGAGACAAGGTAAAAATTTTTCCCTTACTCCCCTGCTTCTTGTGCGGATATGATTAAAATCTAAATTTTTGCCTGATGCTTTAGGATTGTTCTTAATTTCTTCCCAGTAAGAGATGATTTATAAAGTAAACCTTAAATTGTAGGGTGCGTTATAGCAACGCTTAACGCACCGAGAAACATGGTGCGTTACGGCTACTTCTCACTCTCTCGAACTCCCAAATCCTTGCATAGCCGTAACACACCCTACTTAATATTTACTTTATAAATAGCCTCTAATCATGCTCATAATCCCATTGTTATTGGGTAAATTCCTGACATATTTGCAATAGTTCATCTAGGTTGCTAAAGGGTAATTTCATCCCCTGTTTATGCTGAAACTATAAAAGCATTTCCATATTTAAAGTGAGGGTAAATTATGTTTGAACATTCCGCACCATTTCGGCATAAATAGACGCTTTATATTTAGCTAAGTAGTCAGTAAATCTGCTAGAAACTATTATCTCAGCCACAACAGGCATATTAACAGGAATCTCTTGACCTTTCTTAGTTTTAATTTTGCTTTCTAAAAGTGGTTCTGAATCGGTAACTTTCAGCGCTCTTAAAAAGTCTGTTACTCTTCAAGAGTTTAGCAGTTCAGGAAATTTGTGTAGGCAATCAATAAATGTTTGAGGTGATAAATCAGGCGATCGCTCAACATCAACTTCAATAGACCTATCCACAAATAAACCTCAAAATAGCTGAAACCCTTACATAGCTGACTTTTTAGCTTATATAAAACAGGAACCTCTAAAACCCTCTCCAGAGCTAGGTTTCAGCCAAATAAAGTTCTCATTTCCGGATAAGTCTAATATAACAATTACCGCTTGCACATGCCTACACAAACAAATTATCCTTCATTTCTTCGCCTGTATCACTTGCAAACTACCACCTGCATATAAAGTTGGCTCACCTACTTCAAACCCAGTTTCAGTTAACAATCTAGGCAAATCAGTTTTCAACAATTGCCAAGCTGTTTCCGTCTCAAACAACAACAAAAATAGTGATACCCCAGGCCAAAATATCGGATTCGTAGGAGCATGAAAATCCACCAGCGTAAATACCCCTCCTGGCTTCAACACCCGATAAACTTCATTAATAATTTTTCGCAATTGCTGAGGCTGCATCTCGTGTAATGCGACACTGGTATGCACCACATCAAACAGATTATTTGGAAATGGCATCTCCTCGGCAAAAGCTTCGACATAGGAAGCTAATGGTACATTTAACCGCGCCCGTTGTAAAGACTTAGGTGAAGCGTCCAATCCTGTTACATTTTGTGAAAAATTTACCAAAAATTGGGTTGTTTGACCACTGCCACAACATAAATCTAAGACCTGACTATCTGAGTAAATTGTTAAGCCTTGCAAAGCAAGTTGCCGAAAACGAGCTTCACCACCTATACTTAAGGCTGCCAAACGAGAGATACTGTCATACAGCCACTGATAGCGGTAACTCCAATCCCTTAAAATTGTTGCCATTGCATATTTCCTTGCTATTAAGCTTTATATTTAATAAAGATATATTGTTAACATTAGTAAAAAACCTGAAAAGATTGGGGGAAAGTAACTGCTATGGGTCGTGTAGGCGTCTTATTACTCAATCTCGGTGGCCCCGATAAGCTAGAGGATGTTGGGCCGTTTTTGTACAACCTGTTTTCCGATCCGGAAATTATTCGCCTACCATTTCGTTGGTTGCAAAAGCCCCTAGCCTGGTTTATTGCCACGCGGCGAACCAGAACATCTCAAGCAAATTATAAGCAAATCGGTGGCGGTTCCCCATTGCGGCAGATCACAGAAGCGCAAGGGGAAGCTTTAAAAGAACAGTTGGGCTATTTGGGGCAAGAAGCTAAGATTTACGTAGGAATGCGTTATTGGCATCCGTATACAGAAGAGGCGATCGCACAGATCACCCAAGATAATATAGAACATCTGGTAATCTTACCACTATATCCCCAGTTTTCTATCAGTACCAGTGGTTCCAGCTTCCGGCTTTTAGAAAAGCTTTGGCAAGAAGACCCAAAACTTCAACCCATTGATTACACCGTCATTCCTTCTTGGTACAAAGAACCAGGCTACCTTCAAGCAATGGCGGAACTCGTAGCCCAAGAACTCGGACAGTTTCCTAATCCAGATCAGGTTCATATATTCTTCAGCGCTCACGGCGTTCCGAAAAGCTACGTTGAAGAGGCTGGCGACCCCTATCAGCAAGAAATTGAAGAATGTGCTGCCTTGATTATGCAGACCCTCAATCGACCCAATGTCCACACCTTAGCTTACCAAAGTCGCGTCGGCCCAGTAGAATGGCTCCAACCCTATACTGAGGATGCCCTCAAAGAACTAGGCGCACAAGGCGTGAAAGATTTGGTTGTCGTGCCTATTAGTTTTGTCTCAGAGCATATTGAGACACTACAAGAAATTGATATTGAGTATCGGGAAGTAGCAGAAGAATCAGGAATTCACAACTTCCGTCGCGTTCCTGCTCCCAATACCCATCCGGTATTTATTAATGCACTGGCAGACTTAGTGATTGATGCGCTGAAAAACCCCAGTTTCAAGCTTTCGCAAGCTGCCCAAATGAAAAAAATGGTGAAAATGTACCCCCAAGAACGTTGGGAATGGGGTCTGACTACTAGCGCCGAAGTATGGAATGGTCGGATTGCCATGCTGGGGATTATTGCCTTAATCATCGAGCTGATTACCGGTCACGGCTTCTTGCACATGATTGGAATTTTGCAGTAGAGACGCGATTAATCGCGTCTGCACAGGAGTTAGGAGTAGAGACGCGATTAATCGCGTCTGTACAGGAGTTAGGAGGAGAGACGCGATTAATCGCGTCTGTACAGGAGTTTTCAATTTTTCTCTCTAACTCTTCAGTCTTAACTTCTATGTTCATTCCTAACTTCTCACTCTTAACTCCTAACTTTTCTGCCAATACCAGTCATACCACTGCTTCGCGCTCCGAACTGCAAACCAGAGCAGAATTAAAGCAATTAATCCTCCTTGCCAGGGAGCATCAAAGGCAAAAAGTACTAGAGCAACACACAAGGTATCTTGAAGAAAGACTGCCCATAACGGTAGGCCACGTAAGCGATAGAACCAACCAACTTGGACTACCTGGAGTACTAAAGCTAACAAACCCCCAATTATGGCAATCAGCCAGTTTGGCGTTGCTGTTGCGCTAGCTACTGCTAACCCCATAATTGCGCCCACGACGGGAGACATGAATAACTGAATCAGTTGGAGCAATCTCTGCCCCCATAGCTTTTTTGAGGCTAATAATTCAATTAATGACCAACTGGTGAGGCAGCCTAATAATATTGGTGGAGAAATGTGAGATAAAATTGGAACTTGTGACCACAAGTTACTACCTTGCAATAGTCCAATAATCAGCAAAGGTATGCCTATTCTCATTCCGGCTGCCGCAGAGGCTGAAAGCGTGGCTAGGATTTCAATCATCAAAGCACTCTAAGCACTAATTAATAAGTAGATACTTGTTATTTATACTACCCAGTCTTGACAAAAATTCCAGCACCAAACTGACAGTCTTCAACAATGGAATATTAAAGATTTTTAATATTTTAATATCTTCTTTTTTGATAGCATTTGCGTATTTTTTGGATAGCAGGTTAGTAGTGAGCGCTTAAGCGCTCACTACAAGCAAATTAATCCTAAATACCCAACCTTTGGTAAACCTCTTCTAAATGCCTCAGATGCTGCTGGGGGTCGAAACAGACCTCTAGTTCTGCTGGGGACAACTTTTGAGTAACGCGAGAGTCTTTGCTAATTAAGTCCTGGAAATTACCTTCCGGCTTGTTCCAAGCGGCGTGAGCACTTTCTTGAACGATCGCATAAGCCTCTTCACGGCTACTTCCCTTGTCTATCAAAGCCAGTAGCACTTTTTGGCTGAACACAACGCCGCCGTAGCAGTTGAGATTTCGTTCCATGTTCTCAGGATAGACCAACAGGTTTTTTACCAAGTCGGTTATTTCTGTCAACATAAAATGCGTCAAAGTGCAAGCATCTGGCAAAATTACCCGTTCTACAGAACTATGGGAAATATCCCTCTCATGCCAGAGAGCAACGTTTTCCAAAGCTGCACCGGCATGACTTCTGACGAGTCGCGCCATTCCCGTCAGCCGTTCCGAACGAATGGGATTGCGCTTGTGTGGCATTGCTGAGGAACCTTTTTGACCTTTGGCGAAGAATTCTTCAACTTCCAGAACATCTGTTTTTTGCAGATTGCGAATTTCTACAGCAAAACGTTCGATGGATGCCGCTACCAAAGCTAATTGTTGCACGTAATCGGCGTGGCGATCGCGGGAAATAACTTGGGTTGAGGCCGTATCGGGTTTGAGTCCGAGTTTTTGGCAAGCGATCGCTTCTATACGAGGTTCAACATTCGCATAGGTTCCGACTGCACCAGAAATCTTACCCACAGCAATCGTTTGGCGGAGTATTCTCAGGCGTTCTTGGTGTCGCAACACTTCTGCTAACCAGCCAGCTAGCTTGAAACCAAAAGTAATCGGTTCAGCGTGAATACCATGCGATCGGCCAGCCATCACTGTATGACGATGTTCCCGTGCTTTTTGGCGAATTACCTGAATCAAATCTTCCAGACGTTGCAATAATATATCCAAACTAGCAACCAATTGCAATGCTAAAGCTGTATCCAAAACATCCGAACTAGTTAAACCCAGGTGAATATAGCGTCCGGCATCACCAACATATTCGTTGACATTTGTCAAGAAAGCGATAACATCGTGGCGGACTACAGCCTCAATTTCCAGCACCCTATCGGGGTCAAAATCTGCCTTGGCCTTAATTTCCTCAACCGCCTGAGATGGAATGTAACCCAGTTCAGCTTGAGCCTCACAAACAGCAATTTCGACTTGCAGCCAAGTTTTTAGTTTATAGGCTTCACTCCACAGATTAGCCATTTCGGGCAAAGTATAACGCTCAATCACAGTTCGGCACAGAATACAACCGTCATATTTTACAGTCTAATTAATAGACATCTCCGAAAAAGAATGTAGAGACGCGAAATTTCGCGTCTCTACAAGGGTTCTAGATAACGCATATTTAATTTCACCAGATGTCTAATAGACTTATCCACAAATAAACCTCAAAATAGCTGAAACCCTTACATAGCTGGCTTTTTAGCTTATATAAAACAGGAACCTCTAAAACCCTCTCCAGAGCTAGGTTTCAGCCAAATAAAGTTCTCATTTCCGGATAAGTCTAATGTAGATCGCTTTTTAGTATTGCTTTTTGCTCAGGGACGGGACTACTTTTGGAGTCAAAGGTGATGATACTAATGCTGCCGTCAGCCTCCATATATGCAAACTTCACATCTGCTAAAAATTCCACACCTTGCTGGCGTAATTTGCTCATCAACTCATCGTCTGTAATTAACTCTTGTTGCAAATGGCGCTGAATCATCCGACCATTTTTTACCAGCAGCAGTGGCGGCTGATTCAGAAAACGTTGGAACTGGGGTATTTTATAGCCCAACCAGTTCAGCAAGTAACTCCAAAAAATCACAGTTCCTACTAGGATAGCACCCTCAGTAATCGATGTATAATTACTTGCCATAGCATTTTGGGCAGCTTCAGCAAATAGCACAACGACGAGTAAATCAGTAATTCCTAGTGTTCCTAATTGTCGGCTAGGAAGCAGGCGTAGTACTGAGAACAGTGCTAAATAGACCAGCGACCCACGGATAATCAACTCAAAGACGCTGATGCTAGGAATAAAGATTGCCTGCCAATCGATGAAAAACCATTTTTCCATTAGCACTGATTTTCTCTCTTTTTCAAAATATTTCTGGCTAGAATCTGGGATTAAGATTATTTAACAGTTATCCTATTTAGATCGTGAATATAGATTTTCAAAAAGACACGACTTAGGCAACTGGTATTAAGACCGATTGTGCCAGTTGCGTAAGTCTTGAAATCATGTCAAAGGCAGTTGTAGTAATTTTAGTGAGTAAGGTGTCAATCTCAAAACTTAGCTAAAGAGCCGAAAACAGCATGGTATAAGCTTTTGAACTATAAAATATTTTTATATATGTAAAACATCCATAGGTTAACACCGAATAAAAAGATGTGCTGAAAACTAAGCACTACCATTTGCTATTGTTTTCATTAAAAGATGCTATCTTTAAGCGATACATTGGCGATGTTTCAGGTCGATAATCACCAGTTGTCATTGAAGTTATATATTGCGCTGTCTGAGCATCAACAACTGCAAGCTGTGTAGCATTATCAAAGAATCCTCCTCTAGTACTAATACCATCTGGATAAGCGACTTTTACTACCCATACCATTCGCTCTTGCGAGACATCATGTAAGTGTGTGTCATGTAGAACTTCCTGTTCATACTGTCCCCAAGACTTTATATCTGCGGAGATCAGCCGAGCAGTTTTTGGAAGTTTTCCAATTACGTTTTGCCTAGAAATAAAACGATCTAATGACAAATCTTTATTTCCAGCAAGTGTAGGAGTTGGCTTGTTGTTGGATTGTTGCAGTTTATTCAAATCTACAATTGCTGGTATTGAACGCGCTGGTAGTAGAGCGATGTCTACGACGGGCTACGCCTACGCCTAAAAGGGAGGCGCAGAGTATAACTCAGCATTTAGAGATTAAAATCACTGATTTTCTTTTTTCTATTTTAATCGGTTTGGCTTTTTGAAATACTTAAGTAAGCGATTAATAAAGCGAGAAGATGGCTTTTTATTAGTGGACGATCGCGCCGTTGGATTCGTGCCATTATATTTTGTATTATCAGACAGAGGTACGGCATTCTTGGTGGGGGTTATGCCGCTTCCGTACCTTCTGGCATAAACTTGGGTAAACTCTGCACCGAAGAAAAGAATCTGTGCGGCATAGTTAACCCAAGCTAAAATTACTACCAGTGAACCAGCTGCACCATAGGTTGAACCAAAACTGCCATTACCTAGATATTGTCCTAATAAAAACCTACCGATAGAGAACAAAAATGAGGTAATAACAGATCCAATAAAAACATCATTCCAAGTAATTTTGACATCTGGCAGAACTTTGAAAATTAACCCAAATAGTGCTGTAGTGATCGAAAAAGATAAAACAAAGTTAACTATTCGCCAGAGGAAATCAACACCAGGTAGGATGTTGCCAAAGTATGTTACTAATGCTGCTAACCCCGTACTAATTACCAGAGAAACTAAAAGTAAAAAGCCAATCCCGATCACCATTGCAAAGGACAAAAAGCGTAGGCGAATGATGTTATCTATGCCGCGTCCAGGTTTCGCTTTCACTTCCCAAATCGTGTTGAGGGAATCTTGCAACTCGGTAAATAAACCAGTAGCACCCACTAGCAAAACTACAACACTAATAATGGAAGCGATCGCTCCTGTTTGTGGTTTGTTAGCATTCTGAATGGCTGTTTGGATAAATGCTGCGCCATCTTTGCCGACTAAACCTTGAATTTGTCCAACGATTTGACCCCTTGCCGCCTCTTCTCCAAATACTGCTCCTGCGATCGCAATTACAATAATCAGCAACGGTGCAATGGAAAAAATCGTGTAATAAGCTAACGCCGCTGCTAACCGTGAGGCTTTATCCTCACTCCATTCTTTGAATGTCTCTTGTAACAACTTCCAAATCGTCTGCAAATTCATCCAATCAATCTCCTTATAGGATGCCGCTTACTTCCTGATATATTGGATACTTATTTCCTAAGTAACCACATCCACCCAAGGGAGTTTGTGCAGTGTTCTTGAGGAGGAATTTAGCAGAGTTGATAATTTCCTTGAGGGGCATATCTATAAATAATTTGCTTTTTGGTAAATAATAGGTAGTGCGATCGCTTTAGTACATATAATCCAGTATGAGCGATCAAATAATCCCTTGATTGATTCTCTTAAATATCATTTCGCTAAAATTCCGGCTTTCTTCATCGGTTAAGTATCTAAAGCATCGGAGTTAAAATTTATACTTACTCATATAACGGTTCCGATTCAGTAATCGATTCTCCTGCCTGTTCTAAATTACCTAGGGTGTTTAACGATAGAAAACCAAACCCGACTTTAGAGGCAATATCTAGTAGCGTATAACCCATTGTTTCCCCACCTTGACCCAAAGCGTTAAACCCTTCTGGACTAAGAATCCACACAATTGGATAGAGTGTCCACAGCACCAGATGCACAGTTACCAGCTTGCGGAATGCTTGCTTGGATCTGGGATGTTTGCGTTCTGCTTCGATCCGGTAGGGCTTCACTAATAAGTAGAAAACCGCCACGTAAGCACCACAACTCACAATATACCAGATATAGCTGATCGGCTTAGGTGTAACTGTGGCCAGGAAGCCAGTAGCAAGCATATAGGCGTTTGCTCCTAACAAGCTACCTGTAATCAGCAGGCTCGTTCTTCCCAAGAAAGTCAGATCCAACAACAACAACGGCGTTGAGCAAAACCAAGTGACAAATCGCACCCAATAAGTTGGACGATCATTGATGATGTTAACTCCTTGACCGAGTGCCATTGCTAAGTACAGCCCACTAGCAATCAAGCAAATGAAAAAATTAAGTGTATACAGTATTTTCCAACGTTCATTTTTACCATTGTGTGCGCCTACTCCGAAAAAAGCACAACCCAGTGTCATACTGATGACACCAATCCACAGCCAAGTTTGAACCATAAGTATTTTCCAGCTTTTTGGTAACTATTAATGATAAATTGCTAATGAGAAATTTCACTAATTAACTTTATTTGTTTTTGCTTGCAGAGAAACTATTATTTTTATTTCTTATTCTACTAGTTTTAATCATTAAAAAAATGTTTCTTAATGGAGATTTTAGATTAATAAAAAATCTGATTGAAATACAATCATAAATTAGACTTTAGTAACTTGCACTTTAGTACAGTACAAGCAGTTTTCTCTAAACCCTTGTCTTTAGGGTAGACTCATATAGAATAGTCTACGATGGTCACTGAGCTTGCCGTACCCCTACTCAAAAGCTAAGCTACGCGCAGCCTCTCCTAGAGAAGTGCGGGCTATTCGGTGACGCGCCAATTGGCGATAATAAAGATGTGCTGAAGTTGACAATATAACAAAGCAACTGTTACCTAAAAGCAATGACACAGACGGCAGCAATTACAGAAGCGATTACCACTCTTCAGGATGCAGAAAATCGATTCGGTTTTGTCCGTGTTGAAGACGAGGAGTTTTTCCCAGAGTGGTATGAGGGATTGTCTGAAATTACGGAAGCGGAAAAAGCATGTATGGATGTCGTGCGGCGCAGGTATCTCTATCACCGTGCCGGAGGTAATTTACTAGAAGGGACAGTCATATTGTTGTTGGTGTCACCAATACTTGCACTCTCAGGATTTTACGATCCTCCTTTCAGAATTAAGGCTGAATCATCCGTGGAACTAGTGCTGGATGATGGCGAAGAAATACTGCGCGGACGGATTGACGTTTTAGTGCTACAAGAGCAGTTGTGGGTGATGGTGTTAGAGTCGAAAAAAACCACGCTGTCAGTTTGGTCGGCTGTACCGCAAGCCCTAGCTTATATGATAGCTAACCCCAACCCCAGTAAACCTGTGTTTGGGATGGTGACGAATGGAGACGATATTTTATTTGTGAAAGTGACGCAAACAAGTACACCAGAATACGATTTGTCAAGGGTCTTCGCTCCGTTTGCATCCGCGAAGGAATTGTATGCCGTTTTGCAAATTCTCAAGCGTATTGGTCAGTTAATCTCTCCTGCCTCTACGGCTTTATAAAGTCCAATTATCCAAAACTAGATTTGGTACTTGACAAAAGTCTCGGTTGTTTCGTGTAACCAAAATTCCACTTACCGAAAGAGCGATTGCAGTAATCCGTAAATCTTGCCGACCAGCTTTAATCTTTTGATTGATTAGATTCGTATATAATTCTTGTGGTTCAGGAGTAAATCTTAAAACATTCAAGCTTTTGAAACTATCAAATGTCACCTGTAGTTTCTCATAAGCCGAAACAAAATCATTAGCAGATGCTCGTCGAATGACTTGAAATCGCCTACGAAGTTGTTCCTCGACAGTGACAATTGTAATCGCTACTTCGCTAGCGTCAACAATGTTTAGGCGACGAGCAATTTCTAAATTTCCTTTGTGGAAAAGAGAAACGCTATCAGTATCGAGAATCCAAAGACTCAACTTGCTTCCCCCTGCCTACCAGAGCCAGTTATGGAGTAAGAGCAGCCAGAGCCGACTTAATTTCGTCTTCAGATGCAAGGCTTTCATCAACTGCCAAGAACGAAACTAAAATCAGGGGCGCATTTTGCTGTGCTGCGGCATACATTTTATGGTAGCCATCAAGGAGATAGTGAGCCAACTTAAGCCATCATCATAAGATTTCTACTGCATTCTATCGATTGTGCGATACTGAATCGCTTCCGCGACATGATTGGTTTTTAGCTCATCTTCTGCCGCTAAATCTGCAATCGTCCGCCCTACTTTGAGAACGCGATCGCTTGCTCTTGCGGATAAACCTAATTTTCTAATTGCTACTTCTAATAAATTGCGACTAGCATCATCTAGCTTGCACCATTTCTGGAGATGAGGACTCTGCATGTGGGCATTGCAGCGCAGATTTGGTTCTTCTTGAAAGCGGGTAATTGCGCGATCGCTTGCTTGTTGCACCCGTTCCCGTACTGATGTTGATGCTTCTCCGGTAGGTTGTTGAGTAATTTCTTCTGGTTTTAAGCGATTTACCGCAACTTGTAAATCAATTCGATCCATCAACGGCCCAGAAAGTTTTGCCCAATATTGCTCACGTTGACGGGGAGAACAAGTACATTGTTGAATGGTATCGCCATAGTAACCGCAGGGACAGGGATTGGTACTCGCCACTAAAGTAAACTGTGCGGGAAACATTACCGATAGTTTGGTGCGGGAAATCGTTACATACCCATCTTCTAAAGGTTGACGCAGAAATTCTAAAACATCTCGTTTAAATTCCGTGAGTTCATCCAAAAAAAGCACGCCTCTGTGAGATAATGATATTTCTCCAGGACGAGGGAAGCTACCACCACCGACAAGAGAAGGCCCAGATGCCGAGTGGTGGGGACTGCGAAAAGGGCGATCGCGTACCAATGAACCCCGATTTTTCAATAAACCAGCCACCGAATGGATGCGAGTCACTTCTAAAGATTCGGCAAAACTCAGGGGCGGCAAAATTCCTGGTAAGCGCCGCGCTAACATGGTTTTCCCACTACCAGGCGGCCCGACAAAAATTAAATTATGCCCACCAGCAGCAGCAATTTCTAAAGCCCGACGGGCATGAGCTTGTCCTTTGACATCATGCAAATCTGCGCCAGGGTAGGATACTGTTGCTATCTCCGTTGTGCCATCCATCTGCACAGGTTTGTAACGCCCCGGATTATTTAAAAAATCCACCACATCAGACAGATGTTTGCAGCCGTAAACAGCCAAGCCTTCAACCACTGCCGCTTCTTGGGCATTATCAGCAGGGATAACTAAACCTGCAATTCCCATCTTTTGGGCTGCTGCTGCGATCGGTAAGACACCAGCCACCGGACGCAAACTGCCATCCAGAGAGACTTCGCCCAAAAATAGATAATCCCCCAACAAATCAGCGCTAACTTGCTCAGAAGCCGCCAAAATTCCCACACTAATAGGTAAATCAAAACAGGGGCCTTCTTTGCGTAAATCTGCTGGGGTTAAATTGATCACAATTTTTCGCATGGGAAAGGCAAAACCTGCATTCTTCAGCGTTGCTTTGACTCTTTCTCTTGATTCTTGAATCGCTGAATCTGGCAGTCCCAAGACAACAATTCCCGGCAATCCCCCTGACACATCGACTTCTACACCTACTTTGACGGCATCGATGCCCACAATTGATGCACTCCAGACTCTAGCAAGCATTTCTTATATAACAGTAAACCTTTCAAATCTTTAGCAGATGAGTCGGTAAATTGGCATTAGTGAAACCACAGAGACGATTTTTGGATCAAATTATCTGGTTCTTGTTTGTTGGAAAAGTTAATAAGCCTTTTTAAGGAGGGTTAGGGAGGATGAAGCATAAAAAGTAATAATTAAGCAACAACAATATTTTTCAACAAAATTGCCAAATTAATAAAACTTATTTCCGTAATATTACAGAAGCTATAAATACAAACAAGCATATAAAATAACAGGCAGATTAATAAATAACAGCAAAAAATTTTACATTTATAATATTATTCATACCTCAAGATTTTTTCGTAAAAATTAATGGCAGTACTGACTCTGAACACATTTTCGCATTGTTACTTTCACAAATTCAAATTAACAAACATCGACCTCCAGAATATGCTTTACGTATCACATTATTAACGCTTTTAGAGATGGCAAAACGCTATCAAGTAGAAGCCTCACTCAATATAATTTTTAGTGAAGGACATTGTTTAATAGCCTCTCGTTTTGCTACCACTTCACCGCCTCCATCTCTTTACTGGATTCGAGATGATCCGACTTTCCCAAAATCCATAATTATTGCATCCGAACCTCTATTTATAGGTAATTGGATTGCTTGCCCAGAAAATAGCATCATTAGTGTGGCAGCAGACTGTGAGATCCAAATTGAACAAATCTAGTGTGAAAGAGGTTAGCAATAGTACTTAAGCGCTTACTTGCTGTCATTTGAATAGGTAAATTCCTAAAAATAGCTCTAAAGCTTGAGCAATATTGCTCAGGCATGATTTTATTAGCTATGACTATGTGTTTCACTGATTGGGGTAAAGGTCTGCCATCAAAGGTAGCCTATTACGCCAAGCAAACGGAGGTTTCATGTCGATATCTAAAGCTGTTACCAGCAATCTTACTTCTCAAAACAGCGTTGAAAAACGCTTGCAGATAGAGCGTTTGCTAGGAGCAACTCAAGTAGTTGCAGCTAGTGCTGGGAGCGATGTGATTAAGGGATTAACTCAAATACCTAAATCTCTACCCCCCTGTTACTTTTATGATGACCGTGGTTCTAATTTGTTTGAGCAAATCTGTGATTTACCAGAATATTACCTTACACGCACAGAAACAAGCATTTTACAGCAGTTTGCTAGTGAAATTGCCAAGATAACTGGTGCTTGTGAATTGGTAGAACTTGGTAGTGGCAGTTCTAGCAAAACCCGCATTTTACTAGATGCCTACCAACAGCTAGGCTATCCCCTGCACTACTTACCAATTGATGTGTCTGCAGGTATGTTGGAAAGTAGCGCCAAACAGTTATTGGAAGATTATCCCTCACTGCAAGTTTATGCACTAGCGGGAACTTATGAATTGGCCCTTGCACAACTCTTACCAACGCAATTACCCAGTCGGATGATTTGTTTTATTGGTAGCACTTTAGGTAATCTTACACCTGATGAGTGTGATGTGTTCTTCTCTCAAATTACAGAAGCCCTACAAATAGGTGAGTATTTCTTGTTGGGAATAGATTTACGAAAGCCAAAACAGATTTTTGAACCAGCTTATAACGACAGCCAAGGAGTGACGGCAGCATTTAACCTAAATATGCTGGAGCATTTAAATCAGCAGTTTGAGGGTAATTTTGACACCACGCAGTTTGAACACTGGGCATTTTACAATGAAAGTGAGCATCAAATAGAAATGCATTTACGCAGCCTGCGATCGCAAATTGTAGAATTACGCGCTCTTAACCTCAAGGTTAATTTTGGACTAGGTGAGACTATCCTCACCGAAATTTCTCGCAAATTTCACCTTAATACTATCAAGCAGCAACTCACCGCAGAGGGTTTATTACCTCTTCATGTGTGGACAGATCCAAATCAATGGTTTGGTTTACTGCTCTGCCAACTGCAAGCATAAATCAAATCAGGGTATGTCTCACATATATAGTGGTTCTCAGTTGAGTCCAATATAGACGTAACAAAAACAAGCCCTTTACGCCAGTTCCTCATAGGGAAACCCCCTCTGAGCGACTGGCTCGCCTACAACCGTTGGGGAGTAACACTCAAAGCCTCTCTCCTAAAAGGAGAGAGATCAAAGTATATTGCATACAAAGGAGAACCGCTATAGATGATATTCGTCCCACCACAAAAAGAGAGAACAATTAGGATCTCTCTAACTGGGGTAGTATTTTCACTAAGTAATGTCGTATATCATGTATTGATGCAGATCCCTATTAGCGTAAGCAACTAAACTAAATGTTTAGCAGCGAATTATTGCCGCATCGAAGGTGTAGGAAAAATTCTGCTAAATATAGGAATCCTTGACTGAGGCTTAGTTGCAGTTATATTGGCATTAGCAGCAGAAGAGTTCTTAGCTGCTTCAGCGAGAATAGGTGGTTTGCTATTAGTAGTATTGGCAAAATCACTCAATTGGAT
The DNA here is from genome assembly GCF_029379315.1 of Nostoc sp. S13. Lineage (GTDB taxonomy): Bacteria > Cyanobacteriota > Cyanobacteriia > Cyanobacteriales > Nostocaceae > Nostoc. The sequence goes on from NZ_JAQYWQ010000010.1 coordinate 106,170, forward strand.
AGTAGAAGGTGAATTTGAAGATAGAGAACTAATATTATCAGTATTTTGACTGTTGGTTTTTACCGGAGTTTCAGCTTGACATGGAGTAACGATGAAAGTCAAACTTGTTCCTAATACCACTATGAGCAAACGAGAAATATATTGTTGCATGGCGATTGGTAATGATAAAATGGGTTGAGAAATATTCAAATCTTAAAGAAGTTGTGTTTGTTCTAAGTTGTAAATAAAACCGCAATTTCCCAAGATAAATCATGACGCTGTTGTCCAATAAAACCTGATAACAGCGATTTATAAATCAATAGACTACTAAGGCTTAGTACATCAATTCACTAACAGCAACCGAACTTACTCAATCACTTTTCCTACAAGGCAAGGAGAATGTAAACTTCTCTTTCGTAAAAAGATAGCGGTTATTTTAAGACTACTGAATCACTCTTCTAGAGAGATGGAAAATAGATATACCTGGAAGAATTGAGGTTTTTTCATCGACTAAGCCAGTACAACTATTAATATTTTATTTATATTTAACTTGTTATTAAAAGAGGGATCTTACTGAACTATATTTAACGAACTAAAGCAGAAAGTATATGAAATTTTAATAAAACCTGAGTTTGATGAAGTCGCTTCTGTAAATAAATAGGTGTATATGTTCAGCAATAAATATTAATCTGACTATGTTAGGTAAATACTGAGAATATAAACCTATAAGTAGGTCAACTTAATTAAATATAAGATAGAGATACTCTTCCCGTTGTATGTC
>NZ_JAQYWQ010000161.1 GCF_029379315.1 Nostoc sp. S13
ATATCCGTGGTTGGTTTACTCATTGTTGTTACTGTACCTCACTAGACTAGAAAATGCTATAAACTCTCACGCAAGTTAGTTCTTCTGTACTAGATAGTTCCATTTAATTGCGGTGTGACAGTTCTGGGTGCAGAATCAGGGTTAAAAAATTACGACTCAATTAACACAAGTTTGCGAACCTGAGAATTGTTTCCCTGAGAGCGGCGTGAGAAAACAGCAGTTAGCAAAAACTTCCAAGACTGAGGAGAAAGTATAGATGGCTCAATCATCGAAATAAAACTCTTGAGATTGTTTTGTTTGAGTGCTACTAAAATCCAATGGAGTTTCAGGTAATTTTTTATATCCTGAAAGACAGGAATATTTGAGCGATGTTGCTCATTAACCAAGGCGTAAATTTTCTCCTTCATCAAAATATTTGTAGCCAACCGCCGAGACAAAGAAAACTTTTGATTATACCCACCGGGCCAGATAGTCCGGTAAGCAAGACACTGGTTGAAGAAAATAGCATCGCCAAACTGGGCAATCCGAATCCAGGAATCGATGTCATCACAGTTAGCATCGAGTGTGGAGTCCCAACCACCAGTTTGTAGGAAAACATCACGCCGGCAAGCTACTTGTACAGGTGTGCCAAAGGGTACAAGCTCTAAGAGCATACCGTAGTGAATATCGGCTTGTGGGACATAAAAAGCTAACCCGGGGCCAACTTGGGGGGTGCGACTGAGTTCAACTCCATTCCCATCCACCTGAGCCGCGACACAAGAACAGATTACAGCATCGGGACGAAGTGCGATCGCCTTAACCATCTCTTCTATGCAGTTGAAAGCTAAATAGTCGTCATCATCTAAAAACTTAATCCAGTCGCCACTAGCTTTGGCAACTCCAGCATTTACCGTTGCGGCATGACCAAGGTTCACTTCGTTACGATGGTAGACAACATTGTCCCCTAAGCTTTTGAGATATGTTTGAGTGTCATCAGATGAACAGTCGTCGGCAATAACCACTTCGCACTCGATTGTTTGGTTACGAGCCGAGTCAATTGCTCTTTGCAGCAAGTTCAAGCGATTATAGGTAGTGATGACGACGCTAAATTTCATGAATTTCACCGCTGTGGTACAGCATTCTGCAATATAGCTTTGATATCTAGGCTGTTGTATCAGTAAAATTATCAATCCCAACAAGTAGACTGAAATAGGATTATCGATTTATGATTGATGATCGTGAGTTTTTTAAGCAGACAGAAAGACTATGAGCGCTCAAGAGATTATCCGCTCCATTGAAGCGGAACAGATCAAATCGAATCTGCCCGACATTTATGTGGGCGACACAGTAAAAGTGGGAGTGAAAATCAAGGAAGGCGAAAAATACCGCGTACAACCCTACGAGGGAGTAGTGATTGCCAAGCGCAATGGTGGCATCAATGAAACTATTACAGTCCGTAAGGTTTTTCAAGGCGTAGGCGTTGAGCGGGTATTTCTGTTGCATTCTCCCCGGATTGACAGCATCAAGGTATTACGTCGCGGTAAAGTACGCCGTGCTAAACTATATTATCTCCGCGATCGCGTAGGTAAGGCAACCCGGATCAAGCAACGGTTTGACCGCCCTTTGTGATTCGTCCTTCAATCATTATGGGAGAAATCTCAAGCCTCAAGCGGCATCTGCCGCTGACTTGTTTCCCCGATAAAATTGAGGTATGATAGAAATCGCGTATTGCGTTAAACTGAAATTTAGTTCAGCGCAATGACTGAATCAAAAACAGCTTGTGCGCTCTTAGTTCAGTTGGTAGAACGCAGGTCTCCAAAACCTGATGTCGGGGGTTCAAGTCCTCCAGGGCGCGCTCAAAAGCAAAAAACAAAGCCCGAAATAATTACGCAGCTGCTATATTAGCAGTTAGCGCTAATAATTTCGGGTAAACCTATTGTATTTGCAGTTGTTTTACTTTCAGTAAGTGAAATAAAGTCGAAACTGCAAACCAGGATAACCGAATTTTAGATTTTGGATTTTGGTGAAGCAGTGTGGTATTGGGGAGCCAGTGCGTTGGGAAGGCAGTGTGTTGGGCGGGTTTACCGACTTAAAGCAACTGCCGTCGGCTGCGCCGACCTAAAACATCTGGCATGGTTTCCCCCATGAACAACTGCTGTTACCGCAGCGTTAGCAACGTAGGAGCGTCACCCATACCCCCACGGAGAAACAAGCTAGGCGCACCGTCTCTCCTTGAGAGAAGGGATTGAGAAGAAATTTAAAATCGACAACTGAAAATCTAAAATTAAGCGTTTATGCCTTAAGGCGTAGGGTAAATCCAAAATCCAAAATCCAAAATTGAGTACAAACGGGGGATAAAGGGTCGTGGCCAAAAAAACTGAAGCCGAATTGCCAGAAAATACAAATGGGTTTAGCTTGGGCAACTTCATCCAGGGAATCAAAGAAGAACTTGAAAAAGTAGTTTGGCCCAGTCGGAAACAGATAGTCAGCGAATCCGCGGCTGTGTTGCTAATGGTGGCACTCTCCGCATCTTTGATATACTTGGTTGATGGATTGTTTGGTTGGGCAGCAAAACAGGTGTTCTGATGACTTTTGCAACAAACGAACCTCGCAACTCAACGTTGCAGTCGGAGGAAACAGCAGAAACAGCAGAAGCAGCGTCAAAAGAAACACGCTGGTATGCCGTGCAAGTAGCCTCAGGCTGTGAAAAGCGTGTAAAGACTAACTTAGAGCAACGCATTCAAACTTTTGATGTAGCTGACAAAATTGTCCAGGTAGAAATTCCGCAGACCCCAGCGGTGAAAATCCGCAAAGATGGCAGTCGCCAGCATACAGAAGAAAAAGTTTTCCCTGGCTATGTGCTGGTGCGGATGATGATGGATGATGATACCTGGCAGGTGGTACGAAACACCTCCCATGTAATTAATTTTGTGGGTTCAGAACAAAAACGTGGTAGCAGTAAGGGTCGAGGTCATGTCAACCCCATACCATTGAGTTCTTCAGAAGTCGAACGCATATTCAAACAAACCAGCGAACAGGAGCCGGTTCTCAAAATTGACATGGCTACTGGTGATAAGATAATGGTGCTTTCTGGTCCATTTAAAGACTTTGAAGGCGAGGTGATTGAAGTCTCTCCAGAGCGGAGTAAGCTTAAAGCCTTGCTCTCAATTTTCGGCAGGGATACACCAGTAGAATTGGAATTTAATCAGGTAGAGAAACAGAGCTAAATACAAATGGCGAAGAAAATAGTAGCGGTCATTAAGCTGGCCCTGAATGCTGGAAAAGCCAACCCAGCACCGCCAGTGGGGCCCGCATTGGGTCAACATGGCGTCAACATCATGATGTTCTGCAAAGAGTACAACGCCAAAACAGCAGATCAAGCTGGAATGGTGATACCTGTAGAAATTTCGGTTTTTGAAGACCGGAGTTTCACATTTGTACTCAAGACGCCACCAGCATCAGTGCTGATTCGGAAGGCGGCGAAAGTTGAAAAAGGCTCGAATGAACCCAACAAAAAGAAGGTTGGTTCAATTACCAAAGCACAACTGCAAGAAATAGCTCAAACGAAACTTCCCGATCTCAATGCTAACGACATAGACGCGGCAATGAAGATTGTGGCAGGAACGGCTAAAAATATGGGCGTAACAGTCACAGACTAAAAAGTTATGAGTTATGAGTTATGAGTTTTAAATTAGTAACTCCTCATTCCTAACTTCCTACTCCAAAATCTCAAATCCAAAATTGTATTGGGGGAGAAGCGAAACTTCGGAATTACCCCAGGAGAAAAAAATGCCAAAAATATCGCGTCGTTTACAGACCCTGCAAGCAAAAGTAGAAGATAAGGACTATCAGCCTCTAGAGGCTTTAGCCCTTCTCAAAGACACAGCAACAGCTAAATTTACCGAAGCTGCTGAAGCACATATCCGCCTGGGAATTGACCCCAAGTATACAGACCAACAGTTGCGGACAACGGTAGCACTGCCCAAAGGTACAGGACAAATCGTCCGGGTGGCGGTGATAGCCAGAGGCGAAAAGGTAAACGAAGCAAGCAACGCTGGTGCTGATCTAGTCGGATCAGAAGAACTGATTGACGAAATCCAGAAAGGTAGACTGGATTTTGACAAGCTGATTGCCACACCGGATGTGATGCCACAGGTGGCAAGGCTGGGTAAGTTGCTTGGGCCGCGTGGTTTGATGCCATCGCCCAAGGGTGGAACCGTGACATTTGATTTAGCAGGTGCGATCGCAGAATTCAAAGCTGGTAAATTAGAATTCCGAGCTGATCGAACTGGTATTGTCCATGTTATGTTTGGTAAGGCAACCTTCTCGCCTGAAGATTTGTTAATCAACCTGAAGGCATTGCAGGAGACGATTGACCGTAACCGTCCTTCAGGAGCTAAAGGTCGTTATTGGCGCACATTTTATGTGGCAGCCACTATGGGGCCATCAATTAAAATTGATATCAGCGCCCTACGAGATTTGAAACTGAGCGAAGTAGCGTAACTAAGAGTTAGGAATTAAGAGTTATGAGTTATGAGTTATGAGTTTTATTCCTAACTCCTAACTACTAACTCCCTCCAAACTTTAAACTAAATAGGCAAAGCCGGAGACAGCAGGTGCTAATAGCTTAATATCCTGCCGAGGTTAAAACTCTAATTGTCAGAATTACCACCCATACAGGTGTGATAACTATGGCATCAGGAGTCTTACTACTCAACCCCGGCTAAGTTAGCTGGGGTTTGTTGTTTGGGTTCAGGTTTAGAAAAGCGCACAAGTACGGAAATCACCGATTATTTTAAGGAGGTGAGATTGGAATGGGTAGAACACTAGAAAATAAAAAAGAGATAGTAGCTGACCTCAAAGTAACTTTGAGTGAGTCAACTCTGGCACTGGTAATTGACTATCAGGGGCTAACAGTTTCAGAAATCACAGACTTACGGCGGCGGCTGCGTCCTAGTGGTACCGTTTGTAAGGTGACGAAGAACACTTTAATGGGCATTGCCATTAAAGATGATGAAAAATGGCAGCCACTGTCGGAATTGCTCAACGGTGCTTCCGCCTTTTTGCTGGTAAAAGAAGATTTTTCATCGGCAATTAAGGCATACCAAGAATTCCAAAAAGTCACCAAGAAGACAGAACTTCGCGGTGGTGTATTGGAAGGTCGCCTACTTAAAGAACCTGATGTTAAGGTACTGGGAGACTTGCCATCTAAGGAACAACTCATAGCCCAAATTGCTGGAGCTATCAATTCCTTGGCTACCAAGATTGCTGTGGGTATCAACGAAGTTCCTGGTTCACTGGCTCGTGCTTTGCAGGCTGTGGCCGACCAAGAGCAAAGTGGTGGCAGCACTGAAAGCGTTGCTGTACAAGATAGCAGCATCGAAAGTCCTGCTGTACAAGATAGCAGTACTGAAACCACTGCTGTACAAGATAGCAGCACCGAAAGTCCTGCTGAATAGACTTCGTGGTTCATCAGTCAAGAGGAGGCAGTGTGGTCTTGGGGTCTCCCCAAGTGGAGCAACTGCCGTTCAAGAGTCTATAGTTAAAGACCAATGACCGATGACAAATAAATAATCAAAATTACAGGAGTTATATCAATGTCTACTGCAACCGATCAAATTTTAGAACAGCTCAAATCTCTGTCTTTATTGGAAGCTTCTGAGTTAGTTAAGCAAATTGAAGAAGCTTTTGGCGTAAGTGCTGCTGCACCCGTTGGCGTAGCGTTCGCAGGCCCTGGCGCTGCTGCTGCTCCTGCTGAGGAAGTTGTTGAGCAAACCGAGTTTGAAGTGGTTCTCGAATCAGTCCCAGCTGATAAGAAGATTGCCGTGCTGAAGATTGTCCGGGAATTGACCGGTTTGGGCCTCAAAGAAGCGAAAGACTTGGTGGAAGCTGCGCCCAAGGCAGTTAAAGAAGGTATTGCTAAGGATGCTGCCGAAGATGCTAAGAAGCGCATCGAAGAAGCTGGCGGTAAGGTGACTGTTAAGTAGTCACAATTTTATTACTAGTTTTTTATTAAGGAGTCTGAGTCAGGCTCCTTTTTTTATTACGCTTTTTGTAAATGATTATCGGTTAAGGGTGTATCGCAGATTTCCTCAAAAGCGGATGCATCAAGTTGTCATTTACCTGCAACCCACCACATCCGAATTAGGTAAGCATTCAGCTTTTGTTTTAGAAAATACCCGTTATGAATTTGGAGTTATTTGTTTTTGGGAGCAACCCAGCGAGATATTTTTAAATACTCCTGGTTTGTTACCGTTTGCAACCCTCAGTCAGCCCCTTTGGGGAAGTCAAAAGTCAAAAATTTTGAACCCCATACTTCGACAAGCTCAGTAACCATAAATAAATTTAGTTGCTCTGAGTCAACTGACGTAGTAAGCTGTCGCGCATTTAATTTGCACAACTAGGGCGGGCAACATGCCTACCCCACAAGAGATTCATTTTTTTGAGGATGCAAATTAAAAGATTTTTAGCTTATTTCTTGCACTACGTGTCTCGAAATAAATTTTTTTATTTTCCATAAATAAATTTAGTTGCACAAGCCATTGAGCAAATAAACAACCAACCTACACAAGGTAATATTGCTGCGTCAACGGCAGTGAAAGTTTATGGCTAGTATTAGTCAGAACTGGGAAGTAAAACAAGCTCTAATCAGCGATCGCTATGACGATCTTTGACGCTCGATAGCGATCGCACCATGATCATAAAATCATACAAGCGATCGCTTTATCCCAAGTTTGGGCGTAGGCATCGCTGATTACTAAAATCTCTTTGCGTCCCCGCATCAGGCTAATTCAAAAGTGGAAGTCGCCCTTTAATAAGGAAATGTGGGTAACGTTGGGGCAACCATTTGGGTAGGGTTCGATTACGAGCAAAGTCTACTTAGTTTTCCTTTTTGGGACTTCCAAGAAATAAATTATCACAAAAAATCCTACATACAATCATGCGTGAAAAATCTTTAACCTGGAGTGTGAGAATCTTATAAAAGCAAACTATTCTTAAGGAGTCCAGCACTGATGGAAACAGCAGATGTCATTGTGATTGGGAGCGGTCAAGGAGGCATTCCACTGGCAACTGATTTTGCTTCATCGGGTCGCAAGGTGGTCTTGTTTGAGCGGGATGCTTTAGGCGGCAGTTGCATCAATTATGGTTGCACTCCTTCCAAAGCATTTTTGGCAGCAGCTCATGCAGCAGGGCGTGCCCGTCAGGCAAAGAAATTAGGCATCCACACGGAAGTTGAGGTTGATTTTCCCGCCGTCATGGAGCGAGTACAGGGAATCCGTAACAGCTTTAACCAAGGTATTCACAAGCGATTGGATGATGCAGGCGTCAAAATCGTTTGCGCTGAAGCTTCTTTTGTTGGTGAACGTACCGTTAGAGGGGGTGATGTCACTGTTCAGGCTCCAATTGTGATCGTCAACACTGGCACGTCATCGCTGATTCCTGATATTCCGGGTCTTGCAGGGACTCCCTACCTGACCAACCGCAACTTCTTTGACTTAAAAGCATTACCACCCCGGTTACTGGTAATTGGGGCTGGCTATATTGGATTAGAACTGGGGCAGGGACTAGCGCGTTTGGGCAGTCAGACCCACTTAATTGTGCGGGGCGATCGCGTCCTTGATCGAGAAGAAACTGATGTCAGCTTGGTCTTAGCAGAATCATTAAAGCAGGATGGGATTGGGCTTCAGTTTGGGGTGAATGTAAATCAGGTCGCACACTATAATGATTTGTTTAGCTTGACATTAAGCAGTGGTGAGCAACTCCAAGCAGAGGCGTTGCTGGTTGTAATTGGACGCAAACCAAATACAGGTGCATTAAATGCAGCGAAGAGTGGAATTGAGCTAGATGATCAGGGGTTTATCAAAATTAACGACCAGTTCCACACGACCTGTTCTGGAGTCTATGCGATCGGAGATGCCGCCAAACAGCCTGCCTTTACACATGTGTCGTGGGAGGACTATCGCCGCTTAAAGGCAATTTTGTGTGGAGAAAATCGGACGCGGAGCGATCGCGTCCTTGGCTATGCTATCTACACAGAACCTCAGGTTGGGCGAGTGGGGATGACGTTAGAACAGGCTCAGAAGCACGGCATCAACGCGCGTGCTGTGACGTTACCCATGAGCCAAATTGCTCGTGCGATCGAGTGGGGACATGACTTGGGGTTTTACCGCATGGTGATCGACAGCGACACCGACAAAATCTTAGGAGCTACCCTGGTGGGGTACGAAACGGCTGAACTAGTGCATGTTTTTCTGGATCTGATCGAAGCGGGAGCAACCTGGCAGTTGTTAGAACGGTCAGTTCATATTCATCCTACCTATGGTGAAGCATTACCTAGCCTAGCCCGGTTGCTGCTTGGAGATAATATGCCAGGTTGTCCGAACATGTGAAGAGGTTTTATTGATGCCAACTGACGTTGGGCATCAATAAAACTAGGACTTACGCAATAACTCTCTGAAACCTTATTCCTTTGTGTCCTTTGCGACGGTAGTCGCTCATGGGGGAGACCACGCCAGATGCTTCTCCCAAGGGGAGACGCTACGCGAACAAGTCGGCGAAGCCGCCCAACGCACTGGCTCCCCAAGACCGCGCTGCCTCTCCTTTGCGGTTCGTTTTTTCATGATTTTGCGTAAGTCCTGAAAACGTGAGATAATCACCAAAATCATTTGAAAGCCCGTTTTGCAGCTCACTTGCCGCATTTCTGTTTTATTCGACTTCAACAGCAGATTTATTAGTTGATTATTATTGATATCAATAGTTTTTATTCTGGTTTACCGAACTGCGAAATTAGAGTAAACCGTAATCTTATTTGAGGTTTAATTTTGTGCGGCAATCATCAAATACTTGGTGATAATAACCGAATTTACCAGCTTGTTATTTCTCAATAATATGGAAATCAAAGCAAGGAATTAAATCCAAAGTTGGTTGAGCAAAAAACTATTACTGATACGAGGAATAAATTAATATGCTAGTTCGTCGTTACAACCCCTGGCAAGAATTGAACACTTTAGAACGTCACATCAACGGCTTACTTGGAGATACCAGAGTACCATCTGCACGCTTTGAAAAAGGCTTGATCAGAGTTCCGGCTGCTGAACTACAAGAAACTGAAGATGCTATTCATCTCAAGCTAGAATTGCCAGGACTGTCAGCTAAAGACTTGGATATTCAAGTCACCGAAGATGCTGTTCATATTAGCGGTGAGCGCAAGTCTGAAACTAAAACTGAAGAAAAGGGTACTACCAAGAGTGAATTCTACTATGGTAAATTCCAACGTGTAATTCCTCTATCTGCTAGGGTTCAAAATACCAATGTCACCGCAGATTATAAAGACGGCATCTTGAATCTGACACTGCCTAAAACTGAGCTTGAAAAGAACAAAGTTGTCAAAGTTAATCTGGAACAACCTGCTGCCTAGTGTGTCTACCTCCAATGATTGATTGAGATAGCTAAGAGCTTGGTTATGACATGACCAAGCTCTTTTGTCGCAATTGTTTATGATATGCGATGGCGTACCCGCCTGCCGTAGGCATCGCTAAAACTGGTTTATAGACTGTTGCTACTGTACTTCATAAACCTGCAATCTGCTGTAAATGGCGATCGCTTTCACATTGGGGTTAATTGAAAGGTTAAGTTAGGTAAATTATTGCTTTAATCTGGAACCACAATATTTTCTAAACCATTTTCTGCTGGTGGAAATTGCGGGTTCATAGCCTCTAGAGTATCTGCGATCGTTCGAGCTACTACCAAGTTACGATACCATTTGTTATTTGCAGGTATGATATACCAGGGAGCATGAGCAGTCGAGCAATTGTTAATCATGTCCTCAAATGCCTCTTGGTAGTCATCCCACAGCACCCGCTCTTTTAAGTCGTTGCTGGAAAACTTCCAATGCTTATCTGGATCTTCTAGCCGACTTTCCAAGCGCCGTTTTTGTTCGTCTTTAGAAATGTGAAGAAAAAACTTGATAACAGCAATGTTGTTGAGCGTTAGCATATGCTCAAACTCATTAATCAACTGATAGCGATCGCGCCAAAGATCCTCCGGTACTAGCTGTTTGACTCGCACAATTAACACATCTTCGTAATGAGAGCGATTGAAGATGCTAATCATTCCCCTTTGTGGTGCCCGTTGGTGGTAGCGCCAAAGAAAATCATGGCTTAATTCTTCATCGCTGGGCTTTTTGAATGACCAAACCTGACAGCCTTGTGGGTTCAGACCACCGAATACATGTTTGATGGTACCATCTTTACCCCCGGTGTCCATCGCTTGCAGCACAATTAGCAAACTACGTTGGTGTTCAGCATATAACCGTTCTTGCAAATTTTGCAACCGTTGACGCTGCTTTTCCAGTTCTTCCTCAATGTGCTTCTTTTTCTTGTAATTCTCGTAGGTATTTGGATCGAAATTAGCCAAGGTAATGGGCTGTCCTGGGTGAACTCGGTAGCGAGGATAGTTTGGTTTAGGCGGTGGCTCATCTACAACGATTTTTTCAGGTGCCATTTCCTCAGCATACTTAGTTGTAATCTTTGCTGCCGCTTTTTTTGTCTTACGAGATTCTGCTGCTGTGGCGTTGCTGGTGGTAGTTGAATCATTGTTTGTTGAACTATTTGACTGGCTCATAGGTTGTTTTAACTTAGATAGGGTTTACCGTGAGATATTTTTAATTTCCTCAATTTATTCAAGGCTATCTGTTCACCTCAATTTGATGCCAAGAGTTAAGCTATCGCGCATTTATTTTGCACAATTAGGGCGGGCAAGATGCCCACCCCACAAGAGATTCATTTTTTTAAGGATGCAAATTAAAAGATTTTTAGCTTATTCATGTATCCGCTCCAAAAATGCTAACAATTGCTCACATTTTCTTCTTGCTTCAACCTGGAAGTGTCGGCATTCTCCAGTCCACAAACTGACACGACCGATCTGGCAAACATTTTGTCCTCACTTTTAAAATTAAAATTTTTTATTTCTTAAAGTATTGAAATCTCAACTATAGTAATCCGCTTTGATTATTGAACTGACTTGCGTAGGCTGGGAGTAGGGAATAGGGAGTGGGGAGTAGGGAATAAGCCTTTTCGATTAGTACTTAATTTGTTCAAAAATAAAATAGGAGTCCTATAGTCCTAAATTAAATTATTTAGAGGAAGTTTAATCTAGACTAAATCTAGCTAGATAAAGTATAATCTAGCCAAGGGATGATATTGTGATATTTATGTCCTGTACCTAATGAGATAAAACACAAATATGTGTCTCTAACTACCACTTGTATAGCATCGCCCAACGCTGAAGTTTGTAGTTTCTTGTACGTTATTGGTGTGATACCAACTCCGAGTTGAGCAAGCTTTTCTCGCCAAGCAGGTTGGTCTGCAAACGGGGCAAACGTATCTAAATTACTCTTGATCACAGCCAAGATTAAGAACCAACGGAAAAATCAGGATCGTTCGATTATTTTTTAAGCCCTAAAGCGATCGCAGGCAGTCTTTCTAGGCCGATTCAGTTGATTACAAAGCCCGGTTTTCTCATGGAGTTGGATCTTCTGCCCCGAGAAAATCCTCTCGTCGGCAATCATGTGCCATTGATCTCGTAGTCAGCGATCGCAGGAGCCTATTAACGAAAAGAAGCTAAGAGGGTGTTTGAAAAGTTTTGAGAAGTCAAATATTATGCCAAACGCCTCAGCAT
>NZ_JAQYWQ010000162.1 GCF_029379315.1 Nostoc sp. S13
AAACCTCTCCGTATTCTCTCTTAGTCTTGTTCAGAAATCAAATAGGAGTCCTATATGTCTTCTGAGTATGTTAAAAGTTTTTAGATATGCGATCGCAGGCACGATCAAGCAATATAGAAAAATTCCCTTCTCATAACTACTTAGCCTGCAAGGTTATTGGTAAACGCGAGTTTCCAACTTGTTTTGTTTTTAGTAAACTTCTTGCAAAAGTCTCTTCACGCGGTACAATAACGAAATTTTGCAAGAGTTCTAATCATGAAACCATTTCTTTTTGTAACAGACTTGGATGACACCCTCGTGTATCGCACTGTGGGCGATGACAGCGCTTTAGCAGAACTAAATCAACTACTGAAGAGACATCGCCAAGAATATGGTACGAAAATCGTTTATGCTACTGGGCGATCGCCTGTACTTTACAAAGAACTCCAAGCTCAAAAAAATCTTTTGCAACCCGATGCCCTCGTCCTTTCTGTGGGTACAGAAATCTACCTCGATAGTACTGATACTCCAGACTCAGATTGGTCAGAAATCCTCTCTCCGGGATGGGAACGGGAAACAGTATTATCTATTACTAGAAAATATCCTGAGTTAGTTCTGCAACCAGATTCAGAACAGCGTCCTTTCAAAGTGAGTTTTTTCTTACAACAAAAGGCATCTGTAAGTGTGATACCACAACTTGAAGCCCAGTTGCAGAAATATAAATTAAATGTAAAGTTAATCTACAGTAGCGGGATTGACCTTGACATTGTACCCCATAGCAGCGATAAAGGTCAGGCAATGCAGTTTTTACGCCAAAAGTGGAAATTTGCAGCAGAACAAACAATTGTCTGTGGTGATTCAGGTAATGATATTGCTTTATTTGCTGTAGGCAACGAACGGGGCATCATTGTGGGGAATGCCCGAAAAGAGTTACTCCAATGGCACGATCAGTATCCCGCTGACCACCGCTACCTGGCTTCATGTTTTTGTGCAGGTGGAATTATCGAAGGATTAAAATATTTTGGTCTCTTGTAATGATTAGTTATCTAAAAGGTATAGTCGCTGGTATCCAAACAATTGGCGCTAATCGCGTGATTCTGACTCTGGAAGTGAATGGCTTGGGGTATGATTTGCAAGTTCCTCAACGCCTAGCACAGCAATTACCAGAGTCGGGAGGAGTGACGCAAATTTTTACGCATTTCCAAATTCGTGAAGAAGTGCCGTTACTATATGGCTTTGCTTCGCCATCCGAACGCGATTTATTTCGCCAATTGCTGACTGTCACCGGTATTGGTGCAGCCTTAGCGATCGCACTCTTGGACACTCTGGAACTACCAGATTTAGTCCAAGCAATTATCGCTGGCAATACACAAATCTTAATTCAGGCTCCCGGTGTCGGTAAGAAAATTGCCGAACGCATATGTTTGGAACTGAAAAGCAAATTAGTTGAGTGGCGCAAATCAGCCGGGTTCTTCGTCGCCACAGGTGGCCCAGCACCGGGAATTCTCGAAGAGGTGCAAATGACCCTCTTCGCCTTGGGATATACTGCCCATGAAGTCAGTCATGCCCTGCATGTAGTAAGTGAAGATATAGGACTACCCAAAGATGCCTATGTCGAAGATTGGATTAAACAAGCGATCGCTCATCTCAGCAGCGAACAAGTTTAATTGTCATTTGTCATTTGTCAATATTTATTCTCTCCCTCATTCCCTCCACTCCCCACTCCCCACTCCCCATGCCCACTAACCCTTATGCTTGGCTAGATGAATCTCTAGCAACAATTCATCGGGCAGACTGGTATCGTTCAGTACAAACAATCCACGGGCGTCCGGGTGCAACGGTGGTTTTAGCTGGACAAGAGGTAATTAATTTTGGCAGTAATGACTATTTGGGACTTGCGGGAGATATGCGATTAATAGCAGCCGCGATCACTGCGATCGCCGAATTTGGCACCAGTAGCACTGGTTCTAGATTACTCAGTGGGCATCGAGAATTACACAGGGAGTTAGAGGAGGCGATCGCATCTACCAAACAAACAGAAGATGCTTTGGTATTTAGTTCCGGATATCTAGCCAATTTGGGTACAATTACCGCCCTGGTTGGCAAGCGTGATTTAATTTTATCTGACCAGTACAATCATTCCAGTCTGAAAAATGGGGCGATTCTCAGTGGTGCAGCAGTTGTAGAATATCCGCACTGTGATCTTGCAGTATTAAAAACTCAGTTGAGTCAACAGCGACAAAACTACCGACGCTGTTTGATTCTTACTGATACCGTCTTCAGCATGGATGGCGATTTATGTCCAATGCCAGCACTGTTGGATCTCGCTGATGAATTTAACTGTATGCTGCTAGTTGATGAAGCTCATGCTACTGGGGTACTAGGAAAAACTGGCGCTGGGTGTGTCGAACATTTTGGATGTACGGGAAAGCAGTTAATTCAAATTGGTACTTTGAGTAAAGCTTTGGGTAGTTTAGGCGGATACGTAGCAGGAAGTAGCACCCTAATTGACTTTTTGCGGAACCGCGCACCCACTTGGATTTACACCACTGGACTTTCACCTGCTGATACGGCAGCGGCCTTAGCAGCAATCAAGATAGTGCAACAAGAACCGCAACGCCGTGCCCAATTGTGGGAAAATGTACATTACTTGAAAAATTTGCTGGAACAACAGTTACCTAATCTAAAATTGCTGCGATCGGAATCACCTATATTATGTTTTCAATTATCCAGTGCCACGGATGCACTCAAAGCTGGAAAACAGCTAAGAGATGCTGGCATTTTTGCCCCAGCAATTCGTCCTCCCACAGTGCCCACAAGTCGGATCAGAATATCTTTAATGGCAACTCATGAAGCAGCACATATTGAAAAATTGGTAGCAGTGCTGAAAGATATCTGTTAATTCGTGAGGTTTTAAGTACAGCATTTGATTAATTTGTAGCGAATTCTCTGAGTGCCCCTACCCTGCGGATTGCGCCGCGCCTATGCGTTTAAATTTCAATCTTCAATTCGCCCCGATTTTACGCAAAGCTGTACTAAGTAAGTGGGCGTGAATATTAAAGGTTTGTAGTCAAGGCTTTAGCCCGGAAAATAGGACTGGAGATGATTACTACGAGGCAATTTAATTAATTTTATATTGCATAATATAGTTTGAGTTATTCTTGACCACTTACTTATAACAAAGGTGCATCTCACTTTTTTAAAAATATCCCTAGTACAGTACGGCGTAAATAAGCCACCTATTTGAAATGTCTGAAATCTTTGATAATAGGTAATTACGAATTACTATCTTCGCCACGGAGAGCGAGTCTTCTGCCAAGGCGAAGAAGTGTCTCCAAGAGTTGGGGAGACGCTTCTTCGCCACGAGTGTCATTACGAATTATAAATTCCGCCTTGCGGTACTAGACTTAGCGAATGGAATTCGCACGCCAGTTGCTTCAAGTCAGGGATCTGTAGCTTTCAACTTTTACAAATCAAACAGGATTGCTATATATAAAATTAACGATAATTTTTTACTTTTCATAGTATATTTTTGAGAAATTAGCTTCTAACAAAAGAGGTTTTCAAAACTAAATAAAAATCTATCTGTGGATAAGTTACTAAAATTTGCAAACTAGCTTAGGGTATGTAGAGCCTCTGCAATAAGTATTGCTTATTCCAAGACATTTTCATGCCCTATATTCATTATTCCCAGTTACTGCGTTGTGGCATTGTTGTATTAATTGTCGCACTTACATTAGTGCTAATGTTAATGCTAGACCCCTGGTTAAGCATAAATGGAACTTTTTTTCTGCTGTTTTTTAGCGCTGTAATGGTGAGTGCTTGGTATGGTGGTTTGAAGTCAGGGCTGTTAGCAACCGGCTTGTCTGCGTTTCTGAGCGATTACTTCTTTCTCCCCCCAGTTTATGATCTGAGTCTTGACTTATCTAATTTTGTGCGAGTTGGATTGTTTGCATTACAAGGATTGCTCTTTAGTATCTTATGTGAGGCATTAAAGACTGCTAAAAGAGTGGCTGATGGAAATCTCCAAAAGCTGAGAGTTAGTAACGAGCGATTTCGATTAGCGTTAAATAGTTCAGATATCGTGGTCTTTCAGCAAGATCGCGATTTGCGATATCAGTGGATTTATAATCCTCAAGGTCTAGATACTACTGAGGAAATGTTAGGTAAGTCTGATGATGAATTATTTCCATTAGTAGCAGAACAATTGAGGGCAATTAAGCTGAAGGCACTAGAGACTGGTGTTTCAACCCGTGAAGAGGTTTATCTAACAATTTCTGGAAAAGACGGTTACTACGACTTACTGGTTGAACCGCTAAGGGATGCAGACAATAGCATTCAGGGTATTAGCTGTGCAGGTGTGAATATTACTGACCGCAAGCAGGCTCAGGAAAGACTCGGATATATCGCCGAAATTAGTAGTTTACTCTCTACTTCGCTAGATTATGAACAAATCTTAGAACAAATCGCTAAAATCTCAGTTCCCCAGCTTGCTGATTGGTGTAGCGTTGACATTTTAAATGAAGATGGTTCCATTCGCCGCCTACCCATTGCCCATGCAGACCCATCAAAAGCGAATTTGGCGCGAAAACTTGAGCAGTATGTCCCAGATTCCAAGGGTGCAAGTGCAATCGCTAAGGTACTGCAAACCAGGCAACCAGAATTAATTTCAGAAGTATCTGACTCGCTATTGCTGGCGACTACTCAGAATCACGAACACTTAGAAGTAATTCGGCAAATGGGGATGAAGTCTTTGATGATTGTGCCTTTAATCGCCCACCAACAAATACTCGGCTGCATCTCCTTTGCCACCGCAGAATCAGACCGTCGCTACGATCGCTCTGACTTAACTTTAGCAACAGATATTACCCATCGTGCTGCCTTAGCAGTGGAAAATGCCCGACTTTATCGAGATATGCAGCAGGCTTTTGTGCATTATGCCGAATCTTTATCTCTTCTAGATGCGCTATTAGGAGGTGCTCCTGTTGGCGTATGCTTTTTGGATCGGCAACTGCGATATATCCGAATTAATCAAGTTTTCGCTGACATTAACGGTTTGACCATAGAAGAGCATTTAGGACGCAAATTTGGGGAAGTGTTGCCAAAGATGGCAGCTGAGTTTGAGCTACAGTTACAGCACGTGTTGGATACTGGTGAACCCCTGGTAAATGTGGAAATTAGTGGTGAGACAAGGGGACAACCCGGACGTTACGGCTACTGGCTGGCCAACTATTATCCGGTCAACAACGCAATGGGTGAAACGGTAGGAATTGGAATTATTTTGGCAGATATAACAGCAGCAAAGGAAATAGAAGTCGCCTTGCGGGAAAGCGAAGAAAGGTTTCGGGCAATGTTCAATCAGGCAGCTGTGGGCATTGCTCTGGTAGCGTTGGATGGACGATTTATTCAGGTTAATCCTGCCCTCTGTGAGATTACTGGATACAGCTACGAAGAGTTAATGGAGATGAACTTTCAGGAAATTTCCCACCCTGATGACTTAGCAGTTGATTGGGAGAATGGTCGGCGAGTTTTGGCAAAAGAAATTAGTGGTTATTCCCTAGAGAAGCGCTACATCCGCAAAGATGGTTCTATAGTTTGGGTAAACCTAACTTCATCAGCAGTTTGGGATGCTAACGGACAAGCAAAGTATGCATTAGGCATTCTTGAAGATATTAGCGAACGCAAACGAGTTGAAACGACACAACAGTTTTTAGTCGAAGCCAGCACCTTATTAGCTGCCTCATTGGATTATGAAATCGCCTTGGAAAATGTAGCGAATCTGGCAGTTCCGACCTTAGCTGATTGGTGTATTGTAGATGTTTTCCAGGAAGATTGGTCAAGTAAACAAATTGCGATCGCAGTTGCCGACCCCAGAAAACAAAATACTTTAGACCAAATCCGACGGCGTTACCCACCCAAAAACAGAGCTAAACAGCTTGTACAGCGTCTACAGTTGGGAATATCTGTCTTTTATCCCGAATTATCTGAGTCTGATCTTGTACAGATGGCGCAAGACGACGAACATCTGCAATTGCTGCGAACTCTGGGTATTCGCTCTCTAATGGTGATTCCAGTTCGTTCCCGTGGGCAATTGTTTGGAGCAATCTCTTTTTTTACAGCCGAGTCAAGTCGGCAGTACCAACAGCCAGACTTGGCTTTAGCAGAAGATATTGCTCGTCGGGCGGCGACAGCCATCGACAACGCCAGACTCTACCAGGAAACTCAACAGGCAAAACAGGCGGCTGAAAGGTCTGTGAATCGCACGCTACTTTTACAAAGAATAACTGCTGCGCTCTCGGAAGCCCTAACTCCCCAACAGGTAGCCGATGTAGTCGTGAACCAAGGGATTGCCGCCTTAGAAGCCACTGCTGGTTCTGTTGTCTTACTTCAGCAGGGAGGTACTACCCTGAAAATTGTGCAAGCAATTGGCTATCCGCAATCGCTTATAGATAGTTGGGTAAATTTTCCGATCACTGCACTTAACCAAATAGCGGAAACAGTCAGAACTAAGCAGCCGATTTTTTTAGAAAGTTTAGCAGCCATGACTGCTAAATATCCTAACTTAGCAGATGCGATGACTTTCACAGGGAATAATGCCTGGGCTTCCATTCCTTTGATAGCAGAAGGCAAAGTAATTGGGGCACTGGGATTAAGCTTTGCCACTGTCCAAATATTTAACGAAGAAGACCGGGGATTTATGTTGACACTGGGGCAACAGTGTGCTCAAGCGATCGCCCGCGCTCAACTTTACGAAGCCGAAAAGACTGCAAGGGCACAAGCGGAGACAGCCAACCGCATTAAGGATGAATTCCTGGCTGTCCTTTCCCATGAACTTAGAACTCCGTTGAATCCGATTTTAGGGTGGGCAAAGTTACTCAGAACCCGCAAGTTCGACGAACCCGCTAGAATCCGGGCATTGGAAACCATCGAGCGCAATGCTAAGTTACAAACCCAATTGATTGGAGATTTGCTTGATGTTTCACGGATTTTACAAGGTAAAGTCAGGTTAAATCTGTATGCAGTAGATTTGAAAGTAGCGATCGCATCTGCACTAGAAACGGTACGTTTAGCAGCAGAAGCCAAATCAATTGAAATTCAAACGGTGCTAAGTAATGATATCGGCAAAGTTCTCGGCGATGGCGATCGCTTACAACAAGTGATGTGGAATCTCCTCTCCAATGCCGTTAAATTCACACCCACAGAAGGACAAGTAGAAGTGCGTCTAGAGCAAGTTGGCTTAGATGCCCAAATCCAGGTGATTGATACAGGTAAGGGAATCAACCCGGAATTTTTGCCCTATGTATTTGATTACTTCCGGCAAGCAGATGCCAAGACAACCAGAGTCTTTGGCGGACTGGGATTGGGACTGGCAATTGTGCGTCATCTAGTAGAACTTCACGGTGGTACAGTTCAGGTAGAGAGTCTGGGAGAAGGACAAGGGGCTACCTTTACAGTCAAACTACCTTTGCTCAAAAATTCTCAGTTGCGAGTTGAGAGTGATGAGGTTTCTCAACCAGAACTCAGTACTGAAGACACATTACTTGCTGGAGTGCAAATCCTGCTTGTGGACGATCAAGCTGATGTGCGAGAATTTTTTAGCTTTGCCCTGGAACAATATGGTGCAACTGTGACGACAGTTGAATCAGCAGCCGAAGCACTGGAAACACTGGCCCAATCAAAGCCAGATATCCTGTTAAGCGATATTGGAATGCCCTTGATGGATGGGTATATGTTGCTGCGCGAGGTGAGAAAATTACCGCCAGAGCAAGGCGGGCAAATTCCCGCGATCGCTTTGACTGCTTATGCTGGAGAAATTAACTACAATCAAGCAATGGCAGCCGGATTTCAAAAACACCTACCTAAACCCATCGATCCTGTGGAATTAGCTACAGCGATCGTCAATCTCATGCAGCAGAATCAACCTTGATTTGACTCTTTTCTGACTTTTCACGTCAGAAAATCCAACGCGAAACTTAATCCCCTAATACAACACGGCGTAAATAAACCATCCATTCCAAATTAATCAAACGCATACGCTATATACCTATTTGAATTTTTAATTATTAATTGCTCAGTCTTGAGAACGATTTCGAGGGAACAGGTAGGCGATCGCAGCGTAACCCGAAAGACTGAGTAAACTAACCAAAAAAGCAGCCAGAACAAAACTAAACATAATGTTATACTCTAGGCATTTCCAAAATCTCAGCATCCATCAACAAAATAAGATTTTAGATACTTTCAAATTAGCAATTGGGTATGACACAGCCGTGACTACCTTGTGTCAATCCCTTGTATCTCAAGGGTTTTGACTCAACTTAAGCTAAAGGCAGAAAAAACCGAAAGGTACTACCAACTCCCAATTCACTTTCTACCTGAATCTGACCGCCTTGTAGTTCAATCAAACGATGTGAAATAGTTAAGCCAATACCGGTGCCTCCCGAATGGCGATCGCGCGATTGGTCAGCTCGCCAGAAGCGTTCAAACACATGGGGCAAATTTTCTGGAGCGATACCAATACCTGTATCCATAACCGCAATCCAGAGTTGAGATGCT
Organism: Nostoc sp. S13; assembly: GCF_029379315.1. Classification (GTDB taxonomy): domain Bacteria; phylum Cyanobacteriota; class Cyanobacteriia; order Cyanobacteriales; family Nostocaceae; genus Nostoc. The sequence continues at coordinate 8,533 of NZ_JAQYWQ010000162.1, forward strand.
TCAGTTCCAGCATGAATGGTAATTAAACCTTGATTAGTATAACGCACTGCATTACCTAGCAGATTAACCAACACCTGTTCTGTGCGGTCAATATCTGCCAATACAGGAGGTAGCACAGATGGACATTGCAACAGCAGAACTGGCCCATCTTCTAACAGTTGGTCGGTAAATTTCTCCACTAATGACTCTAACAACGGGCGCACATTTACCCGTTGGATATTAATTGGCAGATAACCAGCTTCTGCTTTAGACAGTTCTTGTAAATCGTTCACCAACCGCTCTAAACGCCTAGTTTCTCTCGCTAAACGCCGATAAATTTCAGGAGACGCTTCAATTTGTCCATCAGCCAGTTCTTCCAAGTAACCGCGCACCACTGTTAACGGTGTTCGTAGTTCATGGGTCATGTCTCCAATCACTTCTCGCCGCCGTGCTTCTACCCCCTCTAAACTAGCTGCCATCCGATTGAAACTAGCACTCAGTCCACTGAGTTCTGGAATGTCAGACACAGGTAATCGTGCATCCATTTGACCAGCAGCAAATTTTTGAGTGATTTGTTCCATTTCCGTCAATCGCTGCATAATCCGTCTAGACACCCAATAACTCAATCCTCCGGCGGCGGTAGTCCCAACTAAGACTGACCAAATAGTGCTTCGCTGCCAAGCAAGTTCAAATCCTGCAACCAATTCAGTACGGACATCGATTAAGTCGAACCCCTGATTTTCTAATCGTTCCAAATGCAAGACAAACAAGCGGGGGGAAGAGATTTTGCTGATGCTCACCAGACTAGCTACCCCCACGATCATTACTACTAAGTGGGAGAAAAATAGGCGCGTTCTCAGCCCCATCTTCATAACATTTACGCTACCGGAGGATCTTCAAATTTATAGCCAACCCCAACAACAGTTTTAATAAAAGTAGGATTTGCCGGATCAGGCTCAATCTTTTTTCGCAACCGAGCTACATGAGTATCCACCACTCGTTCATCGCCAAAAAAGTTATCTCCCCAAAGTTTATCAATTAGTTGAGTGCGGTTCCAAACTCGACCTGGATTGCTGACAAAGGTGGTTAGCAAGTTAAATTCTAGGGTAGTTAAGTCCAAAATTTCAACCTCCTGAGAATTCAACTGACGACTAGCAGTGCGCTGGTCTACATCGACAATAAAGTGTTGGGTACGATTGACTTGATTTTGTCCCCCTTGGCGGAGGCTACGCCGTAATAGTGCTCGCACCCTAGCTACCAACTCTCTGGGGCTAAAGGGTTTGACCATGTAATCATCAGCACCAGTAGATAGACCAATGACGCGATCGATTTCCTCACCTTTAGCCGTAAGCATCAAAATGTAAGGATCTTTTGCACCAGGTTTCTGGCGAATTCTGGCACAAACTTCTAACCCATCCAAACCAGGAATCATTAAATCTAGAATGATTAAATCAGGTGGTTGCTCCTGAAACATCCGCAAAGCATTCATGCCATCGCGGCTAATGCGACAAAAAAATCCTTCTTTTTCTAAAGATAGTTCGATTAAATGAGCAATTTCTGGTTCATCTTCAACTATTAAAATATCCATTTCAACTAGAGCCGAGCAAAATGTGACTAGAGAAGACAAGGGAGAGTTATTTCACCGCGTCTGGTAATCTTTGCGTATTCTTATAGCTGTTCTGCTTTCTAGAAAGTACATTTTCAACCTCGCCTCCAACCCCTCTCCTTGGCAAAAAGGGAGTGTTTACTTTACTCAAATACGGGGTGAGGTGACGACTGTATTGCACCCAAGTGAGAACCGCTATAGTTACAGGTTTGAATTTGAGGAAGTGCGATAACTATAGCCAAGATGAGAATCTTTTTGAATGTGTACTTTAATACTATCGAGGTCAATGAAGCAGTCAGCAACATCAATCAAGCTTTCGCTAGTTGTCGTTTGCAAACTGACCACTTCCACTCGAACTCCCATTCTGCTGACAGCGTTCACAGCATAGGCTAAATCTCCATCCCCACTGACTAAAACCGCAGTATCATAATAAGGAGCTAAAGTTATCATGTCTACAGCAATTTCTACGTTCAAATTTGATTTTTTGAAATTCTCTGCTGCTAGAACGAGTTCTTTTGCCACTACACGATAGCCATTACGACGCATCCACAATAGAAAACCCTGTTGCTTTTCATTGCTAATATCAACCCCAGTATAGAAGAAAGCCCGCAACAGTCTTGAACCGTTGGTTAAATGACAAAGCAATTTAACGTAGTCAATTTCTATGCCGAGTTGTAAAGCTGTATGAAATAGGCTTAAGCCATCAATAAAAATAGCAACTCGACCACGATTGAAGTTATTGAAAATCGAACTATTAGATGCAGGATCTCGCATCTTGGTATCTTTACCTTTGACAGCAGTATCGCTCAAATTTTGCCCTTGCCAATGTGGTTTAGCTTTGAGTACTTTAGATTCCTTAAATTCATTTGTATGTTTGCTAAAATTAGTTATAATCATTGATACCTCTGATTTTAAAGCTGGAAAGAGTTTTGAGTAAATTGTCTATACTATAGTCTGTGCTGATTTATAACCCTAGCAGGTAATGGTCTTAAGTCACTACATGCAGATAAACTTAACTGGCGCTCAACAGGATTCAAAGTAGACAGCCAAAGGGTTTTTCACTGTTGTTAGGGTTGGTTTGACGAGATATTGCCTCTGTCCACAGATATGTTAATCTTTACCCACCGAGACAGCAAGAGTTTGGAGAAAACAAATTGTAACTGTAAGGGTAGGGGCAAGAATCCGCGAAGGTCATTTATCTATATTTTATTTTAACTCTGTATTTTAATAACCTTACAGCCCGGAAGTTGACGTTTATGCAGGCTAAGGGGTTATTTGAAAAATCGCAAAGTATACTACGAACCCCGCTTCCATTCCTCTGCCTGAAAGGTCGAGAGGTTTTGAAACCCCCCATTCCCTACAAGGGAATGGGGGTTAGGTTTGGGAGGCTTTGATGTTACCAAAAATACTTATCAAACATCCGCTAAGGAGGCTCAAATGCTGACAGAGTTAGAAGCACTAATAATCTAATAGACATCTCCAGAAATTAAATATGCGTTATCTAGAACCCTTGTAGAGACGCGAA
>NZ_JAQYWQ010000163.1 GCF_029379315.1 Nostoc sp. S13
TTTGACTTTGCCACTCTTCAGATGTACGGAGCTTGTTCAAAACTCAAATAGGATTCCTATATAAGCATTGTTATTACTGTACTTGAAATAGAAAGAATTCCAGTAGCAGCTATACCCGAACCAGCTAAAATTGCGCCAACTATAGCAATAACAATAGTCCATTCCAATGGATTAGGACTCTGACAAGCCTGAATAAAGATTATAGTAAAATGAATTTTCCTACTTCAATAATTTAGTTAATGTTAATTTTACAAACAAGCCTTTATTTTTAATAATAGTAAAATTACTCAAATTATCCCCCTTCAGCTTAATTGGCTATAAAATTAAGTGTTTTTGCAGTTGCCTTGATTGAGTAAATCACAATAGCGCGATAAGCTAGAGTTAGGGGCAAAACTGATTCACAACTGGCAACGAACCTAGCTTGGGGTAACGATGGCAACAGAACAAAAGGAACAAAAGCACAGCACTTATTTATCAGAAGCCGAAAGCCGTTTGCGTCAACTTTCTATTGAAAAGTTGCGATTAGCAGTTGCAATTATTGCTTATTTGCAAGAAACAGAAGAAAGCGAAGCTACTGAAAAACTATTATTAAATATTCCTGATTTTGCCGAATCTTTCCGCGAAATTGAACAAAATGAAGACAAATTAGAAAATACTGCCTCAAATCAGATTGCCTCAGATGAAGAAGTATGGCAGGCTTACTTAGCTTCTAAACAGAAATGGCAGGAGGTTTACCGTCGCCTTGCAGACTCCTAGATTTCTTTCTATTTCTCAAGTCCTAGACATTCACCAAGATGAGATAAACAGCTTTGGTGGAACATCTGGTGTCAGAGACGAAGGTTTGCTAGATTCAGCATTGGCACAACCTCAAGCTACTTTTGGCGGTGAACTTCTCCATCCAACAATTCACGAGCAAGCAGCAGCGTACCTGTACCATTTAGCAATGAACCATCCGTTTATTGATGGCAACAAGCGCACTGCATTTGCGGTTATGGATACCTTCATAACCTTAAACGGCTACAGTTTGAACTTATCGCAAGAGCAAGCTTACAACTTGGTGATTCAAGTAGTGACAAAAGAAATATCCAAAGAAGAATTATCTAGATTTCTGGAACTGCATTTACAAGGCAAGTAAATCGATAGAATAATGCTCTGTCCCCCAGAGTGCATTACGTCCATGACTGCAACCTCAAAACCAGCCTTTTCCGCTGAAGAAATCGCCGCAGAAGGTTTAAAGCCTGATGAATACGCAGAAATTGTCCGCAGGTTAGGGCGTCATCCTAACAAAGCCGAACTGGGAATGTTTGGGGTGATGTGGTCTGAGCATTGCTGTTACAAAAACTCTCGACCGCTATTAAAACAGTTTCCCACCGATGGCCCCCGCATCCTCGTGGGGCCTGGTGAAAATGCTGGTGTTGTAGATTTGGGCGACGGACTCCAACTAGCTTTTAAGATTGAATCCCATAATCACCCCTCAGCTGTAGAACCATTTCAAGGTGCAGCAACCGGAGTAGGCGGTATTCTCAGAGATATTTTTACAATGGGTGCGCGTCCCATTGCTCTATTAAATTCCCTGCGCTTCGGTTCCCTAGAAGATGCCAAAACTCAAAGGCTGTTCCAAGGCGTAGTGGCGGGAATTTCACATTATGGTAATTGCGTTGGGGTACCCACAGTGGGGGGTGAAGTTTACTTTGACTCTGCTTACTCTGGTAATCCTCTAGTGAACGTTATGGCACTAGGGTTGATGGAAACATCAGAAATCGTCAAATCTGGAGCATCTGGCTTAGGCAATCCCGTACTTTATGTTGGTTCCACCACTGGGCGCGATGGCATGGGAGGCGCAAGTTTTGCGAGTGCCGAATTAAGTGATCAGTCAATAGATGATCGCCCTGCTGTGCAAGTGGGCGATCCCTTTTTGGAAAAATCGTTAATTGAAGCTTGTCTGGAGGCGTTTAAGACGGGTGCAGTTGTCGCCGCTCAAGATATGGGAGCGGCGGGGATCACCTGTTCTACTTCAGAGATGGCCGCAAAAGGTGGTGTGGGAATTGAACTAGATTTAGATCAGATTCCCGTCAGAGAAACGGGGATGGTTCCCTATGAATATCTGCTTTCGGAATCTCAAGAACGAATGCTGTTCGTTGCCCACAAGGGACGTGAGCAGGAATTAATCGACATTTTTCATCGTTGGGGACTTCAAGCCGTTGTCGCCGGTACAGTCATAGCTGAACCGATCGTGCGGATTTTCTTCCAGGGTGAAGTAGCAGCAGAAATTCCGGCTGAGGCTTTAGCGGAGAACACCCCACTTTATCATCGGGAGTTATTAGCAGAACCACCAGAATATGCGCGTCAAGCTTGGGAATGGACTGCTGATTCCTTACCTGATTGCACAACTGCTGGAATCGAACTCGAAGAATGCCTGCAAAGTTGGAATGATATTCTGTTAACTTTGCTCGATACACCCACGATCGCTTCTAAAAACTGGGTATATCGTCAGTATGACCATCAAGTACAAAATAATACGGTAATACTACCAGGTGGTGCAGATGCGGCTGTTATCCGTTTGCGCCCGTTTGAAGAAATGCCCAATCGTTCGACTGAGCGTAGCCGAAGTCTAAAATCCCAAATCGTTCGACTGAGCATCTCGACTTCTCTACGAGACGCTACGCGAACGCTCGACGGAACCGTAGCCGAAGTCCCAAATCTAAAATCAGGAGTTGCGGCGACGGTAGATTGCAATCCTCGTTATGTTTATCTTGATCCTTACGAGGGAGCTAAGGCAGTGGTTGCAGAAGCTGCACGCAATCTTAGCTGTGTGGGTGCAGAACCTCTGGCGGTAACGGATAACCTGAATTTTGGCTCTCCCGAAAAACCGATTGGTTACTGGCAATTGGCAGAAGCTTGTCGCGGTTTGGCAGAAGGTTGTCGAGAATTGGCGACACCAGTCACGGGTGGAAATGTCTCTTTGTACAATGAAACTCTTGATTCTCAAGGAATTCCACAACCAATTTATCCCACCCCAGTAGTAGGTATGGTGGGCTTGATTCCTGATATAACCAAAATTTGTGGTCAAGGTTGGCAAGCATCCGGCGATGTGATTTATCTTCTCGGATTGCCTCTGGCATCCAAAATCAGTTTGGGAGCATCAGAGTATTTAGCCACTATCCACGGTACTGTTGCCGGAAAACCGCCACGGGTAGATTTTGACTTGGAACGCCGCGTCCAGAAAGTTTGTCGTGAAGGAATTCGTAATGGTTGGGTACGTTCAGCCCATGATAGTGCTGAGGGAGGAGTGGCGATCGCAATAGCCGAATGTTGTATTGCTGGCAACCTTGGTGCCGAAATCAATTTAGAAATACCACCAACTCAGGCACTGCCTCGCCTTGATGAAGTTCTGTTTGCCGAAGGTGGTGCCAGGATTTTAGTTTCTGTAGCATTAGAACAACAAGAAATTTGGGAATCATACTTACAGGAACATCTGGATCAAAAGTGGCAAAAACTGGGTACGGTTGGTAATTTTGAGACGGGTTTGGGGGTTTTCACCACTGATAACCAAACCTTGATCAAAGTTAGTATCGAATATATGAACGATCGCTATTCCCATGCGATCGCCAGACGTCTGGCCATCCCCACCACTACCCCCAAAGAAGTTAGGAGTTGAAATTGAGGAGTTAGGAATAAAAAGCATAAATCCTAACTCTTTTTTTTACGTCCCTGAGCATAATTACGGTACTGTTTTAATAGATGGTTAAAGATTTGTTAAGAACTCTACCATCATCTATCTACATAATCCCAGTGACTTGACTACCGATTTGAGATTTTGAATTTTAGATTTTGGTGAGGTAGTGCGGTCTTGGAGGCGTTGCTTCTGGTTCATGTCTTGCTCCTAGTGGGCGAAACAAGTCTAAAATAGCCACTCTCAAATCCCAAGCCGCATCCCTACTATGGTGCGATCAATCCAAAATCGTCAATCTAAAATCCAAAATTGATTGACCCCCCCACCAGGAGCAAAGCTAGCATGATTTCTATTCATTCTGTCACTTCGGATGAATACCCCGACCAGATCAACAACCCAATCAATAGTCATGAAAATCAGCCTGACAAGCCAGAAGAAGCTTGTGGTGTTTTTGGCATCTACGCCCCAGGAGAAAACGTTGCTAAACTGACCTACTTTGGATTGTATGCCCTCCAGCACCGGGGTCAAGAATCAGCTGGTATTGCCTCCTTTGAGGGTACACAAGTACATCTTCACAAAGATATGGGCTTGGTGTCTCAAGTTTTCAATGAATCTATCTTGGATCAGTTACCTGGTAGCCTTGCTGTTGGTCACACTCGTTATTCCACCACAGGTTCTAGCCGCAAAGTTAATGCTCAACCCGCAGTACTGGAAACTCGCTTAGGTTCATTAGCCCTGGCGCATAACGGTAATTTAGTCAATACTGTACAACTACGTCAAGAGTTGCTTGAGAATAAATGTAACTTAGTCACCACAACAGACTCAGAAATGATTGCTTTTGCGATCGCAGAAGCCGTAAATGCTGGCGCAGATTGGTTAGAAGGTGCAATTCAAGCATTTCACCGTTGCCAAGGAGCTTTTAGTTTAGTCATTGGCACTCCCAGTGGCGTTATGGGTGTCCGTGACCCCAATGGCATTCGCCCGCTGGTAATTGGGACTTTGGCTGGTAATCCAGTCCGTTACGTTTTGGCTTCGGAGACTTGTGGTTTAGACATCATTGGAGCCGAATACCTGCGAGACGTAGAACCAGGGGAATTAGTTTGGATTACTGAAGAAGGTTTAGCTTCCTATCATTGGAGTCAACAGTCCGAGCGGAAATTGTGCATCTTTGAGATGATTTACTTTGCCCGCCCTGATAGCATCATGCACAACGAGAGTTTGTACAGCTATCGAATGCGGTTAGGGCGGCAATTAGCTCAAGAATCTGCTGTAGATGCCGATATTGTCTTTGGTGTTCCTGATTCTGGTATACCTGCTGCGATCGGATTTTCACAAGCGTCTGGTGTATCCTACGCTGAAGGTCTGATTAAAAATCGCTACGTTGGGCGAACTTTCATTCAGCCAACCCAAGCCATGCGCGAGTCAGGTCTCCGCATGAAACTCAACCCCCTCAAAGATGTGCTAGCAGGTAAACGAGTGATCATCGTAGACGACTCAATAGTACGGGGTACTACCAGCCGTAAACTAGTCAAAACCTTACGTGAGGCTGGTGCAGTAGAAGTGCATATGCGAATTTCTTCTCCGCCTGTAACTCATCCCTGCTTCTATGGCATCGATACCGATTCTCAGGATCAGCTAATTGCTGCTACAAAGTCAGTAGCGGAAATTGCCAAGCAACTGGAAGTAGACAGCCTCGCCTATCTTAGTTGGAAGGGAATGCTAGAAGCAACACGAGAAGACACCAATAGTTTCTGTTCTGCCTGCTTCACTGGAGATTATCCTGTAGCGATTCCTCAGCAAGTGAAGCGTTCTAAGTTGCTCTTAGAAAAGGTAGTGGGGAGTGGGGAGTGGGGAGTGGAGAGATGAGGGAGATGAGGGAGATAAGGAAGGAGGGGGAGCAGGGGGAGAAGAATTAATAACCAATGCCCAATGCCCCATGCCCCATGCCCCATGCCCCATGCCCCATGCCCCATGCCCCATGCCCAATCCGTCTAAAATAGGTAAATACTCTAACAGAGATGATTTATGAACCAGCCGATATCTGAGAGAGTGCGCTGGACTACCGCCGACTTACAATTGTTTCCAGATAACGGCAACCGCTATGAAATTATTGACGGAGAATTGTTTGTGACCAGAGCGCCTCACTGGAATCATCAAAAAACTTGTGTCAGAATTAGCACTTCTTTGGATATTTGGTCATAGACTACTGTTTTGGGAGAAGTTGTGACTGCTCCAGGAATAATTTTTGGCGATAATGATAATGTGATTCCTGATGTTGTCTGGGCTAGCAATGAGAGATTACCCCTACTTTTAGATGAGGCTGGGCATTTGACCGGTGCGCCAGAACTGGTTGTAGAGGTGCTATCTGCCGGGAGTGAAAATGAAAAGCGGGACAGGGAACTTAAACTAAAGCTTTACTCAGCAAGAGGTGTCAGAGAGTATTGGATTGCAGATTGGTACAAGCAACAGGTAGAAGTCTATCGACGCGAACAAGCGAGTTTAAAGTTAGTTGCTACTTTGTTCAATGGTGATGAATTAAGTTCACCCATATTGCCTAATTTTAACTGTGCGATCGCACAATTATTTACTTAAACAAATTAGTCAATAGTTATGATTTGTACTAAATTTGACAACTACCCTTCATCAGATTGCCTTTTCTAGCGTCTAAGATACCTAAGACGTTTGATTTTACTAAATTACAACCCAATCTACTAACTGATTTGGCTTGTGCGATCGCAATCTTGTTTATTAATCGTATTACTAAGGCATTTCTGACGACAAGCCGCTTTGCATCTACGCTAATTCATAAATTTAACTGTGCTGTAAAAACTCAACTTTGGGCAATAACGGGTCAGTCACAATACCCACGCCACTAAAACCCCAGCGTTTGAGCAAGTTTCCTAACTGTGTACGCGCAATAGATTCTACAGCAAAGCGATTTGCCACTTCTCCCGCATGGGTGTTGAGATAGCTTAAGGCATCAAAGTTTTCCTGAAATAGTAATAAATAACCTGATGTTTCGGCATCAGCACGAGCAATAAGATAATTACCGTCAGTTTTTGAGCGCACCAAGTAATAAACTTCGGACAGCATGGAGATGAGGATGGGGGGAGTGAGGAGATGAGGGAAATGCGGTTAAACCATTGACAAATGACAAATGACTAATTGAGATTTTCTAGGCGAATGCGTGGATCGGCGGCTTTTAACATTAAATCGGCGATTAAATTACCAACAATCAGTAACACTGCGCCCATTACCAAGCTTGCCATTAACAAATATAAATCTTGAGCTTGTAAAGCCTGTAAAGTCAACCTCCCTAAACCGGGCCAGTTAAAGAAAAATTCGGCAATGAAGGCACCGCTTAATAAACTAGCTAATTCAAAACCCAATAAGGTAATCAAGGGATTTATGGCGTTGCGGAGTGCATGAACGTAGATCACACGGTTTTCTGGTAGTCCTTTGGCACGAGCCGTTTGGATATAATCTTGACGCAGAACATCCAATAATTCGCCACGAGTGATGCGTTGCAAACCAGCAAAACTAGTAATTGAGAGGGCAATCGTGGGTAAAATCATGTGCCAGCCGATATCTAAGATTTTGCCAAACCACGATAGTTCCGAGTGAATAATGCTAGTCATACTACCCACTGGGAACAGAGGAGAGGTGCTTTGGGCTAAAACCAGTAGTGCTAAGGCGGTGATGAAAGGGGGAAAGCCTTGTCCGGTATAACTAATCACCTGTAAAACCCGGTCTGATAGCTTATTTTGGTTAACAGCAGCAAAGATCCCTAGAGGGATGGCGATCGCCCATGTGACAATTAAAGATGCGATCGCTAATAGCAAAGTCGCTGGTACCCGTTCCCACAACAACGATGCCACTGAACGTTGATAAATAAAACTCGTACCAAAATCCCCTTTTGTCAAGATTCGCCATAGCCATAGCCAAAATTGCTCTGGCCAAGACTTATCTAGACCAAACTGCCGCTTGATTTCCTCAATTCTTTCTGAGGATATCTTCGGGTTTTGCCGCAGTGTATCGACATAATCACCGGGAGCGAGTTGAATAATAAAAAACGATAACGCTGCCGCCAAAAACAAAGTTAGCAGTGCCTGCAATAGCCGCTTTGCCACATAAACAAAAGTTTCGCTAGTAACTAGCCTGATTAGCCAATCCCGACCGGTCTCCAAGGAAATTCTCGTAGATGTCATTTGTCTTTTGTCCTTTGTCCTTTATCATTTGTCATTTGTCTAATGACCCATGACTAATATTCAATTAGAGAGATAATCGGCACGTCCGGCAAATATTTACGCCCTTCTAAATCTCGTAGCTCGATAATAAACCCAAACCCCACCAGTTCGCAGCCAATCTTCTGCACCAACTTTGCTGTCGCACTCGCAGTTCCACCTGTGGCAATCAAATCGTCCACAATCAAAACTCGGCTACCTTCGGGTAAAGCATCTTGATGCACTTCTAGGCAGTCTGTACCATATTCTAGTTCATACTCCATTGAGTGAACGGCTGCTGGTAACTTCCCTCTTTTGCGGACGGGAATAAAACCAACTCCTAATTTATAAGCCAGGGGTGAGCCAAAAATGAATCCCCTCGACTCTATACCGATGACATAATCCGCCGTTATTCCAACTTCATTGCATTTTTGTGTTAAAAAGTCAATAGTGTAGCGCAGTCCCTCTGGATCGCGCAGCAGCGTAGTAATATCCCGAAATAAAATTCCGGGTTTGGGGAAATCTGGGATGTCACGAACGAGAGACTTCAAATCCATAAAAAAGGGATTGGGGAATGGGGCATGGGGCATGAGGCATGGGGCATGGGGCATGGGGCATGGGGAATGAGGGAGATGAGGGAGATGAGGGAGATGGGAAAGATGAGGGAGAAGAATTAATAACCAATGCCCAATGCCCAATGCCCAATGCCCAATGCCCAATGCCCAATGCCCAATGCCCAATTTCAGATACCTGAAAAATCGTACACTATAATGTCATACGCTGGGAGTCGAGGCTGAAGCTTCGTCTTTCATTGACGATAATTAGAATCTAAACCAAGCTAGAAAAGGTATTGCACTAATAAATGGGGTGAATTAACTGATGTTTTAAAACTTTAATTTCAATATAGGGAAACTTTTGAGTAGAAAGAGTTAACTAATGTATATATCAGGTAGTCATGCTAGTACTACAAGTCTAATGTTCAAGTCTTGGCTACCGATCTTAAATTTGTTTTATCTAGTCTGTTGGAACCGCACAAGGTATTTATAGAATGAATGTCTCAGCAAGTTTAACGCCGTTCAACAGTCCAACCCAAGAGTCACTGCCGACGATTCTGGACACTTTACCAGATCCTGCGATCGCTTCTAAGACGTGTCCTCGGAGAACGCGGTTGCAAATTGACCTGATTTTACTGGCAATTGAAGCTTTGGAACTTGGTGGTTCGGAAGCAATCCTGGCTTTTGCTCAAGAGTTGGATCTTAAAGGAATTGTTAAAGACAGGGTGAATTTATGGCGAATGCGTAGCTCTAACCCGCTACGAAGAGCGCACATGCGCCGTCCCTTAACTATTATGGAAGCAAAAGCTCTGGTGGTCATTGCTTGCTACATGGCGCGGCGTTTAACTGTTGTCATCCGCCAGTTATTAATGATATGTCAACAAATGGAAGAAAAGCAGATTCCATTAGAACAGAATTTGCGCCTATCTAATTACCTAGAGCGGTTTAGAGCGCATTTTAAGAGCCGGATGAATGCTCGACGTTCTGGTTTACTGGCATTAAGTTCTGATGAAAAATTAGATGAGCTAGCGATAAATTTGTTAGGACAATTACTATTTTGTACCGGTACAGCTGGAATGCAGAGGTTCTGGATTAGTCTTTTTGACGGTGAAGTGGAATGAATATTCAACGTAAGTATAGTCTACCTAATTGTACACTGCTTTTAGAAGGGTTAAGTGATGTTACTAGGGCTGCACAGTTCCAGGAAATGCGCCCGGAATTATCAATATTGGTAAATGCAGAATGTTATTTATCTGGTTACAACCAACCCCTAACGGGAGGGCGAGAATTTTTTGAAAGTTTGGTGAGGGCTGTTAGTGGCTATGCCCAAGAATTTTTAAGTAGTGTACCCAATCCGCAAGCACACAACCAGGAATCGGAGTTAGTAGAGTTTCACAAAGTTGACAGCAACCGACACAGGTTAATCATCCATTCAGAAGGTGCTCCAGAGGGGTTTGAGTCTCAGTCTAAAAATTCCAAACGTCCGCCGATTGAAATAGATTTGAATACGGTGCAGTTGTTTGATTTAGTGGAAGCAGTGGATCAGTTTTTTGCTGATAGCCAAACTTTACCAGAACTATCCCTAGAACTACAACCAGTTACCAGACGCTATGGCGGTGCTAGTCAGGCTTTGATCAGGCAAGCAGTTCCTGCTGCTGTGGGAGTATCAACTTTAGCAGTAGCAGCGATCGCTTTTAACTTGATTCCACCTCCCCAAATACGTCCACCTCAGCCTCAACCAGATGAGCAAAGTAGCTCTACAACAAAAAGCCTCACTCCTCCAATATCATCAACTGCTGCAACTCCCATCGCTGCTGCAACGCTCACACCAAGACCCACAGCTAATACAAAGCCGGCAGTTAAAGATTTAGAAGCACTTTTAAATACAGTTTCGGAAATTACTGATCCATCCCAGTTACGTGCATTGAATCGCCAAGTCTACAACCAAATTCATCCAGCTTGGACTAATCGCTCAGGATTGAACGACGATTTAATTTATCGTCTGGGTGTAGCTGCGGATGGGGCGATCGTTGGTTATAAAGCGTTGAATAAAGAGGCGAATCTAGCAGTAGGGAAAACTCCTCTGCCTAACCTACTTTACAATCCTGCTAACCGCACTCCCATTGCCAATGAACCGATCGCCCAATTTCGAGTAGTGTTTAATACAAAAGGTGTACTAGAAGTTAGCCCTTGGCGGGGATATGCTAGTACACCACAGGTACTCGGCGCAAAAATTACTGACTCTAATATAGTTAAAGGTTTAAACCAAAAGCTTTATAGTACAGTTCGTAAAACCTGGAGTGGCACCCCCACCTTTACGCAAGATTTAAAATACCGGGTAGCGGTTAACAAAGATGGTGTAATTGCTGACTATGAACCACTCAACCAAGTTGCTTTTGACTATTTCCGGGAAACACCCCTTCCAAAGATGTTCAACGCTATTTACGGTTCCAATGTCGCAGCTCCCAACAATAAAGAACCTCTCGCTCACTTCCAAGTGATATTCAAGCCTAGCGGCAAACTTGAAGTCAGCCCTTGGCAGGGATATCAATAATTAGGGCATGGGGCATGGGGCATGGGGCATGGGGCATGGGGCATGGGGCATGGGGAATGGGGAAGAGAATTAAGTCCCTATTCTCTATTCCCTATAGATTTAAGATAAGCATTAAGCTTGGGTAACAGTTCATCAAGAATTGGTTTAAATCTGCTTACCTGTTCATTTGTCAATAACTGTCTGGCGTAGGCTAACCTCAACCAGCTGATTGTTTCATACAAAGACCCTCTCGCAATCTTGACAAAACGTCGATTGTCTTGGTCGTTGTACCTACCCCTCCCTTCTGCGATGTTCGCACAAACACTATCAGCAGACCGAACAATTTGCTTCCCCAGTGTATCTTTAGTGAAATTGTCCCATCCTTTAACAATATGCCAAATTTCATTAGCTAGCTTCTCAGCAAGTTGATAAACTTCTAAGTCCTCAAAATCAGGTCTTCTCACAAAAGTCCATTGATCATTTATTGATCAATAGTTCCCAATCCTCAATGCCCAATGCCCAATGCCCAATGCCCAATGCCCAATGCCCAATGCCCAATGC
>NZ_JAQYWQ010000164.1 GCF_029379315.1 Nostoc sp. S13
ATGCCCAATGCCCAATGCCCAATGCCCAATGCCCAATGCCCAATGCCCAATGCCTTGCTCACTTATAGAAGCGGCAACAATAGTGTCACGAAATAGTAAACCAAAGGAGCAGTAAAAATATAACTATCAGTACGGTCTAAAATACCACCGTGACCGGGGATTAACTGCCCAGAATCTTTGACTCCAGCATCCCGCTTGAGCATAGATTCGGTAAGATCCCCTAAAATGCTAGCAATGCCAATCAGTAAACCCAATGCTAAACCAGTGAAGGGAGATCTGGGCAAGTGTAGATAATAGGCTCCTGCTATAGCTACAGCAACACTGAAGATCATGCCAAAGACAGCACCTTCTACAGTTTTTTTCGGGCTAATCTCAGACAGACGGGTTTTCCCAAAGAATTTGCCAATGGTGTAAGCACCGATATCGGCTGCCCAAATACACAAAAAAGTCAGTAGTGTTGCTGTAAAACCTTGTGGTAAAGAAGCGGAATTTGCCTTTTCCCAGAAATCTATCCAGATTGTCGGCCAGTAACCTCCGAAAGGGAGATTGCTAAAAGTAGCACTATCAATTGCTCGTAACCGTACCCAGTAACTCGGTAAATAACCTACGTAAAATAGCCCCATGATAGAAGCTGAAACATCAGCGATCGTGGCAAATTTGGGCTGAAACAGCAGGTAAAAACAAATAAGTGTGCCAGCAATTGGCATCACAGCATCAGCTAAACTGCCATCAAGAGTACAAATCACCAGCAAAACTTGGCTGACAGCCATAGTGGTTTTAGCAGCAGGAGTAATGCCTCTGGCTCGCACCAAATTAAAATATTCTTGTTGACCCAAGAAGACCACAACCGCAAACATGATGGTAAAGTACCAGCCCCCCAAAAGGGTAACAGAAAGAGCAAGAGCGATCGCAATAATTCCACTAATAATCCGAGACCAAGGCATAAAAGTATTTTGGATTTTGGATTTTGGATTTTGGATTAGAGATTAGGTATTCGAGATTAGGGATTGGTAATTGTGGCTTGGTTTGTTATGAACTATGACCTAAATCCCCAATCTAAAATCTAAAATCGTTCGACTGAGCGCTCACGCCGAAGTCTAAAATCTAAAATCTTTTTGATTTAGTCTAGTTTCTCACCACTGAGGATGAAAATGGGATCAACGGCAGTAAAGGTTTGAGAAAAGCCGCGTGTTTCTAGGCGGTTCACCGCAGACTGGACAACTTCGATATTTCTAGCCCTTAACAGGGAAAAGCTCTGGGAAATAGCATACAGACTTTCTAGATTAGCAGCTGTGGCTACAACTCGACCGGATGGCGGCAAATAATGCCAAGCTGCTTGCAAAATTTCCTGAATGGGGCGTCCTCCCTCGATACAAACGCGGTGAGGAATAACTTTGAGGTCATGCAAACACTCTGGGGCACTACCTTCAATTACTTTGACATTCTTCACTTCAAAGCGATCGCAGTTACGCTTGATCAGATTAGCGACTTCTTCATCCCTTTCTATAGCGATAATCTGTCCATCTGGACACAATAGCCCCACCTCTACCGGAATTGTACCTGTCCCTGCGCCAATATCCCACAACACAGAATCTGATTTTAGTCGCAGTTGGGCAATTAATAGTAGTCGGACTTCTCGCTGGCTCAGGGGAATTCCTGGCAAATGTTCAAACAATTCATCGGGAATACCAGGGGTAATATAAGGCCAAAGTTGGGAGGGCATAGGACTACGCAATTATACTAAAGATATCGGTTTGCCAAATTGAAAAGCCATAAGCTCTAAAAACTTTTCAACCCTAGCATTATCAGAAACCATCATGATTGGCGAAATATTAGGCGATGTCCAGGGACAAGACGCTACACGTCTACGCTACGAAGTTCAGCAGCTATTAGGAAAAAAACCAGGGCGGCGGACGTTGTTAGCTCGTGATTTGCAAACTCAGGAATTAGTTGTCATCAAGTTACTCTCTTTTGGTGGTGACTTTGAATGGGATTCACTTAAGCTGTTTGAGCGGGAAGCTGAAATTTTAAAATCTTTGTCACATCCCTTAATTCCTCACTATTTAAACTATTTTGAGGTAAATTTACCAAACATTAAAGGATTTGCCCTAGTACAAACTTATATCCCTGCACAAAGTTTAGAGCAATATTTACAAACTGGGCGAACTTTTACAGAAGCAGAAGTCAAGCAGATAGCCAAAGCACTTTTAAAGATTCTTATTTACCTACATGGACTGTATCCGCCTGTAATTCACCGTGATATTAAGCCTAGCAATATTTTATTGGGCGATCGCTCTGGTAATAGTATCGGTCAAATTTACCTGGTAGATTTTGGCTCAGTACAGACTGTCCTCGCCACAGAAAGCGGGACAAGAACTGTGGTAGGAACCTATGGATATATGCCACCAGAACAATTTGGTGGACGTACTGTTGCAGCATCTGACCTTTATAGTTTAGGTGCAACCTTAATTTATTTAGTCACGGGTACTTACCCAGCCGATTTACCCCAAAAGGATTTTCGCATTCAGTTTGAACAAGCAGCTAATCTGAGTCCCAGCTTTACCAATTGGCTAAAGTGGATGATTGAACCCAGTTTAGAACGGCGTTTGAGTTCTGCTACCGAAGCGATCGCAGCTTTAGAGAAACCACAATCGACAAATTTGCCTGCTTTGGTTGTTGGTAAACCAGATGGGAGTAAGATTCAACTAACCAAAAATTGGGATTCTTTAGAAATTATCGTTCCACCAGCTGGTTTTAATCCATCAATAGTACTCACAGGTGTATTTGCGATCGCCTGGAATTCATTTATCCTAATTTGGACAATTAACGCACTCTGGGTTCCTTTTCCTGTCAATATCCCCTTTGCTTTGTTCTCACTTCCTTTTTGGAGTGCTGGCTTTCTGATGGTGTATAAATTTTTCTTTAACTTGTTTGGACGCATCTGCTTACGCCTGAATCCCAAAGAAATTGCCCTAACCTGGGAGTTGTTTGCTTGGAAATCTTATCGTCCCCGTGCATCACCAAGGCAAAGTGTTACTAAGTTGGTTTACATTCCCAAACATTTTACTAAAGATTCTGAAGGCACTAGGATTCCTGTTCCAGCACAATTGGATATTTGGGTAGGAGTAAAAAAATATCAACTTGGTGGTATTAGTGGTGTTATTAAATCTGAAGCGGAACTGGAATGGCTAGCTCATGAATTAAGCGATTGGTTAGGTTTGCCAATTACAAATCCAATTAGAAATTAGTTGCCTTGATCATTGCTTTGTTCAACGTGTCCAGTTCTGTCTCAACCATACTCGATATAGAACTTATGTACTATTATGAGTGCAGATACTTGGCAGATTGCCCTATTCATCCAGCAAATTGCTCAAAAAAAATAGCTAACAGTTGGAAAACTTATGCTTTTATGGATAATAATGTCTTCATAGACCGTACAAATGTACTAATAAAGTTGAGATGAGACTTAATTGTAACCCTTATTACGAAACAAAATTTGGTGCTGCTTATTTGGGAAACAGCCTAGAATTAATGGCAGGTATTCCCGACGAAAGTATCGATTTAATTTGTACTTCTCCACCATTTGCACTGCTTCGTAAAAAAGAATACGGAAATGTTGATGCCGATGAATATGTTGAATGGTTTAAAGATTATGCGGCACAGTTTTACCGTATTCTTAAACCAACAGGCTCACTAGTTATTGATATTGGTGGCAGTTGGATTAAAGGGATGCCAGTTCGTTCTCTTTATCATTTTGAACTGGTTGTTGCTTTGTGCAAAGCCAAAGAAAAAGGCGGACTTGGATTTTATCTGGCACAAGAATTGTATTGGTATAATCCAGCAAAACTACCCACCCCCGCCGAATGGGTAACAGTTCGCCGGGAAAGAGTGAAAGATTCGGTAAATACTATTTGGTGGCTATCAAAAGAACCGCATCCTAAAGCTAATAACAGAAGGGTTTTAAAGCCTTATAGTGATGCGATGAAAAACCTTCTAAAGAATGGCTATAAACCTAAAATTAGGCCATCAGGTCATGATATTTCCGATAAATTTGGGAAGGATAGGGGAGGAGCTATCCCCTCGAATATTATTGATGGACGTTGTAGTACAGACAAAGAAGAAATAGGGCAACAGACTCTTATAGAAGAAACTTTATTTGAAGATTTAATCCAGCCCGTAAATGTAATTTCTGCCTCGAATACTGCTTCCAACGATTATTACCAAAGGCGTTGCAAACAAGAAGGTTTTAAGCCACACCCGGCAAGATTTCCTCAAGCTTTACCAGAGTTTGTCATCAACCTTTGTACAGAACCAGGTGATATTGTTTTAGAACCTTTTGCTGGTTCTAATATGACAGGTCGAGTTGCAGAAACTTTACAAAGACGCTGGTTAGCTTTTGAGATTGATGAAGACTATATCATCAGCTCAAAACTGAGATTTGAAGAAAATGCTCCTTTGGTTGTTGAACCTCCAGCAGATTTACCACCAATAGCAACAGAAAATGCTGATAATAACCAGTCAGTACAGTTAGGACTATTTTAAAGAAGGCACTCCAACTAATCAGATGTTTTAAGGAAATTGCAGAATGGAGTCTAATAAATTAAAAAGGTTTACTTATGGACATCAGTTTGAGCCAGCAAAATTTTCTTTAGTTGAAATTATGGAATTATGTAAAGAATGCCAACCAAGTCGGGACACCCTGGAAGCCAATATTGCCCAACGTTATTTTTCCCAACATTCTAAACGGGCATCATCCATGCTGGCTTTAGAAAATATCGGCAAATTGGCAATGAATTGTTTCTTATCACTCAGAGCTTATCAGCTGATTGAGGACTTGGAACAGCCGCGCCAATATAAAATCACTCCTCTTGTTGAGGAAATTTTATTGAAGTCCAACAATACCTCTTTTGTAAATCGATGGTTTGCGGCTCACATATTAAATAATCTGTCAGGCATGGCTTTATTAAAGGCTATCGACGCAATTAATTCCAGAGGAGAAGAACCACAGTTAGAATCGATAGCTTATGAATTACAAGAAAGGGGATATGCCATATCGCCCAACGCCATTTACACAAGTACAATGAGAAGTTGGTTGTCCTTGGCAGGTGTTTTTGAACGGGAATACGAAATCAATTGGGATGTTGTTTCCGAAATTCTAGGCATCAATAAAGATTTTATCGACGAGCTTTATACCCTGACTCCCGGACAAAAACATTTTCTGCTGAGTCTGCTGAATCTTGATGTGAAAGAACTTATACCAGCTAATAAAGTTGCCCAACATACCAGAAGTATTTATAAATTAAGACTCACAACTAAAAATTTAGTCAAGGATGTTATTGAACCTCTTGCAACTCTCGGTTTAATAGAAACAGAAAAAACCACAGGTGGCAGAGGAGCTAAACCGAATAAAGTCAGATTAACTAGCAAAGCTCAGTCTGAACTATTAGCACCCCTTCTATAATCAATCGCTAATGAAACAAGGCTTTCGGAAATTGAACTAAACCGCACCTTTGATGATGTTGTAAATGAATTAAAACATCCAGATAAACATATTAAAGGCAAAGCGTTAGAGCTTCTGGCAGTCTGGATGATACGCCTAACCAGTCTACGTTTTACAAAATGGCGCAGTAGAGAAAATGGTAAAGGGGAAGTAGATGTTCTGGCAGCTTCAGACAGGTTTGTTTATAGTCGGTGGCAGATTCAATGCAAAAACACAAATAAGGTTGATATTGATGTCTTAGCCAAAGAAATTGGGCTGACATTTGTTACAGGGGCAGACGTGGTAATGGTTGTAACAACTGGTGAGTTTACAAGGGATGCTTATCAATATGCTTACAGAATGATGGAAGTATCCCGATATTATATGATTTTGTTACAAAAAGATGATATAGAAGCAATTAAAAAGGATAAGACGAATATTGTTGAAATTTTCGACAGAAAGGCTAGGCGAGTATTTGCTAAGAAAGAACTCGACGTTTCTGACGAAGAGTTAAATGAAATTGAACAGGAAGAAGATTTGATTGCTGAAGCTATCGAAGATGAAATAAATGATAACAGTTGAGATATTTATTTGGCGATATTGGTATTGCTATATGTAAAAATACGTAATTATATTAATTTTATTTATACCAATCTTGAAAGAGGGTTGAGCGCTGATCAGTGGCGAACTCATCGGATTTGAGCCATCAATGTCTATATTTAATTACAGATGCCTTAGAGGAAATTTATATGTTTGGACTGGGATGGCCAGAAATAGCTGTAATTACCATAGTCGCTGTTCTAATTTTTGGGCCAAAAAAAATTCCCGAACTGGGAACTGCACTGGGCAAAACCCTACGAGGTTTTAAGGAGGAGATGAAAACTCCCAGCGAGGAAACCAATCAGGAAGAAGAAAAACAATGATTAAAGGGAGTCAGAATACAGGAGGCAGTGCGTTGGCTCCTCCTGATTCTTGACTACAGTAAGGTATTAACAACAGAAGAAGGTGTGATCCCATTTTGGGAATCGATGACATTTGTGCCGGGATTTTGTTGGTGTGTCTCTTCCTTCGCTAAACCACGCAACTTAATTAACTTAATAGCGCGAGTGACGCTTTCTGGTAAAATTACCACCAGGCTGTTATCAGGAGCCATGTCTAAGCCTTTATTTATCGCTTGAGTTTCATCCAGAATTGATTCATAGCGGCTATCAGGCTTAACTTGGGTGATGCCTTGAATAATCAATTGGGCAGCTGATCCCCGTAAACGTCCACGGGTGTCATCGTCTTCTTTGATGATGATGTAATCAAAAATTTGTGCTGCTAGTTTGCCCAAAGTAACAAAGTCTTCGTCACGGCGATCGCCTGGGCCACCAATTACGCCAATCCGTTGTCCTGTAGTCCAGTTCCGCACAAAGGAACCCACAGCTTCGTAACTGGCTGCGTTGTGGGCATAGTCTACCAAAGCGTGGTAATTGCCTAAATTAAATAAATTCATCCGTCCGGGTGTTTGACTAACTGAAGCCCGGAAGGTCTTCAAACCAGCACGAATCTGCTCAATTGTGACGTTCTGCACGAATGCTGCCAAACTTGCAGCTAAAGCGTTGGCAATCATAAACGGCGCACGTCCGCCCATTGTTAAAGGTATATTTTCTGCTCTTTCGATGCGATGTGTCCAATCACCTTTAACAATTGACAAATAGCCATTTTCATATACTGCCGCTACTCCGCCCTTTTGGATGTGCTTCCGCACCAATTCCGAGTTGGGGTTCATGGTGAAGTAAGCAATATTAGCCTTAGTTTTTTCTGACATGGCGGCGACGCGGTGATCGTCGGCATTGAGTACCGCATAGCCATCAGGGAATACGGCTTCTGCTACTACGCTCTTAAGGTTAGCTAGCTGCTCAATGGTATCTATATCGCCTATTCCTAAGTGGTCGGAGGCTACATTTAATACCACACCCACATTTGCGGCTTCAAAGCCCAATCCAGAGCGGAGGATGCCACCGCGAGCCGTTTCCAGTACCGCTACTTCTACTGTGGGATCTTGGAGGATGACATGGGCACTTTGGGGGCCTGTGTTATCACCTGATTCTACTAAGTAATCACCGATATATGTTCCATCCGTAGTAGTATAGCCTACTACTTTTCCAGTCTGTTTATAAATATGTGCTAGTAGTCGGGTAGTAGTGGTTTTGCCATTAGTGCCCGTAATGCTGAGGATGGGAATTTGGCTAGATTGCTCGTTAGGGAACAGCATATCCATCACTGCACCAGCGACGTTGCGCGGGATGCCTACGCTTGGGGCAACGTGCATTCGGAAGCCGGGAGCGGCGTTAACTTCGACAATCACGCCATCCACTTCCCGCAGAGGACGGCCAATATCCGTGGTGACAATATCCAAGCCAGCGATATCCAAACCGATAATTTTGACCACCCGTTGTGCCAACCAAAGATTTTCTGGGTGAATTTCATCGGTACGGTCTACGGCGCTACCACCTGTACTTAAGTTTGCTGTTGCCCTAAGATAACAAATAGTGCCCTTGGCTGGAACGCTATTTAGGGTATAGCCTTGCCTTTCTAAGAGCTGGTAGCTAGTGCGGTCTAGTTCAATCTTGGTCAGGACGTTATCATGTCCTTCACCGCGATTTGGGTCAAGGTTTGTTTCCTCAATCAGTTCGGCGATCGTCGATCTGGCATTGCCAATCACATGAGCCGGGACGCGTTCGGCTACTGCTACTACTTTGCCATTTACCACTAATACCCGGTGGTCGCGCCCAACGTAATATCTTTCGACAATAATTGACCGGGAAACCTGTCTGGCAGCTTCGTATCCGGCTTCAGCTTCTTCCCAAGTTCTGATATCAATGGTGATCCCACGTCCATGATTGCCATCCAGGGGCTTGATGACGATGGGATAGCCACCAACTAATTCCAGCGCTTGTTCTAAATCGTCTAAGAAGTTGATCACTGTACCTTTAGGTACTGGCGCACCAGCAGCAGCGAGGATGCGTTTAGTGGCTTCTTTATCGCAAGCTAGCTCTACGCCTAGAATGCTGGTGTTGTCGGTCATTGTCGCCTGCATCCGCTTTTGGTTCACGCCGTAGCCTAGCTGAATCAAAAAGCGGGCTTCCAGAGACATCCAGGGAATACCTCTTTTTTCTGCTTCTTTGACGATCGCTTCTGTGGAAGGGCCTAAGGAAGCATCACGGGTGAAGTCTTTCAGGTCTTGGATATCTTGCTCTAGTTCTGCCTTAGGATAACGGCCTCGATCAACGATACTCTGGCACAGGCGCACTGCGGCTCGTCCAGCGTAACGTCCCGCTTCCTCATTCAGGTACTCGATCACTACTTGGTAAATTCCGCGTGTGGCAGTTTCGCGGGTGCGACCAAAGCCGACATGCATACCAGCTAATTCCTGGAGTTCTAGGGCGACGTGTTCCACGATATGGCCGATCATAGTGCCTTCTTTGACTCGCATCAAAAAACCACCACGACAGCCAGGTGAACAATAGTGACCCTCCAGACTCGGCAGCGCCTCAACTAATCCTTCATAAAAGCCAGGGATTTCATTCGAGGGCGTCTCGCCAAGGGTTTCTAAATCGAGGCGCATGACGATCAACTTGTGGCGTCGAATGCTCCAATAGTTTGGGCCGCGTAAGGTCTGGATCTTGAGGATTCTCATGGGAATAGGTAGATGGAGATTCGGAACCAAAATTCTAGTTTCTTACTGGAATTGACCGCTAAACTGTTCATTGCAAACAGTTTTTTCTTTTTACATGGTATTCTTATCATTTTTCTCTGCGAAGAAATAATAAATGTGCGGTCAACTCAGTGTAACCTCAGATACTCTATCCCGTCAGCTGGAGATTCGATGTACAGCAGGCAATACAGTGCGCTGGTACAAGTGGAAGCGATCGCCGTAGCTGAGGATATGGAGACGTAAATTATGCACGGTTAATGGTTCATTAGCACCGACATGGGGTTCGTTGGTGTGGGTGAGTTCGGTGGGATCAACAATGGTGACACTGCCTTTGCCCATAACTTGTAGCCAACCATCGCGTTCAAACACAGCACAAGTATCTTCGTCAATACCAATACCTAAGCGATCGGGATGAGCTGAGATCGCACTAATCAGTCGCCCCATACGATTACGGTTATTAAAGTGTTGGTCAACGATTACTTCGGGAATAAATCCCAAACCCGTTGCCATATCGACTAAGGAACGATTTGGCGACTCTCCACTACCGCCACCAGCAATCATATGATGCCCCATCACTGCCGCTCCTGCACTGGTGCCTGCTAACGTAAGTTGCCCCGCCCTTACCCTCTGCCGAATAATTTCCATTGCTGGCGTATCTGCCAATACGCCACAAAGACGCAGCTGGTCTCCTCCTGTCAAAAATACCCCACTACAGGCTTCTAAGGATGCTTTAATCTGGGAGGCTTCACATTGTTCCCGTTCGCGGATGTCTAAAATCTCTACCTTCTGGGCACCCATTTCTTCAAAAATGCGAATATACCGACCACCGATGATGGCGGGTTCGCGAGAGGCAGATGGAATAATTGTAATATAAGCCTTACTAGCACCAGCACGTCCAAAAAAAGTTCGTAGGATTTCGCGCCCGTGAACTTTATCTTCTGCGCCTCCGATAACCAGAACGGCGGTTTTAGTTGCTTGGGGTGTCCTCATTTCTAGCGATTTAGCTTGTAATTGCGGCATTGTGTTTCTCCTGTCAACAACTTCAGGTGAATTTAACAAGGTTCAGAAGCAGCCATGATTTTTGCGCTTGACTTCTTTGAGAGGACACTTTTTGGAAGTTTGGAACTGTTTCAGGCACTCTCCAAATTCTCGCTTAACGCTCGCGTTGCCTTCAGTCTAAACGTGTTTGTTCCCATTCCTCAAAGCCAGCGCCTTGTTTTTCACCTGTCCACTTGCAGCAGGGCAAAGTAGTCTTTAGGGGGCTAGATTCCGCCTCTAGGGTTGGGGATGAGCAGTTAAGACTACGCTTTTTTCTGAGGCTGGATCGATACATCCTGGAAGTTGTTAACTTGATATGATTATTAATTTAAATGTAGTTGTGACAACATTTAAACATAAATTAAGTAATTAGAAAAACTTTTGATCCCATCTAAAATCCAAGAGATCTGGTAGTTTTAGATACTATTGATAAAGTTTAACTGGAGTTTGACCCGACCTTGGCTTGATGGTGTTTGCTAAACATTCAATTTAAGATTAGTGTCCTCGAATACGAATAACTGTGCGCTTTGATATAGTTACGCTTTTTCCTGACTGTTTTAACTCTGTTCTCAATTCTGGACTGCTGGGTAAAGCCTTAGCCAAACAGATTGCCGAAGTGCATCTGATTAACCCACGGGACTTTACCACTGACAAGCACCGAAAGGTAGATGATGAACCCTACGGCGGCGGTGTTGGGATGCTAATGAAGCCAGAACCTATTTTTACCTCTGTGGAGTCGCTGCCGATTCTACCCCGAAGAGAAGTAATTTTGATGAGTCCACAGGGTCAAACAATTAATCAACCTCTTTTGAAAGAATTGGTGACAAATTATGACCAGTTAGTAGTTATTTGCGGGCATTACGAAGGAGTGGATGAGAGGGTGCTACATTTGGTAACTCGTGAGGTATCTTTAGGTGATTTTATTCTGACTGGCGGAGAAATTCCAGCGATGGCTTTGATTAATGGTGTAGTGCGGCTATTACCCGGAACTGTGGCCAAAACGGAGTCCCTGACAGCAGAAAGTTTTGAGGAAGGGTTATTGGACTATCCCCAATATACTCGTCCTGCCAATTTTCGCGGTTTGAAAGTGCCTGATGTCTTGCTTAGTGGGAATCACGCCGCGATCGCACAGTGGCGTTACGAACAACAAATTCAAAGAACCCGCGATCGCCGTCCTGATCTCCTGGATAAATGGAAGCAGGGGGAGCAGGGGGAGAATAATAATTTCTAACTCCTGACAAATGACAAATGACAAATGACAAATGACAAATGACAAATGACAAATGACAA
>NZ_JAQYWQ010000165.1 GCF_029379315.1 Nostoc sp. S13
AATGCCCAATGCCCAATGCCCAATGCCCAATGCCCAATGCCCAATGCCCAATGCCTATTTAGCAAGACCGTGTTCTAGAGCAAAACGAACTAACTCTGTACGGCTGTTAGTGCCAGTTTTACTAAACAAACGGCTGACGTACTTTTCTACATTGCGGACGCTAGTTTCCAAGCGACGGGCGATTTCTTTGTTCATCAACCCTTCAGCGACCAAGTTTAAAACACTTTGTTCTCTGGGAGTCAAATCAATTTTGAAAGGGGCTGGCGATTGGGAAATGGCATTTCTTTGAGTTAACAATGCCTTAATTTGGGCAATCTGATTGGCTAGTTCAGCAAGATCGGGGGTTTCAGCGTCATCTCCCGTACTTGCGGACTTAGCGGCGCGGCGGGCTAGCAAATTTTCGACTATAGCCACCAGTTCATCTGGATCAAACGGTTTGGGTAGATAGGCGTCAACACCAGCATGATAGCCTTGGATGCGATCGCCTGTCATACCTTTAGCAGTTAAAAATACTACCGGGAGAGCTTGGAAGCGAGGGTCTTCTCGCAGTTGCTTAAGGAACTGATAGCCATCCACCTGAGGCATCATCACATCAGAAATCACTAAATCAGGTGTATTCAGCTGCATCCATTCCCAACCTTCAAGGGCGTTACTGGCGACTTGAACGTTGAAACCGCTCTCTTGCAAATAGTCTTTCACGGCTTCCCGTATTCCTGGTTCATCATCTACCAGTAACAATTGTGCTGACATTTAAAATTTCCTTGAGTTTTCCTTTTTCCAATTTAGCGAAAGTTGACAGACATTGAACAAAAGCGATAAGGGAAATATGGTAAAGATATTGTCGTGTTTAGTGGCTCAGTGACCGTATATATAAGGTATAGAAATTGCAACTTTTCCTTATTTTTGATTCAAGGTCATCTTTTAGGAGACTTGCAAATAAAAAAATACTCATTAGACATCTCCAGAAATTAAATATAGGTTATCTAGAACCCTTGTATAGACGCGAAATTTCGCGTCTATACATTCTTTTTCGGAGATGTCTATTTATTTGTTGGACATTCTTTAGCAGGGAATTTGGGATAATTAATTGTATAGCCTGCCATCACCTAGAACCCAAACACTATGGTCTTGTCACTACAAGAAATTACCAGAGCTAGCTGAATCGCCAAAGAATATTTAGAAGAGGGCTGGCTAATTGACCTCAAAGGTAAACAGGTGGAAATTTATCGCTAGGGAAAAGAGAAGGAAGTGCTACTGTCGCCAAATCAGTTATTGGCGGAGGATATATTACCAGGTTTTGTCTTGGATTTACAGGGAATTCTCTGATAGCTTAATCTTTTACCATTGGACACAAGTAAGAAAAATAAACAATTAACTAATTACGAATTATTTTGAAATACCCCTTACCACTGAGGATTTGCCATAATTAATGCCTCTGCTGCCGAGCTATTTAATGGAACTGAGAAAAAATGTCCCTGGCCATATTCACAGTTGAACTTTCTTAGAAGTGCTAGTTGCTTTTTTGTCTCTACTCCTTCAGCAAGCACACTCACACCCAGCTTGTGTGCCAATGTGACAATTATCTCAATAATTTCTAAATTCATACTACTAGCGCCGATTGAGCTGATGAAAGAAGGGTCAATCTTCAACAGAGTAATCGGAAAGTTATAAAGACGACCTAATGAGGAGTAGCCTGTACCAAAGTCATCAATTGATAACTCAATGCCCATCTCTCGAAGTTGTAAGAGTATGGCAGTTGCCTTATCGCCATTTTCCACAATTACATTTTCAGTAATCTCTAGCACTAAAGTGCCAGCATCAAGACCTGTTGAATGCAAGATTTCTCCAATCTGCTCAATTAAATTCGGCTGGGAAAATTGCTTCAGGGAAAGATTGACACTGATTTTCTTTAGCAAGTTGGAATGATGGCACGCCCGCCAAGCTTGCATCTGGCGACAGGCTTCATGCAACGCCCAGTTGCCAATGGAGAAAATTAGTCCAGTTTCTTCTGCTAAAGGAATAAAATCTGCTGGATTAAGCAGACCACGCTCTGGATGCTGCCAGCGCAACAGAGCTTCAAAACCTAAAATAGAGCCACTAGTGAGCGAAACAATCGGTTGGTAATAAACCCGAAACTCACCACGTTCAATTGCTCGACGCAAATCGGACTCTAACTGCAATCTCGCCAGAGCATTAGCATACATATCTGAGTTAAATAGCTCATAACGCGCTCTCCCTAGCACCTTAGCTCGGTACATTGCTGTATCAGCATCCCTCAAAAGGTCTTCTGGGTGTTCATAGCCGACTATCGAACTCAACGCGATGCCAATACTTGCGGTTATAAACACTTCTTGTCCGCCAAGCTCAAAGGGTAACGCTAGTTCCTGTTGAATCCGTTCAGCGACTATGATGGCATCTGATACATCTTGGATTCCCTCAAGCAAGATTGTAAATTCGTCTCCCCCAAGCCGTGCGGCTGTATCTATGGAGCGTACACATAGTTCTAGCCTACTTGCAGCCGTAAGCAGTAATTGGTCTCCTTTTAAGTGTCCAAGACTATCATTGATCACTTTAAATCGATCGAGGTCGATAAACATTACAGCAAATACATAATCTGAATGCCGTTTTGAATAATTGAGGGCATGTGTTAGGCGCTTCATAAATGCAGCGCGGTTTGGCAGACCCGTCAGGCCATCGTGAAACGCCAGGTGCAGCAGTTGTGATTCGGCTCGTTTACGTTCTGTAATTTCAGCCAGCAATTTCTGATTTGCTTTTATCAATTCCTCTGTCCGTTCCGCCACCCGTATTTCTAATTCATTGTTAGCTCGGTACAACATTTCTTCAGCTTGTTTGCGTTCACTGATGTTGCACAGCAGCCAACGCCAGCCAAGCTGCTTCCCCTCAAGGTTGTATACCGCAGATGCTTTCACACTAGCAGGGAAAGCCTTTGCTCTTCGTGGTTTTAAGTTAATTTCCCAGTTCAGTAGCTGCTGCAAACGGTTCATCTGAAGGCTAAAGGACTGGCGGTCTTGTTGAGCAATAAAAACAATTAATGGTTTACCTACTAGATACTTTTGGCGGACACGGAGTAAGGTTGCTGCTGCATAGTTCGCCTCTTGGATTATCCCGGCGGTATCAGTTACCAAGTAACCATCTGGAGCGAACTCAAACAAATCTTGGTAACGTTGGCGCTCTTTCTCTACTGCCGCTCGTGTTATCTTTAACTCCTCGGAAGCTGTCAATAGTTCTTCCATTGCAATGTTGAGTTGCTCGAAAGCCTCTATTATGATGTCTTCTTGTGAGTTTGACTTAGTTCCATTGGATTGTAATAGTCCATGTACCTGTGAGCGCAATTTCTCTACCTGTTGGCTAAATCCATCCACGTTCATGTTGCTCAACTTACAAAACTATCGAGCGTAGCTGTAAATGAAGAGGGCAAAGGAAGCAAACCCCATGCCTTCATCGAAGCTCCAGACCCTATTGAGTAGGCAGGGAGCAGGTTACTTGAAAGAACGAACACGTTGTAAATAAATATCGCAGAACTTGCTTTATTGATTTACTAACTTATCTATCAATAATAGACTTATCCACAAATAAACCTCAAAATAGCTGAAACCCTTACATAGCTGGCTTTTTAGCTTATATAAAACAGGAACCTCTAAAACCCTCTCCAGAGCTAGGTTTCAGCCAAATAAAGTTCTCATTTCCGGATAAGTCTATTGAGGGAGCAATCAAATTTGTCCACCCTCAAATCAATTCTTTGCCCTATTCAATGCCACAGACTTGTCCATTAATAACCAAAGTGGAAAGCTGGAGCAAGCCCTACTTGCTGAGATTTTTACTTTATTAAATACAACTTATCAAAGTTAAAATTTTATCAACAACAGTATATTTGCTGTGTCTGTCTTTGGAAATAGTTCTTAAGATATATTTACTTTTGGGAGTTAATGAAAGAATAAAGTTTCAGTCAATGCTTTTGGACTGACCAGAGCGTTTGTTTTTTCTTACTTAGCTGCCTAGTAGTATGGGATGCTATGGAATGTCACACAATGAGAGGATTTCAGATAAAAAAGAGCAATCAAGTCATTGTATTAGTATTGTTATAAAAGCTCAATTATCTTGGCTTTCTCTGGCAGCTTGGTGTCTCGTTGCCCAACAGCACGCGCTCTAGCAGTGAACAAACCAATGGGAGTATTTAATAAATCTACAAAGGTGGCTTTACCCGCGATGCCTGCGGTGGTCACTGAGCTTGCCTGCCCTGAGCGTGCGTCGTTCGCGCAGCGTCTCGTAGAGAAGGGTCGAAGTGTGGGCTGCGCCAAAGCATTTTTAATATCCCTTGGTACTTCCTTCAACAACCAACGTATCAAACGATAACCGTATTCTTTGCGTGTCATCTCTGGCATCAAATCGACACCGTGCAGTTCGTGGAGATAGCGATTTGAGCGTCCATAGCGCCGCCATTGACTTTGCAATTCTTGAAGTGTAGCGCGGTGGCGGTGCTGAACGATCGCATTCGGGACAAATTCTAAACGCCCGATGTTTTCCCCCAAAATCCGCCAGCAAATGTCGGCATCGCCACCAGTGGTAAGATAGGGACGAAATAAACCCGCTTTTTCTAAGGCAATGCGTCGAATCGCCAAATTAGCCGTTTGACCATAGGGACGAAAAGAGTGACCAAGGGTATGCTTTTGTGACAAAGTTTCTTGACGGTCTGCGTGTTGTTCTAGCAGAGTTGTGCCTGGTAGTGCCAAAATTTCACCAGCGACAATTACCACTTCTTTGTTGACAAAAGGCTCAATTAATGCGTCTAACCATTGCGGTTGTGGGCGACAATCGGCATCGGTAAAAACTATAATTTCACCCGTAGCGGCGCGAATCCCGGTATTACGAGCAGCATAGGAGCTTTGAATTTGGTTTTCGCTCAACGGGTGAATTGTAATTGGACAATTTTCAGCAGATGTTTTGAGAATGGTGAAAGTGCGATCGCTACTATTATTGTCCACCAATAAGTACTCTACCTGGTCTGTTGGGTAGGTTTGAGACAATAGACAATTGAGCAAATCTGGTAAATCCGCCTCACCGTTATAAATAGGAACAACCACCGACACCATTGGTAAAAAGCTGGTGGCTATGGTTGCATTAACTGGCTGATGATTCATAAATCTGAGATTTTGCAGATGGGATTACTAGCTAGTATTCCCAAACCAAAATCCTGCAATGGTATATAAGCTGTTCCACATTTAAGAAAGCATATCTTGGGCGGCCGAGACGCCCACCCCACAAGAAATGTACAATTTCAGATTATGCAAACTAGATGTGATTTAGCTTATCAAGCAGTTTTTATCACTCCAGAAATTTGGATTTGGGAATACTACTGCGACCTCTGTTTTAAAAGGAGAGAGCCTTTGAATCTGACTCGCCTTCCCTTTTAGGGAAGGGGTTGGGGGTTAGGTCTATATTGCACTCAACTGTAAATTGCTATATATAAACACTTAGTAACAAATCATTGCCTAAAACTTCAAGTCACCGGCGCGGCTCATGGGTCGAATCGGTTGATTTGCTGGCGGCTGGGCAAAGTTTTTATTTGATAGAATTGCGATCGCCCGGGCATATTGTGGATCACTTTTAGTTCCGATTAAATTTGGATTAGAAGCCAACTGACGCTCTTGTGCCTCTGTCAAGTCTAGCTTAATATCTGGCGTAATCCCCTTGTGGTTAATATCAGTTCCGGCAGGGGTGTAGTAATGGGCAATGGTGACAGCCAAGCCGGAACCATCTGCCAGTTCATGAACTGACTGTACTAATGCCTTACCAAAGGTTTGACCACCTACGACTACCGCCCGCTTATTATCCTTGAGTGCCCCTGTGAGGATTTCGCTAGCACTAGCTGAATTACCATCTACTAAGACTGCCAAAGGACGATTTGTCAGAGCAGTGCGATTGGCTTTAGTTTCTTCACTGCTGCCTACACGGTCTACTGTCTTGACAATGCCGCCGTTATCGTACCACATCCGGGCAATTTCAATGCTGGCCTGTAACAAACCGCCAGGATTTCCCCGCAAATCCAAGACATAAGAATCAACTTTCTTAGTGTTCAAATCGCGGATAGCTCGTTGCATTTGCTCTGCGGCGTGGGCGCTAAATTCCCGCAAACGGATATAGCCAACGCGGCGATTCCCTTCTTGTCTGAGGGTATAACGGACTGTAGGTACTTCAATATTTGCCCTCGTCAGCTTCAGATCAAAAGCATTTTGCCCCGTGCGTCCCAGGCGTAGCTTGATGGGAGTGCCTGCTTTGCCACGAATTAGCTTAGAGGCATCATCCACTTTCATTTTGAGAGTGGGTTTGCCGTCAATTGCCAAAATTTCATCGCCTGCTTTGATTCCAGCTTTCAGGGCGGGAGAATTTTCTATGGCTTCGACAACAGTGAGCCGCTGAGTTTTTTGGTTCACTTCCATCCGAATGCCAATGCCAGAGACTTCCCCAGATGTTTGGCTAGTCAGGGCTTCAAACTGTTGGGGGTCCATAAACCGCGTGTAAGGATCTCCCAACTTTTGTAAAGCTTCGCGGATGGCAGTATAAGCTTCTTCACGAGAAGAATAGTCTTTGTTCAACAGGCTTTGTCTGGTTGCTTGCCAATCTTGTTGATTAAATTTAGCATCAACATATTCATGATTCACCACTTGCCACACTTGGTCAACTATCTGTTTTGGGCTGTCTTGTAGGGCTAGAGCGGCACGGACACCACGAGTCCAGGCGGGGCCGAACACAGATATAGCAGCAGTAGTGGCGATCGCTCCACCAATCAAGGCTACTTGGAGCGGAGAGTAACTTTTCGCAGATTGGTTCATGTATATCAGTTGGAATAATTGTGTTGTTGACAGTTTAACAATCAGGCTTTCTAGAAAACTTTAAGTTTTTATACCCCAAACTCAGCTATGCTCCCTTAATCATTTTTATCGTTGAATGATGCTGAAAATACTGCATTATTAACAACCATTTCTCAGTTTGTTAGACTTCTTCGGAAGGCTATACTGAATATGTGACACTTTTACCAGCGTCATGTTTGTACTTGTTGATTACTTTTATAAGATAGCACTTTGATCACTCGATTGCAGCACCGTTAGACAGCCATTAAATCATGTTTTCTTACCTAAGTCATGAAACGCAAATTTCCCATCAAATCATTAATTTCTACTAAAAAAAAAATTGCTAATCTGTGGCAATTGTTACAAAAACTAACTGGTGGATTGTACCTTATCCTGGGTGCTTGGCTGATTTTCACTACTATAACCTTAGTTTTTGCTTATTCGCAGCCAGTAGATGCCTTCTTTGTGCTTGGTGGCAGTATTCGTCGAGAAATTTATGTTGCCCAACAAGCAAAACAATACCCGCAAACCCCAATTTTAATTTCTCATGGTTCCCCAGACCCCTGTATACGGTTAATTTTTCAGCCGGAATTAGTAGAGTTACAAAACGTTTGGTTAGAAAAGTGCGCGAATTCTACCTTTGAAAATTTTTATTATGCTATCCCGATTCTGCGGCGTTGGGGAGTGCATAAAGTCATGTTGATTACCTCGCCAAGTCACTTACCCAGAGCCAAATGGATGGCACAGATTCTTTTAGGCGCTCATGGTATTTGGGTAGAGTCAGAGATTGTTCAGGAGTTGGGTGTTCCTGGTAATCGGGAATCTTGGACTAAAACTGCATTAGATTTAACACGCAGCCTATTTTGGGCGATTTTAAGTCAAATTATTCAACCGCAATGCTCAAATGTGACAAGACTTACTGAAGTAGATATGCAAGCTTGGGAGCATCGAGGTTTTCATTGTGAACACCAAGGGGGGTTGGAGAGATAACTTACTCGTAATGCGTCCACATGCGAATTATCTTGATTACTTGCTCGGATTCGATCACCTCATATACCAACCGATGCTGTATGGTGAAATATTACTTAAAGACTTTCTAGACCCAATGGGAATAACCCAAAGAGAACTTGCAGATGCACTTCACATTTCTGATCAGCGAATAAATGAGGTTGTAAATCAAAAGCGAGGTATTACACCTAGTACGGCAATCAGGTTATCAAAATTTTTTGGAAATAGCTCCAAGTTTTGGTTAAATCTCCAACAAAATTGGGAACTTTACTACGTTCTCAAGGAAGAAGAAGAGGAACTAAAAAGTATTTCGCAATTCAAAACCACGAAGTAGCGATCGCCTTGAAAATTAAGCAATATATTTGCATAAAAGAATCGCAATTAGGCGTAGTTTAAAAACATCTCACTTTTATAAAAATAATTTAGCGATCATTCTGTAGGAAATGGGACACTTAGCACGCTTCATCTCAAGCCATATTGAATTTGGTTATTGGGCTGCTGTCAAGGTTTGTAGTCCATGTAATTCCAATATTTCAAACCAACCCAATCTCCATGTTCAGTAAGACCAAACTTGTACCCATATCCAACATCCCAAAAGCAAAACATATATCGTTGAATTTGTTGGAAATTGTTACGCATGAATTGGGTAACAGGTTTTTCTGATGAACCTGCATCATATGAGGGTAGTGCCTTGTCGTTAGACATCGCTTCTGCTGATTGCATTTAAAGGAGAATTAATGCAAAAGTTCCCAATCTTGCAGCATCAAAATAGCATCTCTATACAAAGAAAAATCCACCTGGTGAACTTCAATTGCTTGTCCGATTCCTTGTAGAAGGGTGATTGTCAATTTTCCTCCCAAGTGTTCACGGAACTCGGTAAGCCCCCTAAATATACAGTGCGGATGGTCTAGTTGATCTAATTGCTCTGTCAGTGCTGATACGTACAAGGTAAAACCTAATTTCTTGAGTGTACTTAGAACCATTTGCCACTCAGATTGCAAGAGTTGCCCTATTAAATATGAATACGTCGTGTCCAAAGCAATGCCGATCGCTACAGCTTCACCATGACGTAGACTGTAATTAGTTAAATGCTCTAGTTTGTGAGCAGCCCAGTGTCCAAAATCTAAAGGACGCGATGAACCCATTTCAAAAGGGTCGCCGCTACTAGCAATATGCTCTAAGTGCAACTGGGAACAGCGATAGATTAGCTTTTCCATTATGTCCATGTCTCGATTAGCCAATTTATCGGCATTAGTCATAATGAAATCGAAGAAATATGCATCTTTAATCAGCGCTACTTTCACCGCTTCTGCAATACCCGATCGCCAATCTCGATCATCAAGGCTAGTAAGAAAATCAAAGTCATTCAAGACAGCATGAGGTGGCATGAATGTACCCAAAAAGTTTTTCTTACCAAAGGCGTTGATTCCGTTCTTTACCCCTACACCCGAATCATTTTGCCCTAATACTGTTGTCGGTACTCGTAGCAGCCGAATTCCTCGGTGAGCTGTTGTTGCTGCGTATCCTGCCATGTCTAGGACGGCTCCGCCTCCAATTGCTAAGACATAGGAGTGACGGCACAATCCAGATGCATTGATCTGCTGATGAATTTGCTCTATAAATCTAGAATCGTTCTTGACTGTTTCTCCACCTGGAACTACTATCGGCTCACCGCTCAACGTCAGTACATCTTCATAATACTGGGCGTAAATTGATAATTTTTTGAGCAACCCATCCTGATACTGTAAAAATCCTGCATCTACCACTGCTAGGACTTGTTTTGGGGTTGTCTCCCTATCTGCGGTAATCACTTGTGCGAGTAAAGGATTATCTAATTGAAACAGACCTCTAGTGAAGTGAACATCATAATTGAAGGTCACGCGGACACATTGGTTAATTGGTTGCAGATTAAGAACAGTTTTTTGTTGAATAGCCATTGGAATATTATTGCTTTTTAAGTAATTGTAAATAGATGCGATTATCCAATTATAATTGGCAGGAAAGTGAACACAAAAAATCCATTTAACACTTCAGTCTTAAAATGATTTACTAAACCAATTCTAGATATTAAATAAATCATATTTAAGCGCCTTTATCCTAGTAGATAAAGTTGAAAAAAACATTAAGTTACAATTTATATTGATGCCTAGACTTTATATCTAAGGTTGGTAAGGTAAATCATTATTACATAAAATTCTAATTTTTCTCCGTAAGATAATTTTAGGATTTATCTAATCAAAATGGTATCTTTACAGTATCTTATTTAAAATCAGGGGATTTTTATAGATTCAGTGAAGTTATCAACTCAGGAGTATATTATTTAGCTGCCTCAATCACAAATTATCAAGTTTAGTGGTAGATTTTATACTTAGTTGTCAAAAAAAAGTTGGGCAACTTGTCTGAAATTCATCATGAGTAAAGTAAACAAGTTACTGCATCACTGGCTGTCAAAGTCTATTTCAGAGAAAGCTTTTGCTTGGCTAGAACAGAAGCAGGCACAGATTGCTAGCGGCGCTGCTGAACGAGTCTTTTTTACAGCTTTTAGTGCTGTGCCGCGTTATTCAGGTAAACAGGATTTGCAGCTAACATTCCAGGACTTGGAAGCAGCACAGGATATGATTCCCGGTTGGTATCCTGGTCATTGGAGTGTAGATCAAGCAGGTCGCACACTCTTGCTTCTAGCTTTGCCCCACGATGATGCCCAGGGGTATGTGCGATCGCTTGATCAAGTCTTCTCCACTGCCGATATGGGGGAGTTAGTTGTCCTTTATCAAAGTTTGCCGCTTCTACCACATCCAGAGTTACATCGCCACCGTACTGCTGAGGGAATTCGCAGTAATATGAGTAATGTGTTCCAAGCCATAGCACTGCATAACCCTTATCCAGGGGATTATTTAGATAATGCTGCTTGGAATCAGATGGTGCTGAAGGCTGTGTTTGTCGGCAGTCCGTTGCATCTAATTTGGGGTCTCGATCGGCGTGCTAACCCAGAATTGGCGAGGATGTTGGCAGATTATGCCCATGAACGTTGGGCAGCTAAACGCTCAGTTACGCCAGAACTTTGGCGAGCTGTAGGGCGGTTTGCGGATAGCGCAATCATTACAGATTTGGAAAAAGTACTAGCTAATGGGGATATAGACGAGCAAGCAGCAGCAGCGTTAGCTTGTGCTGAGTCTCTTTTACCCCAAGCGCAAGTATTACTTTCACGTTACCCAGATTTACAGTCATCTATTCAACAAGGTAATCTGACTTGGAGCAGTTTTAGCCGCGATGCCTGCGGCGGGCTGCGCCAACGCCTCTTTGGTTACAAATAAAAGGGAGTGAGAAGTGGGGAGTGGGGAGTGGGGATGAGGGAGATGAGAAAAAGAACCAATGCCCAATGCCCAATGCCCAATGCCCAATGCCCAATGCCCAATGCCCAATG
>NZ_JAQYWQ010000166.1 GCF_029379315.1 Nostoc sp. S13
GTACAGAATACCTTTCCTGTATTCTGACGACTGGCACCTTTATTCTGTTCGATAAAAGTTTTAGAGAATTATTGCGTAAGTCTTATATTCATAATAATATGCACAAATGTCACATAGTATTCCAGCAACTAACAGCAGTATTATCTTAGAAGCAAGAGCATTGACTCGCCGCTTTGGTGGTCTAGTGGCGGTAAATAATGTTTCTTTTAGTGTAAATAAACATGAGATTTTTGGACTGATTGGCCCTAATGGTGCTGGCAAAACAACACTGTTTAATTTGATTACCGCCTTCATTCCACCTTCTAGCGGTCAATTAATTTATCAAGGTGGGAAAATTTCCCAACTACGTCCTGATCAAATTGCTGCTTTAGGTATCGCCCGTACCTTCCAAAATATCCGCTTGTTTGGGGAATTATCGGCGTTAGAAAATGTGATAATCGCCCGACATTTACACACTAAAAGTAATATGATTACAGGAGTTTTGGGATTACCACCAGCCCCTAGTGAAGAATTGAAAACTAAGCAAATAGCTTTAGATTTATTGGATTTGGTGGGCTTGAGCGATCGCGCTGACGAAAAAGCCAAAAACTTTGCTTACGGTGCTCAGCGTCGCCTAGAAATTGCCCGCGCTTTAGCATTAAAACCGCAAATCTTACTTCTCGATGAACCTGCGGCGGGGATGAACCCCAACGAAAAACAACAACTCAGTACATTTATTCGCAGCCTTCGCGATCGCTTCAATTTGACGATCATCCTCATTGAACACCATGTACCATTAGTTATGGGTTTGTGCGATCGCATTGCTGTATTAGATTTTGGTCAATTAATTGCTTTAGGTAAACCATCTATAGTTAGAAATGACCCAGCTGTAATTGAAGCTTATTTGGGAAATGAATGAATTTATTTAGACAAAATACTCACAAATTCTTCTAAAGAACTCACAGCGATCGCGCCATCCATTAAAATTTCTAATTGCTCCACATTCTTGCCCTCAAGCCTTACTTCTACCTCATGGGGAATTTCGCCAAAGCGTTGTTGTAATACCCGGATTAGCTGCTGTCGCGCACCCTGTTGAATACCTCTTTGCTCAATTTCTTCATACCAAGGCGATTCTCGGAATACTGCCATATCCCACCTCATGATTTGTTGGATTAAAGGCGTGTCTAACACAAAGCTAGCAAAAAACGCCAGCAATGATTCTAACTGGTTCAACTGTGCATCTGCTCGTAGCACCTGTAAAGCGCGTTGTACAACCGATGCTTCTCCTCCTCCTCGCAGGATTGGCACAAAGGGTAACAACGATGGTAATGGTTTCTGAAACACTATCTCAGCATCGATTTCCCACAAATTAATCACGCGATAATCTTGGATGGCACGTAATCCCAAAAATTCCTGCTCGTAACTGCTAACAATAGTTAACGTAGATGGGGGCGGTAAGATATTAACGAGTACTGGGTAAGTTGGCAATCGGTAGCGCTCTTGTGCTAGCGCTGCACAGGCTCTCATACGTAGAGGCATCTGTGCTGTATAACGCAACTGTAGTTCGTTGAGGATGAGAAAATCGCCGTGGGTGGTGCTGTATGCCTTCACTAATACATCTGTTTCGCGGTTAATCCACTGAAACTCCGAGCCGAGAATTTCTTTTGCCACGACTTCGGGACGCTGTGTTACCCACTGTACCCAGGCATCGGGAGCTAAACTAATCAGTTTTTTACTACTTATATCTGCTGCTTTTGCCACAGGATGCTTAATATGTTTATCAGAATTAATAATACACTACAAGAATTGGAGTATTTCGTTGCTACTTTCTTTTTTGTTGCGATGTCTACGACGAGCTACGCCTAAATTGATGTATGTTAAATTGTAAATCAGCATTCAACATTTATCAAACAGAATAAAGGTGCCAGTCGCCAGAACTCAGAATGAATTTTGTGCGACCGGTGGATGAATAAACGCGTTTAAGACCCCTACCAAATTTTCTTGTTTTGTGGTCTTCAATCAGTGGCAGGTCTCAATCCCCCACTGATTGCATTCTGACTCCTGAATTCTGACGAATGTATTCTCCTTTAAAGATGTAAACCGCCGATGAAAATAGATAGTCAACCAGATTATACAATTTTAGAACTACAAGAACTTAATGTTAATTATGGCGGTATCCAAGCTCTGAAAAAGATTAATTTAATTATTCAAAAAGGCGAGGTAGTTACTCTAATTGGCGCCAATGGTGCTGGTAAAACTACCACACTCCGCGCCATATCTAAAATAGTTAATCCTAAAAGTGGCGTAATTATTTATAATGGACATCATATTACCCGCCGCCAAGCTCACGAGGTTGTAAAACTTGGTATCGCCCATTGTCCTGAAGGGCGCAGAGTATTAGCGCGACAAACAGTGTTTGATAACTTACTTTTGGGTGCTTATATTCGCTCCAATCAAGCCGAGGTGAAAGCAGATATTCAGCGCCAATTTGAGCTATTTCCCCGCTTGTCACAAAGACGCAATCAACTAGCAGGAACCCTGAGTGGTGGTGAACAACAAATGTTAGCGATCGCTCGTGCTGTCATGAGTAAACCACAACTGTTACTTTTAGATGAGCCTAGCTTAGGTTTAGCACCTGCGATCGTTCGGGAAATCTTCTCGATTATTGAAAATCTCCGGGCTACAGGGGTGACTATTCTATTAGTTGAACAAAACGCTAATCTGGCGCTGCAAATTGCCGATCGCGGTTATGTTTTGGAAGCTGGTTCTATAACTTTAACAGGTGCAGCATCAGAATTAATTAGTGATGAGCGAGTTAAAAAAGCTTATTTAGGGTGATTAATTAAATGAAAACTTGGGAGGTACAAGCGCATGGTAAAATCACCAACTAAACCCCTAACTTTAGAAGAGTTTTTGAAACTACCAGAAACAAAGCCTAGCTCAGAATACATTAACGGTCAAATTATTCAAAAACCAATGCCTCAAGGAAAACATAGTATTCTTCAGGGTGAACTAGTCAGTAATATTAATTCTGTAGCGAAACCTCAAAGAATTGCCCTTGCATTTCCAGAGTTGTGCTGTACATTTGGCGGACGTTCAATTGTCCCTGATGTAGCTGTATTTGCTTGGGAGCGAATTCCCTTAGATGAACGTGGAGAAGTGGCAAATGTTTTTCACACGTATCCAGACTGGACAATTGAGATTTTTTCACCAGATCAAAGCCAGACTAAAGTAACTGGAAATATCTCACATTCTCTAAAGCATGGTAGTCGTTTAGGTTGGCTGATTGATCCAGGCGATCGTTCTGTTTTAGTTTATCCACCAAAGCAGCAACCAGAACTTTTACAAGAAGAACAAGAAATATTACCAGTTCCCGATTTAGTTAGCGATTTTAAATTAACTGTGGGGCAACTATTTGGATGGTTGAAGTTATAAGCAGTTATCTAAATTGATATCTAGTTTTAGGAATACCAAAGGGATGACTATAATAACCCTATCTTACTACCAGAGTATAGACGCTTGAGCAGTATTACCTAGTAACAATTTCTTTGTTGATGGTATTGTTACTAGTGGAGTTTCGTTTGAACCGTCCCAATCTGCTACTTACATTTGAGTCCCTTACAAAATCTTAACTAATCTATACTAATAACTTTTCCAAATCATTTATATTATTACAAATTATTACGATTTTTGTCATATATTAATATTTGCAGCCCTCCTTGCAGATATCTATATTTGTTTAGCGGCGAATTCTATTCATCGGAATAATTAAACCCATGAGTCAAATAGTCTGGATAGCAAGACACGCTAACCGCCTCGACTTTGTAAACCCTGATTGGTTTCTTACCGCCGAACGACGCTACGATCCACCTTTGTCTGATGATGGTATGGTGCAGGCACAACAGTTAGCTAAACGATTGAAAAGAGAAAAGATTGGTCATATTTTCGCTTCTCCTTTCCTGCGAACCGTACAAACGGCAAACGCAGTTGCAGAAGTTCTGAATTTGCCGATCAAATTGGAAACAGGTTTGAGTGAATGGCTAAATCCAGTTTGGATGACAGAAGAACCCGAAAGACTCTCAACTCCAGCATTAGCGCAGCTATTCCCCAGAATTGACTTTAGCTATACTTCGCGCATCGCCGCCAAATATCCTGAAACTCACGAAAAAGTGCGAGAACGTTCTGGGCAAAGTGCTAGATGTTTAGCTACTGAGTTCTTCCCAGAGGATATCCTGCTAGTAGCACATGGTGCATCTGTGTTGGGGGGAGCAATGGGGCTGGTGGGGGAAATTGCCAAAACAGAAGTTAAAGCTTCTTTATGTTCGCTGGTAAAAGTGGTACGCCAAGACCCAGAATGGTTATTAGAACTAACGGGAGATACTTCCCATTTAACCCACATAGAAGAAGTTATTCGATTTGCTTAAACCTCTGATAGAGATTTTAAATCATGGCTTCTGATACGTTGGGTATATCCTACAAAAAAAGTAATTAATTCACGAATAAGTTCTATGACTTTTTTACTAGCAGGAGATATCGGCGGTACGAAAACTATTCTGAGATTGGTTGAAACATCAGACTCACAAAGTTTACATACTATTTATCAGGAAAGCTTCCACAGTGGCGATTTTCCCGATTTAGTACCAATTGTGCAGGAGTTTTTGGTCAAAGCTAATACACCAATACCACAAAAGGCTTGTTTTGCGATCGCCGGGCCCATTGTCAAAAATACTGCCAAGCTAACCAATTTAGCCTGGTTTTTGGATACCGAACGTCTACAAGAAGAATTGGGTATCCGACATGTTTCTTTGATTAACGATTTCGCCGCCATTGGCTATGGCATTTCAGGTTTAGAAAAAAAAGACTTGCACCCGTTACAAGCTGGCAAATCTCAACCGGAAACCCCGATTGCGATTATTGGTGCTGGTACCGGCTTAGGACAAGGATTTTTAATTAAGCAGGGAAAGGACTATCAAGTCTTTCCCTCAGAAGGTGGACACACTGATTTTGCTCCCCGAAACGAGATCGAGTTTCAATTGTTGAAATACCTGCTGAATAAACATGATATCCAGCGCATTTCTGTAGAACGCGTAGTTTCTGGAATGGGAATTGTGGCAATTTACCAATTTTTGCGCGATCGCAAATTTGCCACCGAATCACCAGATATTGCCAAAATCGTCAGAACTTGGGAACAAGAAGCGGGACAAGAAGAGAAAAGCGTCGATGCCGGTGCTGTGATTGGTACAGCTGCACTACAAAAACGCGATCGCCTCTGTGAACAAACTTTGCAATTATTTATAGACGCTTATGGTGCAGAAGCCGGGAATCTTGCTCTTAAACTCTTACCTTATGGTGGCTTATACATCGCTGGTGGAATTGCGCCCAAAATCCTGCCGTTAATCCAAAACAGTGGTTTCTTATTAAATTTCACTCAAAAAGGTAGGATGCGCCCCCTCCTAGAAAATATACCCGTGTATATTATCCTCAACTCGCAAGTGGGGCTAATTGGTGCTGCTTTATGTGCTGCTAGGTTATAACAGCTAGCATCATCAGTAATATCAGCATCTCGAAAGGCAAACAATATGACAATTAAAAGTCTGTTGCCATTAATCGCCGCTACTTTTATCTGTGGTGGATCTGTTCTGGTGGAAGCGCGTCAACCCAAACCTCCAAAGGCTGTTGTCAAACCAACCGTTTCTCAACCCACGCAGCCAAAATGGAAGTTATTCACCGCTCCAGATGGGCGCTTTACTATTTTGATGCCCGGAAGCCCGAACAGAAATACCGAATACCAAAAAACTTACATGGGGGAAATTAACTTAGAAACATTTGTCGCTCAACCACCAAAACAGCAAGTAGCATATGTAGTTGCTTACAATGATTTTCCTTATAGTTACGGTCAAATGGCTGACCCACAAGCTGTACTTAATAATGCACGGGATATAGCTCTCAAGACTACGAGAAGTCATTTAATTAATCAACGAAATATTCGTAGTTCCAATAATCATCCTGGCAAAGAAATTGAGTACATTAATTCTGGAGGTAAAATCACTAAAAGCAGGATGTATGTTGCTGAAGGACGATTGTATCAAGTAATGGCAATAACTACAAAAAAACAGCAGAAGACATTAGCTAAAACCATTACTGGGTATTTAAATTCCTTCCATGTAGTTTTGAGAAAGTGAATTGAAGAAGAATACATTCGTCAGAATACATTCGTCAGAATGCAATCAGTGGGGGATTCAGACCCGCCACTTTCTTGTTGACCACAAAACAAGAAAATTTGGTGGGGGTGCAAAAACGCCGTTTATTCATCCACCAGCGATGCACTGAGCCGGTCGTTGTGTCGCACAAAATACCCAACTGAATTCTGGCTCCTGACTCCTGAATTCTGTTTGATAACTAAAACCTTTATTATATTAGCCTTGCAATCAATTGCAGGGCTAATAAGTTGCTAGGGGCAAATAATAGACAGCTGAATTCTGTTTCGATAAAACTTGTATGATCGTTGTTAAAGTTCTCCTTTAGCAATATTATGAGCGAATTACAGATCCAATTAGTAACTGATACCTGGATAGCAGCAACTTGGGATGAATATATTCAAGTAATTGAAAATCCTGCCTACCAGAAAGCCAAAGGCTACTACCACAATGGATACATGAGGATTGAAATGCCACCACTTGGCCATGACCACGCCTGCGACAACACAATTATTGCCTTTGCTGTTAACCTTTTTTGCACAATCAAAGGTATCCTCGCAAAAGGCTTAACTAACTGTACATATCGGAAAACAGGCTTTAATGAAGCTCAACCTGATGTATCTTACTATATTGGCGAGAATGCTGATGTCATTCCTTATGGAACTTCAATCATTAATCTAGATATCTATCCACCACCAGATTTGGTTATTGAAGTTGCTAATACTTCACTTGCTGACGACCAAGGCGTAAAACGGCTTTTGTACGAAGATTTAGGAGTGAAAGAATACTGGATTTTAAATGTCCAGAATGTGCAAGTTATGGCTTTTGCTATTGAAAACCAAGGTAGTAGGCGGATTACAGAATCTCAGGTATTGTCTGGATTAGCAATTTCTTTATTAAACGAAGCATTACGGCGAACTCGTCAAATAAATCAAAGTCAAGTTGGTGCTTGGTTATTAACCCAATTTCAGCAATAATTACTCAAACCATTCTCAATAACCGTAGGGGAGCCAATTGTTACAGGTAGGCAAACTCCCGCCACAGTACATCAGTGGCTAAAGTCACCCATTTAGGTGAAGACATACAGGTATGTAATGCCTATTATGAAGGAAGATTAAGCAACTATAAAGCTAATTATGCGTCTAGTTGTAAGTTTACTAATAAAGATTTAATCAAAAAGTTTGAAAAAAACCGTATTCCTGCACTTGCCCTTTAATTAAAAGCTACTCGCATAAAACAAGATTCATAGGCTTCTAGATATGTCTACGTACATAGAAATTCCTGTTATCGGCAAAGTTAAGTATCCATTACGCTGGCTGATGG
Source organism: Nostoc sp. S13 (assembly GCF_029379315.1). Lineage (GTDB taxonomy): Bacteria > Cyanobacteriota > Cyanobacteriia > Cyanobacteriales > Nostocaceae > Nostoc. The sequence goes on from NZ_JAQYWQ010000166.1 coordinate 7,500, forward strand.
GGTTGATAGCAGGGGGTGTCTTAGTTGTTGGTATCACAGCCTACACCCTGGTAAATCAAGGCAGAAAAGAAGACATTACTCAATTAACTGTGCCAGTGGCAGCGCAAAACGTTACTTTGCGGATTACAGCTAGTGGGAAAGTCGTGCCAGTTCAGAGCGTAAATATTAGTCCGAAGAACCCCGGAGTGCTGTCGCAATTATATGTTGAACAGGGCGATCGCATTCAACAAGGGCAAATTCTCGCCCGCATGGATAGTGCCAGCATTGAAGCCCAAAGGAGCCAATACCGTGCTAACTTAGCCCAAAGTCAAGCACAACTAGCCGAAGCCGTTGCTGGTAGTCGTCCTCAAGAAATCGCTCAAGCTAGGGCGCGATTAGCACAATCTCAAGCCCAGTTAGCCGCAGCCCGCGCTGGTAATCGTCCCCAAGAGGTTGCTCAATCTCAATCCCAAGTGGATGCGGCTCAAGCAAAGGTGAATTACAACACTCAACAGGTAAAGCGTTATCAATACTTATACGAACAGGGAGCAGAGAAAAAACAATTATTCGATCAAGCTATCAGCGACGACAAAAGTGCTAGAGCCAATTTAGAAGAAGCTAAAAAACGATTGTCGTTAGTCCAAAGTGGCACTCGGACTGAAGAAATCGACCAACGCCAAGCGGCTGTGAATGAAGCACGGGCAGCATTAGTTCTGTTGGAAGATGGCACCCGTTCTGAGGAAATTGTCCAGCGTCAAGCAGCTGTTGCAGCTGCTGAGGCTCAATTGAAGGGTGTGCAAGTGCAGTTGGAAGATACAATTATTCGCGCTCCTCTTTCGGGAATTGTGACGCAAAAGTATGCCGAACCAGGCGCGTTTGTTACACCCACAACTTCTGCTTCTAGTAGTGCATCGGCAACCTCTAGTTCAATTGTCGCTGTAGCACGCGGTTTAGAAATATTAGCTCAAGTTCCCGAAGCTGATCTTAGCAGAATGAAACAGGGACAGCAGGTGGAAATTGTCGCCGATGCCTATCCCGATCAAGTTTTTAAAGGTCATGTGCGCCTGATTGCTCCAGAAGCTGTGGTGGAACAAGGTGTGACATCGTTCCAGGTGCGGGTTGCTCTCGATACTGGCATAGATAAACTACGTTCTGGCTTAAATGTGGATCTGACTTTTTTGGGCGATCGCGTCAATAATGCTTTAGTATTACCAACGGTGTCAATCGTCACCGAAAAGGGTAAAACTGGCGTACTTGTACCAGATGCAAACAAGAAACCCCAATTCCGCGAAGTTACAGTTGGGGCGCAAATCCAAGAGCAAACTCAGATTTTAGAGGGAGTTAAACAAGGCGATCGCATTTTTGTTAATCCACCCAAAGACTACAAAATCGGAAAGGACAAGGAAAAAAATAATAAATAATTCTTTTGGCAAGAATATATTGTTTAAACAGCAGGTTAATAGATGGAAAACCTCTGATAACAAGATTTTTTAAATTTTAATTACGAATTACGTTAGCGAGTCAGACGCTCTTAGGTCGCTAACGCTTTGCTATCGAGCGTCATTACGAATTACGGATTAGTATGAACTTTTTAGAAAGTATCCAAATGGCGGGAAAAACCTTGCTGTCAAATAAGCTGCGTAGTGCCCTCACCATGCTGGGTATAGTTATTGGTAACGCCTCAGTTATTGGCATGATTGGTATTGGCGAAAGTGGCCAAAAGTACGTGAATAAACAGCTGGAGTCATTAGGGCCTAATGTGCTGTTTGTGATTCCAGGTAATCGAGAAACTCAGCGTATCTCCTTTGAAGTGCCAAAAACTTTGGTGTTACAAGATGCGGATGCCATCGCTTCTGAGGTACCAACAGTAGTAGGAGTTGCACCAGAGTTAAACAGAAGACAGGTAGTTACATACCGGAACAGAAACACCGATGTCAACATCATTGGCACAACTCCCAGTTTCCTATCGGTGCGGGATTTTGATACTGCTAAAGGCAGGTTTTTCTCTGAGGTAGACATCAAGCGAAGTAACCAAGTTGTTGTGCTAGGTGCAGACTTGGCAGAAAAACTATTCGGTAATAGTAACGCTGTCGGTCAGCAATTGCGACTTGGAAATACCAGCTTTCAAGTGATTGGGACGTTAACAGCCAAAGGTTCTAGCGTCGGTGCAGATTATGATGAAGCTGCTTTAATACCGATTACAACCTCAGCAAATCGACTTGTGGGAAAGAATTCTCCCTATGGCATTGCCTTAGATTATCTCGTCGCTGCCGCTCGTGATTCCGAGAGCGTGGATGCAGCAGAATTTCAAATTACTAATTTGTTGCGTCTACGACACAAAATTAATGGTGAAGATGACTTTACCCTCCGCACCCAGAAAGATGCTTTGCAAACTGTCGGTCAAATTACAGGTGCATTGACAATTATGTTAGCAGCGATCGCTGGCATATCGTTGTTTGTCGGCGGCATTGGCATCATGAATATTATGCTTGTCTCCGTCACCGAACGCACCCAAGAAATCGGATTGAGAAAAGCGATCGGGGCAACTGAGCAAGATATTTTGCTACAGTTCATCATTGAGGCAGTGATAGTTTCCGCAGCTGGCGGTTTAGTTGGGACTGCGGTTGGTATCAGTGGCATTCTATTAGTGGGAGCCTTGACTCCTTTAGAAGCGAGTCTTTCTCCCGTAGCGATTACTATGGCAGTTAGTGTCTCTGCTGGTATTGGTTTATTCTTTGGCGTTGTTCCTGCACGTCGCGCGGCTAAACTTGATCCAATTGTGGCTCTTAGAAGTGCTTAGTGATCGGAATGACGAAACTTAATCTTCCTGATTAGGTTGAGGTAAATAATTCACTAAATCACTTTGACTGGAGAAATCCAACAGCGCTTCAGCTTATTCTTCTAGTTGAGCGATCAATAAAGTGCGAATCTGCTGTTCTATCTTCGGCTTAATTACAGCAAACCTACGTGTCAATTGAGAGTAACCAGCTAGCAAACTCAGCAGGGTAGTTTTCAGCGAGGTATTTGCAGGTGTTATCGTAACTCAAGCGATCGCTAACTAAATAACTGTATTTATAAATTGTGGTCTAATATACCATGTCCATAGTTGAGTATGGAATTTTCAACTGTGCTGACATCTGACTTTTCCCCAAATTAGGACTTACGCACTTTACAAATTGGGTCTCATGTGCATATCAAGCTTATTAAGATAAAAGTCTTGCCCTGCTTCGTTCCTGGGCTGCTGCCTGGGAATCTGATCACTCGGAGGGCTGCTGCCTCCCAGTTTGACAGGAGGCAGCAGCCCTCCCACAAGAGCATTACAAGGCTCTGCCTTGTAACCAGAGGTAATGCACATTTCTTTTGCAAGAGGTCTAATGTTTGCGACAAATCTCCCTGCCCCGCAAGCGAGGAGGGGAAGTTTACGACAAATCACCCTGCTCTAAATTGCATTGTTAGGGGGGTGGTGGAGAGGCTATAGTTTTCGGTTAAAGGAGAAAGTTGTGTAAAAATTACTGGGGGTTGGGTTTGTTGGGTTGCGCTAAAAGGGGGAACGCTTTTTTATAAGACGGTATGCATAGCTAACATTACAACGTTAGTCATCAACATTACAACATTAAGGAGAAACATTACAACGTTGGTCATTAACATTACAACATTAAGGAGAAACATTACAACGTTGGTCATTAACATTACAACAT
>NZ_JAQYWQ010000167.1 GCF_029379315.1 Nostoc sp. S13
CAGACAAACTTCACCAACTCCCACCAGACAAACTCCACCAACTCCCACCAGACAAACTCCACCAACTCCCACCAGACAAACTTCACCAACTCCGACTGAGGGAGCATCGGTAGCAGTAGTAGCTCCTTTGGTTAAAGATGAAGTGAGTAACTTGATACAAGCAGGAAGATTGCGACAAGATGCCTTACCCGACGTTATTGCTTTATACAAGGGAAGCAACACAAAACAGTTAGACTCAAGTTTTCTTGTCCATAATTCTGGACTTGAACCAGCACAGATATTGGCTAGCTTAATAATTGATAACAATGGCAACTTTCAACAGGCTGTAGTTCTAGAAATAGAACCAGCAAGATTGCAAAGCCAAAAAAGCAGATACGAGCAAGTCCTTAGCGAAGTTTTCAAAACAGAAAACTTTATTGCTGCTCACAACAACGATGGGACAAAACCAGGTTTGAGCAATCTTTATGTACGAATCAAAATCCAACCTGCCAGTTCCAACTAAATGCTTGAATTTTTGCAAAAACTGTGTTAGATTTATCAGGTTGGAGATTTGCGGGCGTAGTTTAGTGGTAAAACTATAGCCTTCCAAGCTATTAATGCGGGTTCGATTCCCGCCGCCCGCTTAGAAAAAAACTTTGAAATTCACTGGCGCAAAAAGCAAGTCTGTGCTTGGTAAAATAACTGTTTCAATCACGGAATGCCTATTATAGCAGTCCTAATTCATTTATGAAAATTTCTGTTTATTCCTCTCTCTGCGTTCTCTGCGCCTCTGCGGTTCGTTAAAACAGTAATTTTCACAAGTCAGATAGGATTGCTAAATGTAGTTATCACAAAACCTACAAGTATGGAATAAATAGCAAGGCAAGTGAACACTATTACTTTGCTATGTGTTGGACTATTGTAGAGTGAGTATCTTGCCCGCCCAGTCAATGCAAGTCTGATGTTAAACAGCTTAATTATTGCTTTTTTTGACCAAGAAACAGCCATAATTGATTAAGCGATGCCTGCGGCGGGCTACGCCTACGCCAAAGTTGACGAAGAAATAAAAAAACTAGAGGAATATCGCACAGCTTTATTTTCTGAGTATCCCTCATCGCTACAACATAAATAATATGTAATATTTATCCAAATCTGCCGCTAACGTAATCTCTGGTGTCTTCCTGCTTAGGATTGTTAAAAATTATTTCTGTGGCATCGTACTCTACCATGAAACCGTTACGACCACCTGTTTCTGTAGTGCGAACATTAAAAAAGGCTGTCTTATCAGAAACCCGCGCTGCTTGCTGCATATTATGAGTGACGATAACGATGGTATATTGCTCTTTAAGTTGGTGAATTAGTTCTTCAACCCGCAAGGTGGAAATAGGGTCGAGGGCGGAGCAAGGTTCATCCATCAATATAACTTCAGGTTGTACTGCGATCGCTCGAGCAATACACAACCGTTGTTGTTGTCCACCAGATAAAGACGAGCCACTTTGTCGCAGTTTATCTTTGACTTCATCCCACAAAGCTGCTTTTCTGAGACTGCTTTCTACCAATTCATCAAAATTACCTTTGTAACCGTTGATTTTGGCTCCAAAAGCAATATTGTCATAAATTGATTTTGGAAATGGGTTTGGTCTTTGAAACACCATCCCAATCCGACGACGCACTTCTACAGGATCGATGTCGGATGCATATAAGTTTTTATCGTAAAAAAGTATTTGACCTTCTGCCCGAAATGACTCAATCAGGTCATTGAGGCGGTTATAGCATCGCAACAACGTACTTTTACCACAACCAGAAGGGCCAATAAAGGCTGTCACCTGATTTTTCGGTATATCTAGCCAAATATTTTGTAAGGCTAAAAACTTGCCGTAGTAAACGTTAAGATTTTCGGTGCGTAAAACGGTTTCAGTGTCATTCACTGTGCTAATATTAGTAGCCATAAATTAAGTTTAGTGTTAGTTTTAGCGATGTGGATCTGCACTGTAGATAGGATGTTTACTAGGCTTTTTGACGAGTTGCCCAGCGAGCGATGATACTTGTGATTAAAACCATCAATACCAAAATCAAAGATGCTGCCCAAGCTAGTGATTGCCAATTTTTAAACGGAGAAATGGCATATTTGTAAACCAAAACAGCAAGGGAAGCTGTTGGTTGGAATAAGCTATCTGGCCAAAAGTTGGAAAACAGAGCAGTAAATAGTAAAGGTGCCGTTTCTCCAGATGCTCTGGCGATCGCCAGCGTTGCCCCGGTTACAATTGCTGGTAAAGCTGCTGGTAAGACTACTTGACTCACTGTTTGAAAGTTAGTCGCTCCTAACCCTACAGATGCTTGTCGCAAATCTTGGGATACTAACTGCAAGGCTTCATCAGTAGTTCGCAAAATAATTGGCAACATCAAAATTGCCAGTGCAAACCCTCCACCGAGAGCGGAATATGATCCTAAGTTCAATTTTACCAGTGCTAAAACTACAATCCCATAGGCAAATACCCCAGCAATAATTGAGGGGACTCCACTAAGGACATTAGCCGCAAAACGTACCCATCTGGCTACTTTCGCCGAACTAAATTCTGTGATGTAAATAGCCCCTAAAACTCCAAAGGGGATGCTAATTAAGGCAGCAATTCCTACCATCAGCAGTGTGCCTAAGATTGCATTACCAAAGCCTCCTCCCTTTTGTAGAGCCTTCGGTGGCAATTCAACAAACACCGCCAGATTCAGACTGCTAAAGCCTTTAATAATCACGTAAGATAGCACTGCTAGCAAAGGTAAAAGTGCCAATACTCCGCAGGTAAATGCAACTACGGTCATCACTGTATTAAACAGTGTCCTCTGAGACATAGGAGAGCGAGTTAAACTGCGCTCTGGAAAATTAGAAGTCATAATTTAACCCAAAACTAAGCTATATTCGCTTGACTCTCAGAACGATCAACTCTGCCAGAATATTGACTACCAGCGTCAAGAAAAATAGAACTAAAGCCGCATACATTAAAGCCGCAACTTGCAAACCACTAGCTTCTGAGAATTGATTTGCCAGTAAAGAAGAAATCGTATTAGCTGGTGCTAAAAGAGAGAGACTGATGTTATTGGAGTTGCCAATTAACATCGTTACAGCCATTGTTTCTCCCATTGCCCGGCCAAGTCCCAGCATCACAGCACTGACTATGCCCGAAAAGGCTGCTGGGATGAGAACTTGCAAAATCGTTTCCCAGCGCGTTGCTCCTAATCCTATAGAGGCTTGGCGCAAACTGGGGGGTACAGAAATCAAGGCATCGCGGGATAAGGCTGTGATGATGGGCAAAGTCATAATCGCTAATATGACTCCCGCAGGCAACATTCCTGGGCCTGTAGGAGAAGTGCTAAAAAATGGCAGCCAGCCAAAGTAACTATTGAGCCATTTTCCCAAGCTGGTTAAGATTGGCACCAAAACAAAAATACCCCACACGCCGTAAACAACGCTGGGAATAGCTGCCAGTAGTTCTACTGCAAAAACTAGTACCAGCTTCACTTTAGCGGGCAAAAAATTCTCGCTCAGTACAACAGCAGTACCAACCCCAATTGGTACTGCTATCAGTAGACCAATAAAAGAACTCAAGAGAGTTCCATAAATTTGAGGTAGCACCCCATAGCTATCATTAACTGGGTTCCAAGTGGTGTTGGCTAAAAAGCTAACACCAAACTTTTGAATAGCAGGCCAAGCGCCAATTGCAACCTGTGAACCAATCCATAATAAAGTGGCAGTAACCCCAAAGGCGAAAATTTTAGTCAGCCAAATAAAACCCCGATCTAGGGACTTTTCTGCGTCAGAGCGATTTTTCATCGCTGATGACAGATTTTGAGAATTTGTAGTCATGAATACCGACTTTAACAATTAAATCAGAGAAAAATGTGTGAGGCAACCAGATTAGTAAAATTGTCGTTTGATCATCTATTTAAACTGATACATTAGTAACTCCCTGTTCTTAGTTACTAATGTGCATAAAACGACCAGTTCATCAATTATTGATTAGGGATGTTTGATGCTTATTTGCTAGCGCTACTACCACTGCCAACAGAGATTTTATACTCTGGACTGATTTGGTCAGCAGCAGCAGCTACCTTAGTGATGACGTTTTGGGGTAGAGGAACATACCCTAGTGTCGTAGCTTGCTTCTGACCCTCAGTTAAAGCGTATTCGATCGCGGCTTCAATTGCCTTAGCTTTTGCCGCATTGGCATATTTCTTGTAAGCCAAAATCCAGGTGTAAGTGACTATGGGATAGGAATCAGCCCCTTCTGGATCGGAAATGAAGAGGCGGAGATCTGGCGGTAGAGCTACTGATTCCAGAGTTTTAGAGGCTGACTCTTCACTAGCTACAACAAACTTACCGTCTTTGTTTTCCAAAGCCGCAAACTTGAGACTATTTTGTTTGGCATAGCCGTACTCGACATAACCAATAGAACCTTGAGTTTGTTGGATTTGGGCGGTAACACCCTCGTTACCCTTAGCACCGACTCCCGTAGGCCAGTTGACAGTTTTGCCTTCACCAACTTTAGTCTTCCACTCCGGGCTAATAGCACTGAGGTGTTTTGTAAATACACCCGTGGTTCCACTACCATCGGAACGATAAACAACTGCGATCGCTTCTTTAGGAAGCTTTACACCTGGGTTAGCCTTGGCAATTTGGGGATCATCCCAAGACTTGATTTTGCCTAGTAGAATATCGGCGTAAACGACCCGTGGCAGCTTGAGTTCTGCAACATCTGGCAAGTTGTAAGCCAGCACGATACTACCAGCAGTTACAGGCAGTAAAATAACGCCCTTATCCGGTGGCACTTTCTGGATTTCTTCATCTTTCATGGCAACATCGCTGGCACCAAAGTCTACAGTACCTTTGATAAATTGCTCAACTCCAGCACCGCTACCAACTGATGCATAATCAACTTGCAGATTTGGATATTTTTTGTTCAAATCCGTGAACCAGGTGTCGTACAGTGGTGCCGGAAAAGACGCACCAGCCCCGGTTAATTTGACGGTTCCGCCAAGGTCTAATTTAGTTGGGGTAGAGGCGGTAGTATCTGTAGCAGTGCCAGAAGGCGTATCCTTAGTGGCTGTGCTATCTGGGGTTTGCTGTCCGCCACAACCTGCGAGGGTGAGTGTCAGTGCTAACACTGAAATTGAACCGGTGAGGCGATGAGTTTTTATTACACTAAGTCGTGAGAGCATCGCTATCAATTTTTTATTATATTTCCAGGTGAGCGTTTCTAAGATACCCCTAAAGGACAACAATTAAGATTAACGATAGGTTAATAAAACAAAAAAATAAGCATTTTTTTGATGAAGAGCAAATCCTTATTTCTAGTTTTGATTGATAAATTTTATACTTTATCTATAGAATAGGTGATAAATAATGCTATTTTAAGCCGGGTACACGTATTTACAAAACTTTATTCTTAGTGTAGTTTCGTTGGTCAAGTCATCAAAAAAGTATATTAATAGATGATAAAGCGTGGTAAAAACAAAAGGCTTATAAGAGAAGGCAGAAGGCAAAGGGCAGTTGTTGCTGGAGGAAAGAATTATGAATGAAAACTTTAGTTATAGGTATAAAACCCAGTTTAAAAAGAAGAATTGTATCGAGTCAGAGTGCAGCGAGATACGCGGAGCGATCGCCTAAAAAAAGTGCATTCAGGAAACATCTTAAGCACTTTGTAGCCAATTTAGGCAATGCTCTGAAAAATTAGTAGAAATATGAGGCTCAGTAATTATACCATATTTTAGGTCAAATCCCAGAATTAGAACACGCCTCAGTCAATAAAATCAGACAATATACACCTAAACCGCTATTCGCACAACTGAAAAATTACATCCCAAAAAGGCAAAAGAAAATATGCTAGTTCTTAAGATGTCAGCACAAATTTCATTTCAATATTAATAGACCTCTTGCATAAATCACAAATAAAAACCCCATCCCGCCAAAGCTAGGCTTTGTCTCCCCTAAGAGCAAACTCTTAGGGGATTAAGGGGAGCCAGTGCGGGAATAGGAGTCTCCCCAAGTGGAGCATCTAGGGTGTGGGGTGTTAGGGACTTTTGCAAGATATCTAATGAATATACTGCTTGTTATTGGTTTTTCTTTTTGCCTTTCCTTGGTTGTCTGAATAAATGTTTGCTGCTTCCAATCAATTACTATGGTCTATGATTGGCTTACTCCTAACAATGGGTGGCAATTTCCTAGAAGCTTATAGCATTACCTTACCTTGGAGTTGGAGTCAACACGGAATCCAGACTTTTTCTTTAGGAGTCAGTTTTCAAATTGGCGCAGTGCTGCTAGTGGGTTGTTTAGGAGGCAAAAATGCCGGTGCGCTCTCGCAAATTGCCTATTTGGTGATGGGGTTAACCTTATTACCTGTATTTGCCGATGGCGGCGGGATTGGTTATGTTAAGCTATCTCAGTTTGGCTATCTACTAGGCTTTATTCCTGGAGCTTGGATTTGTGGCTTGTTTGCTTTTAAAGCTAGACCTCGACTAGAAACTCTCGCCTTTAGTTGCATCTGTGGCTTGTTAACTCTCCACCTATGCGGTATTAATTATTTGATTATTAGCTATATTTTTCAGTGGAAAGGCGCAGAAAATCTACCCTTGATGCAAGCAATCCTTAGATACTCCTGGTTTGCACTACCAGGGCAACTAGCTGTGGTGTGTGCCGTTACTGTAATAGCATATGTATTGCGTCACTTAATGTTTTATTAGTTCATTGTCCTTCATGATTTGTCAAAAGCTCATGACCAATGACCAATGACCAATGACCAATGACCAATGACCAATGACCAATGACCAATAGACTTATCCGGAAATGAGAACTTTATTTGGCTGAAACCTAGCTCTGGAGAGGGTTTTAGAGGTTCCTGTTTTATATAAGCTAAAAAGCCAGCTATGTAAGGGTTTCAGCTATTTTGAGGTTTATTTGTGGATAAGTCTAATGACCAATGACCAATGACCAATGACTAATTCGCCATGCGTTTAAAAAATCGCCTTTTCTGGATCGCTGCCTTCATAGCTTTTTTCTTAGACCAAATAACAAAATACTGGGTGGTGCAAACTTTTAGCTTGGGGCAGACACTACCACTCTTATCTGGGATATTTCACTTGACCTATGTCACTAACACTGGTGCGGCTTTTAGTCTGTTAAGTGGGAAAGTAGAGTGGTTGCGCTGGCTATCTTTAGGAGTGAGTTTAGTATTGGTAGTGTTGGCCTTGTTTGGTCCAACTTTAAATTTGTGGGATCAGTTGGGCTATGGCTTGATTTTAGGTGGAGCTATGGGCAACGGTATTGATCGCTTTATTTTAGGCTACGTCGTTGATTTTCTTGATTTTCGCCTGATTAACTTTGCTGTATTTAATGTGGCAGATTCATTTATTAGTATCGGTATTGTTTGCCTGTTAATTGCTTCCTTGCAAAAAACGCCGACTTCAACTGGCAGGTCGCATTAAACTATTAAGCCTGGGATGGTTAATCCCAGGCTATTGATTACTAAAACCCTTGCTTAGTCGTATATCCGAAGACTTGATCTATAGGTTCGGGCGATTGTAATTTTTCATCTTATACCAGTTCGCATAACTGGTGGATAAGGTCAAGATGCACCAGCGATTGCTGATGGCAAACTAGTATTTAGATTATGCCTCAGCTTTTAATTTAATTACCTGTACCAGGAGTTTTTGGGGAACTGGAGCCTGGAGTACTGGGAGAGGTACTTGGTTCGATACTACTGCCAGGAGTGCCAGGAGTGCCAGGTTGTTCAGGTGGGGTTGAGCTACCTGGTTTGGTAGTGCTGCCAGGAGGAGTACCAGAATCAGGTGGGGTAACGCTTCCTGGTCCTGGAGTTAAGTTGCTAGGAGTGCCAGGTTCAGGTGGGGTTGAGCTACCTGGTTCGGTACTGCTGCCAGGAGTACCAGATTCAGGTGGCGTAACGCTTCCTGGTTCGGTACTGCTGCCAGGCGTGCCAGGTTGAGGTGGGGTAATACTTCCTGGTGCTGGAGTTAAGTTGCGAGGAGCGCCAGGTTCAAGTGGCGTAACGCTTCCTGGTGCTGGAGTGCTTTCGGGAGTGCTAGATCCAGGTGGGGTAACGCTTCCTCGTGGTGTGGTGCTATCTGGAGCGGTGGTGCTATTAGGCGTGGTTTCTGCTGGTACTGTAGTGCTACTAGGAGCGCTAGGGGTGAGTGCTGTGCCGCCAGGACAGCGAGAGTTGAGTGGAAAATACTCGCAGAGAATTTTCATCCCTTCTGGCGACAGCTTGATTTCCGTTGGTGCACTAGTGGAGTCGCTACTGGATTGGGCTATGGGGGATTTACTGGATTGACCTACAGCAATGTTAGCGGTGAGCGCTAAAGATAAAGCTGTACCAATCATGGTCAGAGATTTTCCCATCATTCTTGAAATTAACCTTAACGGAACACTCGGCCCATTAAAACAGACAATAAAATTTAGAAAATCTTCCTAAATGAAGATATTTATGTCTATTTCAGAATATGTGGATATGTAAATTGGTAAAAATTAAATCTGTTATTTATTGAGAGTTAGTGTTTAATAATACAATAATAAAAATTATGCGTTTAGTTCAAGAACTAGTAATAGTAGATAAAATCAGCCTTTGAGGATGGAAAAAAAATTTATGCTTTTATAAATAAGTGACGAAAATCACAAATTAATTACAGTTGTCAGCAAAATAAAAGTATAAATTAAATCAAAAAGTTACGTATAGCCAATTTATGCTTTGGCTTATGAGTAAAATGATGAAAGACTAACATTTAAATTGATTGTAATTTGCCCGATTCTTCACTAAAAACTGTGATGTGAATAGCCGATGAGTTCTCCCCAACCCCCTCACAAGCCACAAACGTTACTAGGTCAACTGACTCAAGCAGTACATACGATTCAAGCTAGGGTCGATTTTTCTAAATTGGCGCTCAAGCCTAATGCCAAGGTACCGGAACTTTGGGTGCAGGATGCGGGGGCGGATAAGGCAGAGGTATATCCACTGTTGGGCGATCGCTATATTCTAGGTCGTAGCTCCAAATCCAGCGATATCGTCATCCGTAACCCTGTTGTCAGCCAAATTCACCTGTCACTATCGCGGAATTCTACTCAGCGCACACCAGTTTTCGTGATCAAAGACGAAAACTCCACCAATGGGATTTATCGTGGCAAGCGTCGTGTTAATACCCTGGAACTGCGTCACGGCGATATTCTCACTCTCGGGCCTCCAGAACTCGCCGCTTCTGTGCGGTTGCAATACGTCGATCCACCAGCCTGGTATGTCAAAGCTGCAAGTTTGACAGCTTATAGTGTTGGCGGTGTCAGCGCCCTCTTGGCGTTAGTGATTGGTGTCGAATGGCTGAAATTTTCAGTAAAACCCCTACCGACAGCTACACGCGCTCCAGTAGTTGTTTATGCTCGTGATGGAACTACGCCGCTGAGAGAGCCTCGGACTACCTCTCATATAGATATGAAGCGTTTAGAGGAATTTGGCCCTTATTTGCCTACTGCGGTGGTGGCTTCAGAGGATAGTCGTTATTACTGGCACTTTGGGGTTGATCCTCTGGGGATTTTACGAGCCTTGTTGATCAATAGCCGCAGCGGAGATGTGCAACAAGGAGCCAGCACTGTTACCCAGCAAGTTGCCCGCAGTTTGTTCCGCGAGTATGTAGGCAGACAAGATAGCCTGGGACGCAAATTGCGGGAGGCAATTGTCGCCTTGAAGCTTGAAACCTTTTACAGCAAAGATGAAATTTTGCTGATGTACTTAAATCGGGTTTTTTTGGGAGGGGATACCTCTGGCTTTGAGGATGCATCCCGATATTATTTTGAGAAATCGGCTAAAGAATTAACTTTGGCAGAAGCAGCAACATTGGTGGGAATTCTACCAGCCCCTAACGGCTTCGATTTTTGTGGGGATAGTCAGAATAAACTAGAAGCTGCTGAATATCGCAATCGTGTGATTAAGCGGTTGCTGGAGATGGGCAAAATTAAACCTGAAGATGCGAACCGAGCCAGACGCTCCACTGTCCAAGTTAGTCCTAAAGTCTGCGAACAGCAAGCTAAGACGATCGCTCCTTATTTTTATAGTTACGTCTTCTCTGAGCTGGAATCAATCTTGGGGCAGGGAGCCGCAAGAGAAGGAAATTATATCATTGAAACCCAGCTTGAGCCAGCTATCCAGAGCCAAGCAGAAACAGCATTACGGAATTCAATCAATAACGGTGGCGCAAATTTTAATTTTTCTCAAGGGGCGGTAGTCACCCTTGATTCCAGTACTGGCAGCATTCTCGCAATGGTGGGCGGCACTGATTACAAAAAAAGTCAGTTCAATCGTGCTGTTCAAGCCAAAAGACAACCAGGTTCCACCTTCAAAATCTTTACTTACACAGCCGCTATTCAACAGGGAATTTCACCATCTAACAGTTATTCTTGCGCTCCTTTAACTTGGCAAGGCTTCACCTATAAACCCTGTCGTTCAAGTGCTGGCAGTTTAGATATTGCCACCGGGCTGGCTCTTTCAGAAAATCCCATCGCCTTGAGAGTTGCCAGAGAAATTGGGCTAGATAAAGTGGTGGCAATGGCGCAGCGTTTGGGGATAAAGTCATCCCTCGATCCAGTTCCGGGCTTGGTACTCGGTCAAAGCGTGGTCAATGTTTTGGAAATGACTGGTGCTTTTGGCGCTATTGGCAATCGTGGTGTGTCGAATCCTCCCCATGCCATTAACCGAATTTTAGACAGTGGTGATTGCCGCGATCGCAATGATATCAAAACCTGTCGTGTAATCTACTCCTTCGACCAAGATCCAGATGCCAACAAACGAGTGCTGGCAAATGGTGTAGCCGATGAGATGACTAATTTAATGCGCGGCGTAGTCACAAGAGGTACTGGACGCAGTGCTGCCATTGGACTGGGGGAAGCTGGTAAAACTGGCACGACTGATAAAAACGTTGACTTATGGTTCATCGGTTTTATCCCCAGTCGGCGGCTTGTAACTGGTGTTTGGCTGGGAAACGACAATAATTCCCCTACATCTGGTAGCAGCGCTCAAGCAGCTCAGTTGTGGGGAAATTATATGAGACGGATTACAAAATAAATTGGCATTGGGCATTGGGCATTGGGCATTGGGCATTGGGCATTGGGCATTGGGCATT
>NZ_JAQYWQ010000055.1 GCF_029379315.1 Nostoc sp. S13
AGCGACTGCCGTCGCAAAGGAAGAGAAGGAAGAGAAGCAAGAAATGCTTAACTGAACTGTATTGCCTTATAATCATCTGGATTATTAAAGGCTGCAATCCAGGCGGCTGCCTGATAGCAATGGGAGGAAGTTTGAGGGAACGCGCAAGATATGAATATGTCCATAAGATTTCCTCATTTCGCGAAAATTCCTGACTTATAGAATATTTTGTATCAGACATTCCCGACCCTATACCCCACAAAAAAGAATAAATTAGCTTAAAGTCTTATCAAACAGAGATTTTGGTTATTGAGTACATTATTAATACATATTAATAGACGCAGGATTGCGGATGAGATATTAATAGATGCAGTATTTATTTAAAGTTAACTTAAGAGCCAAAAGCCATCAATAAATCATCTTTTAAATAAGGTAAATCTCGATACAGTTCGGATAATATCCCCCTTTTAACAGTTATCAGTAACTCGTGTTCACTGATTTCTTGGCTCTGGCTATTTCTGATTCTTATATTCAGGTGTTTTGATAATCCAGCTTAGAGGCAAAGACAAAAATCATATTATGAACATTATGAACAAAACCTTTGCAACCATCGACGGGAATGAGGCTGTCGCCCGTGTTGCTTACAAATTAAATGAAGTGATTGCCATTTATCCCATCACCCCCTCTTCAGCAATGGGTGAATGGGCAGATGCTTGGTCAGCAGAAGGTCGTCCTAACCTCTGGGGTACTGTTCCCAGTGTCGTGCAAATGCAGAGCGAGGGAGGAGCCGCAGGCGCTGTGCATGGAGCATTGCAAACAGGTTCCCTGAGTACCACTTTCACGGCATCTCAGGGGTTATTGTTGATGATACCCAACTTCTACAAAATTGCTGGCGAGTTGACTAGCGCTGTGGTTCACGTTGCAGCCCGCACCCTGGCTACTCACGCTTTATCAATTTTTGGTGATCATAGCGATGTAATGGCAGCTCGTGCTACTGGTTTTGCCCTACTGTGTTCAGCCTCGGTGCAGGAAAGTCAAGATTTTGCTCTGATCGCCCATGCTGCTACCCTAGAGGCGCGAGTCTCGTTTATGCACTTCTTTGATGGCTTCCGCACCTCCCATGAAGTCCAGAAAGTTAAACTGCTCTCAGATGACGATTTGCGATCGCTTATCCACGATCACCTAGTACTCGCCCACCGCAGCCGTGCGCTCACCCCAGATCGTCCAGTTTTGCGCGGTACAGCCCAAAACCCCGATGTCTATTTCCAAGGACGTGAAGGTGCTAACCCTTACTACAACGCCTGTCCAGAAATTGTCCAGCGCATCATGGATCAATTTGGAGAACGCACGGGAAGGTATTATCAAATCTATGAATATTACGGCGCCAACGATGCCTCGCGCGTTATCGTTCTTATGGGTTCAGGTTGTGAAACCGTCCATGAAACAATAGATTACCTTAACGCCCGTGGTGAAAAACTTGGTGTAGTGAAAGTACGACTTTACCGCCCCTTTGATGTCCAAAGGTTTGTTGCAGTATTACCAAGTAGTGTAAAAGCGATCGCTGTTCTTGACCGCACCAAAGAAGCAGGTAGCGCTGGGGAACCGTTGTATTTAGATGTTGTTGCTGCTATCCATGAAGCGTGGGCAGATAAGAGAGCAGGGGGAGATGGGGGAGATGGGGGAGCAAGGGGAGATGAGGGAGTAAAATCTTCTTCATCCCCCTTATTCCCCAAAATCATTGGTGGTCGCTACGGTCTTTCTTCTAAAGAATTTACTCCGGCGATGGTAAAGGGCATTTTTGACAACCTTGCCCAAGCTAAACCGAAAAATCACTTTACTATCGGGATTAATGACGATGTTACTTATACTTCTCTAAGCTTTGATCCCAACTTCTCCACAGAATCGGCTCACGTTGTTCGGGCTATGTTCTATGGATTAGGCGCCGATGGCACAGTTGGCGCTAATAAAAACTCCATCAAGATTATTGGTGAAGAAACCGACAATTACGCCCAAGGCTACTTTGTCTATGACTCCAAGAAATCTGGCTCGATGACCGTTTCGCACCTACGTTTCGGCAAAGAGCCAATTCGCTCCACTTACCTAATTGACCAAGCAAACTTTATTGGTTGCCATCATTGGGGATTTCTGGAACGCATTGATGTTTTGAAAGCTGCTATTTCTGGGGCGACTTTGCTGCTTAACAGTCCATATAATGCAGATACCGTCTGGGAAAATTTGCCGTTCAAGGTACAGCAGCAAATTATCGAAAAGCATTTGAAGTTATACGTAATCAATGCTAGCCAGGTTGCCCGTGAAAGTGGCATGGGTGGACGTATTAACACGATTATGCAGGTATGCTTTTTTGCCTTAGCGGGTGTCTTGCCACAAGAAGAAGCGATCGCTAAAATCAAACAAGCGATTGACAAGACTTATGGTAAAAAAGGCCCAGAAGTTGTCCGCATGAACTTGCAAGCTGTAGATAACACCTTAGACAACTTGCATAAAGTAGATATACCACAGACATTCCCCACTCCCCACTCCCCACTCCCCAGTACAGACGCGATTAATCGCGTCTGTAACTCCGCTCCCGAATTTATGCGAGAAGTTCTGGGCAAAATCATGGTATGGGAAGGTGATGACTTAGCTGTTAGCACACTACCAGTTGATGGCACTTTTCCGGTAGGTACTGCCAAGTGGGAAAAACGTAACGTTGCCGAAGAGATACCAGTGTGGGAGCCAGATGTTTGCATACAATGTGGGAAGTGCGTCATGGTTTGTCCCCACAGTGCTATTCGTGCCAAGGCTTATCAACCGGATGAGTTAGTTAATGCACCACAAACCTTCAAATCAACTGGTGCAAAAGATAAAGACTTTGCCAATCAAAAATTTACGATTCAAGTTGCCCCAGAAGACTGCACAGGATGCACTATTTGTGTAAATATTTGCCCTGCTAAAGATAAATCTGAGCCATTGCGTAAAGCGATTAATATGGCACAGCAGCTGCCTTTACAAGAGCAAGAGCGAAAAAACTGGGATTTCTTTTTGAGTTTACCCAATCCTGACAGGCGATCGCTAAAATTAAACCAGATTCGCCAACAACAACTGCAAGAACCTTTATTTGAATTCTCTGGTGCTTGTGCAGGTTGTGGTGAAACACCTTATTTAAAATTATTAACACAATTGTTTGGCGATCGCGCCGTCATCGCCAATGCTACAGGTTGTTCCTCAATTTATGGTGGGAACCTCCCCACAACTCCTTGGACAACCAACGCCCAAGGACGCGGCCCTGCGTGGTCTAATAATCTATTTGAAGATAACGCCGAATTTGGTTTTGGCTTCCGTCTTTCTTTGGACAAACAAGCTGAGTTTGCGGCGGAACTATTGCAACAATTGGGGAGTGAAATAGATGAAAACCTTGTCTATTCCATCCTGAAAGCTGAACAAAAATCTGAAGCTGACATTTGGGAACAGCGCGAAAGAATAGAACTATTGCAGCAGAAGTTAAATGAAATAGTAACTTTTGACCCCAATCTCAAATCCAAAATCCAAAATCTTAAATCCCTTGCAGACTATTTAGTGAGAAAAAGCGTCTGGATTGTTGGCGGTGACGGTTGGGCTTATGATATTGATTTTGGTGGTATCGATCATGTAATTGCCAGTGGTCGGAATGTGAACATCTTAGTCATGGATACAGAAGTGTATTCTAATACAGGCGGTCAATCTTCTAAAGCTACGCCACGAGCAGCAGTTGCTAAATATGCCGCCAGTGGCAAGCCTGCACCGAAGAAAGACTTAGGGATGATTGCCATGACCTACGGAAATGTCTACGTAGCGAGTGTAGCCCTTGGTGCTAGAGATGAACATACCCTGAAAGCATTTCTGGAAGCAGAAGCTTATGATGGCCCATCACTGATTATTGCTTATAGTCATTGCATCGCCCACGGCATTGATATGACCACAGGAATGAATCATCAGAAAACTCTGGTAGAATCAGGTCGTTGGTTGCTGTATCGGCATAATCCAGAGTTGCTCAAACAGGGTAAAAATCCTTTGCAATTGGATATGCGATCGCCTCAGCAATCTGTAGAAGATTCGATGTATCAAGAAAATCGCTTCAAAATGCTCACCAAGAGCAAACCCGATGTTGCCAAGCACTTATTAGAACAAGCGCAAGCTGAAGTAGATGCCCGGTGGCAGATGTACCAATATCTGGCAAAGCGTCACATTCCCATCACTTAAGCCGTAGTTTTTCACTCTCCCACATCCGCAAGAGTTTGCAGTGTAAGTAAAAGTAGGGATGACTATCGTGTGGTAATGTAAAAAAATAGTTGGGCAATTTTTAAGAACGCGAGGAAAAAAGAGTTTCCCAATCAATCACAGGCGGTCTTTGTCCCTGGTTGACTATTTCAAAAATTTGTCTCAAACTATTTGGCTGAAAAAGGCATTCCACGCAAGCGCTGGCTACATCAATCCGGCTGGCATCACCCGAAACTGTATCCCCAGTGCCTACGACCACACCGTATTTACCTCCTGTTTTTGCCTTGAGAAGGGTGTTGAGGTCGTATGAGGTATATGGGCCGTCAATGAGGCGTCCTGGGCGGATAATAGTGTAGGGTAATCCAGAATTAATAATAGACTGCTCGCCCTTTTGTTTGGCATCCAACACGCCGAAGGCATTAAGAATACTAAAAGGAAACTGATTTTTACGGAGAATTCCGCAGGAAGAGACGAAAACGAATCGCTGTAAATTCCGGGGTGCTGCTGCTACTAAGTTGCTGACACCTTGGGCATCGACCTTTGCCGGACTATTCTTTGCTTTTGCTTCACTAGATTTGGGGTTAAGGAAAGTGATTCCCCATTCAATCAAGTTTGGGGGTTGGTCAAACTCCCATCGCGTAGAGGGAAAGGCAGTGGTTCCGGTACAACTTATAATATGGCTCACATCTGCCGTTGCGGCTGGCAGTGTAGCTGGCTGGCGGATGTCACCAACGGCAATTTCCACTCTCTGGTTAAACATCTCTTCAGCTTTTGCGGGATTACGTGTCAGGACACGAACTTTCAAGCCTTTCTCTAGTAGCTTACCTACGACCAGTTGCCCGACTCCACCAGTAGCACCAGCAACTAGTACCAAATTTTCAACTGACGTTTCAAAAGAAGTCATAAAGTACCTGTGAGATAGTCTCTAGCGGTTCTCAATTGCATGGAATACAGAAGCCAGTCGCGTGGGTGAGTCTCCCGACTTGGGCGAACTGGCGTACCACTCGTAGGGGCACAGCAATGCTGTGCCCCTACCATATGTTGCATCGCAACGAGAGAGAACTGCTATATTGCTAATCTAACGTGAGTTCGAGGAACCTTTAAGAGCCTTGAACTAAAGTTCAAGTCTGCCCCTCTGCGATTCGGAGAGAAACGGTTTTGCTTAGTAAAACCTCTTAAAGGTCTTTTGATTGAGCTAATAGACGGACATTATTATATAATCTATCGAATTTCCGTTAATCTACTAAAAAAATGCGATCGCCAAAATAGACCCAGATTAAAAATTTTGCTAATGGCTGTTGACTCTATAACTTACAGGCTGACAATTGGGAATTTTAGGATCAGAGTAAACTCCCTAAATCTAAATCAGCACAGTAGCCAGCACTTGAGGTTTCGAGCAAGGAATGAAAATTAGTCAAAAATTAATTTCGGGTGTTCTCGGAATGGTTACTCTCTCAGGAAGTATTGGTGCGATTAGTGCCAATCAGCAATTGAACATAGCTAAGTATCTTGCTCAACAAGAGGCTGAAGAAGTTGCTGGACTACTGGGATATTTCGTAAGTCGTGAGCTTGAGTCCCAGAAGATGCGATCGCGAGATGAGATGCTAGCGCAGTTGCAAGAGAATGTTGAAGCACTACACAAACGTCAGCGCGATCTGGAGATTGTAGATCGTAATAAAATCATTCTTGCAGATGTAGTTCCTGAAGACATCGGTACGCGATTAGATCACGATCTCCATAATGAAGTTGGTAAAACTATTCACGATGGTATACCAAGAACCTATGTTGAAACCAGTTCTGAATACCCAAAGGGGATTCTATTGATTGCTATTGCTTTTAAGACTAACAAGGGGGAAACAATTGGTGCAGTAATTCTGGAATATACACCGCTTTACAAAGCCGCGCTAGCAACAGCCCATAAAAATATTGTTGTCACGTCGATCATCAGTTTGGGATGTGGCATATTTGCATTAGCAGCAGGCTATTTACTCTCCAGAAGCATCTCAAAACCGATTAAACAACTCCAGCAAGCTGTGGTATATCTGGCTGAAGGTAAGCTGGATACCAGAGTTAGTATTCGCTCCCAGGATGAGATTGGCGAGTTAGCTACCTCGTTCAATAAAATGGCGGACGATCTGCAACATTCCAGATATGAGTTGATCAAGGCCAACGAACAATTACGAGACGAGATTGCCGAGCGCCAGCAAGCAGAAGCAGAACTTCAGTAAGTTCTGAAAGACCTGCAAAAAACCCAAATCCAATTAATTCAATCTGAAAAAATGTCGAGTCTGGGTCAACTGGTGGCGGGAGTTGCTCATGAAATCAACAATCCGGTTAATTTCATCTACGGCAACCTCCTGCATACTGATGATTACACTCAACAGCTGCTGCTGTTAATTAAGCTTTATCGAAATTATTATCCCTACCCAGAGCCGGAAATTCAAAATGCTAACGAAGAAGCGGATATTGAGTACCTAATAGAAGATTTGCCTAAGATGTTAACCTCAATGAAAATGGGGGCTAATCGCATCCGTGAAATTGTTCTCAGTCTACGAATCTTTTCTCGTTTGGATGAAGCTGAGTTCAAAATCGCTGATATACATGAAGGAATCGACAGTACCCTGTTAATTTTGCAACACCGGATCAAGGCACAAAATAATCGTCCTGAAATTAAAGTGGTCAAAGAGTATGGCGAAATGCCTAAGATTCACTGTTTTGCAGGGCAACTGAATCAGGTATTTATGAACCTCTTGGTAAATGCAATCGATGCTTTAGAAGAGGGTTTCCAAAAAGAACTTTGTTCAAATCCCTTGATTCGCATTTCTTTTGAACAGGTAAATGAAAATGCCGTCATTCGGATTGCTGATAATGGAGCAGGAATTCCAGAAGAAATCCAGTCGCGTCTATTTGACCCTTTTTTCACTACTAAACAAGTTGGTAAGGGGACTGGTATGGGATTATCGATTAGCTACCAGATAATTACTGAAAAGCATGGTGGCTCTTTGCAATGCATTTCATCATTGGGACAAGGTGCAGAGTTTGTAATTACAATCCCGATTCGAGTAGTGAAATGAGCACAATTATCAATCAGCGATCGCCATACCTATCAGTAAAAGTCAGCGCGAGTGTTTTTCAGCCCCTAACTGCGGCAGCTACGCCCGTCGTAGACATCACACTTAGAGGGGAAATTGCGCCCGAATTGTTCGGTTCTACCACTGTCACCAGTACACGAATAGCTATAACCTTTTAGGTAGTAGTGAAATTTCTACCTAGACGCTGTTAGTCGCTCTTGAATTAAGGGGTGAAAACCTGTGTACAAATGGATATTGCCAAGCCTGAGCGAAATCTTGGCTCAAAATCAATCAAGTGTGGCTGAATGTTCACCTGCTAAAGCAGAGCGGCAGTGGCGTGTCAGCCTCGCAGCGACAGAACATTTGCTATTAAATACTTTAGCAGATCCTTCAAAAGACACAACCCAAGGATTAGTTTTAGCTGCACCAGCACCCTTATTTAGTCAGCCAAAACTGACTCAAAGTTTACAAACAGTAACTTTTACAGCAAAACCATTTAATCCCTTGGCGCTGATGCCATTTCAGATGCCAGATGCAATGCCTGGGTTGGGCTACGCCAACACATCTGTAAATGAAGAAATTGCTCCCCATGAATCGGTACTTCCTTTATTACCTGCCGATCCGCTAGGGGCAGAGCAGTTTTGCTTAGTTTTCACAGATAAATTTAGATTAGTGCTGGTTTTAGCAACGCACAAAAACGGTAAAAAAACCTTTTCATTTTCTTTTGAGCCAGAGGTAGTGCAGCAGGCTTGGCGATCGCTAGGAGCAAGGGTAATGCTGGCTAATCCCGAATTTTTCGCCCGCCTGGACGCATTAGTACAACAGCATTCTCCGGTAGCACCAGATTACCATATCGTGATTGAGTTTAGCCAGTTGTTGCTTCGGGAATTAACAGAACCAGAAGAAACTGGGGACAAGGGGGACAAGGAGGAGAAGGGGGACAACGAGAATAACCCATGCCCAATACTTCGGCAAAGCTCAGTACAAGTGCCCAATGCTCAATCCCAAAATCCTGATGTGGAATTGCTCCAAGCCTTCGCTCACGAAGTCCGCACGCCTTTAACAACTATTCGCACCATGACTCGCCTGCTTTTGAAGCGGCGAGACTTAGATACTGGCGTGATTAATCGCTTAAAAGTTATCGATCATGAGTGTACCGAGCAAATTGACCGCATGGAGTTGCTGTTTAAGGCAGCAGAATTGGAAACTACTGCCTCAGCAAAATCGTCAAAAACTCAACTCACGCCGATGTCTTTAGATCAAGTGTTGCAGCAGAGCATTCCCCGTTGGGAACAAGCAGCGCATCGGCGGAACTTAACTTTAAATGTTGTTTTACCCCAGCAATTACCAACAGTGGTGAGTAATCCCATTATGCTAGATCAGGTACTTACTGGTTTGATAGAGAATTTCACTCGCAGCTTACCTTCTGGCAGCCATATTCAAGTACAAGTTATCCCGGCTGGAGATCAACTGAAGTTACAATTATCGCCCCAATTCGGGTGCAAAGATTCCAATAAAACCGCCACACCGGCAACGCCACCAATTCGCAAAGCTCTAGGTCAATTGCTGATGTTCCAACCAGAAACGGGTACGATTAGTTTGAATATCGCCGCAACTAAGCATTTGTTTCAAGCGATCGGTGGAAAACTGATTGTGCGCCAGCGTCCACATTATGGGGAAGTTTTGACGATTTTCCTGCCATTGGAAGTTAGCAAGCAGAAGCCGGTAGTTAGTAGTTAGGAGTTAGGAGTTAGGAGTTAAAAATTGATAACTTATTTACTCACAACTCATCACTCATTTTCTGTAGCGATCGCTTTTGGGGTATCGCCAACACTTGCCAGTTGTATTGTAAATGTGGAACCTTCAGATAATTTACTTTTTACAGAAATAGATCCGCCAGAGCGCAGCAGCAATTGCTGTACAATTGTTAACCCCAACCCAGCACCACCATAATCTTCAGTTGCTGCTGTCCGTACACGATAAAACCGATCAAAGATTTTGGGAATTTCGTTTTCGGCAATACCGATACCTGTGTCGCGGAATTCTAATTGGACATAATCGCCTTGAATACGGGCACGCACCCATACTTGACCACCATTAGGGGTAAACTTAATGCTGTTGTGCAGTATATTAATCACAATTTGCCTCAGACCACCACTCACGCACCAAACAGATGGGAGTTCAGTCGGTACGGTGTAGGCTAAGGTAATCCCTTTTTCTTGAGCCACAGTTTGATAAGTACTAACTACTCCAGGCACAATATCTGAGAGACGCACTGACTCTATAGCCGTCCCCTCCAAATTGCGTTCTAACTGCACCAGTTCCAACAAACCAGTAATCAGGGAATTTTGTTGATCGCACTGGGTATTTAACATCTGTAAATAACGTTGTCGCTGGGGGGGTTTAAGATTAGGGGAATTCAATAACGAAAGTGCTGTCTTCATGTGGGTCAAGGGTGTACGTAATTCCTGACACACATTTTTCAGGTATTCATCTTTGAGTTGCTCTTTATTGTGCAGTTCTTGATTTTGCTGCTCCAACTTGCTGGTACGTACTGTGATGATTTGACGATTAATTTCATCTTGTCGCAGGAGTTGTTTTGCCAACAGTTGATTCATCAGTGCAGCTTGGGGCACAGTTGGACAAATAAAACTAGAAGGTAAAATTGGGGATGATTCTGGCGTAATCGCTTTTTGGATACCATTTAATACTTGCTGAATTACTCTCCCCTCAACAGTAGTTATAATCAGCAACGGCTGGTTTTTATTACTATTTACTTTCCCCGATGTCTGATTTTTACGTTTTTTAAGTGGTCGATGAGCCAAAATTAAACTGCAAAACTGGGGCGATAACACCATCAGAAAATTTTCCCGTCGCAGTTGGCTATCTGGTGGGAGGTGAACAGAGACATCATAAGGGGATGAGGAGGATGAGGAGGCATTTACTCTTTCTTCATCTTCCCCTGCTCCCGTTCTCCCTCTCTCCTCAATCTGGCAAGTATAAATGAGACTTGAGGCACCTACCGAGGATTGATAACGCGCTAATTCTGATTGCCAGATTTTATCTGG
The DNA here is from genome assembly GCF_029379315.1 of Nostoc sp. S13. GTDB lineage: Bacteria > Cyanobacteriota > Cyanobacteriia > Cyanobacteriales > Nostocaceae > Nostoc. The sequence goes on from NZ_JAQYWQ010000055.1 coordinate 10,376, forward strand.
TGGTAGCTTCACCCATAAAGTGGCTGCAATTTCTTGCTCAATTAGTAAGTCAATTTGCGCTCTCACCAGTGATAGCAGAGTAGCAGGACTGAGGGACAATGGTTTAGGAGGCACTTGCACTCCCATAACCTGTTGATAAACAGACAGATCGTTAACCAGAGATACATTCATGAGTCAAGCACAACAAGGGTGAAGCAAGAAATAATTCTGTCTTCGATTTTCACCTTTATGTGTGCATTTTTTACAAAATCCGCACGCAAATAAACATGAACAATCAATTATGAGCGATTTTAATTTTGTGGAATACATCTTTTAGGATAGCACAGCTGTGCTACCCTTTGGCTTAGGCTTGTATATTTAGTCTTTGGTGTAAAGCGTCGCGTGCGTGTTCTCGGTCGTCAAAATGGATTTTTTCAGTACCAAGAATTTGGTAGTCTTCGTGACCTTTACCAGCAAGCAAGACTCCATCACCAGGTTGTGCTTGTAAAATTGCGGTACGAATTGCGATCGCCCGATCGCAAATTACAGTTGGCTGCACTGTGTCAGCAATTCCCGCCAAAATATCTTTCAAAATCCGTTCTGGGTCTTCAGTCCGGGGATTATCCGATGTCACCACTGCCACATCAGCTAATTCAGCAGCAATTTTACCCATTATTGGGCGCTTAGTGCGATCGCGATCGCCTCCACAACCAAACACGCAAATCACCTTCCCAGGTATAAACGGACGTGCAGCTTTCAGCAAATTTTCTAGACTATCGGGTGTGTGGGCATAATCCACAATCACGCTAATATCTTGGTCAGGACTAATCTGTACCCGTTCCATTCGTCCGGGCACTCCGGGAAACTCAGGTATCACAGATACGAGTAACTGCAAATCTAGCCCTAAGTGTAAAACTGCTCCTACGGCTGCGAGAAGATTTTCTAAATTATATTGTCCGACTAGGGGCGATTGAAAAGCTACGTCACCTTTTGGTGTATGTAATGTACCACTGACACCATTGGGCTGGTAATTTAAATCACTCATCCATAAATCAGCGCTATTATCGTTTACACTGTAACTCCAAACCCGTTCGGAATCTAAAGAGGCGATTAACCGTTTGCCATAGGAATCATCAGCATTAATTATTGCCCGTCCCTTGAGATAATCAGGGCTAAATAACAACGCTTTGGCGGCAAAGTAATCTTCCATGTCGCTGTGATAGTCGAGATGGTCTTGGGTAAGATTACTGAATACCGCCACCTCAAATTCACAACCCAACACTCGACTTTGGGCTAAAGCGTGGGAACTTACTTCCATCACGCCGAACTCACTACCAGCATTTACAGCCTCTCTTAGCTGCTGTTGTAGTTCCACCGCAAAGGGCGTAGTGTAGGCAGCAGTTTGCTCAAAACCTGCCCAACGAGTGTAGAGAGTTCCCATCAAAGCTGTAGCTAGATTAGCTTTGATCAGCAAAAATTCAATTAGATGAGTTGTTGTAGTTTTGCCATTTGTACCAGTCACGCCTACCAGCTTGAGTTTTTGTCCTGGATAACCGTAAAAAGCACTAGCTATCTGGGCACAAGCTTGAGTTATGTTACTTGCACTGATGACTACAGCCTGATTTGTGGGAGGATTTTTTTGTGCAGCTTCGGGTGAGACGATCGCCGCTACAGCACCCGATGCGATCGCACTTTGCCAAAATTCCCCACCATCAACCCGCCCTCCTGGCATCCCAATAAACAAATCTCCCACAATACAAGCATGGGAATTCGTCTTCAAACCCCTAACTTCTACATCCTCAAAAATCGGATGGCTAGGCAATTGTTCAACACTATCTACCGCCGTTAGTAATTCCCGCAATTTCATCTTGTGAACCCATTCTTAATCTTGGGCTTATTCTGCATTATTTTTTTCTAATTGGCTAAATACTTACGCAACATTTGCTCCAACTGCTGCACATTAGCACGAGGAGAAGGACGCGGCAATAATTTCTCACTCCCCTCTTCTTCCTCTGTCTCTGTGCCACGGACACTTTGCTCAACGGGGGGGAACCCCCGCACGCAAGTGTCCTCCTCTGCGCCTCTGTGGTTCGATAAAAAAAGTACCGGCACCTCATACTCATACGCAGCAAACCAATCTTTACGAGTCGTAATATCCCTAATTTCCAACTCGAAACAGAGATTTTGGATTTGTTCTAGCTTTTCTTGCAAGCCTTCACATAAATGACAGCCGGGTTTACTGTATAAAATTAATCGCATTGTTTATTTCAGTTGGCGCAAGAAGTTATAAGTTTAGAATAACGAACCGCAAAGGACGCAAAGGGCGCAAAGTAAGAAAGATGAGAAGAGAAGGGTTTGATGTGGGTAAGTATGTTGATCAAATGGCGTTGTTGTTGGATTTGGAGCTAAAAGATGAGTATCGTGATGGTGTGGTAGCAAATTTTGAGAGAATTAGGGCGATCGCTAATCTTGTAAATTCTTTCCCGCTAGCGGAGGATGTTGAAGTTGCACCAGTTTTTGAACCATGAATGATGCTGTATCAATCGCTGCTGCTGTGCGTGAAGGGAAAGTCAGCGCGGTGGAAGTTACTCAGGCTGCGATAGCACGAATCGCTGCGCGGGATAATCAACTTAACTGTTTTACGGCTGTGACTGCTGAGACAGCTTTAACAGATGCAGCACGTATTGACACGGAAATTGCCCAAGGTAATCATTCCAGAATGCTGGCTGGTGTCCCTTTTGCGGTGAAAAATCTCTTCGATATCGCTGGTTTAACGACTCTGGCGGGATCGAAAATTAATGCAGGAAAACCAGCTGCTAGCCAAGATGCAGCAGCAATAGCGAAGCTGAAACAAGCGGGTGCTGTGCTGGTTGGCGCTTTGAATATGGATGAGTACGCCTATGGGTTTGTAACGGAAAACTTCCATTACGGTGCGACTCACAACCCCCATGATTTACAGCGAGTTGCTGGTGGTTCATCGGGTGGTTCGGCGGCGGCTGTTGCTGCTGGTTTAGTACCGTTGACGCTGGGTTCTGATACTAATGGTTCAATTCGCGTTCCGGCGGCGTTGTGTGGCGTTTTTGGTTTCAAACCGACTTATGGAAGGTTATCTCGTGCTGGTGTAGCTTTATTATCTAGCAGTTTTGACCACATTGGCCCTTTTGCGCGTTCGGTGCAGGATATCGCTACGGTGTTTGATGTGCTTCAAGGAGAAGACGATCGCGATCCCATTTGCACAAAGCGTCCGCCTGAATTGGTTTTATCACAACTTAAGCAAGATATCTCTGATATTAGAATTGCGATTGCTGCTGATTATTTTACCAAAGGCGCAGAAGCCGAAGCTTTAGCAGCAGTCCAAAAGATAGCTGATGCTTTGAATGTCACTGAATACGTAACCATACCAGAAGCACACCGCGCCCGTGCAGCAGCGTTTGTGATTACAGCTAGCGAGGGCGCAAATTTACATTTTGACAAATTGCGATCGCATCCTCAAGATTTTGATCCAGCGACACGCGATCGCTTTTTGGCTGGGGCGTTAATTCCTAATAGCTGGTATCTCCAAGCACAACGGTTTAGAAAATGGTATCGCGATCGCATTCGGGAAGTCTTGCAAAATGTGGATGTAATTCTTGCCCCAACTACACCAATTTCCGCACCGCTAATCGGTCAACAAACGATGATTTTGGATGGCGAAGAAATTCTTGTACGTCCTCATTTAGGGCTATTTACTCAACCATTATCTTTTATTGGCTTACCCGTTTTATCAGTACCAATTCAGCGTCCAAATGCCTTACCTTTCGGTGTGCAATTAATCGCAGCACCATATAATGAAGCGCTAATTTTACGGGTTGCGGCTGCGTTAGAGGCTAAAGGTGTAGTTTCAGCACCAGTGATTTTCAACGCTCTCAACTAAAGCTAATCGTTTACAATGCTGTGAATGAGGTGATTATAGAATGGAAAAATTACGCCTTCGATTTACTCGCATTGAGTTTTTTCAGCAGGAGGAATATCCTCTACCGCTAGTTTCAAGGTTCTAGGGATCTGAATTCCCTGCACTGCAATTCTAGTGACAATGAACAAAGACATCGCCAACCATAACAGATGAACACTCTGCAACTTCCAAGCCAGGGCTGCTGTGGGAATAAACCCTAACCCAGTTGCGATAAAAGCCGCATTGCGGAGGATTAATCCTTCTGCCAAACCAAAGAAATAAGCTTCAATTGAGACGGCAAACGCATACAGCCCCAGCACGCTCATTAGCCAGGGAATGTAGGGATCAATCTGGGTGGTTATTTCCGTATGATTTGTAAGTAGTCCAAATACGGTTTGAGGAAAGAGGATGCAGGTAAGGGACATGATGACTGCAAACATTAGACTCACGCCTATAGAAACGCCAAGCAGTGGCACCATCTGCCCCTGCTCGTTTGTGCCATGAAAGTTGCCCGTCAAGGTTTCCGTTGCATAAGACAAGCCATTGAGTATTTGAATTCCTAGCGTCATGAACTCAATCAGCAAGACATTTTCCGCAAAGGCGATTCTTCCCATCCCAGCAAACAGATTGGTAAAAGCCCAAAAGGTAAACCCAATCGCCAGTGTCCGTATAAAGAGATCCTTACTCAGGGCAAAAGTCTCATTCCAGGCAGATTTGTCCCAAAGCTGAGGCGCGACGGCAAGGATTTCCTGCCACTGGATTTCACTCTTCACCCAAATTAGTCCCAGCACCATCATCAGAAATTGGCTCAAAGCTTGTGCCAAGCCTGCTCCCATGCTGTCCAAACCTGCTCGCAGAATCATCTGGTAACTCAAGATAATGTTGACGACGTTGCCAAAAACCGACAATACTAAGACTTTCTGGCTCTGTTCACGCCCCATCAGCCAGCCGAACAGCACCATATTCACCAGAACCGCAGGTACACCCCAAATCCTCGTGTTGAAGTAGTCCACCGCAGCCGCTTTCACATCTGGAGTATTGTTTAAGACAATAAACCCCAACTCTCGCAGTGGGTATTGCAGGAGCAAAACAACAAATCCCAAGCCTAGAGCAATTAAAACATTCCGTAAGCCTAGCAGCAGCACTTCCTGTTGATCATTTCTTCCAGTCGCCTGGGCAGTCGTGCCGGTGACAGAGAGACGCAAAAAATTTAATGCTCGATAGAAGTAATTAAACACAACCGTCGCCAGTGCAACGCCAGCTAAATGACGAATGTCTTGCAAGTGCCCTAAAAAAGAAACGCTAACCATTCCAGATAGCGGTACCATTAAATTGGAGAGCATATTCGCGATCGCTAATCTGAAATAGCGAGGAATCCATCGGTCTTGCAAATCATTATTTACTAACATTTGGAATCGGTTAGCTGATGCGATTGAGCTATTTAACTAATTACTAATTCCTAATTCATAATGGGCACAAGCCGCTACATACCCCTACGGGGATCTTGCTACGTAAAGCGTCTTGTAGAGAAGACCAGGCTGCCTCACTAAATTGTCAAATTGGTGGTCTTGAATTAGTTGTAAATAAATCTTAAACTAATTTAATTACGAATTATGTAGCTTACTTTTCATTTTTGGCGAGTATTATCAATTACGAATTATTTTAAGGAACTCAAAAAATTAAATTATCCAAATTATTGTATCCAATGCAACTATCAGATTCTTTTTTCCTTGCTCAAGAACTGCTTCCACAGCGATTGGATATTTTTTTTATTTGAAAGTTCCTTAACTCCGGTCAAGTCGCTTCTCGAAATTAAAAATTAAAAATTATTAATTGAAAATTTAAGAAATCCTAATAGACTTAAAATTTTACTCCCCAACGCTACAAGGGTTGGGGCTGTTCTTGTTAGGTGTGTATTGCGCTCAATTGAGAAGCGCTATATTTCAATCAATGTGCGAATTAAAATCTACGTTAAACTCCAGGGGACTTTCCACGGGGTTTGGGAGGAACAGCAGGTATCCCAATTGCCGCGAAAACTTCTCCGGTTTATATTATCCGCCTATTTACTTAAGTAGCGGCTGAATAGCCTTGTCCCACTCATCAGCCATCTTATCGTAGCCGTGCTGCGTGGGATGTATTTGATCAGAGCGAATATCATACTTTGTAATGACAATTGGGCATTTTTTTACTTGGATTACTCTTATATAACTATAAGTTACGCACTACTGTTTAGTAGCTCAAAGGTAACGCCGACGCAATATCGAACTAATCCCAATTACACATATACCGAATAGTGTTGTTGCCGTTCTTGGTTCTGGAATTTGCTGCGGTGTCTGGAAAGAACCACTCAAAAAAGCTTGACCTTTTAAGGGACTAGTTGGATCTTGATCGAGTGACTCAATTTCACTAAAGTTAAATATGCCTGTTGCACCACTGAACCTACCTGCACCACCAGTGATAGTTATACTACCAGAACCTACTAATTTACGGTTAATAAAGTCAAATGCAGCAGTCGCGCTACTCCTGCCAAATAATTTATCATCACCACTGCCAAAAAACTCATCTCTGCCGATTGGCAAGCCTTCTAAACCAAATTTTGTTGCGTCTTGAACAAATACGAGATTACCAGTATTAGGGTCAATTCGGCTGTAGTTGTTTATGCTAGAAAAGTTACTCAGACTGTACGGAGCATCAGAATTGAAACCTGAGACAAATGCTTTAGATACGTCGGTCGATGGGATAGGTGTGAGAGTAACTTCCGTGTCGTATACTACGTCAAATGGATAAATCGTCTGGGCGTTTGCTTTTGTTGTACTCGCAGCAATACTGAGTAAACAGAAAACTACCGAACCAAGAAATATACTATGCGATCGCATATTAATTTTTATCACCTAAAACCCCTAATATTAATTTCTAACTTATCAGAGATTGTTATAAACTTTATACAAGTTTAAGAAAAAATTAGAAAACTCGCTATTTTATTTGAGAGCGATCGCACGAGCATATATTCCCTACTTTGCTGTATCGGCTTACCTCTTTTAAGACAATACATTCGGTACACCCAACTTTCTATAAGTAAAGTGAAAGCTGTAGTTAATACAACTTAAACTGTGCTTATAGATGCTGAAGTTGTGGTTACAAATACTCATGATATTATAAGTAAATTTGAAGCTGTAATTAATATAGCTTAAGCATTATTTATAAATACTCCTGATGTTATAAGTAAATTTGAAGCTGTAGTTAATACGGCTTCAACTGTGGTTATAGATGCTGAAGCTGTAGTTAATACAGCTTCAGTTGTGGTTATGAATGTTGAAGCTGTAGTTAATACAGTCTTATGTTATCTCCAGGCGATCGCGCCAGCGAGTTAGTTTGCCATTGCTGAAGCTACTTGCGATGAAACACCACTTGCGGCTTTAATTAAATCGGCTCCTTTCTCGCCGATCATAATCGTGGGCGCGTTCGTATTTCCCCCGACCAGAGTTGGCATGATCGATGCATCAACAACCCGCAACCCAGTAACACCGCGTACCCGAAGTTCGGGATCAACAACCGCCATTGAGTCAGTTCCCATTTTGCAAGTGCCGACAGGATGATACCCCGTAACGCAAAATTCCCGGATGTAAGCTTCGAGTGCTTCATCGCTAATCACCTCAGCACCGGGACTGATTTCCTCACCTCGAAACTGATCAAAGGCACTTGTATGAAATAATTTACGCATTATTTTAATCCCAGCAACTAGCTTTTGCACATCAGATTGACTTTGCAGAAAGTTGATCCGAATAATTGGTGGGTCTTTGGGGTCAGGCGAGGACAAACTGACACTGCCAATGTTTTGGGGATGAGTCAAACTGACTGTAACAGTGAATCCCAAACCAGAGAGGGTTTGGCCAGGAGATATCCACATAATGGGACCGAAGAAAAACTGTAAATCTGGCGCGGCATCCAGATTACCTTCGGTATGCAAAAATAATCCGGCTTCAGCATTACCATTACTGGTAATTGCCGGGTCTAACCCAGCAATTACCTCGTGTGCCACAGGACTGGTAATTATCTGGTGTGCCACAGGAACCAGAGAGTGGTCTTGGAGGTTTTTACCGACACCTGGCAAATCAACGACGACAGGAATCCCCATTGCTTGCAGTTGTTCTGCATCACCAATGCCGGAAAGCATCAGCAGCTTGGGCGAATCGAATGCACCAGCACTTAAAATCACTTCTTTGTTAACCCTGGCTTGGTGCAGCCTTCCCTGGTGCATATATTCCACCCCAACGGTGCGGGTTCCCTCAAACAATAACCGAGTCACTAACGCTCCTGTTGTTATTGTCAAATTGGGACGCTTGAGAATTGGCATCAGGAATGCAGCAGCAGCACTGTGACGTTTACCATCCTTGACCGTCAACTGATAAATTCCCGCACCTGATTGCTGTATTCCATTGAAATCAGGATTGTGGTTATATCCGATTGCCACGGCTGCTTCTACAAATCGTTGCGATGCCACAGTAGGGGGTTGAATATCGGTGACGCTCAACTCCCCATCAACCCCGTGGTATGCGTCGGCACCGCATTGCTGGTTTTCAGATTTCTTGAAATAGGGCAATACATCTTGATAACTCCAACCAGGATTCCCCAATGACTCCCAGTGGTCATAATCGTGATCATTGCCCCGGATATAAATCATGGAATTAATCGAACTGCTGCCACCCAAGACTTTGCCACGGGGACAAAAGATTTTGCGGTTATTCAGGTACGGTTCTGGTTCAGAGAAATATTTCCAGTCCAGTTCCGAGCGAGGTAGGTTGGGGGATTCCAACGGGATTTGAATCTCAGGTTTAGTATCTGGATTGCCAGCTTCGAGTAATAACACGGTTGTTTCACTATTTTGTGTCATCCGGTTGGCGACAACGCAGCCTGCCGAACCAGCACCAATCACAATATAGTCATATTGACTCATGACATCCTCGCTTATAAATTCAACTACTTTAAGAACTGTAATGCTAGCAATGAACGGGAGAGTGACGATGTTAGGAATCTCGCATCATTTTAAAACCAATTCCATAAAAACCCAGTTTGCTCGATGTTCTAGAGGAATCTCTGTTTTTTCCAAATACGGCTCGATATCTTGAAAGCCAAATATCCGATAAAGTGCCTGTGCTTCCTTTGCAAAAGGGGCACTGTCTAAACGTATCCTTGAGTAACCAATGTAAACAGCTTCATTGATGATAGCTTTTAATAAAGACCGACCGATTCCTTTTGAGCGAAATTCTGGTCTTACATACATCCTTTTAATTTCGCCAACATCTTCACCAATTTTTCGTAAGCAAGCGCAGCCGGCTATTTGTGCCTCGGATTGTCCCAAAAGCAAGCGTCCTGAAGGGGGTATAAATTCGTGAAGTTGAGTCATATATTGCTCAAAGAATGTATCAACATCTAACTTGATGCCGAACCGATGGCTGAATATCAACTTAGTCTCATTAAAATATTCCCAAAACAGTTTCTGTATATGAGATTTATGTTCGTCAGTCTCTACCTGGATAATTTTAAGCAAAGTTTATGCCTCCGCTAAGTAATTAAATAAGAATCGGTATCAAGAGAATTTACTTATAAATTAATGAGTGCTAATTAAAACTCAATATTGAGATTCTCCCAAGGGTGAGCGACATTATACATCATAAATTTATGTTGCAATGAGTACGGCGTAGAGGTAGCGTAAAGTGGACAATTTGACAATCTTTAATACTAAAACTACTTGGCGTATAGTCATAATCTGTCCGCACGCAAGACACTTGATATATGGTTCAGAATCTCGAAAGAACACGCCAGAGTGCAAGGTTTCCCGAAACTGCACCGGCTGCTAATCCCGTATTTTTTAGAACCTATAGCCGCCGGACAAAGGCGGGACTAAGGGAGACATGGGATGAGGTGTGCGATCGCACTCTACTCGGCTTAATCAAGCTGGGAAAGCTAACTCAAGAAGAAGCAGCCATCCTGGATCAGATGCAGCGCAACTTGAAAGCTATGCCCAGTGGACGCTGGCTATGGGTTGGTGGTACAGACTGGATAACCAAGCCAAAGAACTTCTCCGGGGCTTATAATTGCACCTCTACCAATCTCGAAGACTGGAGTGCCTTCGGATTAATGATGGATTTGGCAATGATGGGCTGTGGCACTGGAGCCGTCCTAGAACCACAATTTATTAACCAGTTACCCCCCATCCGTAATCGACTGAATGTCACCGTACAAGGTGAAATTGGCAGCACTCCTGTCCAACAGCGGCGTGAATATACTGAAACTCATATAGAAGGCAATAATGTCACTATTCACGTTGGAGATAGCCGTGAAGGTTGGGTTGAATCATATCAAACCCTGTTGGAACTCTCCACTGATGAACAATTTTCAACAGAAGTTGAAGTATTAGTCGATATCAGCGATGTCCGAAAAGCAGGAGAAACTCTCAACGGCTTTGGAGGAGTTGCTAATCCTGTTAAATTGCCTGGACTTTATCAGGGTTGTGCATCTATTCTTAATAAAGCTTTAGGACGACAATTAAATTCAGTTGAATGCTGTCTATTAATCGATCAAGCTGCTGTCACAATTGTTGCAGGCAATATTAGGCGCTGTCTACCTGAAGATGCTTTAGTTCATACTTCAAAAGGTCTTATTCCCATTTGCGATGTCCAAGTGGGTGATCTAGTACAAACTCCTTTAGGATTTCGGCGAGTTGTTGAGAAATTCGACCAAGGATTTCAGGATGTCTATGAAATTGAAACTAATGCGACTTACCCTAGAGCAACTTTAAACCACAGACAAGCAGTTCTTGCAGATGCTCAAGGGGGAATTACCTGGAAGTCGATTGCAAGTTTAGCTGAGGGCGATCGCCTGCTGCACAACACACAAGTTATACCTGGTACAGTTACCCATCTACCCCCTGATTTTACTGAATCTCGACCCTCAAACAGTCGTACAGCTAAGTCTTTTGTAATTCCCGAATTGACAGCTGAGGTTGCTTGGCTAATTGGGTTAACCCACGGTGACGGCTATATTGCTCTCGGTCGAAATAAGTATGATAAGCCTTATGGCCGGGTTGAATGGGCAATGAACAGTTTAAATACGGAACTCACAGCTAAAGTTCAAGCCAAAATAGATGCCGCTTTAGCTTTATTTGGATTGACTGCTACTCATGGCATCATCAAGGGTGAAAACACTGCCAAATCAATCTGCTCATCTATTCGATTAGCTGAGTACTTTCATCGTTATATCAAGCAGCCAAATATTCACCTAGCAATTCCTAGTTTTATTTTGCAGGGTTCAGTAGATATCAGGGCGGCTTACTTAGCTGGATTAATGGACAGTGATGGTGCTGTCAATAACCGACCCCCTCACTTAGTTACCTCAGTCTATCGGTCATTTATTAGACAAGTTAGTGCAGTTTTATCCAGCTTGGGTATCGCTGGCAGAATTAGCATTACCCATCCACAACAGCAAACATGGCAAGTTAAGTACAGCCTCACAATACCAGCCTTTAAAGAGCGTTACAACGCACTCATTGCGCCACACTCAGTTAAAGGGTATGTGAAAAAAGGACTGAAAATGTATGGTTTCACCCTTCCTGCTGCCATCATGCGGGAAGCTTACAGCTATAGCGAGATGCGAGATATGGGATTTCAAGGATCTCGCACTGTTGATGCCAATTATGAACGCTATATCGTTGAAGCTGATATCTTGCTAGATATTCCAGTCACTGTTAAAGGACTGGGGAGTTATGATCATGTCCACACTTACGATATTGAAGTCGAAGAAGCTCATTGTTTCTATTGTGATGGCTATCTGACACATAATAGTGCTGGTATGAGGCAAGGTTCTAGCGAAGATACTTTGTTCGCCGATGCCAAAGATAACTTATGGCAGCAGGATGAAGGTGGCAATTGGCGAATTGATCCAGAGCGTGATGCACTTAGGATGGCAAACCATACCAGAGTTTTTCACCGCAAGCCAACCTTAGAAGAATGTCTTAATGCCGTCCGCAAACAATATTATAGCGGTGAGGGAGCGATTCAATGGGCTGGTGAAGCCGTAGCGCGATCGAACATTGATTTGCTGCCAACACAGGCTCTGAAAGTTAATTTTTTGCAAGCTTATGAACAAGGAACAGCACAACAGTGGTTAAAAGAACATTATCCAAATCTTGATGCTAATGAGCTAGAACATCGTTTAGCTCGCTATGGGCTAAATCCGTGTGGTAATTGATTTTGCCTCACGTTAAAAACCTCGTAAAAACGGGGAAAGCTGAGATGCTAATCCCGTGGTAATCAAAGGAACTAAAAAGTCTTTGACACCGTACAGCGTAGAGAGTGAAACTAGATTACATCAGAAATTGGTGTCTAGAATATAATCTCTCCAAGAGTGCGGGGGCATGTGTGAAAAGCACTTTTATTATCTGAAGTCACATATGCAAAATGTACGCGGAGCTACTGCAAATAATCAAGCAGTAGAACTAGGGGATAAAAAGCCTCTAGGGTAACAAATATGGAAATCATCGGTACTAATTTTCACTGTAATTTGTCTGAGGTTCACCTTAATCAAATCGACCCATATAACTACAAAGAACAAGAAGAGGCTTTCACTGCTGGAGCGCTATCTGTAGCAGCACTTTTAAATCACAAATTCTTGGAACCACGCTATCAATACAGCCGTGAATTAGACCCGATTGTAGGAGTTTCTTTTACAGGTTTATTTGATTTCTTTGTCCATGCGTTTGGTGTTGATTGGCTGCGCTGGTGGGCAGAAGGAAGACCAGCAACTGCACAAGGATTAGCTTTCAAGCGTAAGGAAGAAAAATATCTAACTTCCTGGAAAGATATTGTACATCGGGTTGTTTGGGATTACTGCGATCGCCACAATCTCAAACGTCCAAATCGCTGTACTACAGTCCAACCCAGTGGTACTAAGGCTTTATTAACTAATGCTAGTTCAGGATGGCATCCCCCGAAAGCCCAAAGATTTATTCGCCGCATTACCTTCGGCAAAAATGACCCAGTAGCCTTAGCTTGTATTGACTATGGTTACAACGTCATTCCCTCTCAATCAGACAAAGATGAACAGGGCAATTTGCTTAACGATCCCTTTGATTCACGGGTGAGTGAGTGGTTAGTAGAAATCCCTGTTTCTGTAACTTGGGCTGATTTACCAGGAGCTGATGAAATCGATGTTTCTAAGTTTTCTGTTTTAGCCCAATTTGATTTTGTCCTTCAAGTTCAACGTTGGTATGTGACTCACAACACATCAGCTACTTTGGAACTTCGCTCTGATGAAATCGAACCTTTGGCACAGCGTATCTATGAAACTATCGAGAATGACCAGGGCTATATTTCAGCAGCTCTTTTAGCCCGTTTCGACGATTTGCAATCATTCCCACGTTTGCCATTTGAACCAATAGATAAACCAACCTACGATCGCTTGACTCAAGAGGTGAAAGCACGGCGCAAAACAGATGATTTCTGTGCAGTCTTAAGCCGCTACGATTCCGGCGAAATGGCAGAGGCTGGCCCTAGTGGTTGTGACTCTGATAAGTGTATGTTTCCCGATCAGCAACCAAGCCCATAAGGTGAAATGACAATCAACTTTGGGTAGGCACTATTAAAAAGCAGTGGTTTCATATGATATTTAACCACTGCTTTTTATATAGCGGTTCTCTTTTACGTGAGGTACACGCGTAGGGGCTGTTCTGTGCCCATAGGTGTCAACTTAACGTGAAAGTTAGTCTAGAAATAGCTTTTAGAGATTGTCTCGTTAAGAGTCTCTAACTGGGAATGCCTTTGGGAGGCTCCGCCTCAAGAAAGAGCGGCAGAGCCGCAATGAGCAACATTTCCAGCCTCTGGTTGGAAACGAGGTTTTAAAAGAGTTTTGGTTTAAGTTGACACCAATGGGCACAGAACAGCCCCTACACCTGGCAATATAATGTTGTACCGCACCTGAATGGGAACCGCTATATCAACTCAAAACACAAAAATACTTAAGTATTAATGTAGAAAAGCAGCACAAAATTTGTCTACACTATGATCTTTGGCAAAAGGAGTCCGCCAATGAAAGCTTACGAAATTCAAAGCAATGGCGGGATTGATGCTCTGGCATTAGTCGATCGCCCTGAACCAAAACCAACTGCGGGACAAGTTCTGATTCAAGTCAAAGCAACATCTTTAAATTACCGTGATCTACTTGTCGCCGAAGGAGCTTACGGTGCTGGACAGAAATATCCGTTAATTCCCCTGTCTGACGGTGCGGGAGAAGTTGTGGCGGTGGGAGAAGGTGTGACACGGGTGAAAATAGGCGATCGCGTCGCTGGTACTTTCTTCCAAGACTGGATTTATGGCTCTTTAACCAAAGAGAAAATGAAATCCGATCTCGGAGGCGGTATCGATGGAATGCTGGCTGAGTATGTCGTATTACACCAAGATGGTTTAGTGATATTACCAGACTATCTATCCGATATTGAAGGCGCGACTTTGCCCTGTGCAGCAGTCACAGCTTGGCATGGAGTGGTGATAAAAGTCAATATTCGCGCCGGTGATAGTATTTTATTACTCGGTACTGGAGGAGTTTCGATTTTTGCTCTCCAGTTTGCCAAGATACATGGTGCTAGAGTGATTATTACTTCCAGCAGTGATCAGAAATTGGCACGAGCAAAACAGCTTGGTGCCGACGAGACAATCAACTACAAAACAACACCAGATTGGGAAAAGCAAGTTTATCAATTGACTAATCGCACGGGTGTAGATCATGTAGTTGAGGTAGGCGGTGCAGGTACTCTGCCAAAATCGCTACAAGCAGTCCGCATTGGCGGACGTATTAGCTTAATTGGCGTATTGTCAGGCAGAGGAAATGAAATTGACCCCATGCCAATACTTTTTAAGAGTTTAACAGTTCAAGGAATTTATGTGGGCAGTAGGGACATGTTTGAGGCGATGAATCAGGCGATGGAACAGCATCAAATCAAACCGATTATTGATCGAGTTTTCCCATTCACTGAAGCACGAGAAGCTTATCATTACCTCAAAAGTGCGGCTCACTTCGGTAAAGTGGTTATTAATCTATAGTAATCCGCTTTGATTATTGAACTGACTTGCGTAGGCCGGGAGTAGGGAATAAGCCTTTTCGATTAGTACTTAATTTGTTCAAAAATCAAATAGGAGTCCTATAATTCGTAATTCCTAATTTTAAAGAGTTTAATTCTATGTTTATCGTTGGTGCAGTCCAACTTAGGCATCGCTGAATTGATTCAAAAAACCCAAGCATAAGAAAGCGTGACACGAACTGAATCAGGAAATAGAGCAAGTGCAACAAGTTTTTTGGGTAGGAATCGGTTGTAAAGGGGGAACCTCATGGCAGTTGATTGATCGGGCAATTGAGCAAATATTTCGAGAAAATCAACTTTGTCAAAGTGCGATCACAGGTATTGCTACCATTGACACTAAAGCCTCGGAAGTTGGTTTAGTAGAACTTTGTAACCTACGCAATTTGCCCCTAAAAACCTTTTCTGCCCAAATCCTTCGCTCTGTCTGTGTCCCCAACCCTGCCACAATTACCGACCACAAAGTAGGTACACCTAGCGTAGCAGAGGCAGCTGCTATTCTTGCAGCGTCTCAACTCACATTCATGACTGTTTTTCCCTTTACAAGCATAGAGGAATTGCGGGTGAGGTTCTTAGTCCCTAAACAAATTTTCCAGTTACAAGGGCAACCAGGAGCGGTAACGCTAGCTGTTGCCCAAGCTTCAAAAATTATCAGTATTACCGAAAAAGAATTCAGAATGGATTCTGTGCGGTTGGACGTATAAGAGGCTATTTATAAAGTAAATATTAAGTAGGGTGTGTTACGGCTATGCAAGGATTTGGGAGTTCGAGAGAGTGAGAAGTAGCCGTAACGCACCATGTTTCTCGGTGCGTTAAGCGTTGCTATAACGCACCCTACAATTTAAGGTTTACTTTATAAATCATCTCTAACAGAGGTTTAGAGCAAGCAATTTTAATCCTGGATAAGAAAAAATTCTTTCCGTGACCTTTTTTTAATTAAAAGTTAAAAATTAAGAAGAATAATAATTTTTAATTAATTTGGGGTTTAGAGGAACCACTGAATCTTTGATTCAGTGGTCTACAATCAGTGGTGGGTTCAGAGCAACCACTGATAGCGAAGCGTTAGCGAGTCCTCGAGCGTCTTGCAATTTTTAATTAATAATTTTTAATTTTTAATTGGAGCGTTCGCCTTTGGCGTCTCGTAGAGAAGCGACTTGACTGCTGGGGTATTCTGAATTCACCAATTATGTCTTCAGCAGGACTTCTGATTAATTTTTCTAGTCAACCACTCTCAACAAATAGTTAATTATGCTAGAAACAATAGCTAGCACAATTGAACCTAACAAAGCAGGTAAAAAGCCCTGAATCTCAAAACCGTAACCAGGAGTTAGGGCACTTGCCAGCCAAAGGGTTAAGGCGTTGATCACTAATGTAAATAAACCAAAGGTGAGTAAGGTAATCGGAAACGTCAAAATCTGCAAAATTGGTCTAATAAATGCATTAACCAGACCAATAACAAGGGCAGCGACCAAGGCAGTGACAAAATTCTTGATAAAGAATCCCGGAACGATATTAGCAGTAAGAAATAACGCCACCGCACTACCGAGCCAAGTTAATAAAAAGTGTTGCATAAGTTTTTTTACAGGAATTAGCAGTTTAATTAATTTGACTATTGCCAGTTGTAATCTGTAACACTATCAGATGTCGTTATACTTAGCTCCGAAAGTTGCGACCATCTTTTGTTAACCCAAAAATAATCTAATTTTTCAGCGATCGCATAGAGAGATACTTTCAATCAGGGTATCTTTATCGTATTGCAGGATGTACCACGAATTAAGTTGATCAAAAATGATCTGAGCAGGAAAATTCCTACAGAGGTGGCTCTCGGTCGAGAAACCTCTGTATCTAAAAGAGGGTATCTAGCACTAGCAAATTCCCAAGTCATTAAGGGAGACAAAATTGCACTATAATGCATGGCAACTTTAATATCAGCCTAACGCTGTTGGGGCGATCGCGGCAAAAGAACCTCCCAGGTAGAGCCACCAACCACACCGTCAGCTTCTAAACCATAGCGCTTTTGTGCAGCTTTGACAGCCTCTTCGGTGGTCACGCCAAAGTCTCCATCGGCATCGCCTTTCAAGAAACCAAGCTTTTTCAGTTGTTGTTGCAACTTGACAACTTCAGAACCACGTAACCCTATACGCAAAATTGGCAATCCTTCTGAGGTGTATTGAATACCAGGGGTTCGCTTATTAGTTGTGTTTGACTGAGGTCGAGTAGTTGATGTAGTACGATTCGGCGTTTTCCGTGTGCTTGAAGTTGTAGCTTTTCTTGGGGTAGCAGGTTTTGGCTCAGGGCTGGTCGGAAGTTGTGTTACAGCTTTTTTTGGGTTAGTAGGTTTTGGCTTAGGGCTAGTCCCAACTTGTGTTCCAGCTTGTCTTGGAGGGTTGGGGTTAGGATTTGCAAGGTTGGTCAGGTTACTAGCCTGGCTTGGAACAGGAAAATTCGTGGTTGAGTTAAATCTTGGCTGGGATGAAGTGAGGGTTGATGCCGCTACCGGTTCATTCGGGAAAAGTCGTTGCCAAGTGCTGGCATCAACAACGCCATCTGGATTTAAGCCAGCTGCTTGTTTAAACCGGGAAACAGCACTGGCTGTATTCTCACTATATACACCATCTACTGCACCAGAGTAATAACCCAAAAGTTTCAAAGCTGCTTGAAGTTCAGACACGCGGTCGCCTTGACTACCAACTTTGAGGGTAGGGCGGTTGATGCTATCTCCAGGATTTACTTGGGCAATTTTTTGTGGCGCAGCTATTGATACTAAAGACGTTGAGGCAATCAGCACAGGCGTAGTGGAGAACAAGAGTATTTCAATGGCTGATAAAGATTTAGAGCTTTTTGTCCACCAACCTTTTTGCCGTTTTTCCATCCTACAGCGATTTCCAGTTGGATCTAGTAATTTTAAGTAACTCAAAATACTTGCTATCAGGCTGCCTTGCATGGAATTTACTCCCAGAATATTCTCATGCTAATAGTACAGCCGCTTGGTCTAAAAAACAGCAACCTGAAGTTAAACAATCGCTAAGTTAGTCAAGTTGCCTTTGTAGCCGGTAATCTCAATTACGGCATCTGTTAGGGCAGAGAATCCATTAATATTATCATTGAGTGCTAGAAAAGTCTGCCGATTATTGCCTGTACCGAAAGTAAAAGTTGCCGCACCTTTAGTCACAAAACCAGTTGCAGTCAATATCTGTTGTACATCTGAGAAATTTAAACTAGCAACAGTGCCAAGTTGAACCAAATTAACAGCGTTAACTGCATACAGCCCATCAATTTTATCTTGACAAATATTCAAGTCAGTAATTCTATCAAAGCCAGACAGGAGCGAATCACTCAGACTGTTGAACACAAATTTATCAGCGCCACAACCGCCTGTTAGGGTATCACGCCCAGCGCCACCATTAAGGATATCATTACCTTTACCACCAACTAGTTTGTCATTTCCGACTAATCCCAAAAGCTGATCGTTGCCGTTTTTGCCAGAAATTTGATCATTACCAGCCCCACCAGTGAGTTTATCTGCACCGTTACCACCATTTAAAGTAATGTTTAGCACATTTCCCTCTGTGGTGGTCTTTCTGATTAATTGACCATTGGTGTCATATAGATAAGTAGCAAAGGCATCAGTAGTGCCATCACTGTTGCTGTCAATATCTGCTGAAGTCAGTTTGCCATTGGCATCACAGAAATAAAATGGACATCAAGTTGTAATATACATTCTTCCTGTATTTCAACCTTGACAAAGACAATATCGTTGCCTCAATTAACGAGTATGTGTTATTGATCACACACCTACTCGATTACAAAACACTGTCAAATTAAACAAAGTAGTGTAGTGAAATGGTACTAAGTACAGTTTAATACCACATAGAAATACATGAAATTTAGCAGTTGTATCGCTCGTCTAATTTTCAGAAACACTGCATCGCGCCTTAGAGAGCAAAGCTATGTGATCGCATTATTAATTGCTTCTTCTTGACCAACTAAAGACAAGTAAGGTGATTTTAAATACTTACAAGCTGCGGCGATCGCATCTTTGACACTCACAGCCGCAATCAATTCTTGAAACTTTGTATCAAAATCAATTCCTAAGCCCAAAATTTCATACCAGCCGTATATCTGAGCAATTTGCCCGTTGGTTTGTTTACCCAAGGCATACTGCCCCAGGATCTTGTTTTTAGCAGCTTGGAGGGCGCTTTCGGATATTTCGGTGGTACACAATAAATCTACCTCTGTACGCAGTCCCTCTAGGGCGATGCTGGTGTTTTCTGGTGCTGTACCCATGTAAACCACAAATGACGCTGGAAATAGCCTTGTGGAGTAAAAGGCGGATACTTCGTAAGCTAAACCTCGTTTTTCCCGCAATTCCACAAACAACCGACTAGAAAGCCCATTTCCCAAGTAAGTACACAGCAACTTCAGTGGGGCGTAGTCAAGAGAACTCACCGATGTTCCCAAATAACCAAGCATCACAATTGATTGTTGTGTCTGTACTGGCTTCAATCTTACCTCTGGTTCCACCTTAATTTCAGGTAAATTTAGTATTGGCAGTGCTTGGGCTGTAGCTTGCCAATCACCAAAAACTTCTTCCACCCATGCTAGCGCATCCGTAGGTGTGACTCTCCCAGCAATACTAATAACTACATTATCTGGACGAAAATAAGTTTGATGATACTCCACTAAATCCGCACGAGTTAAGCGGCTCATGGTGGTTTCATCTCCCAGCACCGACATAGAGTAAGGATGATTTTGGTACATTACCTGCCGCATTTGTTCAAAGGCGACATTGAACGGCTGCTCTTTTTGGGAACGAATATCTTGGAGTGCTAGACGCCGTTCTAGTTCCACTTCAGCTTCGGGAAAAGTAGGCGATCGCAAAATCCGCCCTGCCAATGTTAAAATTTCTGCAAAATCGGATGTTACCGTTTTGAAAGATACCAAAAAATAATCAGTGCCAGCATCTGCACTCAAACTCGCCCCTACAGACTCGACAATTTCTGCAATTTCCAAACTAGAAAGACCATCGCATCCCTTTGTCATCACTGCTGATAGCAAATGTGCCAACCCTGCTTGCTCCCGGTTTTCATGACAACTACCGGCACGCACAAAGATTCGCGTCGCAATAATGTCCGCAGCAGGGTTTTCTGCTACCAGCAGGACAATGCCATTGTTCAGTACGGTGCGATGGATAGGTGATTTTTGCAGCAAGGTTGTCATTTGTCCTTTGTCCTTTGTCATTTGTGAAAAACTAATGCCCCATGCCCCATGCCCAATGCCCAATGCCCAATGCCCCATGCCCAATGCCCCATGCCCAATGCCTAACACGGTTTAAGTATAGTAACCGCATAATTCTGCGGCGAGAGATACTGTTTAGCTAACTTTTGCAGTTCTTGGGCATCAAAAGACTGAATCTGCTGGGGATATGTCACAGCTAATTCAGCTTGAGCGATCGTATTGTAATATCCATAAAGCCCCGTCAACTGATTTGGCGTTTCCGTAGAAAACGCATACTCGTTACACAGCAGCCTGCGGGCGCGGGCAAGTTCTTGTTCACTAATTCCTCTAGTCTGCAAATCATCCAAATGAGCGCAAATCAAGGACTCAACTTCCTCCAGATTTTCTGGTTCCAACCAAGCAGTAATTGTAAATAAACTTGATTCCCGTTGGAGAGAAAAACTACTGCAAATTCCCTGTACCAATTGCAAATTTTCTCGCAAATCGCGCACTAAACGCGAAGTCCGCCCTTCGGCCAATAACACCGACAACATATCTAAACCATAGCCAGTGCGGATTGACTCTACTCCGGGTACTAGCCACGCCATCAACAATCGCGCTTGCTCTATGCGTGGTAAACACAGTTCTTCACGCTGAATTCCTGTTATCACTGGCTTTGCCACTTTCTCAAACTGCGGACAATTCGAGCGTTCGGCAAAATCAGCAAATGAATGATTTAGGATTTCCCAAGCTGGTTGCTGGGCTATACCTCCGGCAATTACCACCGTCATGTTTTCCGGCTGATAGTAAGTGCGGTGAAAACAACGCATTGCTTCTGGTGATTGCTGCATCAGTTCTTGCTCAGTACCCAGCACCGAACGTCCGTAAGGGTGACGCTGATAGATACTTTGAATCAGAGCTTGAAATCCTGTCCAGTCAGAATCATCATCACAAGAGCGAATTTCCTCTAGCACCACGTCCCGTTCGCGGCTAAATTCATCTTCTGGAATTGCTGCATTCAGCAGTAGTTCTCCCAAGTAGGGCAGAGTATCTTTTAAATAAGGGGTAGCTGTGGTGAGTGAATAATGAGCATAATCATAGCTTGTCGCCGCATTACTCACGCCACCTCGGTTTTCAACTTTGTAATCGAACATTCCAGGGCGTAGCGTCGCTGTACCTTTAAAAATCATATGTTCTAAAAAGTGCGCCATACCAAACCACGGTTCTGGTTCTAGGCTTGCTCCAGCACGCACCCAAACATCCGCCACAACTACAGGGGTAGTGGGAATTTCTTGATGAATAAAAGTTAAGCCATTCTCTAGTCGGAAGACCGAGGCTGGAAACACGGTATTAGTTAGTTGCTGTGACAATTTTTTGTAGCTTTAACCACAATTTAACGCAATTATGTGATCTTACCTCTGAACGATACCTAATTTAGAATCAATTTATACAGATTTTGTTTTTATCAGCAGGTATCGCTAAATTCAGAAGCTCTAACTCTTTTGTAAGTTGACAAAAGAGTTAGGGTTTGTGTCGATGTTTCTGGGACTGACAAGAGCAAGCGCAAGCGATCGCAGAATAAGTTTTTACAACCCTATTGCTCAAAAAACTGTATCATAAAGTACTATTTTTAGCGATGAACTTTTACGTTTACTGATTATTGGGTTTTATGGTAGCCTACGATGCCATTTATTTGGATCTTGAGAAGAGTGGAAAACTGCATAGACAATAATTGTAGTGTCCGAATGCTCATAGAAAACAACGTAAGGGAAGCGCCGAACTACAGCCCTTCGATAGCTTTGGTGAACTACCTGATACATTTCTGGATTTCGCCGAATGAACTGAATACAAGCATCTAGACAACGAAGAAATTCTTCACCCAAACCAAGTTCCTGCTCTTCATACCAGATAAAAGCCTGAGCCACATCTTATTCTGTCACTGGCAGAATAATCAGATTTCTAAGCAGCATACTGTCTACTACGAATTCGCTCCTTAACTTCTTCCCAGGAACTACTTGAGTCAGGATTTTGTAAATAGGTTGCTTTTCTCTTAGCAAGTTCTTCTTTTTGCCAGTCAAGCACAGGAATTTGCTCTGGAACTTGGGCAATGCTATCCCATAAGTCTTCAACAAGCTGCAATTTTTCTGAGAGGGTTAACTCAAAAATCTGAGTGAACTCTGCGTTCATACCAACCTCGTTCAGTGACTAGCCATTTCGTTCTAAGTCTATCACTGGCAACACCGATGCTTTCAGAATGGCGTTTTGAAAAGCTATTCGCTGCTTCAAGGACAAAAGGACTTTGTAATATCATTGACGTTTTAGAATATGTAAACTAAATAGTGCTATAAGTTTTTCTGATTGAAATAATTAAAGCTCCCAAGTTCTAACTGACTTTGGGAGCTAATAATTTTAAGTTCACCGCGACGCCGTTTTACCTAAGTTTATGACCTGGTTTAACCAGGTGGGAACCTAAATTCCTCGTTTAAAGTTTCCGGGTACATGCCCGGTTTACTGCCACGAGAACTGTTTGACTCCCTTGTCTTTAAAGGCATAGATCAAAAAACTTGATGGCAGTCACCAACGTCGTAGTGCAACTCACTCATTATAACTTTCAAAAAGATGTTGTGTGTTCAATATCGAAAGTTTCTGAAAAATTTACCTGGGATACCAGATGGATTCTATGGTGTGGGCGATCGCGGTGCCTACACCAACGGCGTACGCACTTCCCGATTCTCTATTTTGATTGTCCAGCAAAACGGTGACATGTCCCAACTTTCGCCCCGGACGTGATTCTGTCTTCCCATACCAGTGAACGTGCGCTTGGGGAATCTCTGCTATTTTTTGACGCTGGCTTTGGTACTCGCTGTGAGAATTTTCATACCCCAGCAGGTTGACCATCACAGCACCAGCGCATTGCAAAGCCGGATTTCCCAAAGGTAAACCACAAACGGCTCTGAGGTGTTGCTCAAATTGAGAAGTTTCACAAGCGTCAAGGGAAAAATGCCCAGAATTGTGGGTACGGGGCGCAATTTCATTTACCAGGATTTTGCCATCAGCACCTAGAAATAGCTCAATTCCAAAAATTCCCACTACTTCTAGGCTATTTAATAGAGTATGTGCGATCGCTTGGATTTCTGCTACTTGATTGGGTGTAATCTGGGCTGGCGCAATCACCCGTCGACATACTTGTTGTTCTTGTTGGGTTTCTACCACTGGGTAAGTTATAATTTCTCCCTCTACAGAACGCGCTGCAATTACTGCTAGTTCCCGTTCAAATGGGACAAATTCTTCTAACAAGAAAAGTGATTGATTTAAAGTTAGCTTTTGCTCTAAAGTAGCAAGATCCGGAATTATGAAAGTACCCTGACCGTCATAACCGTGGCGTCGAGATTTAAGGACTAGGGGAAAACCTAGATATTCTATTTTTGATTTAAGATTTTCTGCCTCGTCAACGGCGAAAAATTTAGGAACTGGTAAGCCCAAGTCGCGTAAATAGCAACGCTGATGATATTTATCTAAAAGAGGAGCTAAAGCTTCTAATCGTGGGCGAAAACAAACCCCTTGCTGTGCTAAAACAGATAAAGCTTGCAGGTTAACAAATTCGTTTTCAAAGGTGATGACATCACATTTTTTAGCTAATATCTCTGTAGCACTGGTGTCATCTACCGGCGCGAAAACGAGTTCCTGAGCAATTGACACAGCCGGGTCCTGTTTACTAGGAGTTTGTATTACTAATTCTACTCCTAGCTTCTGTGCTGCATCCGCCATCATCGAGGCAAGTTGTCCGCCACCAATTACACCAACACGCTTCATTGACATCCTAGAGAATCACGAGTTTGCACGCCTGTTTTGGAATTCACACCACTGGCTTTCCCGCACAGTTCTTTGATTTGCACTCTATCTAAAATTGCATCTGTAAAATCTGCACCGTCAATATTCACATCATTAAAGATGGCACGGAGCAAAAGAGCTTCTTTGAAAACTGCATCGCTCAAATCTGCCTTAGTTAAGTTTACCTGATCAACCATTGCATTAGTTAAATCTGCTCCGTGAAGATTTGCTTTTGTCATCACCGAAGCGCTCATGACTGCTCCCCGCAAGTCAGCATTTGCAAAGTTAGCCAGTTCCATATTGGCGTTAGAAAACTCCGCAGCTTGCAAACTTTCACCAGAAAAATCACGTCTTGACAACTCTGCATTGCTAAATGACAGTGGATGAGTCCAGTCTACTGCCAATGCGGGATCAGCCACGCACCAGATAATAATTCCTAGAAGGAACGCCAACCCTTGCCGCCAAAATATATCGAGAGTCAATTTTGTGTCTAATCGCTGCATTTAAGCTTACCGCATTTGAATATTAGCAAGACTGGTTTAATCCTGATTGAGACTCCCAGCCTTGCTACCGGACTTGGGGAATGTGTATTTCCCTTGCTTAATATTTTGTAACGCAAAAAGTACATAGGTGTAGCCCGTCGTGGACATCACTTCGCACCTTTAGCTAGAGAGCGACAATATTAGGAGCGTTCGCCTTTGGCGTTGGCGGAGCGATCGCACTCAGTATATAGCGTTTCCTAAGCAACTGAGGTACACTCAAGTTTTTTTAGCAAGGTTAGTAACTTTGAAAACGTACCTTACCAAGTCGGGAACCACTATATTCACACATCACGCGCTTTGAAAAAATTATAGATAGCAAGGGCAATGGCTAAAAGCAACACTGCATGAATTAAATTTCCAGCAATATGAAGTGTCAGTCCTAATGCCCAAAAAGCAACCAGTACAACAACAATACCCCAAAGTATACTCAACATATATTTGCTCTGAGTCCAGTAAGTTTTAATTTGCTCATAGATTTTACTCCTAGCTTCACTTTGATTCTATTTACCTTCAGAGAGGTATATAAAATTAAATCATCCTTCTTAAGAAATAAAATTAATTAAAAATTAATCACATCGGCAATAATTGCAATTTGCAATTATTGCTTTTTCCTGATCAGCACTTGTTGTGGCAATGGGTCAACTAGAGCATCAGACGGCAGGCAATACTTTTCGGTTAAGCGTAAACTACTCCCTGATCTTCTGGGTAACTGAGAAGTATTAAGATACCATGCATTTCTGGAAAAGAGATTGTGGCATGTGTAGTAAGAAAACAAATAGGGAGCATCTCAATGAGTGCAAGTATACCAGATGAGAAACAAGATTCTTGCTCCCTCTCCGAACCCACGGAGAGGGTTGGGGTAAGGTTTTACAAGGCTTTTTATACTCATTGAGTGCTGCCAGCAAATATCACTTGATGCTCAATTTAGCTTAAGAGGGTCTAATGATTGATCGCTTTGTGAATTTCATTTTTATCGATTCCTTCGCCCTGGCAATTAACTTGACGTTTGGTATATTGCTTCGCACTAAAATCTGCAACTATTCATGGGATGGAATTGTAGGTGATGAGCTTTCAACACCAGAAAGTAGCACTAGTTCTTCTGAATCGCCACCATCCTTGGAGAAAGTAGATATAACCACTGGAGTTACGCATCAAGTACCAAATGTAGAGACAATTCATGAATTGCCCCTACGGTAAATCAAGACTTTCACTGCCTTTTTGCGTAAGTCCTGAACCACTTCTATTTCATGAAGCCTGCCTGCGATTGTTGTCCAACGCGATTGCAATCGGGGCAGTGCCGTTATGCAATCGCTCTTGATGAAGGTAAAACTTAAAATTCATAACTCTAAATAAATGGTTTAGCCAGATAAAGCAATGTCTACGATGCGCTGTGACGCTCGATAGCGTTACGAGCGCGTCTCGTAGAGAAGCATTTGCGTTAGCGAAGAACGAGCGTCCGTAGGAGCGTCTGATATCAAGTTGGGCAAATCACTTACGATATGTCATTGCGAATGCAACGTTCGCGGTAGCGTCTCGTAGAGAAGTGGAATGTAGCAATCGCAAAGGTTTGGGATTGCCACGCGACCCTCGCAATCACATAAGTATTAAGTCGGACATGATTGACTCGCTGACGCTGGTTGATTTGTTTACAATTCTTCATTTTTTAGATATCAATTTTAGAATATAAAGAGTTTTATTGAGCAGTAATACTTACTGATTATTTACAATTCTTGACTTTCAATTTTTCAAGTAAAGTTTATTGTCTTTCAAAGTAAACAGGCCCGATCAACTGTTAATCTTTTAATTAATCAAAGCAAGGTTTGAGCGTAATTATATGCGTCTCAATTGCTTAAGAAAGCTTAAAAGTCGGATAATTAGCGTTAATTTTATAGCGATTAGTTAGTTATTCAGGAATCTCTAAGAGTTTATATTCGCCAAGTACACAACTTCCACAAACCGAACTCTGAAACCCGATGATGAATCATTACTCACTTCAATGGATTGAGGCATGGTGCCAAGAAAATGGCTGGACAGATTTATTTGTAGAGCGACGTAACAACTTTTGGGCTTTCCCTCCGGGTGGGGTAATGCCGGAACCAATTCCAGTTCATGTTCTCAGATTGATTAAAGCCGAAAAGGGATTGACTTTTGAAGAACGATTGTGGTCGATGTCCGCAGTAATTGGCACAATCCTAGCTGTTCTTTTTACTTTTTGGTTTCAGTCGCCGATGCCATTAGTTTTAGCTTTTGCTTTTAACGCGGTTACGGTGGCTCAATTTGAACTTGAAGATGCCTAAATTCTTATTTTGGGCTTTGCTATTAAAAACTGCTCTTGTCTACTTTCAGCAAGAGCAGTTTTTAATTTCAGAAAAAGAGACGAAATCACCACAGTTTCAGCTAAACATTATTAGTTACTACAGATTTGATTTCACTAACCATTAATATTTAAATTGTTTGGTAAAAAATAAATTTTATTTTCACCGAGATTTTTACCCTTAAAGTGATAATTTAGCCATAAGTTATGCTCAAAACCCTATTATTGCGTATATCTAGTCTAGCGATGTCTAGGACGAGCTACGTTAACGCACATTTCTCTATAATCGCTGAAATTCCTTTACCGTATACATTTCCCATTTACGGATAAGTCTAATAGTTAAAGTCAGCGAACGAGTTAATACCCAATGACACCACTGCCCAATGCTCAATTCAATAAGCTTGTAATAAACATTTGCTGGATGCTACCTTCTACAAGGTGACACAGGATTTGGAGTGTTTTTTTTAACTATGAAGGGCAGACACAAAGTAGCTTACAGTTTGACATCGCTGATCAGTCTCAATTTAATATCCACCTTAGTTGCATTTGATGGGGTAAACGCCGCGCCACCGAGAACCCCAGATAAAAGTATTAATTGCGAGATTTTAGTTGTGGGTGGTGGACTATCTGGCGTCGCCACAGCTTACGAGGGGTTGCTAGCAGGACGAACAGTTTGCCTCACGGAAATTACTGACTGGCTGGGAGGACAAATTTCGGCTCAAGGGACATCTGCGTTAGACGAACGCCCAACTCAGCGAGCTCTCAAATTCTATTCTCGCGGCTACCTAGATTTGCGAAACCGGATTGGGCGCAAATACGGTAAACTTAACCCCGGTGACTGCTGGGTAAGTGAATCTTGTTTTCTCCCTCGCGATGCTCACACTATTTTGACTCAGATGCTCAAAGATGCCGAAAAGCGGGGCAAAGGGAAGTTACAATGGTTTCCCAACACAGTAATTAAGGATTTAGAAATCGCTGCTGATGGCAAAATAATTAATAGTGCGATCGCTATCCAACATCAACCAGCAAAAGGCGCACCACCTCTCAATACTTTTACTTTATCTCAAAGTATTGAAGATTCTTATAGCTACGAAAACTCATCTCGGTTTACTAAAACTATTCTCCGTTTTATCCCCAAGGCAGCGAAAGGGGATGCTCCTAAATGGTACGTCGTAGACACCAGCGAAACTGGGGAAATTATCGCCCTTGCTGATGTCCCCTATCGATTAGGTATTGATGCCCGTTCCTACCTAGAACCTTCTGCTTCCAGCCCCAACAATGACCCATATTGCCCTCAAGGCTTTACCTACACCTTTGCAATGGAGGCAACCAAGGAACCGCAACCGCAGACGATGCCCCCATTTTATTTAGAATACGCGCCATATTTCAGCTATGAATTAACGCGATTAGCTAACTTTGATTTGGTTTTCACCTATCGTCGCATTTGGAGTCCAAACAAAGGGAAACCAGCAAAATTCGGCGGTGTAAATTTTAGTGCGTCCACACCAGGGGATATCTCGATGCAAAACTGGACTTGGGGTAATGATTACCGCCCAGGAACAGCTAACGATAACCTAATTTACAGTCGCCAACAGTTACAAGCTACTGGGCAGTTAAAACCAGGGGGCTGGCTGGGAGGACTGCGGACAGAAAGCCTCCGCAAGGCTGAGGAAAATGCCCTATCTTTTTATTACTGGTTGGTAGCTGGGACTACAGATTCCCAACTGGGGGAGGGTGTAAAGCAGCAGCAAGCTAATAACCGCTTGTTGTCAGGGCTAAATTCCCCAATGGGGACAGTACATGGCTTATCGAAATATCCCTATATGCGGGAAGGACGCCGCATCATTGGCCGCCCTAGTTGGGGACAACCTGGAGGCTTTGGTATTTGGGAAATTGATATTTCTCGCCGAAATTATAATGATCAGTATTACCCCAAGACTCTGCCAGCAGATATGTATCGTCGGCTACGAGCAGCACTTGCAGGTTTGGAAGCAGTATCAGTAATTGACGGTAAAGTTTCACCAGACAAAGCAATGCGACGGACTCGTTCTACCATCTTTCCCGACGCTGTGGGTATTGGTCACTACGCTATAGATTTCCATCCTTGCATGGTGAATAGTCCTCCAGAAGCCCCTGGTAACACAGAACGTCCAGGCGAAAGACGTGGTGCTGGTCAAGCTTATCCCTTCCAAATTGCTCTGAGGGCGATGATTCCCCAGAAAATTGATAATTTGTTGGTAGGAGGCAAAAGCATTGCTACTAGTCATATTGCTGCTGCTGCCTATCGAGTACATTCCTTTGAATGGTCGGCTGGCGCTGCTGCGGGAACTGTTGCTAGTTTTGCCATCAAAAATGCGATCGCACCTTACCAACTAGTAGATGACTTACCCAAACAAGAGCCACAACTGGAAGCACTCAAAAGGCTTTTGCAACAAAATGGCAACCCTACGGCTTTCCCGGATACATCTATTTTTAACGAAAACTGGGATAATTGGAAATAGGGCATGGGGCATGGGGCATGGGGCATGGGGCATGGGGCATGGGGCATTGGGCATGGGGCATTGGTTATTTCTCCCTCATCTTCCTCATCTCCCTCATCTCCCCACTCCCCACTCCCCACTCCCCACTCCGCACACAATAGACTAAACTATTTACTTATAGTGTAGGTTTGTAAAATTATCTTGCTCAATTGTTCTATGGTTACGACATTTTCAGCAGATGTTTACGGGATGGCCACAGCACCAACTATAGCTCCTGAACGGTCTAATCAAGTTACCAGCAAGCCGTATCCAAATTACAAAGTGATTGTATTAAATGATGATTTTAATACATTCCCACATGTGGCTGAATGTTTGATGAAATATATTCCGGGAATGACTGGCGATCGCGCGTGGGATCTGACTAATCAGGTACACTATGAAGGTCAAGCGATCGTCTGGGTCGGTCCCCAAGAACCTGCGGAACTTTATCATCAGCAGCTGCGCCGAGCAGGTTTGACAATGGCACCTCTAGAAGCAGCTTAATCATCATGGGCAAACCCACCGTAGATCCCCTCCGGGCAGCTTCCCAAAAAGCTGCCAGACTGGTTTGGAATCACTCGACACACCTTTCTGGTCTGATCCCCATTTTAGAACGTCTTTGTCAGCAGGATAGCATCCAAACCGTGACACCGGGAGTGATCGGGCGGGCAAAAGGTCATTGTCCGAAAATGCAACTGCGTGTCTCAGTACCAATTCGCGGCGGCTATAAAGTAATTGCACGGCAGGGGAAGACGGTACAAGAGGTGTTCATTTTGACCCCTTTGGCTCAGTCAGAACTGGAAACGGCATTAGCGATCGCGATGAAATCTTAATCATGCCCTATTCCCATGCCCAATAACTATTCCTCTACACGGTGTACTGCAAATTTGTGTAGTGGCAGACTCACAATGCAAGAAAAAGTTAAGAAATATGACAGAGCCGTAGTTATTCTCAAAGTCATCAGTACAGATTCCCAGTCGGGTAAAACTATTTTCTCTATACCAAAGGCTACACAATAAACTAGCCAGTATGTAAAGCTCATTCTAAACAGAATCCGCTCTGTTTCTTCCACATCATTTTTTTGCTGCTTACCGTCCCACAGTAACACCAGTCCAATAATGCAAGCTACAAAGGAGACAGCAACTACAAATTCGTGACAAAATATATTTAACGAATGCATTTGTGTTTATCCCTAAGTTTTTCGATTAAAATTCAGTCTAAAGGAATATTACTTGCAGAAATACAAAACATTTACAAACCTCAATAGAGTCATGCTGTTTATGTAAAAAAATACAACAGAACTTGTTATTTTACAAATTAATAAAAATTAAGTATTTCTGTTAAGTAGGCGTTGAAAGTCCAAACGCTAAACTTTAGTACTGGTGCTATTAGTGGAGGCGGCTCAAATTACTTCAAATGGGACTCTAGCCATAAACGTAGGTTAAAATAATTCGTATATTCGTAATTAAAGAACTCTCAACCAGCAACTAGCGCCGCAAACATTATAGTTTGCTAATTGCTGGATGAATTGCTAGGTGTTCAAGAGATTGCACTTGTTTGAAGACAATAGCTCAGAAATCTTAACAATTTTCTTTTGATGTTTCACAAGCACCAATATTTACCCAGCAGCTAGAACCATCTTCCCAATGCTCTTTCTTCCAAATGGGAGCATTGTGTTTGAGGGTATCAATAGCATACTGACAAGCTTCAAACGCCTCACTCCGATGAGGACAACCCACTGCTACTAAAACGCTAATTTCTCCAACTTGCAAACGTCCGGTGCGATGATGAATCACTACCCGATTCACATCAGATATAGATAAGCGAATATCAGCAGCAATTTGATAAAATATCCGCAATGCCATAGGTTCGTAAGCTTGATACTCTAGAGCAATTACAGGTTTACCATCAGTTTGATTGCGAACCACGCCACTCATTATAACCACAGCACCGTTGGCTGGATCGTCAGACTTGGCATAGACTTCTTCAAGAGACAATGGTGCAAAGCTAATGGCAAAACTATCTTCGGCTCTTGGTTTAACAGCAGAGGCAAGTGTAGTCGTCATAACTGCGTTGGTATTATGTAGGCTTTTTCTATTCTCTCTGAACAAAACGCTGCTGGTGGATGTTTAGTTGCTCTTACTAATGCTTTTAGGCAAAACTTTTAGGTTGATAACAAGAAAAATTTAATTTATGTAAACAAATATATATAGGACTCCTATTTGATTTCTGAACAAGACTAAGAGAGAATACGGAGAGGTTT
>NZ_JAQYWQ010000168.1 GCF_029379315.1 Nostoc sp. S13
CACAAAATACCCAAGTGAATTCTGGCGACTGGCACCTTTATTCTGTTTGATAAATTTGCGATTTGCCCGTCCAGGGATTACCGTGTTTACGTTGGTTGCACTAAATCCTAGATGAACTGCCAGCATTGTAGAGGATTTGACCAAATCGAATCTGGGTCAAGCTGCGACTGAATATCAGATAACATCAGATATTGGCGAATTTAATGACGACCATGCCCGAATTCTTCTGTTCTATATATGCTATGCTGAAGCCTTTTAAAACCTGTCCTTATCCCTGACCAAAATAATTTTTCAGCTTCATCATAAAGATTTTGTTAATTCTTTTTTAATGCAATCACATAATCGGCATTTTGTTGTGTGATTAACTTCACAATTTCTTTTTAACAACCGATTGCATCAATTATAACAATACATCCAGACAGTTCTAATACCTTTAATAATTCTGGAATTGCTGTAATTTAATTCGATTTATCATCAACCTTAACTTGACCCAAAACTAATCTATTTGTAGTTGCCCATACACTTACCATTACTATTGCACTTTTCTGATTAATTTTATCATAAGAGCCACACAATGTTTTTCCGTCTAGGGCAACAACTTCACCCTCTGTTATCCTATGGATTGATTTCATCCTGCTGAAACACAAGTGTTTCAGTTTTTCTTAGTGTCATTCGATAATGTATCAATTAAATTATCCTAAATTTGGCTAACCCAAGTGTTTTTTATCACAAGCCATAAATCCGGAATATAAGGCTTGAACTTAGTTTTAGATGAGTTTTTATATGAGGTTTATCCGAAAGAGTATTAGTTATATAGATTTTCTATAGATAAAATTTAAACTATTATGGTTTATAGAAAAGCTGCACCAATGGGCACAGAACAGTCCCTACACCTCGTGATCTAATGTTGTACCGCATCTGAATGGGAAGCGCTATATTTAAATTTAATTAGATATTTTATACGAATGATAAAGGTTTTAGTGAATATACTAAAACCTTTGATATCCGCTTGTATTCTGCGTTGAATAGAGACTTTCAAGAAACACAAAAATGGGAAAAAAAGCCAAAATCCTATTTTATCTGAGCAATTTATAAATCATAGCTTCAAGAAATACAAATAACCATGACTCGTAACTTATATGCTTTGCTTATTGGTATTGACAATTATCCTGATTTAAATCATCACCTCCAAGGTTGTGTAAACGATATTACAGCAATAGAAGAGTATCTTAACGAACGATTTGATCAAAAAGAATACCAATTACATTTACAAACCCTTAAGGATAACCAAGCAACCCGTAAGGGAGTCATTGATGGTTTTCGGAAGCATCTTCGTCAAGCTGGGCAAGATGATATAGTTTTGTTTTACTACAGTGGTCACGGTTCTCAAGAACTGACACCAAAAGAATTTTGGCACTTAGAACCCGACCATCTTAATGAAACTATAGTATGTTATGACAGTCGTACTGAAGGCGGCTGGGATTTGGCAGATAAAGAATTAGCAAAACTCATTGCCGAAGTAGCAGAAAAAGACCCGCACATTACCATTATTATGGATTGCTGCCACTCTGGTTCCGGCACAAAAGATCCATTGCAAGAGACAGGAATACGTCGCTTATCTACAGACAGGCGAGAACGCCCACTGGATAGTTTTATTTTTTCGCTCGCCGACTTAACGCAACTTTCAGATTCCCGTGACCCGGAAAAACACCCCAGTGGCTGGAAGATACCCAAAGGTCGTCATGTACTTCTAGCAGCTTGTCGAGACTACGAAACAGCGAAGGAATACTACGGCGGTGAGAAACATCGGGGTAGTTTCTCTTATTTTTTGATAGATACACTTGCTAAAGCCAATGGCAAATTGACTTATCGAGATTTGTTTGGGCGGACAAATGCGATCATCCGCAGTAAAATTACAGCCCAGTCTCCTCAGTTGGAAGTGAATAATCCTAATGATGAAAACAAATTTTTCCTTGATGGAGCGATCGCAGAACGTCACCCCTACTTTATTGTTAAAAATGACCCAAACTATGGCTGGGTAATTGATGGTGGGGCTGTTCACGGAGTGCAACCACCCAAAAACGGGGAAACCACTTTACTAGCACTGTTTTCCTTTGATGCCAATATCCAAGACCTGCGTGACCCAGCAAAGTCTGTGGGTACAGCAAAAGTGACTAGGTTACTACCAACGCAGAGTCAGGTAGATATCAAAGATGTGCCAAACCTCACTGCTGATGGTACTTCTTTTAAAGCATTTGTTACCAGCCTACCGCTACCACCTTTAGGCGTTCACATTGAGGGAGATGAAGCCGGTGTAACTCTCGCACGCCAAGCACTAGCAACAGCTGGACTTGATGGTAAAGCTTCACCCTATGTGCGCGAGGAGAATGAAGTTGGTAAAGCCGAGTTTCGCCTACTTTGTCGTCATCAACAGTATTTGATTGCCCGACCTACAGATGACCGACCTTTAGTAGCTCAAATTGATGGCTATAGTCCAGACAATGCAAAACAGGCAATTAAACGTTTAGAACATATTTCGCGTTGGACAACAATTGCGGAACTCTCAAATCCAGCAACTAAGATTAGAGCCAATGATGTAGAGATGAAACTCATCTTTGAAAATGAAGAATCATCTCAATTGCAGCAGATGCGTTCGCAGTACATGTATAAAGATGGTAAGTGGCAAAATCCAGAATTTAAACTGAAACTCACCAATAAAAGTCAGAACCCACTTTACTTTGGCTTAGTTAATCTTTCAGACAGTTTCGCTATTAGCACCCCATTTTTTGAAGCAGGTAGCATTAGGCTACAACCGGGAGAAGAAGCACTGGCTCTAGATGGCGAAGACTTGATACTCGAAGTCCCAGACGAGTTGTGGTTACAGGGGATTACTGAGTACAAAGACATAATTAAATTGATTGTCAGTAACGAGGACTTTGATGCTAAATTGCTGACTCAGAATAAACTTGATGCTCCTCGTCCACCTGCCACAAGAAATTTAGAATCTGCAAATCAAAGTAGCCTTGACCGTTTGATGAATCGAACTCAAAATCGCGAAATCAAAGCCAAAAGTGCAGCAAAGTATGATGATTGGTATGCACAGGAAATTACGATTACCACTGTACGTCCCTTAGACTCTACCCCAGTTTCTCAGACAGAACAAAAATTATTAGCAGCAGGGGTGAAATTACAGATACATCCTAGCTTAGTGGCAAATGCTCGCCTAACTACCACACCGCAAGTCAGCCGAGATTTAGGAAATCAAATTTTGCCTCCTATCCTACGGGAAGATGCAGAAGTTACTCGACCTTTCCAATTTACTAGCAGTCGAGGTACTGACCCTGGATTAAGTGTATTGGAATTGAACGAGATTCAAGATTACACAGTTGTCACCCCAGATGCACCTTTGAAGTTATTAGTAGATGCACCGTTAGCAGACAATGAATATCTTCTTGCTGTAGGCTATGATGGTGAATTCTTTTTACCTTTAGGTCGCGGTAAAACAACTCAAGATGGCAAAATAGAAATTGAGATAGAACGATTAACAGCCCCAGTTAGTCAGGGAGAACGTAGCCTGCAAGGGTCTATTCGCATCTTCTTTGAAAAAGTAATCAGTCGCCATTTTGGACGGGAATTTAAATATCCCATTTTAGCAGTGGCTGAGGTGGGGTATGATAATAAAGTAACTTATAAACGTGATGTAATTGATGTTCGGCAGCAAGTAGCAAAAGCCCAAATAATTGCCCTCTATATACATGGTATTATTGGCGATACTGAAAGTTTAATTAGTAGTATTAATCAAACAGTATTACAACCAGATGGGCAAAAGCTTTCTATCAGCAAGCTTTACGATGTAGTTCTTACCTTTGACTACGAAAACCTGAATACTTCAATTAAAGATAATGCTGAAAATTTGAAACGGCGACTAATAGAAGTGGGTTTAGGAGCAAACCACGGTAAAGAACTGCACATTATTGCTCATTCAATGGGAGGTTTAGTTTCTCGTTGGTTTATTGAGCGAGAAGGAGGTAATAAAGTTGTCCAACATTTAATTATGTTAGGTACACCAAATGCCGGTTCTCCTTGGCCAGTTGTTGAAGATTGGGTAAAACTTACTTTGGGTATTGGACTCAACGGACTTTCTACAGTTGCTTGGCCTGTAACAGTGCTGACAGGTTTGATAGGAATTCTTGAAAAAAACATTAGAGTAGCTCTAGCTGAGTTAAACCCAAACTCTGATTTTCTCAAATCTTTGGCAGCAAGTGAAGACCCTGACATTCCCTACTCGATTATCGCTGGCAACACATCTATTATTCCGGCAGCATTGGAGCAACAGCTAGATAAAAAATCTAGTGTTTTAGAACGGTTACAGCGAAGTTTATTTAACAAAGTTGTAAATTTACCTTTCTTTGGTATACCAAATGATATTGCAGTCACTGTAGATAGTATTGAGAATATTCCAAAAGGGCGCAAACGATCGCCCTTTGTTCAACAAGTAGCTTGCGACCACTTAAGTTACTTCAGCATCGAATTACCAGAAGTCGGGTTAGACGCTTTGATTATAGCGATCATCGCCCACCAAAACAAGTAGACAGTTGAAACGCAAAAATAAACATTTACTTTTGTTATTGTTGCCTTGATAAATTATATCCCAATACAGTTAAATTAAGGATGTTTTGTAGAAATTTGATATACGTAGAGACGTTGCAATGCAACATTTCAAAGCGAAGTTATCAGTCGTACAAGTTATCTTAACCTAAAAGTATTGTGTTAAAAGTATCAGACTTGACCGAAAACGAAAAGGATACAAGCCCCTGAATTTATTTATGGGGATCATTAATTTTGAATTTTGAATTCGGAGCAAAGCGACGTGATGCTGTGTCTGTGCGTAAGATTTTCATAAGTATTCAACTGGAATTGATATTAGAGGAGGTCTACTAATGTCTAAGCATAATTTCAACCTTAATTTTGCGATTATTATCGGTATCAATAAGTATATAAATGGTATTAGAGAGTTAGAAACAGCCGTTCCTGATGCTCACAAACTTGCTCAAATTATCCAAAAGCAACATCAAAATCTCAAACAGCAATATCAAGTACAAAATAAATATGAAGTCCAGTTGCTACTGAATCAACGTGTTACCCTTAGCAAACTCAAAGAACTGATTGAAGACTTCAAACAAGGACAAATACCTTTTGACAACGAAAAAGTTGTAGTTACCGAGAGCGATCGCGTCCTCTTATATTTTGCTGGACATGGTATCGCTTTAGAGGCTCTAGAAAATCAAGAGGGGCCAGTGGGTTATTTGATTCCGCAAGATGCCACATTAGGAGATAGTAGTACCTACTTGCCGATGCAAGAGTTACATGATGCCCTGAATGCACTCCCTTGTCGGCATATGTTGGCAATTCTCGATTGTTGCTTTGCAGGCGCTTTCCGATGGGCAAGTCTCAAGCGAGAGATTTTACCCAAAGTCACAGTTTACAAAGAACGCTACGATCGCTTTATCAGCGATGCAGCTTGGCAAGTAATTACTTCCGCAGCAGACGATCAAAAAGCTTTGGATTCTTTGGGTGTGCGGGGGGAAGTAAAAGAAGGTAACGAGATTCACTCTCCCTTTGCCAAAGCGCTTTTTGATGCCCTACGTGGAACTGACAAAAAAGCTGACTCGAATGATGATGGCATTATCACAGCAACTGAACTTTATTCATATCTGCGAGATCAGGTTGAAGTTGTCACAGAAAAGAACTACAAGCGACAAACTCCAAGTCTGTGTCCACTCAGAAAACATGACAAAGGGGAATTCATCTTTCTGTTACCTAATTTTGACCGAGATAAATTGGAGGATGCACCACCACTTAACTTAGAAAATAATCCTTATCGAGGATTGCAATCCTACGACGAAAAAGACAATAACTTGTTTTTTGGTAGAGAGAACCTGATCAAACAGCTTTATCAGCAAGTCGTTTCCAATAAACAAACGTTGACAGTGGTACTAGGTGCTTCTGGAACGGGTAAATCCAGCTTAATGAAAGCCGGATTGTTACACCGTCTGCGTCATTCCCAGGAGTATAAATTTCAAATTTTAGACCCCATGCGTCCAGGGGAAAGTCCTTTGCAGGCCTTAGCACAGGTGTGTTTACCAATTGCAAATACAATTACTGCTGTAGAACTGGCAAAAGACGAGCAAGCTTTAGCAAACATCGTTAGCAAGATTAATCCCCAGATTAAGCTATTGCTGGCAATTGATCAATTTGAAGAGTTGATAACTCTATGTAAAAGGGACGAAGAACGAGAGCAATTTCAGAAATTGATTAAAAATGCGATCGCTAAATATCCTCATAGCATCCACGTAGTTATCACTCTGCGGCAGGACTTTGAGGGTCAGTTTCAAAACTCTATACTCAAAGACTTCTGGAATGATGATACCCGATTTGTCGTCCCACCAATGACCCAGGATGAATTCCGGGAAGCAATTGAGAAACCAGCGTCCGAAAAAGTGGTATATTTCGACCCTCCCAGCTTGGTGGATGAACTGATCAACGAAGTCGTACAAATGCCAGGTGCTTTACCCTTGCTTTCTTTCACCCTCAGCGAATTGTACCTGAAATATTTGGCGGAACGAAGGGACAACCGCGCTTTAAAAAAGGAAGATTACGAAGAGTTGGGAAGAGTAGTTGGTTCTCTGACTAAACGTGCTAACCAAGAATACGATCAGTTAGTTGCAAAAGATCCCGCATATGAAAACACAGTGCGTCAGGTGATGCTGCGGATGATTTCATTGCAGGGTGGTGACTTAGCAAGGCGACAGGTTCCCAAGTCTGAACTAATTTACCCCGATAAGCAAGAAAGCGATCGCGTGCAAATAGTCATCAAACGTTTTTCTGAAGCCCGCTTAATCATTGAAGGTTCTAATTCTCAAGGCGAACCCTATGTAGAGCCAGCCCATGATGCTTTAGTACAGGGATGGGATAAATTACTCAAGTGGAAAAAAGAAGAAGAAGAAGACATAATTTTACAACGGCGGCTGACACCGGCTGCCGAAGAGTGGAAAAGTGTCGCTAGCAAGGAACAGCCATTAGGTTTGCAAGCCAAAGCTGAAACTGTAATTGATCGGTTAGATAGCTGCTTCTACGTTGTTGAAAACTTATCTAGCAAATTTAGTAAAAAAATCATAACTTGGCTTTTTCAAGGATTGCAGCAAAGACAGCATCAACAAGAGGGTTTGAGAGAGAAACCTAAACAGTTTCTTTGGAATAGTAATCCTTATCTTGATGTCTTAAATCAGGAACTTCAGTCTCATGACAATTGGTTTAATAAGTTAGAAACAGAATTTGTCCAACAAAGTGTTTTACAGAAACGCCGGGACATTAGTTGGGGATGGCGGATTGCGATCGCAATCATGCTGGGTTTAAGCGGGTTAACTGTTTGGGCATTAATTAATCTTAGACAAGCAACGATAAATCAAATGCTGAGTGAGAAAGAATCCGCAGATGCCGACTTACGTTCAAATCAACTGATTTTAGATGCCTTGCTCAATAGTTTATCAGCTGGAGAATCCCTTAAGAATCGGTGGCTGTTGAAAGTACCACCGCCAAAAGAAGATGAACAACTTCAAGTAATTAGAACCTTGCGAAAGGCAGTTTATACAGTCAAAGAATACAACAGACAAGAAGGGTTTCCTAGTGGTGTTCAAAGTATTTTTTGGGAAAAAGACGGTAGGCGTAGGCTACTGGTAGTTAGTACTGAAAATGATGGCACTGTCAGAGTATGGGACAAACAAGCCAAAAAGTTAGCCGAGTTACCAGGAAATCAATACTTAGTTACACAGGTAATTTTTAGTCCCGATGGTAGGCAACTTGCTATTGGCACAAACAAGGGTACTATCCTATTTTGGGATTGGCAAAATCAACAGCAGGCAACAGTATTACAAGGACATCGATGCGAAGATACAAATGACATTCCTAGTTTCAATTCATGTGCAATTACAAGCCTTAGTTTTAACCAGGATGGCAGTCAACTTATTAGCGTTCAAGATGACGGCATTGCCAGTTTGTGGAATTTCACTAGCAACCAATATCAGGAATTACAAGTACCTCCAAACAATATTATAATGACTGGTGGTTTCCAACCAAATGGTAAGTTATTGTTAGTTACTAAGACTCCAGATGGTAAAAGCGTCAGCGTGTTTAACTCCTCTTTTCAAGAATTAAGTAAAATCGACAAGCAGTTTCCAGTAATGCTCGATCAAGTAATCCTTAGTCCCAATAGTGAGGAAATAGCAATTATCTACGGAGGAGGTAGAAGCATCGTGGGTAGTGAAAGTTATTTGTGGCAATGGCGGCAAAACTACTCGCGACAGTTGTTAGGTCAGAACATCGATATTAATTTTAGCCAAGATGGTAAAAAGCTCGCTGCGGCAGGATTTAATGACGGTACTATACGCTTGCAGGATTTAGACAGCGGTATAATTAGTCAACTCAAAGGACATAAAGGTCAAATCGCAAATTTCAATTTTCGCTCGGATGGTAAAGTTCTCGCTACTGCCAGCGCTGATGGCACTCTCCGTCTTTGGAGTATGGAAGAACAACAGCCAAGTCAATTAAAAATACTTCCAGAAAAAATCAACAGTATCACATTTAGCGGGGATGGCAAGCTGATAGCAACTCAAGCAGTAGATGGAGTTGTCCACTTATTAGATTTATCTGGCAAGCCAGTGAAGCAGTTTAACAGTCAACTCCCTGTCTTCAATAGCCTTGGTTTTAGTCCCAATGGCAGACAACTGGCAACCCTAAGTCAGGAAGGAACTGTGGGCATATTAGATTTATCGAGTCAGCAGTACAGAGAATTTCTTGGAAAATATGACTCTAACAGTAACCTAAGTTTTAGTCCTGATGGTAAGCACATAGCAGTTACTGGATATGACAATAATAGCAAAGTTTACTTATTGAATGTATCCTCAGGTAAGCCAAATGATAAGTCGTTTCCTTATGAGGAAACTATTAGGATTAACAATGTGATTTGGAAATCAGACGACCAAATTCTGTTAGCTGGTGTACAGCAACTAAGTAGAGCCTACAAAAGTATCGTATTGTTGGATGTAAAATCAGGAAAACAACTACAAACTATTCCCCGTGATCAAGGAATAGGGGAACTTTACAATATCAGTTCTAACAGTGATGGTAGTTTAGCTGCTTTTGTCCAACAAGACGGTACTGTCAGCTTGTGGTATATGGACGGAACCAAGCTCGGAGAATTTAAAGACTTGGAGCGCAAAACCAAAAGCGTCATTTTGAGTCCCGACAGTAGTATGGTGGCTACCATTAGCGAGGATGGCACAGCTAAGTTGTGGGAAATTGGTAAATTAGACAAACTGCTTGCTAAAGGTTGCGATCGTCTTGGTGAATATTTGCAGAATAACCCTAACCAGAGCGATCGCCATCTCTGTGACAATCTACCATCAACCCCTGCAAATCCACACAAGTAAGGTAAAAGCGCTGTCTACGATGGTCACTGAGCTTGCCTGCCCTGAGCCTGCGCCGTACCCTTCGGGAAGCAAGCTACGCGCAGTGTCTCGTAGAGAAGGGTCGAAGTGGGGGCTACGCCGACGCTACATTTTTAGAAATAAATAAAAAAGGTAGGATTTCCTACCTTTACCCAAAAAAAGCATTTTGTAACCAAATACCAATTTAAATATCACACAAGCTTTTGACAAATCTATTGCAAAACTATGACGAGTGTATGACGTTTAATTTGTAATTGATTTCGCTATTACTCCCAGTTGCAACCCAGGCGGATAACTACCTTCTTCTTTGATCCGCTTAATTTCTACATCCGTTATTCGCAAATTTAACTTTTGTGCCAACGATCGCACAATATCTCCCCGATCAATTACACCAGCTACAGCGCCAGCCGGAGAAAGTACGGTAATTCGAGGTAACTGCTGATTTTCCAGCTTGTTAATTACCTCAGCGATCGATGTTGATTCCGCAACGGTAGGTATTTCTGTCAGGGGATGCACAATGCTGTGTAAGGTTTGGGTTTCCCATTGACTCCTTTCAATTAAACGCAAATCGTCAATGGATACTAGACCCCGATAACGTCCATCAGAAGCAGCAAAATAAATCTGTGAGGGAGCGGTTTCCAACAGGTATAAATCGGCAAAGGAGCGCAATGTCTGGTCAGCATCAACGACGCGAAAATCACGGGTCATCGCATCAGCCGCCGCTACCTTGAGTAGGCTTTCTTGCAATGTAGTCATGCTGTCATAGCTGTTAGCGTTGCGGACAGCAAACCAACCTAACAGCGCCATCCACAAACCAACTACTAACTGTCTGGTCAAGAAATCTACAACAAACCCTAAAGCGATCGCACCATAACCCAATATTTGCCCCGCCTTTGCAGCCCAGTGTACAGCTTGAAAACGATTACCTGTTATTTGCCATAGTGCTGCTTTTAACACTTGCCCTCCATCTAAAGGTAAGCCGGGAATCATGTTAAATAGAGCTACCACCAAGTTAATTCTGGCCAAATCTCCAACCATGACACTGAGTGGGCTAGTGTCAGGGATCACAGTAGCTACTAACCGGAGCAAGAAAAATAGTCCGATACTCACCAAAGGCCCAGCGATCGCTACTTGAAAGGCTTTAAAAGGAGTTTTAGATTCTTCTTCAATAGCAGCAATGCCGCCAAACATAAATAGGGTAATTGAATTAACTTTAATGCCTTGCGATTGGGCTGCCAAGCTGTGACCCAACTCATGTAACAACACTGAAACAAATAACAACAGTGCCATCACTATTCCAGCACTCCAAGCTATAACAGTTCCCCATTCCTGATAAGCTACCCCAAAATTGAGAGTTGCCAACCCTAAAATCACAAACCATAACGGGTCTAACAACAGGGGAATTCCAAATAAAGACCCAATTTTCCAATTTGTTTGCATTACATTATCCTAAAACTATAGGACTCCTATTTGATTTCTGAACAAGACTAAGAGAGAATACGGAGAGGTTT
>NZ_JAQYWQ010000169.1 GCF_029379315.1 Nostoc sp. S13
ATCTTCTTCGATTTGTCAAGTTTTATTTATACCAAATTAGATGAGCTTACCCTGGATATGTAAAGGAGTTAAAATAAATGCAATGCAGAGTTTCAAATGCGTTCCCAACAAGCAATTAGAAAATTTGCAGGCAGTAACTACGGTTCGACAGCCTTTGATAACGAAAAAAGGTCTGACCCTAGAGCGATGATGGACTTTCTCGCGGGTAATCAAAAAAAGACGATCGCCTCATCATTGCTACATTATTAAAAGCATTATTATTAGTTTTTAGTAACGTCACAACTTTACAAGAAGCTGTTGATTACATCGGCAACAGTTATGGAAGACTCGATTTTGGTTCCGCCTACCAAAACCGAGATTAGCGAGGAGTTAATAATTATCAGTTTTGAGTTTTTAATTAATAATATGTTTAAAACTGATCAACGCCACTTACTACAAAGGAGGAACCCCCGCAACGCAGTGGCTCCTCCTAACTCCTTAGCTATTACTAATATCCAACGATGTGTAGCACGTCACGAAGAACGCTATAACCAGCTAAATCCCAAAGCAAATAAGCAAGGAAGCCAATTGCTGCCAAGCGACCATTCCAGATTTCGGCTTGAGGAGTAAAGCCAAACAAAAATGCATTGCGATCTACGCCGTTGTATTCGGGTGCAACAAGTGGTAAATCAGTAGAAGAACGAGTTTCTTTAGTAGCCATTTTTTTCTCCAAAATTTAGTAGCTTTTCAGGTGTTAAATTGCTATCTATTAGCCAATCAGATGTAAAACGTCACGCAGGACGCTATAACCAGCTAAATCCCAAAGCAAATAGGCAAGGAAGCCAATAGCTGCCAAGCGACCATTCCATATTTCGGCTTGAGGAGTAAATCCAAACAAAAATGCATTGCGATCTACGCCGTTGTATGATGCTGCAACAGGTGGTAAACCAGTAGAAGGCCGAGTTTCTTGAGTTGCCATTTTTTTCTCCAAAATTTAGTAGCTTTTTAGGTGTTTAATTTCTATGTAGTAGCCAATCAGATATAAAACGTCGCGTAGGACGCTATAAGTGGCTAAATTCCACAAAGTAAATAAGTAAGGAAGTCAATGATTCCTAAACGACAGTTTCAGATTTCGGCTTGATGTGTCTAGCCAAACAGAAAATCATTGCGATCGCAACCATTACCTTCTGCTGCAATTATTCCCAAATCTCTGTCTGGAAGAACAAGTTGCCATCTTTGTTATCCTTAACAATTCGTTTGTTAACTTTAATGTACGCTATTAATAACTTAAATGCTTTATGCCTGTAGGCATAAACTACAACACATTGGTGCAGACAAATCCACCCTCTGAGGGTGATAAAAATCAAAATATAAAGAAATGTAACTTTTTAGTGTTAAACTATAATTGCGGAAAAATCAATCGTTGTGATTAAGCAATTAAAATTAAAAAGTGGCAGCCAAGAATTAGCCAGCTTTTTGAGTTCATACTCAACATTTGCACAGTTAGATAATAAAACTTATATCTTCTGCTGGATATAGTTTTCAGCCTTTGGGGAGATGCTTGAAACAGCTAAAGTCTACGATTCTGAGCTAAACAGAGTTAGGTATTGCCATAGGTACAAACATAAATACATACTAAGAGTTGCTTCTCAAGAAATTCTAAATTCCCTAAATTAAAACTTAGAACAAGGAAATACAATGTTCCAAAGTACGGAAATCATAGTGGGACTCTACAAACCACTATTGTGGTTAGCACAGGTTCCAGTAGAATCCTCAAACGTCACGCCAGCACAGGCATCGGTTCTCACTTCCGGGCCACGCTTTTTTGTGGCTTTAATCTCCGGGGTGATCTTAGCCTTTGCTTTCCAATTAGTTCTAACTAATCTCTCACTTGCAGCCGGTATTTCCTACCTGGGGCACTCATCTGACTCAGATTCGGATAGTGGGGAAGTCGGAAGTTTGGGCGGCAGCATTCGCAAAATCGGCACCGCAGTGGGGATTTGGACATTAGTCACTGTGACGATCGCCTTATTAATCGCTTCTTTTCTGGCGGTAAAATTGAGCCTTGTAATCTTAGACCCAGCATTGGGAG
Organism: Nostoc sp. S13; assembly: GCF_029379315.1. Lineage (GTDB taxonomy): Bacteria > Cyanobacteriota > Cyanobacteriia > Cyanobacteriales > Nostocaceae > Nostoc. The sequence continues at coordinate 2,072 of NZ_JAQYWQ010000169.1, forward strand.
CGATTCTCGGCTTGGTAATTTGGGGTGCTTACTTTTTAATCCTCGTTTGGGTAAGTTCCACCACCGTAGGTTCCTTAATTGGCTCAGTCGTTAATACGGCAACTTCTGGGTTTCAGGCGATTATGGGCACAGCCACCGCTGCACTAGGCGCAAAAGCTGTCAATAACCAAGTTGTAGCGACGGCTGAAGCTGCCGCTAGCGCTATCCGTCGGGAACTAGGGAGCGCCATCGACCCTACAAGTATCCGGGAGAACATAGAGGATTACTTAGAAAAGCTCCGTCCCCCAGAGTTAGATTTGTCGAAAATTCGGAGTGACTTTGAAAATTTACTCAACGATCCGCAATTAAAAGCGCTCGCTGGGACTTCAGACATTCGCAACATCAACCGCGAAAAGTTTATCGAGTTAGTCAGCAGTCGCACCGACCTTTCCAAAAAAGACGTTAGTCGCATTGCCGATACGTTGTATAAAGTTTGGCAGCAAGTGGTAAGTCAGCAATCACCCACCCCAGACGGTCTGACTGAGTTAATCGATTATCTGAAATCAGTTCCAGCAGGACAAAGCAAGACAGATGAACTCAACGCCAAACTGGATCGGTTAGTAGCAGAAAAGCGTGATTCCAAACAAGCTGACCAAAAGGCAGCTCCAGGGCTAATTCAAAGTACACTCCAGCAAGGACTATCTGCCTTAACCGCCACTGTGTTGGGACGGACAGATTTGCCTGATTTGGATGTGGAAAAAATCTTGGGTAGCCTCACTACTGCCAAAGAGAAAGTCACTCAACAAGCAGATAAGCTAGGTTTACCAACACCATCGCAACCCTATAGCCCTATTCGGGCTGATATCGAAAACTACCTGCACAACACTTATGCTTGGCAACTGAGTCCGGAAAAAATCGCTCAGGAATTTCGTGATGTCATCTACGACCCAGCAGCTGACCCAGGAATAGTCCGCAGGGAACTAGAACGTCTATCCCGCAACGATTTTGCCAACATACTGCAACAACGGGGACTGCTTACCCAAGCCCAAATTCAGCGGATTGCAAATCAGCTAGAAGTTGTCCGCAAAGATGTACTAGTGATAGTTACAGGTGTTGAAGAAAGAGAGATAGTCCAAGACTTACAACGGGCAGTGGAAAGTTATCTGCTCGTTACCCCAAAAGCAGATTTGACAGCCGAAGGCATTGAGCAGAATTTTAAACCACTGTTACAAGACTCAGAGGCAGATTATGAAACTCTGACATTGCGACTGGCGCACCTTGAACGTCAAGAGATCCGGGATATATTGCTGCAACGTAATGATGTCCAGCTATATGAAGTAGACAGCATTCTGGATGAGTTGGAAAAACAACGCGATCGCGTCTTGGTAGAATCCAAAGGATTAGCAGAACAGGCACAATATCAAGCAGAAACCCTGTGGCTGAATGTAGAATCATATCTGCGTAATACTGGGAAATCAGAACTGAATCCTGATGCCATCCGCGCAGAGTTTAAAAAGCTACTGGAAGATCCTCAAGCTGGAATTACCTCAATTCGGGCCCGGTTGTCTCGCTTTGACCGCGATACCTTAGTGCAATTGTTGAGTCAGCGGGAAGATTTGAGTGAAGATCAAGTTAATCAAGCCATCAATGCTGCTGAGGAGTCGTGGCATAACATTCGCCACACACCGCAAGCTGTTGTGGAAAAAGCCAAAGAGCAATACGACTCTGTTACCACCACGATCGCAGATTATCTGCGGAATACTGGTAAACAAGAACTGAACCCAGAAGGTATCCAGCGAGATTTGACCAGATTGTTTGAAAATCCCAAAGATGGAGCTGTCGCACTGCGGCGTCGGTTGTCACAGGTAGACCGAGATACACTAGTGAAGTTGGTCAGTCAACGCCAAGACTTAAGTGAAGAACAAGTCAATGAAATCATTGATTCTACACAAACTTCGATTCGCAACTTTGTGCGTGCGCCTCGTCGCCTAGCTACCCGGACACAGCAAAGAATAGAAACATTCAAAGGTAATCTGGAAGACTATTTGCGACAAACTGGCAAAGAAGAACTCAACCCAGAAGGTATCAAGCGCGACTTGCAATTATTGTTGCACGATCCGCGAGTTGGGGTAGAAACTTTTAGCGATCGCCTTTCCCATTTTGACCGTTCTACGATCATCGCCCTGCTAAAAATTCGGGAAGATATTTCCGATGAGGAAGCGGCACGGATTGCGGATAACATGGTGTCCGTAAGGGATCAATTTGTAGAACAAGTGCGGAACATCCAACGAGGCATTCAAGATGCAATTGATGGGGTTTTCGGCCGCATCCGTAACTATCTCAACTCCTTAGATCGCCCGGAACTCAATTACGATAGTATCAAGCGCGATATTCGCACTGTTTTCGACGATCCGCAAGCGGGGTTTGATGCCCTGCGCGATCGCCTATCTTCTTTTGATCGTGAGACCCTGGTGGCAATTATGAGTTCTCGTGAGGACATCTCCGAGGAAGATGCCAACGGCATCATCGACCAAATTGAACGGGCCCGTAACACAGTATTGCAACGTGCAGAACGCATACAGCAAGAAGCCCAACGCCGCCTAGAACAGGTGAAGCAGCAAGCACAGCGGCAAGCTGAAGAAACCCGCAAAGCCGCAGCTACAGCCGCTTGGTGGCTATTTGCCACAGCATCAGTCTCCGCAGTTTTCTCTGCATTAGGAGGAGCGATCGCTGCAAGGCCGTAGTTTAACAAGTTTTCTCCGCTAACTTTTAAGCCTCCCATACCGGGAGGCTTTTTTATGTTCCGCAGACTTACACGCCATGCTGCTTAAACCATGCCAGGAGACGTTTCCAACCTTCTTTAGCTTCTTTCTCGCGGTAGGAGGGGCGATAATCGGCAAAAAAAGCATGGGGTGCATCGGGATAGACGATGATTTCAGATTTGCTGCTGCTAGACTTTAAGCGATCGCGCATTTGCTCTACTGTATCAATGGGAATACCCGTATCCTTCCCACCATAAAGTCCGAGAATCGGGACTGTTAGTTTTGAGGCAATATCGACCGGATGCTTGGGCGTTAGTTTGGTAGCATCGCCCACGAGTCGTCCATACCACGCCACACCTGCCTTCACCTTAGGATTGTGTGCTGCATATAACCAGGTAATGCGACCGCCCCAGCAGAAGCCTGTAATTGCTAATTTGTCGGCATTACCTTTAGCTGATTTCACCGCCCAGTGTACGGTGGCATCGAGATCGGATAGCACCTGGGCATCTGGCACTTTGGCGACAATTGGGCGAATTTCGTCTATGCTGCTTAATTTCGAGACATCACCTTGACGCACGAATAATTCGGGTGCGATCGCTAAATACCCCAACTTGGCAAAGCGACGAGTGATATCCTGAATATGCTCGTGTACTCCAAAGATTTCTTGGATTACCAGGACGATGGGGAAATTTTCACCAGTGGCAGGTGCTGCTCTATAGGCAGGAATTTCCCCATCTTTGACCGGAATTTTCACCGCACCAGCTACCAAGCCCTTGGAATTGGTGGTAATGACTCCGGCAGAAATGGGTTGCACTGCTAGGGCAAAACCCGTCGCTAGGGTGGCTGTTGCAATAAATTTGCGGCGAGTTACTTCTTGCATCATCTCTATCTTGAATTGGCGAAAGTTTTATTGTTGGTTAACCGTACAGTACTATCATGCGAATACTACGGTTTACCAATTAGTTTACTGCAATACTGGCTGCGTTTGCTACCTCAGTTTTCGCCTGTAGAGAAAGAGCGATCGCCTTATTTTTACCGATTTATCCAATCTTCTCCACCAGCTAATTGATTATACAAATAGCAAATACTACAGGGAATTTACGTAAATATTATCGGAGCAGAAAAGGCAAAAGGTAAACAATTCTTTTGCCTTCTGCACTTTGACTTTTGATGAAAATCTCACGAATTATGGAGTTTGAAGAAAACACCGCCTTTGAGTGATCGCGTCTCAGTTCCATAACTACTGACTGTGAGCGATCGCAGATTGTTAAAAAATGGTTTGCCTAAGACTTCCACTAGTTTGAGAATCGGTACTTGACGCTCTAAAAAATTCTGGCTCTTTGTCCAGTCAAGATATATATAGCCTTGGTTTGGTAAGGGAATTGCAGCGATACTATCTTGGAAATTGGGATTGTCAATTATGGAATTATCCTTGATTGTGAGAATTTCATCAATAGTCTCTAAGTCAGACGTGAAAATTTCATAATTTCCTAAAGTTGTATGTAATCCCCGCACTTTTGTTTCAATGCTGAAAGATGCTCCCTCTTTGGCATCACTTTTTTTAGTCGCAGTAATTAACTCTGTCCAAGCCGAGATTTTTTGCTTGTCTATAGTCAGAGGATTGATACTGAGTCCATTGGATGAAGCGATCGCATCCAAACGAGCAACGCCTTGTTCTACACCCTCGGATTTTTCCACCACAAAAATCCAATGAGGGTTTGTTTGCTCTTTCTCAGGTAACAATGCTATGGCATATTCTCCCTGTACCCAGCTAAAAATATCCTCTGGTAAGTTTATGCCCCAGCGTTTTTGAATATCCACTAAGGGTTTTGCTAATCGAGAAACCACATCTTCCTCAGAACCATATATGGTTGCTGTCGCTTGTCTCCAGAGTTTGGCTAAATCACTGTTACTCAAATTACTCAAATTCGAGCCAGAAATTGCCAAACCTGCGGACGCTGGAATATACTGCAATGCTCCCACAGGTTTAGATAGTGGTACAGATGTGGGGACAATTTCCGATGAAGTCAGAAAGGTGGTTTCTGCTAGCAATCCTTTGGGGTTTAACGCCAAGGATATGATTTGGCTGTTATAAAGTTGTTCTGGTAACTCTAACCCTTGCCATTTTGCCACAATGGGAACATTCAAGAAAGCTACAGCTAAACCCCCTTTGGGAAGTTGTTTTGTCGCTTTTTGGTATTCGAGCGAGCTAGTCAAATTCAGATCGGGCGCTTGGACATTATTGATCGCATCTCGCAACACCTTCGGATCGTTGGCAAACAACACAAAGCCTTCACCAACAACAGCACCTGCAAACAAGTCCTGCTCTGGTTGAGAATTGTCGTAAATCAGCTTTACGCCTTTGTATTGTTCAACAGCTAAGTTTGCTCCAGCTAACGCCCGTTTAGAAAACAACAACTCAACAAACTCGCGGCTTTTTTCTGGTTGCTTGGTTGCTAGTGCCAATAGATACCCTGTCTGCTGTCCGTTTTCTAAGTCCCGATCAATATCTAAAGTAGTGATAGCTAATGTAATTTCATCCCCTAACCAGGGTTGAATATCTTGTTTGTAATCTATGCCACTCTTGGCGAATAAACTGGTTTTGAGTTTAGATAGTTCCTCTTCCCGTTCCAACGCCTGCAAACGGTCAGGATTCGCCTGTAATGAAACCATTACAGGCGAAAGTTTCGACACAAATATGGCTGCACTAGGCTGGGAGGTAGAACCAATGAGGTTAGCCGGACTTTTGCCGAAAAACCAGTAAAAGCCAGCGATCGCAATTACTAGCACTGCGATCGCACCAGCGACGATAAAACCGATAAATGAACGTTGCCTATTCACATTAAACCTATTAATAAAGACGGTTTACAGCCATTTAAGCAGAAAGCTTACCAGAATTAATCAGCCCCCTTGAGAATGGATGCTGATGCCAAGGCAGAGATTTTCTGTCACCATAAATAATATTAGGACTGTTTACGAAAACCTCATGACAGGGAACTCATGAACCAAATTAGTGTAGAAAAACTGGCGCAACATCTTTCTTCTAGTGATCAAAGTATTCAGCTAGTAGATGTGCGTGAACCAGAAGAATTGGCGATCGCTAGCATTGAGGGCTTTGTTAATCTACCTTTAAGTCAATTTGCCGAATGGGGAGATCAAGTAGCCACTCTCTTCAATCCCCAAGCTGAAACTTTTGTGCTATGTCACCACGGCATCCGCTCCGCCCAAATGTGCCAGTGGTTAATTGCTCAAGGTTTTACAAATGTGCAAAATATTTCTGGTGGTATTAATGCTTACTCCCTATTAGTTGACCCTTCAATTCCCCAGTATTAATTCCTGACTGAATCCATGACTTAGCTGGGATTTACTCTTCCATCTGGCTTCTGCTATTGTAAAAAGAGGACTGCATCAACTTAGGGTTTTGAGGGGAAACTTTATACCTTTTGCTAGTAGAGTATATATTCACGCAGCTTTTCGGCCCAAATATATCAGCTATTCCAGAAAAATACGTATTCAATAATACTGTTATAAGTTTAAAATTATGCAAAAATACTGTTATGAGTAAAGGCAGCTTTTGCAGTATAAACCTAGCTCCGATTTCAAGGGCAGTCTCAATAAATGTTGAACGTAAACTTTAAAAATATTTATCATTAGAGAACTGTCTAATTTGGTATCTTAATTAATTATTAATAATCTTTGTTTGCGATCAAATCCAGAAATTTTTTCAGAGTTTGATTAAAATTTGCCTTCAGTAAAACATGCCATTATGCAAGTCCAGTTAACAAATCGACAACAGCATATACTTTGGGCAACAGTACGTCACTATATTGCTACAGCAGAGCCGGTTGGTTCAAAAGCTTTGGTTGATGAGTACGATCTGGGTGTAAGTTCAGCCACAATTCGCAATGTGATGGGCGTTTTAGAAAAGTCTGGGTTACTTTACCAACCACACGCCTCCGCCGGACGAATACCTTCAGACTCAGGCTATCGGATTTATGTTGACCAGCTAATTACACCTTCTCTAGGTTCGCGGAGCGTGTCGCAGACAGACGCTACACGTAGCTTGCTTCCACGTTCGCGTAGCGTCCCGCAGGGAAGTGGTACGGAAACTTTAGGGCGAGAAGTAGAGGTAGAACTGCAAAAGCTTCTCTACTGGGAAGATCGGAGTTTAGAAACCCTACTGCAAGGAGCTGCACAAATTTTAGCAACCTTGAGTGGCTGCATTAGTTTGATTACTATGCCTCAAACCACTACAGCGATAGTGCGACATCTGCAATTAGTACAAATAGAAGCCGGAAGGATCATGCTGATTGTGGTGACAGATGGTTATGAGACACATTCCAAGTTGATGGATTTGTCGCCAGTACCAGAGGAAACACAACGCGATCCAGAGGTAATTGATCGCGAGTTGCAGATTGTTTCTAACTTTTTGAATAGCCACTTACGGGGGCGAAGTTTGTTGGAATTAGCCAACCTTGACTGGAGCGAACTAGATCAGGAGTTCCAACGCTATGGGGAATTCTTAAAAAATTCAGTTGCCGAATTGACTCGTCGCACTCTTGCACCGACTGCAACCCAAATTATGGTTCGGGGTGTCTCAGAAGTTTTGCGCCAGCCGGAATTTTCCCAGTTACAGCAAGTACAAACGATTATCCACCTGCTGGAAGAAGAACAAGACCAACTATGGCGATTAATATTTGAGGAACCAGAGTCTGAGGATGTGGGGAAACCAAAAGTAACGGTTCGGATTGGGGCTGAAAATCCTCTAGAACCAATACGCACCTGCACCTTAATTTCTTCCAATTATCGCCGAAATTCAATACCAGTAGGAAGTGTGGGAGTTCTGGGCCCAACGCGCCTAGATTATGAAAGTGCGATCGCAGTCGTAGCATCTGCTGCTGATTATCTCTCAGAAGCTTTCAGTTATTTCAATCCTTAATATTAATAGGGATTAATCGGATCATCTGATATTTAGGGACAAGTCGCTACGGGTTTAGGCAGTGAATAATACAATAGTAGGCAGATAAGCCCAATTTGTAGCGGCATCAATAATTAATACTACTTAAATCTTTCATGGTTAGAAAAATTGCCTTTGTGGCGCTGTGGCTGGGATTCATTACCTATGCTTTTTTCCTCGCTCCTCCTGAGCAACCCGGCACATTCGAGTTAATTAAAAACCTTTCTATTGGCCAGTGGCAAGGCATTAACCCGTTAGTCATAGCCCTATTCAACCTCATGGGCATCTGGCCTCTTATTTACAGCGCCGTAATATTTATTGATGGCAGAGGACAAAAAATACCTGCTTGGCTGTTTGCGATCGCCTCTTTCGCAGTTGGTGCTTTTGCCTTGTTGCCATACTTAGCCCTACGAGAACCAAATAATAATTTTGTCGCTAAAAAGAATGCCTTCCTGAAGCTGTTAGATTCTCGTGTGACTGGGGTTGTCTTAACTGTAGCCACGGTTATTCTAGTTGCCTACGGTTTAACAGGAGGAGATTGGGACAGTTTTGTGCAGCAGTGGCAAACCAACCGCTTTATTAATGTGATGAGTTTAGATTTCTGCCTACTTTGCCTATTATTTCCCACATTGCTAGGGGATGATATGGCGCGTCGCAGTTGGAAAAATCCGCAGTTGTTCTGGTTAATAGCATTGATACCGCTATTCGGCCCATTGATTTATTTATCTGTGCGTCCACCTTTACCAGAAGTGGGTATAGAGTCAATATCCAAGCAGGTAGCAGCGAATTGACGAAGAATAAAGTCCATAGTCGTAGCCCCTACCGATTCTAAACAGAATTTAGGCAAAGTCCCCTTTTCAGGGAATTGGGGTTTTTCTGTTGCGGGTGCGTAAATCCCAAGAGAAAAATTTTTCTGAAAGTACTTTACAAAACGCAATAAATTGTTTAAGATGTGTAACAGGTAATCAAACCTACCTAATTCATTCACAAATAATCGCATTTATAAAATAATGACAACCACCTTACAACGTCGCGAAAGCGCCAACGTATGGGATCGATTCTGCGAGTGGATCACCAGCACCAACAACCGGATCTACATCGGTTGGTTCGGCTCCGTGATGATCCCCACCTTGCTAGCAGCCACCGCCTGCTTCGTAATCGCCTTCATCGCCGCACCTCCAGTAGACATCGATG
>NZ_JAQYWQ010000056.1 GCF_029379315.1 Nostoc sp. S13
AAACCTCTCCGTATTCTCTCTTAGTCTTGTTCAGAAATCAAATAGGAGTCCTATAGCAGTCCTGAATCATTTGTGAGACAATAGATCGCCGACAACTTTTACGAAGTAGGATCGCACTTTTACTTCATACTCAACAGCGATCGCAGAGTTTGAAAAACCATAATCGCATCTTCAAGTTCTAGAATACAGTACAATATTTTGTATAATTCACCGCAATTGTTCAGGTCAAGTTGATGAGTCCGTCACTTGAAAAAATTTTAAGCGAGATTGAGCAATTGACTCCAGAAGAGCAATTGATAGTGATGGGGCATTTAGTAGAGCGTGTAAAAAAACACGTCACTCAAGCGCAAGCAAAACGCAAGTGGAGCGACTTGAAAGGTATGGCTTCCTATCCGCTTTTTGGTGAAGATGCTCAAGAGTGGGTTTCGCGGAATTGGCGGGAAGGTGATGAGCTTCGAGAAAGGTTCTTACGGACACAGCAATGAAGATTAGTGATGCTTTAAACGGAGTTTCTCGCTTATTTATCGATACAGCACCTGTGATTTATTTTGTAGAACGGAATCCGCAATTTGTTGATTTAATCGATCCAATTTTTGAGTGTTTAGATACTGACATTACAGCAGTAATATCTGGGATAACGTTGTCAGAGTGCTTAGTCGGTGCTATTCTTCTGGGGTTAGCAGATTTAGAGCAGGCTTTTGTTGATGTGTTGCAACAAGATGAAGTGGTTTTTGTGGAGATTAATGCTGTAATTGCACGAGAAGCAGCAAGAATGCGAGTACGTTATAACCTTCAGTTACCCAATGCGTTGCAGGTAGCAGCAGCTTTAATGGTTAGTTGTGAAGCTTTTTTAACCAATAGACCTATCCACAAATAAACCTCAAAATAGCTGAAACCCTTACATAGCTGACTTTTTAGCTTATATAAAACAGGAACCTCTAAAACCCTCTCCAGAGCTAGGTTTCAGCCAAATAAAGTTCTCATTTCCGGATAAGTCTAATGATATAGCTTTGAAGCAAGTGAATGAATTGAGAGTTTTGGTAGTAAGTGAGTTGGAAGTGATGTAGTCAACAGCGATCGCTTTAACCTTAAGCCTTAATGTTGTAACCTTAAGGCTTGATGTTCTAGCTTTAAGGCTTGATATTATAACCTTAAGCCTTAATGTTGTAACCTTAAGGCTTTATGTTCTAGCTTTAAGACTTCATCATATAACCTGAAGCCTGAATGTTCTAGCCTTAAGGCTTAATGTTGTAACCTTAAGGCTTGATGTTATACCTTTAAGGTGAGTGCAATCATCGCTACATAGTGTAGTTAAAGCTAAAAACTAAAACTAGCGTAGGTTGGGGAGCCACTGCCTTGGGCGGGTTTCCCGACTTGTTCGCTTTTAGCGTTCCCGCAGGGTAGCAAGTGGCGTTTGAAGAACGTAGCTTGCTTACCGCAGAGTAACCCAACATTATTATTAGTTTAACCAAGCTTCTAAATCAGCAACACTATAAAAATCTAGCAATGCCTCTCCTAAATTCTCTAATTGTTCAATAGATAAGTCTTTAATTCGCTCGATTAATGAGGCATCAATTTCACCAATACGGCGATTTAATAGACGCAGTATCAAGTCTTGTTCTCCTTTTTGTTTTCCCTCTTGCCTTCCCTCTTGCCTTCCCTCTTCTTTGGCTTGTTCTCTATCTCTTTGATAAAGTGGTTCTAGTCGCATAATTAACTCCCGATCATCTGCTTCTAATTGTTGATTTACTCTCAAGTTTTCGCGCAAGTTATAAACTAATTCCAAGGTTGCTTTCTGGTATGGATAATCTAATGGTAACTCTTGCAACTCGATAATCGCTTGCGACTGCACGCTTCCCCTTCCTAAAAGCCTCAACCATAACGTTTCCGGTGTTTGCGGTAGTTGGTGTATCGCCACAATTGCTGTCCGCAAAGCATCTGGTAGGAAATGTACTCCTGATAACCAACCTGCTTTTTGCATAGTTCCAAAGCTAGACAATCTAGTTTCAGATATGGTTGGTGTAAGAACCCACAATTTGGGCATATCTGAGTCCGGAAGTTTGGTTTTATTGGCTTTAGCTTCTCGTCGCAATAAAGCCTTGACTTCTAATAATTTGAGAATACAATCGCAGATTTCATCGGTAGAAGCTGGATTGCGGTATGGTGAGCCAGCGCGGTCTTGGGGGTTTCCCCCATGAGCGACTGGCGAACCCGTAAGGGTTCTATTATTGCAGGATGTTCAGCCAATCTTCCTAACAAACCGAGTATTTGTAAATTAGAGTTTTGCTGTTTGGTAGGAGTGAATAAAACATCTATTTCTTTAATCTCTCCTGCAACTTTTTCTGATGCTTTGACTTCTCCGTAATCTTTTAATAATTCTTCTAGATAGTCTTTAGCAAATTTATCATGTATAAACCTGGTCATTCAATTTTCAGATTGCAGAAGTTCTCGGTTAATGCAAAGTTTTATTATATAGCAGTCTTGAATCATTCGTGAGACAATAGATCCCCGACTTCGTAAAAGTTGTCGGGGATCTAGACACCTTGAATGTCATATTTGGCTAACTAATTTTAATTTTTCATGTCTCGCCCTCAACGCAACTTTCAATCAGGTTTCTGCTACCACATCACGACTAGGTGCAATAACCGCGAATTTCGTCTAACGCGCTTAGAATGCCGCGAAGTCTTTCTGTATGCCATTAAGAAGGCACAAATAATAGAAATCCTCTGGAATATCATGAATACCAGGAAGCAAGATGGGAATCACGCGAAAACCTTGTGCTTTGTTTTTTCTGAGAAAAAATAGGATAATTCTACCAAGTTCAAGATTCTCCTGAAAAGTCCCTAATCCATTTTGGCTAATAAAAAAAGCACCTACTTTAGACTGCGAAATCCCTTGGAAGACAACTTTCTGAATATTGTCTCCTGCAAAAATTTGCTCCTCATCTAACCACGGGTTCAAACCATTGGCTTTGAGATATTTAGCAATTTCTATAATCTCAGGCTTGTCTAAACTATTGTGAGCAAGAAACACATCAAAGGGCTGTTCCACTTATCACTCCTCCACCCCAGCAATTTTTGCCAACGCCTTGGCGTAATCTTCCAACCCACCTCGCAAAGCTTCCAACTCACTTTGCAACTTGGGTTCCTCCGACCAACTCTGCTCATGTTCTTTAGCACTCACCCCCAAAGGTCGCCAAACTTCTCCCATGCAACAACGGATGCCATTTAGCCAAAAACGGTCTTAAACCATTATTTAACACTGCGATGCCTGCGGCGGGCTGCGCCAACGCAATTCCTCCCACTGAATCACGAGAAGCACCCACATCCGGCCCGGCTGCTTTGAGAACTCCGCGGGTAGTGCCAAATAAACTATAAAGAGAGTTCAAAGCTTCCCGTACCAAACCCTGGTCAACTTCCAATGCTTACACAGCAATGCGCGTCACCAATTCCACATAAAGCGACCAAGCGGCTTTCCGTTCTGTGGGGTCAGTATTCCAAGACATCGAACCAATGTCAAAAGGCAGACTGACAGATACAGTTTTTAAGACAACGCGATCGCGCATATATATTTATAGTAAATTTAACTAATAATTCTAATTATAGTAATTAATGTTACTAGTCTAAAAATTGTTCAGAATTAGTGACTATAATCTCAGTATTTAACCTAAACTTTTATGGTAGTATCTAGATATTTTTAACTAATTCAGATAGAATAATAAATTTGTTCGTTGCATCACCTTCGTTTCTATATGCCCAAAACTTACACAGTAGAAATTCATCACCAAGGCGAAATTCATACCTTGCAAGTTCCTGAAGATAAAACAATCTTATCAATTGCCGATGCTGCTGGTTTGGATTTGCCGAGTTCTTGTCATGCAGGTGTTTGCACAACTTGCGCCGGTCAAATAAGCGAGGGAACTGTGGATCAAACTGATGGTATGGGCGTTAGCCCTGATTTGCAAAAGCAAGGTTACGTATTGCTTTGTGTTGCCAAACCCCTTTCTGATTTGAAAGTTGAGACAGAAAAAGAAGATGTAGTTTATCAGTTGCAATTTGGTAAAGACCAATAATCAGTGAACAGTTATCACTATACGAGTTGATTATTGATAACTGTTCACTTACATTACCAAAGCTGAGAAATAACATAAGTATTTCTTAGCAACTGATATCAGCTATTCTAGAAATTACAAATCAACAGGATTTACTAAGATGACGACTCATTTTATTACCGCAGAAATTGATTTACAAGAAACTCCCGCAGAATTACTAGAAGCAATCGAAACAGAGTTGAATAAACAGGGGGAACCCCTTCGTTGGGCAATTACTTCTGTGGACGTTGACCAACAAAAAGCGACAGTTGAAGCCGTGGTGACTACACCTAAGAGTTAGGAGTTAGGAGTTAGGAGAGACGCGATTAATCGCGTCTGTACAAAGTTAGGAGTTAGGAGAGACGCGATTAATCGCGTCTGTACAGAGTTAGGAGTTAGGAATTTGGAGTTAGTATTTGATGGCTTCTGATTCATAAATTTATCACTCATAACTCAGCACTCATAACTTAAGATGAATCGTCCATACACCGCTATCTTAATTGTACCAACTGGCGTTGGGGCTGCCATTGGGGGTTATGCAGGAGATGCTTTACCTGTTGCCAAAGTTATAGCACAGGTCTGCGATCGCCTAATTACTCACCCCAATGTCCTTAATGGCGCTTCTTTGTACTGGAATCTTCCCAACGCTTTCTATGTTGAAGGTTACGGGCTTGACAAATTCGCCTCTGGATGCTGGGGTTTACGTCCAGTCCGCACCAACAAAGTAGGGTTGCTTTTAGACCAAGCCATTGAGCCAGAGTTACGACTACGACATATACAAGCAGCAGATGCAGTCAGAGCAACTCTGGGATTGACCCTAACAGATTATGTAATTACTGATGCACCATTAAATGTAGAATTACGGACTACACTATCAGGAGCTAGTTGGGGAACAATTGGCAACCCAGATAGCTTGTTACGCGCAGCTGAGATATTAATTAAAAAAGCGGGTGCAGAAGCGATCGCAGTTGTTGCCCGTTTCCCCGATGATATAGACTTAGAAGCAGTACAGAAATACCGCCACGGTGAAGGTGTTGATCCTTTAGCAGGTGCAGAAGCCGTAATTAGCCATTTGCTAGTGCGAACCTTTCAAATTCCTTGCGCTCATTCTCCCGCCTTTTTGAGCGAACCTCCAGAACCTAATTTATCGCCCCGTTCCGCCGCCGAAGAATTGGGCTATACCTTTTTGCCGTGCGTCCTTGTAGGATTAAGTTATGCCCCACAATTTATAATAGAGAAACGAGCGATGTCTACGATGGTCACTGAGCTTTGCCATGCACTGAGCTTGTCGAAGTGTCGAAGTGTGGGCTATGCCGACAAATCAGATCAAGAAGATATTTGGGTAGATCAAGTAGATGCTGCGATCGTACCTGCAACAGCTTGTGGTAGCAATGCCTTACTAAGCTTAAGCCAAAGACGATGCCAAATTATTACAGTTGAAGAAAATAAAACTCTTATAAAAGTTCCTCCCCAACCCTTGGGGATCAAAGCTATACAGGTAAACTCATATTTAGAAGCAGTGGGTGTATTAGTAGCACACAAAGCAGGTATCAATCCCTCCGCTCTCCGTCCCAAATTATTACCTTTGCAGTCAGTGGGCAGGAGTTAAAATTCATCCTATAGGGCTTCTGTGTTGAGTCCAATACAGACCTAACCCTCAGCCCCTTCCCTACAACGGAAAGGGAGTAAGATTCAAAACCTCTCTACTAAAAGGAGAGAGGAATGGAAGTGAGGTCAGAGTGTATTGCATACAAAAAACCATTCTCCCTTGCTCCCCTTACTCCTCTTGCTCCCTCTGCCCCACTCCCCTTAAAACCCGTGGTTGAACAACACAAACAAGAGCCAGAAATTCCATACCTGACCCGCATCCAAGTACTTGGGGCGATGGGAGCGACTGCAATCATTTTGTTGATAGTCGCCAAACTGTCGTTGCACCTTGGTAACTTTTCCCTATTTTCTTGGGATTTGAACCAAAGAGAGTTGCTGTTGGGTGTAGGGTTGGGGTTCGTCATCACCGCGTTAAGTGGCTTAACTTATCGCCTTTGGACTGCCTATCGTAAAAGTGCAGATTATTACCTAGAAGTGGTACTGAAACCTTTAGCTTTACCAGACTTAATTTGGCTGGGGTTGCTACCAGGATTGAGTGAAGAATTATTATTTAGAGGTGTGATGCTGCCAGCTTTAGGCTCTGATATTACAGCTGTAATTGTATCCAGTCTTTGCTTTGGTATCTTGCATTTTAGCGGTTCCCAACAATGGCCTTATGTGATTTGGGCAACCATTGTCGGGATGATATTAGCATATAGCGCCTTGTTCACTGGCAACTTATTAGTGCCGATTGTTGCTCACATTATTACCAATTGGATTTCTAGCTATTTCTGGAAAATGTGGCAATTCCGGCAATTAAAAAGTAAATTTTGAGCTTGAGGGAAAGTTGCACATAACGTTAGTATTGTTGAATTTTTATTTAAATTCCAAGCTTTTTGGGAGGGTTGAAAGGTACACTTCCTTCGAGATTATCCTGAATGTTTGCAGATATAGCGGTTCTCGACCCAGTGAGGTACAATTTTGACCTCGCTTCCATTCCTGTCTCCTAAAAGGAGGAGCCACTGCGTTGGGCGGCTCTGCCGACTTGTTCGCGCAGCGTCTCCCCTTGGGAGAAGCATGTGGTGTCAGAGGCTTTCAATTGTTCCCCCTTCACCCTTAGGGAAGGAGGTTGGGGGGTTAGGTCTATTTGTATACCTGTACTTAACTTGATTGAAAATGGCTATATATTAGAATTATGGTGAGCTTATAACTGAGCCTCCTACTCAACTCAAAAAAAGTCAGCTATATTTAAGTCCATAGGAGAGCGGTTGACAAATAATTTGTCGCTTTACAAAAGAATCGGGATGACTGGATTCGAACCAGCGGCCCCTTCGTCCCGAACGAAGTGCGCTACCAAGCTGCGCCACATCCCGCCATAAGAATGGCATCCTAAATAAAGAATATCACAACCTGTGCCAAATCAGAGAATTACATATATATATGATCACTTCATCAAAGGCTTTGCTTGCTACGATTAAATTTATATAACTCTAATGGTAAAAGCGGATTGTGACTGTAAAACCAGACTGGTTGCGGGTGAAAGCACCTCAGCGTGAGCGCATCGGTAACGTTAAAGAAATTTTGCGGGATTTAGCCCTCAATACAGTTTGTGAGGAAGCGTCCTGTCCGAATATTGGTGAATGTTTCAAAGCTGGGACTGCCACCTTTTTGATTATGGGCCCGGCTTGTACACGCGCTTGTCCCTACTGCGATATTGATTTTGAGAAAAAACCCAAACCACTAGACCCCACGGAACCTGCACGACTGGCGGAAGCTGTTCGCCGCATGAAACTGAATCATGTAGTAATCACTTCTGTAAACCGAGATGACTTGCTTGATGGTGGTGCATCTCAGTTTGTGGCGTGTATTGATGCGGTTCATTGTGTTTCACCCAATACGACAATTGAGGTGCTAATTCCTGACTTATGCGGTAATTGGAATGCTCTAGAGATAATTCTACAAGCTGCGCCAGAGGTATTAAACCACAATACAGAAACTGTCCCACGCCTGTATCGCCGGGTGCGTCCCCAAGGGAATTATGATCGCACATTAGAATTATTGAAGCGATCACGCCAACTTTCTCCTAGCACATACACTAAATCCGGTATCATGGTTGGACTTGGTGAAACTGATGCCGAAATCCACCAAGTCATGCAAGACTTGCGAACTGTAGATTGCGACATTTTGACAATCGGGCAATACCTCCAACCAAGTCAAAAACACTTGCAGGTAAATGAATTTATCAACCCAGAACAATTTGCTGCTTGGAAGGCATTCGGGGAAGAAATCGGATTTTTACAAGTTGTTTCTTCGCCATTGACAAGAAGCTCGTATCATGCTGAACAAGTCAGGGAATTAATGGAACGTTACCCCCGCAACCAATTTTAGATTTTAGATTTTAGATTTTAGATTGCTAAGAAGATGGTGTGATTGGGTGATGGGGAGACTCTTGATTAATGACTAATCTAAAATCTGTAGCAATTCTTGGTGCGGGTGCTTGGGGTGCATCTCTAGCAAATCTCGCCGCAGCGAATGGTCATCAGGTGCGCGTCTGGTCGCGTCAAGGTTCCCAAATCCAAGCAGTTTTAAAAGATGTCCAAATAGTCCTGTCCGCTATCTCAATGATTGGTGTGAGAGATGTTGCTTCTCAAGTCCAGTCTTTCCCCCTTTCTCCAGAGACAATTTTTGTGACGGCGACGAAAGGCTTAGACCCCCAAACTACCTGCACGCCGTCGCAAATTTGGCAAACAGTATTCCCTAACCATGCAGTGGTTGTCCTGTCTGGGCCTAATTTATCAAAAGAAATTCAACTAGAATTACCAGCAGCAACGGTGGTAGCCAGTAATATTCCCACGGCTGCGGAAGTAGTGCAGTTAGTATTTTCTTCTCAACGTTTCCGGGTATATACCAATCCCGATCCCTTGGGGGTGGAACTGGGGGGAACACTGAAAAATGTCATTGCGATCGCAGCTGGTGTGTGCGATGGTTTACAGCTGGGAACCAATGCCAAAGCTGCTTTAGTCACCCGTGGACTTACAGAAATGGTTCGCATTGGCAATGACTGGGGTGCAAAGACAGAAACATTTTATGGTTTATCGGGTCTAGGAGATCTGTTAGCAACGTGCAATAGTCCCTTAAGTCGCAATTACCAAGTCGGCTACCAGCTAGCTGGTGGTAAGTCACTTACAGAAACTCTCGCAAATTTACAAGGAACTGCTGAAGGAGTGAATACTTGTCGGGTTTTGATGCAACGAGCCAAGCAACAAAACATCGCAGTCCCAATTACTGAGCAAGTTTATCGGTTACTTCAAGGCGAAATCACACCCCGACAAGCACTTGATCAACTGATGCTGCGAGATATCAAGCCAGAATACAACTACTAAGCACACTACGGCGTAAATAGCGCAAAATCTGAGCGGCGGTTCCCGCCGTTGGCATCAGAACTTTGCAAGACAACATACCATTTCAAATGGGGCAAGAGCTTGAAATACAGTTCTTTTGAGTTTTGACTTCCGCCTTGCGCTACTAGTAGTCTGTCAATTTGAAATTGACGGGTTAAGACTGACACAAAAGAGGACACGTCACTCACTCTTTGCATCTTCTATCTCCGTGTCGAGAGAATTTTTGCCGTTAATACTAATCACTCCTCCAATATTTATTAGTTCTACTTATACCTGAATAATCCTGAGAAAAAATTGCTAAATCGTCAGGATATTACTTTTGTTGCCATGTAAATGTGACTATGCCAATTAATAAACATGATATTCACTGAAGTATGTTTATACCGTGTTATAAAAGTTACTATCACGAACCTTGAAGGTTGAAATGTTAACTAAGTAGTTTAAATATTGAAAACCTAGCTGTGGATTTGAATAGCTATTGGTTCAATCAAAAGTTTAGCAGCCGATTAAGTTCAGTAATAGTGTATCCAATCAAACCTTTACAGTTAATTTCTAAAAAAATTGTAATGGAACCTTCAACTGTGTTAG
This sequence comes from Nostoc sp. S13, assembly GCF_029379315.1. Lineage (GTDB taxonomy): Bacteria > Cyanobacteriota > Cyanobacteriia > Cyanobacteriales > Nostocaceae > Nostoc. The sequence goes on from NZ_JAQYWQ010000056.1 coordinate 9,667, forward strand.
TTCATCGTAAATCACGGGAACAATAGCAACAGTTGAATAGCTGACCGTAATCTAAGCTGACCGTAATCTATTGTTACCTGGAGCCATTGAGACGATCTTTATGCCAGCAACATCTTTTTATGCAGATGCCCCCTACAATACCAGAAAGTCCCGCCAGGCTTTGGACTCGGATCTGACGGTTGATGACAGTGAGTTATCGGTAGATGACCTACAGGAGCTGGAGATGGCTTCTGTTGACCATGCTAACTTTGCTGCAAACAATAACCGTCGTAGTACAGACCTAGTACGTCTATATCTTCAGGAAATTGGTCGAGTTCGCTTGTTAGGGCGAGATGAAGAGGTTTCAGAAGCTCAAAAAGTCCAACGCTACTTGCGGATGCGGATAGTGCTTGCTAATGCCGCCAAGCAAGGCGATGAAGTGATTACACCCTATCTTCGATTAATTGAAGTTCAAGAACGTCTGACCTCCGAACTCGGACATCGCCCGTCTTTGGAAAGATGGGCTGCCACTGCTGAAATAATTTTATCGGATCTCAGACCGACTTTGGCAGATGGCAAACGTCGCTGGGCGGAAATTGGCAAGTTGACAGTCGAAGAGTTGGAGCAAATTCAGTCCCAAGGACTGCAAGCAAAAGAACACATGATTAAGGCTAATCTTCGCCTAGTTGTGTCTGTTGCTAAGAAGTATCAAAATCGCGGTTTGGAATTGTTGGATTTAGTCCAAGAAGGCACACTAGGTTTGGAGCGGGCTGTAGAAAAATTTGACCCCACTAAGGGTTATCGCTTTAGTACCTATGCTTACTGGTGGATTCGTCAGGGAATTACACGGGCGATCGCTACTTCTAGTCGGACGATCCGCCTACCTGTTCATATTACCGAAAAGTTAAACAAAATCAAAAAGGCTCAACGCAAAATTGCTCAAGAAAAAGGTCGCACTCCGACTTTAGAGGATTTAGCAACTGAGTTAGAGATGACACCGACTCAAGTACGAGAAGTTTTGTTGCGGGTGCCTCGCTCCGTTTCTTTAGAAACCAAAGTAGGCAAGGATAAAGACACTGAGTTAGGCGAATTACTCGAAACTGACAGTGTAACCCCAGAAGAGATGTTAATGCGAGAATCTTTACAAAGAGACTTGCATCATCTTTTGTCAGATTTGACTAGCCGGGAGCGCGATGTAATTTTGATGCGCTTTGGTTTGGCAGATGGTCATCCTTATTCTTTAGCAGAAATTGGCCGCGCTCTCGACTTATCGCGGGAACGAGTCCGACAAATAGAATCCAAGGCTTTGCAAAAGCTACGTCAACCGAAGCGACGCAACCTCATCCGCGACTATTTGGAATCTCTAAGTTAGTCATTTGTCATTAGTCATTTGTCATTAGAAAACTGCACTTGACAAATGACTAGGGACAAAAGGCTGATTTTATCCTCAGGTCAAAAGCCTTTTAGAGGCTTGTAGTAAATGATTTGCATTTAATTGTACAAGAGTTTCCCCAGACCTTTGCTGAGATATTTTGAAGGTGGTGATTAACTAAGTATTTCATTAATTCGTAGCGAATTCTCTGCCCTTTCCTCTGCCCCCATACCCTGCGGATCGCGCCGCGCTTATGCGTTTCAATTTCAGCAATCGTTACAAGTATCTTAACTATTAACCCAAGTTGCTAGTTATGCGGGAGTGCGATGCCTACTCACGTAACCACTTAAGCAATAAAATCCCCTCCAGTCAGAAAGTTCGGGGGTGTATAGGTTATTAGGGTAAAGCATCTATTCAAAACCTTTCCCTTTTCCCTTTCCCCGAACGTATTGGTATGTCGCCTAACTCAGGAGTTCTCCTGTTTCTTGCAAGGAGTGCAAGCGGCGGTAAATACCCTCGTGACGCAAGAGTTCATTGTGGCTACCCACTTCTACAATCTTTCCTTGCTCCAGAACCACAATTTTATCTGCTTCTCGCACTGTGCTTAAACGGTGGGCAATGACGATAGTAGTGCAAGTGCCCTGAATTGATCGCATCGCTAGCTGAATTGAACGCTCAGACTCATAATCTAAACTAGAGGTGGCTTCGTCAAAAATTAGTACGTCTGGTTCCACTAGCAACGCCCTCGCAATTCCCAAGCGTTGTCTTTGTCCTCCAGATAACCTGACACCTCGTTCTCCCACGACGGTGTAATAACCTTGGGATAAGTGCTGCACTACTTCATCGACTCTGGCAATTCTACAGGCTTCGTGAACCTGCTCCAAACTAGCATTTGTCCTACCATAAGTCAGGTTATCCAATATAGTACCGTTGAAAACGTCTACTTCTTGGTGAACGATCGCTAATCTTCGTCTATATTTACCCACATCCAAAGTCCGAATATCTTGACCATCAATCAGAATTTGACCTTCTTGAGGTTCAAAATATCGCAACAGCAATTTCACTAAAGTAGACTTACCAGAACCGGAACGTCCGACTAATGCTACTGTTTGGTATGGCTCAATCAACAAGTTTATATCTTGCAAAACTTGACGATTGGCATCATACCCAAAACTGACGTGCGACAACTCAACTTTTCCAGTAAATTTATAAGGTGATTCTGTCTGGTTGCTCTCTTCTAAAAGATTAGCTGAATCAGATGCAGTTGGCTCTTGAAGAAATTCGTGAAACCGTAGCATGGAAGAATAACGACGGGCAAAAACTTCTGCCAAATTGTTAATAGGTTCTAATTCGGCATATGCCATGCTAGAAAGAGTTAAGGTCATGATAAAGTGACCGAGAGAAATTTTTCCATCTACTGTTGCTGCTAGAGTCAAACCCAGCATAATAAACACGCAAAACTGAATTACAGTCCTTTGCCAAGTAGCCAGTTTCACATAACCTTTGTGGATGCGATACTCAACCAGCATTAATTCACGATCCAAGCGTTGCTTTTGCCGTTTTAGTTCCTTAGTTTCTGTACCAAATGCTTTTACCGTTTTGATGTTGGTGATCAGTTCAGAACTGCGGCTTTCTGTATTCTCTGCATATTTATCCAGAAGAGTTTCGTGCAAACTTATCTGCTGTAAATTCCTCAAGCTCAAGGCAAGAATAACTACAAAGGAAATCAGATATAAAATCGCAATTCGCCACTCAATCACCAAGATAAACACGAAAATTCCCAGTACACGAGCTAGTCTAGGAATCAACTGTCCGGCAACTTCGGGGTACGTAAAAGTGTGGTTAGTAATACCTCTAGCTATTCTTCCAGCAATGCGCCCGGGGTTATTTTCATCATAAAATTCTAGTGGAAGTGTGAGAATTTTTTCTATGGCTGTTTGGGTTTTCTGCCGACGCAATCTTAAGGATATATCCCAATGAAACCAATGGGTTAACCAAGGTTGTGTTGGCGCTCTCACTACGCTGACAACGAAAATTAAACCCAGTAATACAGCCAAAGATAGACTTTTAGTAACTGGGTAATTGGTGATGTCGGAAACAGTTGCGATCGCACTTTGAAGTGGTTTATCCAACGGTTGACCAGACAAAACGTTTAGAATCTGCCCGATCGCATAAGGGACAACCAAATGAATAATCTCGTAAATGCTGGATGTTGTAATACTGAAAACACTCAGCTTCCAATCAGAGCGAAAGTAATTGACAATATCTTGAAATTTGGCCATGATGCACACCGTCCAAGAGCGCGATCGTAAGCTTGGAACTAATATGTTACAAGCGTATTACAATTTAGTCAAGGGCTATAGGTTTAAATTATTCCTTTGGAGTTGTAGGTATTTGTGCGGGGATAAATTCTAAGCGATAGCGATAGAGAGCAACTGGTCGAGAACCAGCTTTAAAGTAATCTGGATCTTGTGGTGAAAGATAGACAGCAGTAACTTGATCTGCCTCAATTGCCGGATTAGCTGTTGAAAGTTTATGATAAGCAGTGGTAGATTCTACAGAGTTTAAATAGGGGCGTGAACCGCCTTTGAATAGTTGTTGAAACACTTCTGTGGTGATGAACTTGCCATCAGGGGTAGTTTCTATCGCTCGTGCAGTCACAATGGAAACTAGTTGGCGACTGCTACGCAAGAACGTAATTTGACGATTAGGTGAATCTGGATCTACTTTGACTAATAACACTGCTTCATCCCCTAAATAAGCCCTTGCCAAATTTAAGCTATTAAACGCTCTATCTGCTACTAAAATTGGGGATTTATTATCTATCTGAGGAAATATTTTCAACCCAGGAACATGTGGTTGCTCTTTCACAAATCTTACTACAAAACTCACAGGCTGATTTAATTGTCGGCGATTACCTTCAAATCCAGGCGTTACGATATCTGGTGCTAAAGGCGCAACTAAATCCACCAACGTACTTGTAACTTGCCAAGTACCAGCCATCCATTCAGGGTAAACCAAATCACCCGCAGCTGGTTGCACTGAAGTTAATTTTTCCCATTGGGGAAAATTTGTTAACCGCTCAGACAACTCTCCTGCAAGAGCTTCGCCACCCCACAATAGGAATAAAACCAGCAAGCAACAACTCCAAATTACCTTCATTGTACGCATTAGCAATTTTGTATTTATTGATTAAAAATTAAGTAATTTTTTGTAAAAAATTAAAAGTTTCTAGTAAGTGGTTCAACGCTCAAGCGCTTGCTAAAAAGTAATCACAGAGTTTTACTTTTTTTTGGATAGTTCAGTTTATTTGCGCCAATTTACTTAATCTATGAGATAATAATGAACTTAAGCTATTATGTATTATTCTGCTAGCTATTCACCCACTGAATATCGTTTAGTCACTAATTTTCCATCACAAGCAGCCAACATAGTTAAAGATACTTAACCCCACAATCCCAAATTATGGTAACAGCATGACGTTGGCATTAGGCATGATTGAAGTTTATGGCGTTCCCACAGCAGTAGAAGCGGGAGATGCCATGTGTAAAGCTGCCCGTATTACCCTTGTTGGTTATGAAAATACTGATTTGGGACGAATTACCGTGTTAATTCGGGGGGTTGTGGGCGAGGTAAATGTGGCGGTGACAGCAGGACTAAAGGCGGTTCTGCGAGTTAATGGTGGCGAGGTGCTTTCTTATCATATTATTCCTCGCCCCCACGGAAATTTAGAATATGTTTTACCGATTCATCGCAGCGTTAATGTGGAGCAGTTCAGTGCAGATATCCGATTTCCTCCACCCCTATCAGTTTAGCTGTATTAAATTTCTGCTGGTAAAGGTTGCCAAATATCTCCATACTGTTCTCGTAAAGCTTGCCAAGTTTCCACCTGTCCGGGTTCATATTCTCCCGGTTTACCCCATTGCAAAAATAGGCTTAAAGCAGGCTCCTGTTTCTCATCTAAAAACCGAATAGCAAAAGTTGTAAAATTACCCCTCTTCGCTTCACCTGTTTCAAATTTCACTTGAGTAATTTTGTCCATATTCAAGTGAAACTCAAAGCCTTCGGTGTGCATATTCGCGTACTTACCTTTGGGCAATTCTGCATAAAATAACTTTTCTAGTTTACCCCTTGCTTCTAATACAGCAGCGCTGCTAGTCACAATTAGACGCAAAGTTCCTAAATTTTCACAAGCGGCTAAAAATTCTTTTAATGTTGTGGTCATTTGTCATTTGTCCTTTGTCATTTGTTAAACGATGAGTCCTAACTAATGCCCAATGCCCAATGCCCAATGCCCAATGCCCGATACCTATTTTTCGTATTGTTCATAAGCAGCGACAATGCGCTGAACTAGGGGATGGCGCACGACATCTTTTTGGGAAAATTCGCAAAAGGCAATGCCTTCAACGTGTTTTAGAATTTGTAAAGCCACTCCTAAACCCGATTGTTGGTGAAGTGGTAAATCAGTTTGTGTCATGTCGCCTGTAATCACCATCCGTGAACGGAAACCCAAACGAGTTAAAACCATTTTCATCTGGGCGGGTGTAGTATTTTGAGCTTCATCCACAATTACAAAGGCGTTATTGAGGGTGCGTCCCCGCATATAGGCGAGTGGTGCGACTTCAATCACACCGCGTTCCATTAAACTAGGTACTTTTTCTGGGTCAATGAATTCATAAATAGCATCATAAAGTGGGCGAAGATAGGGATTAACTTTCTGCTGTAAGTCTCCAGGCAAAAAACCGAGTTTTTCACCAGCTTCGACGGCAGGGCGAGTTAAAATTAACTTTTCAAACTGGTTAGCAAGGAGTGCTTGCACGGCGACAACAACAGCGAGATAAGTCTTACCAGTACCAGCAGGCCCAACGCCGAAGGTGAGATCACGTCTACGGAGTGCATCGATATATTGACGCTGGCGGAAGGTTTTGGCACGGACTTCTTCACCCCGGCGACTTTTGGCGAGGACATCTCGCTGTAAGTCTTGCAGTTCCCCTTGACGATCGCTATCTATGGCTTGACGGGCTGTTAAAATATCGGCAATGGAAATAGTATTGCCTTTAATCCAGAGGTCTTTAAGCGATCGCACTAATCGAGAAGCCAGATCAATTTGCCCTTCAGTACCAGAAATCAGTAATTCCTGTCCACGTAGCACTAAAATAGCTCCTGTTTGCCGAGATAAGATTTTGAGATTTTCTTCTCCATCTCCGGCTAAAGCGATGGCACTGGGAACATTCGGCAGTTGAATTGTTAAGGACCCTGCCATAGTATTTCTTAATTCGTGAGGATCTGTGTTTGACAAAGGTTGGTATTTTCTCGCTAATGGCGAAATTAGGCTTTTATTACTTACATTTTGGAAAATCTTTGCAACAAATTAATCGGCAGTAGGGGCGTACATCTGTACGCCCCTACTGGTGAAGAGTCCAAAAAAAGATCCAAAAATCTTTTTGCTACTTTCCATCCTGACAAAAATTCTGAGCGGAGGTAACGACAACCGCTCAGACTTGCTCTCTAGTTTTAATCTAGCGGAGGCGGGGTTTAACAATGGGTTTAGGCCCATCATTTCCACGTGGTTCTCTCCTAGTCGGCGGTGGCGATCGCTCTTCTGTGTCTTCATCAAAAGACATACCCTCGCGGCCCGGCGTGGTGCTGCCGTAGATATCCAGGTATACTGATTGCCCAGCAGTAGCAGCTGCTGCGGCAATTACTGTACGAATCGCCTGAATATTGCGTCCTCCTCGACCAAACACTTTTCCTTTATCTGTGCTTTCAAAGGCGATGCGAACCCAAACCCGGTTGAGGGTCTGAGAAATTTCACAATCGACGCTTAGAGTCTCTGGAGATTCCAAAAACGGTTGCACCAAAAAATTAACCAGCCCAACATAATTGGGACTAGCTATTGGGAATTTTGTTCCAAAATTATGATGCGGCTGTTGCACTGACCTGTTCAAAAACATTAGCTTTTACTAGAATGCGACGGACGGTATCAGTGGGTTGAGCGCCTTGTTGTAGTCGCTTGACGATGCCAGGAACGTCTAGTCGCACTTCATCGGTTCTGGGGTTATAAAATCCCAACTCTTCTAAGGGACGGCCATCGCGGCGAGCGAGGTTGTTAATGGCGACAATGCGGTAACTTGCTTCCCGCTTTTTACCGAATCGCTTTAAGCGCAGTTTGATCATGGTTGAAGAATCATTCTCCTGTTAGTAATTATGCTGAAATGCTAATTCTAGCACTGACCTAGCGTTTGCTGCTATTAGTCCTGAGTCAATGACTAATGACCAATGACTCTTAACTAAAGATTGCCAAAACCTTTTTTCTTTTTCTCTTTCTTTTTCTTTTTGGTGGCTGGGGCACCACCACCATAACCTCGCCATCCGGGGGCTGCGGGACGATCGCCTGCACCTGCGAAGGCATTACCCATACCGCCACCACCACCGCCGAACATTCCCGGCATTCCAGGAAAGCCACCTTGACCCATTTGCTGCATGAGCGATCGCATTTTTTGGAAATCACCCACCAGTTTTGTGACATCGGACTCTCTATAGCCGGAGCCAGAAGCAATCCGCCGCCGCCGACTGGGAGAACTGGCTAATAAATCGGGGTCGTGGCGTTCTTGGCGAGTCATGGAGTTAATCATCGCCTCACACCGCTTCAGCTGCGTTTCTCCCTGTTTGAGTTGATCATCTGAGAGCTTGTTCATCCCTGGAATCATTTTGATCAAGCCTCCCAGAGATCCCATATTCTTCAGCATCCGTAACTGCTTGAGAAAGTCAGTAAAGTCAAACTTCGCTGACAGGATTTTCTCCTGCATTTTCTCCGCATCTGCTAAGTCAAACTCTTCTTGAGCTTTTTCTACCAGAGTGAGAACATCACCCATTCCCAGAATCCGCGATGCCATGCGATCGGGATAAAACGGTTGCAGTGCCTCGACTTTTTCACCCACGCCCACAAACTTAATCGGCGCTCCCGAAATCTTTCGCACCGAAAGCGCTGCACCGCCACGGCTATCACCATCCAACTTGGTGAGAATCGCCCCAGTAATTCCGATCTGCTCATGGAAGGTGCGGGTAAGATTAGCTGCCTCTTGACCAGTCATCGCGTCCACCACCAAGAGAGTTTCATGGGGTTGGACTGTTGCTTTGATGCGGGCTAATTCCGCCATCATTTCTTCGTCAATTTGCAGGCGTCCAGCAGTATCAATAATTACTGTGTTTACACCTTCTGCTCTAGCGCGTTCTACACCCTGTCGAGCAATTTCTACGGGATCTGCGTCGCTTCCTAGTTCAAATACTGGTACTTCAATTTGCTTACCCAACGTCACCAGTTGGTCGATCGCGGCTGGGCGATATACGTCTGTCGCCACCAATAAACAGCTACGATCTAATTTTCGCAGATGTAAGGCTAACTTAGCGGTAGCTGTGGTTTTACCAGTACCTTGCAACCCAGCCATTAGCACAATAGTAGGCTGTTCCTGGGCTTCTGCTATGGGAACGTTTTCTTCTCCCATCACCTGCACCAGTTCATCGTGAACAATTTTGATGAACTGTTGGTCAGGTCGCACGCCGGTAATCACCTCGGCTCCCTGTGCTTTGGCTTCGACTTCGCTAATAAAATCTTTGACTACCTGGAGATTGACATCTGCTTCCAACAGGGCGCGGCGCACTTCGCGCAAAGCATCTTGAATGTTGGATTGAGAAATTTTGTCCTGTCCCCGCAGTTTCTTCCAGGCGGATTCTAAACGGTCAGATAATGCATCAAACATAATGTAATTACAAGTAGTTCGCCAATGGAGAATTCTAAACCGCCGATGAATGCGATTGCGAATTTCCGCTAAAGTTTTAACGTGCTATTTACCAGCTTAGTATTTTTCACCCCGACTGTAGCAACCAGATACTTAGGATGGGCATGGGGCATGGGGACTCTGATGCTTGAATACTCTCTAATGCAACCCGATCGCGGCGATCGCTAATTCGTAATATTATGAGTTAGGTGTCTATGCCAGCTAAGATGTCGCAGCGAATCAAAGTGTACTCCTACTCGATATACCACTCGTCAAATTCATATATTGGTATTGCTCTTGCGGAAAAAGCATTGCGGGGATTGCCGGTTGATATTGAACGACGACCAATCTATATACCGAAGGAGCGCGGGATAAAGGTAGCTGACCTACAAGGACGAAGTGAAAGCGCCTTGTGATCGTCGTATCACAAAGAAGATTGTCTGCGGTGGGCGAAAAAGTACGGCATTGAAATTCGGCTCAAGGAGTATGAAGAATTTGGTAGGTGGGTCAAGCGCTGGGAGAAAATGAAGTTTGGTCGGGAAGAACTGCCCGCCAGAGCGTATTACGCTGCTTGTGGAACCGGGAAGGAGCATCTGCTTGATGCCGCTTTCTTTCGAGCGTCGTACATTGACCTGCTTGATGTCAACGATGAGTCTGTGATTAGGAAAGTTGCAAATGATGTTGGGCTGAATGGCGATCGCATTCTGGAATTAGTATACGGCGAAGCAGCTAAACAAGCAGCAGTCGCAGCTTTGGCAGAATACGAGCAATTTGGTTGTCCTGGAGTCCCAACCTGGATAGTGCAAGGTGAAAGGTTTTGGGGAAAGGATCGTGTCGATTGGGTAACAGAAAAGGTCAAACAATTAGTAATTAGTTATTCGTAGCGAATTCTTTTTGGAAAAACTCTTCCTCACCTCCCCGCAGGGTAGACGAAGTGCCTATGGGCTTACTTTGCGTCTTTCTGGCTTTAAAAACGCTAGGATTTTACCAAAAAATAATGGTTATCATTTTCATAATTTAGAGTCAGGTTGTTTACAAGTTTTAATTACAAATAAAAGTAATTGTGTAATTAGTAAGAAGTTACTAGCAGGATTGTATTTAATTTGTAAATAATGGATGTTAATCTGCTATGATTCATAATTTTTAACGTAATCATTACCATTCCTTAAATTAACCAAGATAATTTTTATATAGTCTTGGTAAATTAATACATTTTAAATTATCTATCTCTAAAATAGAAAATTAGTGAGTAATTTCCAGAAATATATAGTCTCTATTTGAAGATAATGTTTGATAACGTAGCATTCTAAATTTAAAACAGGGCCATCACAAATATTGAGGTGGGGATTTTTGAGGACAATACTTTAGATTTAAAGGTTTTTTTGGTTAATGCTTTTACTTAAAGGGGATAAATGTAGGTGCGAAAATACTTCGGCGAAAGTACTTAAAAGTCGGCAAAAAGCCAAGATGTTGTGGATAACATTAGGTTTACTTGCTTGTTTTTTTGTTGCTGAGTGGAGTGTGGGTTTGTGGAGTCAAAGTTTATCTCTACAAGCAGATGCAGGACATATATTATCTGATATTACAGCCTTGCTGATATCAGTATTTGCAAGTTTATTAGCACAGCAACCAGTTAAGAGTCAGGCAACATTCGGACATCAGCGTATCGAAGTTTTAGCAGCTTTGTTGAATGGATTAGGTTTGCTAGCGATCGCTACTTTTATCACATGGGAAGCTATTGGGCGCTGGCAACATCCAGCAACAATTTTGGGCTTACCAATGTTAGGAATTGCGGTGTTAGGTTTAATCGTCAATTTACTCAACATTACTTTGCTTCATCCCCACACTCACGACGACTTAAACTTACGGGGTGCTTTGCTTCATGTCATCGCCGATACTGCTAGTTCTGTTGGCGTAATTATAGCTGCTTTAGCAGTTCATCTTTGGGATTGGTGGTGGGCAGATGTCGCGATTAGTTTAGTAGTTGCAATTTTTACTGGTTTAAGTGCTTTACCCTTAGTCCAAGAAAGCCTGAAGATTTTTTTGGAGTATGCACCGGAATCAATTGACCCCATCGAGGTGGAAATATCTCTCAAATCTTTTCCTGGTGTTGTCCAAGTAGAAAAACTTCATATCTGGGCAATTAGCTCAAATAAGGTAATGCTTTGCGCTAATTTGACAGTTGAATGTGTAACGACCCAAGAACGCGATCGCTTACTCACTCAGTTGCAAGCTCACATCCAAAAAAACTTTAATATTGCTGAAATAACTTTGCAGCTAACTAGCTGTAAAAACCCTTCATTAATGCCAATTCATCCTTTATTTAATCAAGATATAGTTTTAATGTTGTCTGCGAGTAAAACAAATTAAAACCAAATAATAGCTAAATATCTAATGCTAGTATAGCACGGTCTAAATCCAGCTACCATCTCAATTAACTAGGCAATTAGCTCAGAGTAACTTATTAAATGTAGACAAACTTTTTCCACAGTCTACTAGGAATAATTATGATTTTTTAGTTAAGGATTTTGGCTATTGTTTGCATAAGTCATGTTTTTCTAAAATCAATATTTAAATATGATGCTTATTGGCATTATTTCGATTTTCAATCGGTTATTTACTCGGAGGTTTACTCAATCATGACTTTAATTCCAAAATCTCAAATGATTTCATTACTGAAACAGTACAAACACTCATTAGTTTGGTTCATATCTGGTCTGTTTGTGGCAATCCTATTGTTCTTCGGAACATCGAATCAACAACCAGCAACTGCCTCTAACCCTGCCTCTAACCTGAGTCATACCACACCCTCTACTCAACTAGATGTAACTGCTACGTACTCAGACTTCAGTGCTACTCATCTAGAACCCAATTTTTATCAGTATTAACGGCTAACAAATTAACTTTAAGGCGCACTGAAATGATTTCATTTTTGCGAAAGTACAAGCGATCGCTATCCTTGACTATGGTTGGCTTTCTCTGTACCATTCTGCTGATATTTGCTAATTCTGTTTTTCAGCCGACTATGGCCGCTGGTAATGGAATTAATGTAATTATCATGATTGGCGATGGTATGGGTTGGAATCTGGCACGGGCCGCAGCCGTTGCCAAAGGTGCCCCCTTTTACACTAGTGGTAAAGGCTCAGGTCTGAGCTTCCAAAAGCTAACTGGATATGCACTAGTGACCACTTATGGCACAACAATTCAGGGAAATACACCAGAAAAGCCAACAGGTCAGCCCCACTTAACAACTAACTCTGCTCTGGATGGGTCTGATACATTCACAGGTGCAAGTCCTGTTCGTCCCAACTTCTCATTTCAGCCTACTCCTTTTAATCCAGGCGATCGATTTGATGGCAACAGTTTGGCAGATGGCAATCTGACAGGTTACGACCCTACTAAGGGCGGCCCTGTTCCCTGGATTCCTCTGACCCCTGCTAATCCTGGTACATACGACAAAGAGTACATCAAACACAGTTATCCCGACTCTGCTAACACCGCTACGACTCTTTATACGGGTGTAAAGAGCTTTAACAACGCGATGGGTGTAGACATTTACGAGAAAAAGTTGAAAACCATCCTGGAAATTGCCAAAGAAAAAGGTAAGTCTACAGGACTAGTTACTTCCGTACCCATTAGCCACGCAACGCCTGGTGCTGCCGCTTCTTTTGTAAATCGTCGCAGCAAATACGACAGTAAGTACGACCCCACCAAGACTAATCAAGACAGTATTCTGCAACAGACATTGCTAAACTTTCAGCCTAATGTCTTGTTAGGTGGCGGTCATCCTAAAGACTTTGACAATAAAAGTAGTACAACTACAGCCGAAGGTGTTTTTAACTACATTTATATTACAGAAGACACTTACAAACATCTCAGTGATAACCCTAAGTCCAATCGTTATGGCTATACCTTTTTGGAACGTGGGCCAAATGCAACTCAGACACTGCTAAAGACGGCTGCTAACATCGGCCCAAATAAGGGAGGCAAATTATTTGGTCTATACGGTGCCCGTGGACAAGAAGGCAACCTTCCTACTAGCTCTTCTAAGGGAGACTACAGTTTGACAGGTCTGAACAACGCCTCGCTCTATAGCTCTGTTGTTAAGAGTGTAAGTCCCTGTCCATCAGGTAAGATCATTCCTGGTACAGTTGGGGATTGTGTTCCTGTGGTTGACGCAGCAGGGAATCCAATCGCTGGCCCGACACCTGATATTGTCCGTCCTCTAGCTCCCGGTGAAACCGATGCTAGCTTTATCGCCAAAGAGATTAATGAAAATCCAACTTTGGCTGATCTGAGCAAAGCAGCTCTAAAGGTTCTAGGTAAAGACAAAGACGGTTTCTGGCTGATGATTGAGGGAGGTGATGTAGACTGGGCTGCTCATGACAACAACATGGATAACCTAATCGGTACCATGAATGATTTTGATAAAGCAGTCCAGGAGGTCATTGGTTGGGTAAACAAGCATGGAGGTTGGAGTAAGAACCTGTTGCTTGTTACTGCTGACCATGACCACTACCTGACTCTGAATAATGACTTTGTTTCAAAGCTAACTCCCAATCCTGATCCTAATCAGGCTAGAGGCTTGAAGTATAACGCCAAGGACATCACCTTCAACAAGCACAACCCTAAAGACGCTGGTCACTTCTGGGGAGCTGATCCAAATTACAAGTACCTCTGGGGTAGCCATAGCCGACGAATTGTACCTGTTTACTACCAAGGTGCTTATTCATCAACTTTGACCCAATCCTTTGGAGAAAAGCTCAAGTTCACAGATAGCTCTGGTACTTACAGTGCGCCCGGTGTTCGAGGAGTGGTTGATCAGAGTCATATCTTCCAGGCGATGAAAACTGCGATCGTCAGTCCGTGAACTTAATACAGCGCTTCACTGAACACTGACTGAATTTTAGATTTTGGATTTTCAATTAAAACAGGACTTACGCACTCAAAACCTGAAACCTAGATCCCCCCTTAAAAAGGAGTGAACTTTAAAAGCCCCCTTTTTAAGGGGGTTGGGGGATCTCTTGTGCCTAAGTCCTATAAAAGATCCAAAATCCTTATAGCAAGCGGATTGATCCGTAGGGTCAATCTAAAATCCAAAATTGTGTAACTGAAAAACTTTGTGTTGCAGAGACGTGCGAACACACGTCTCTGTTTCATAAAACTATTTCGGTATTTTTATATCTGTTGTTTAATCAAGGTAAAAAAATGACTGACTCCATCTTTAAGAAGTTAGCAGCTGTAACGGTGGGAACTGCTCTGATTTTTGCGGTAGGGGAAACTATGCCCGTCCAAGCTAGACAACTCACTTATAATTTCTCTAATGAGAATAAAACTCTCACAGGCACTTTTTCGTTTGACGAAGCAGCAGCAGACGATCAAGAAGTAACGATCGCAGAAGGTTTAAAGATTTTTGCTACCTACGGTGGTCAGTCATACACTGAAGCCAATGATCCTTTAGCATCAGTTTTAACCGACTTTTCGGGAACAATTTTGAACCAAGCGGGGTTGGGGTTGAATTTTACACCTACCAGGTTTAATGTCTACCGTGATACTTTTATCGATCTGAATGATTCGACTGCTGCGGGTGTTCAAACTATTATTTACACAAGTGTTCCAGAGCCAAGTTTTATGCTTGGATTGTCTGTGTTTGGGTTGGGTTTGTTGTTGGCGAAAAAAACAGCATCCTCTAGGTCATCAAGTACAAAAGCTTAAACCAAATTATCAAAAATAAACTGTTAAGCGGTTGATTGGCATCTATAATCTCTTTACTCTGTGTTCTCTGCGCCTAATAAGGTTAAATAAATTACTTTTAAACCGCAGAGACGCAGAGAGCGCTGAGAGAAAAAAGAGATTTTACTAGTCACCTTGAAAGGGCTAATTATATATATAACAGGGTGGGATTATCCATACTGCAAATTTGATTATACAGATGGTGCTATCTAGGTTTGCTGACAATCTGCCTATAGGTTGTTACATCAAGAAAATATACATGGATTAGTTCAGATATAATAATGACTCATTGTTTGTTTTCCTAACTGGAGAAATTAATGGGTCGCGCCAAAAAGGTTGTCCTGGCATATTCTGGCGGAGTGGATACCTCAGTTTGCATCCCCTATCTCAAACAGGAGTGGGGTGTGGAAGAGGTGATTACCCTGGCAGCAGATTTGGGTCAGGGAGATGAATTAGAGCCAATCAGAGAAAAAGCGCTGAAATCGGGTGCAATTGAATCCCTAGTGGCGGATGTTAAAGACAGCTTCGTTAAAGATTACGCCTTTGGAGCGATTCAAGCCAACGCCCTTTATGAGAATCGTTATCCTCTAGGAACTGCCCTTGCCCGTCCACTGATTGCTAAGGTATTAGTAGAAACGGCTGAAAAATATGGTGCTGATGCGATCGCTCATGGTTGCACCGGTAAAGGTAATGATCAGGTTCGCTTTGATGTCTCCGTCACGGCCCTAAACCCCAACCTGAAGATCCTCGCACCAGCCAGAGAATGGGGGATGAGCCGTGAGGAAACGATCGCCTATGGTGAAAACTTTGGTATCCCCTCACCAGTCAAAAAATCGTCTCCCTACAGCATTGACAAGAATTTGCTCGGTCGTAGCATTGAAGCTGGTTTACTCGAAGATCCGTCATTTGAGCCACCAGAAGAAATTTATGAAATGACCAAAGCTGTTGCTGACACTCCCAACGAGCCAGAATACATCGAAATTGGTTTCCACGGTGGTATTCCCACAACCCTTAACGGTATAGCCAAAAAGCCAGTTGAGCTAATTGAACAACTCAATCAGGTGGTAGGAAATCACGCCATCGGCCGGATCGATATGATTGAAAACCGTCTGGTGGGGATCAAATCGCGGGAAATCTATGAATCACCAGCGATGTTAGTCCTAATTCAGGCACATAGGGATTTAGAAAGCTTGACTTTAACAGCAGATGTTACCCATTACAAACGCGGGATTGAAGAAACTTACAGCCAAATCGTTTACAACGGTTTGTGGTACAGTCCACTCAAAGTTGCACTGGATGCCTTTATTCAAAAGACACAAGAGCGAGTCTCTGGAACTGTGCGAGTGAAGTTGTTCAAGGGCAACTCTACGATAGTTGGGCGTTCGAGCGATAATTCTCTCTATACTCCCGATTTGGCAACTTACGGAGCCGAAGACAAATTTGACCACAAAGCTGCTGAAGGCTTTATCTACGTTTGGGGACTACCGACTCGCATTTGGTCACAGCAAACTAAAAGTTAGGAGTCATTCAATTTTAGATTTTGAATTTTGGATTTTGGATTAAAGGAGAAATCTAAAATCTAAAATCCAAAATTGGTAGATTTAGGAGTTAAAAATGCAAAATACAAGAAGTGAAAGTTAAAAAAATAACTTTTTACTTTACTCCTAACTCCTAACTCTTCACTCCTCATTACTCACTTCCTTAACTTGGCGAGCCTCTAACCACAGGGGCACAACAATTAAGGCAGCCAGAATCAGTAAGGCTGCGATCGCAAATTGACCCACCCAAGCAACCAATTGTTCTAAAGAGATAATTTTGCCAGCAAAGAAAGCCAATGTCACCATCAAACTAGCCCAACCAACTGCTCCTAACAAGTTGTATAAAAAGAATTTTCCGAAGGGCATTTCGGCTATACCAGCAAGTGGTGCAGCAAAAACTCGCAACAATGCCAGAAAACGTCCAAAAAATACCGCTTTAGCAGCATTTTTACTAAATTGCTCTTTAATATTCAGTAGACGCACTTCCGAAATCCGAAATATGCTACCAGCTTTTACTAGAAAATCCCAACCGCTAACTCTACCAATCCAATAGCCACAAGTGCCGCCAATGACAGCACCCATAATTGCATCACCGAGAACCAGCCAGAAATTTAGTTCATCGCTACCAGCTAGAAACCCGCCTACTAAGGTCACGGTTTCACCAGGAAGGGGAATGCCTAAATTTTCTAGCAAAATGCCCAAAAAAATTGCCCAATAGCCGTACCTATGGGCGACTTCCTGGATATTTTCTAGTGAAATCAACTCTAAAGACATTCCGCACCGCCGCCTTTACAAATTTTTACTTTTACTATATTTTTGCTTGTTTTTGAGTAGGGTGTCAATCAAACCCCTACATTCAGTGATTAAGTCATTATCATTAGTTATTATTCTGAATAATCCATTACTTATAGTCTATGGTATTTATTAATTTTTGACTATTAACTAGGCAATTATTAGAAATTAATACCACAAATTAATATTTTCTTTTAAAAAAAATAAAAATTTTATAAAATATTTATAAATATCCCGTACAATTATGAAAATCTTGTAAAAGATACGGTTGATACCGAAATTGTTAGGCGCTTATGCCTATATTGATGAAAGTTATCACAAATTATACGGCATGAATACTGAAATAATCGCTCTCAATTGCAAAATTGCAATTACCCAAATATCTGGGTAAAACAGTCATTTTGCCGTTGAAAGAGAGGAGGTATTGATGTCTTTTTTCAATTTTCTGTCAAGTGTTCCAATTACCCTCTTAAATTCATGACTCTCACACAAGAACTTCAAGTGATTTTGTTTAAACCCCAAGGAAGTATAGATTTGCAAGGCGGTAAGGTTTTGAGTGAACAGATGGCTGGAGTAGTACCCCAACCTCATCAACTCTGGGTTATCGACCTCACAGAAGTTAATTTCATGGACAGTTCTGGGTTAGTGCCTTTAGTAAAAGGGTTGAAGGCTGCACGTCAAAGTGGTTGCCGCTTGGTTTTATGCAACGTGCAAGCTCCTGTACGGTTAATTTTAGAACTTACCCAATTAGATTCAGTGTTTGAAATTTTTCACACTTACGAAGATATTTTTACCATCGGCAAAGATAACAATCTGATGCTAGGACGCTAACTAAATAAATCTACCTATAGAAGGATGGTGGAGTCAAGCAATATTTGCATTCTTTCACATTTTCAAAGATAACAGTTTGGTGCTAGCAGGCTGATTTTCTTTTCTGTGTCGAGAAGAATGTTAAGAAAAACTCATGGTTTTGAGCTAGGTAATATCAACGGCAGATGAATGTATCTGCTTGTTGTCAGCCGGTCTACTTAAACCAGTAAAGTAGGAAATGGCCAAAATTGGTCAAAGCAATGCAATTGTTTGTGACACTCCCCAGCCTCTGAGAGAGGGCTTTTCAGATTACTCTGAGCTAATTGCTTTATGTCCGACGCAACTAGTTTAAGGAAGCAGGAGGTAAGAAAGTTTAGAATCTCAGCCTTTGCATTATTTCTAACTTTATAGTTATTTTTGCCTTGATGTACTACTTGGATATCTTCAAAACCCTTTGCCCCGCTAATTTCTTACCTATTTTATCCCACCATGATGGTAACTTTAGGCATTCTGGGGAGTCGAAATGTTAGTTTCTTCGGATGCTGGGCGGGGAAAATTTGGTAAATCAATGCCACTGTGACTAGCATTGCGAGTTTTGAGTGCTAAACGGTAACTCACACTTTGCAGTTCTGCTTGTAGTTGGCGGTTTTCCCGTTGTAGCATTGCTACCTTTTCTCTGACTGGTGTCATCCGCTCTTCAAACTTCCGCCGGTAAATTTGAGGTAACTCTTGTACTACTTGCTCCAACATCCGACTGCGATCGCTGAGTTCTTGAACTGACTGTCGCAATTGGTAAATTTCGGAGTCACGAGTTTTAATTTGCTCTTGGTAGAACGCCACCTGCTGCTCTACAGCTTGAAGTTGTTCTTGCAAAGCCTGTAACTGGGTGAGATCGTGCTCAAGCTCCGGCTGCTGGGGCATAAAACTCGTGTTACCCTTTACCAGCCGGAAGAGTTCTTGAGATAGTTGTTGCACTAATTGATCGCGAAGTTGCAACTCTTGGCGTAGCTGCGATACTTCCGTAGAGAGAATTTGAGTGTTGGGTGTATCAGATTGGCTCACAGTAGCTTACAGCTCCCATTCAGAATCTTGTCCACTCTTAGGTATAACTGCGGGAGTACTACCTTTGGCAAGTATTTGTTAATTTAGCATTCCCAGACAAGTTACGGAAAAAGAAAAAGACAAAATTTTACTGAATGGAATTGGGAATTGGGAATTGGGCATTGGGCATTGGGCATTGGGCATTGGGCGTTGGGAAGAATTTATTCACTATTCTTTACTCCCTAATCTCCCCTACTCTCTACTCTCTACTCCCTACTCCCTAACCACTAAACCGTTGCAGCTACTTTAGCGGGTTTTTCCTCTTCGATTTCCTGCTTAACTGTCAGATAGCGAATCACTTCTTCACTCAAACGCATGGCTCGTTCAAAGGGGGCGATCGCAGTTGCAGGCGCATTGTAGTTTAACTGGATGTAAATGCCATCGCGGTGTTTTTTGATTTCATAAGCCAGACGTCGCTTACCACGATTTTGAATTTGGATATCCTCAGCGCCTTGCTCGCGAAGCAAATTCTGATATTTAGTAATTGCTTGCTCTGCCTGTTCGTCTCCCAGGTCAGGACGGAGAATGTACATTGTTTCGTAACTTGTAGTCATATTTTCAGTCTCCTCATGGACAAAAATGGCTGCTGATAATAATTTATACCTGCTTTTAATTTAAAATGCCAGTATTAATCAACATCTGAAGCAACAAGGAACTATAATCTTACCAGTTTTCTATTTGAATCATTAGCCAAACTGCCAAAGTTTGGATTTTTTGGATGTCCTTAATGAAAACTAGGTCGGGAGGCGACCCGGATATTTCTTTAGCAAGTAAGAATCCAGCTTTTGATGCTGGCCAGCAAGTTGATCTATCAGCTTCGCCAACGAGTATCTTTCTTTAAGGGCATCTATAGCGATCGCTTTTTTGCTCAAGGCTCAATCGGTTCCCTAAATAGCTAACTGAGGATTGCTACCCGCTCACAGCTTCTAATCGCAGAAAAAAGGATATTCATCAAGGTTATGGCGCAGCGCTATGTGCGAATTCAAAATCAAGAAGGGCAGATTTACTATGGGTTACTCCAACTATCCCTCAATGTCCAGGTGCTAGATGCTCCGCCCTGGTTACAAGGACAACCTACTGATTTAACTTTGACACCAGAAAATTACCAAATTCTAGCTCCTTGCGCTCCCTCAAAAATTGTGGCGGTGGGTAAGAATTATGCAGACCATGCAGCTGAAATGGGAACTCCAGTACCTTCTGAGCCACTAATCTTTCTCAAGCCACCCACATCGATCATTCCGTCTGAGAGGGAAATTAAGTATCCTCCGCAGTCACAAAGAGTTGACTACGAAGGAGAGTTAGCATTAGTGATTGGCGATTACGCCTTTGAATGTACACCAGAGGTAGCCCAAACCAAAATTTGGGGCTACACCATCGCCAATGACGTAACAGCAAGGGATTTACAAAAACTGGATGGTCAATGGACGCGAGCCAAAGGTTTTGATACTTTCTGTCCTTTGGGCCCTTGGATTGTGCGGGAATTAAATCCAGGAGCGAGATTGCAGACTTTTGTGAATGAGGACACCAATCCAGTCCAATCTGCCTGTATCGATCAGATGGTGTTTTCGCCCGATGTTCTAGTTTCCTATATTAGTCAGGTGATGACACTACTACCTGGTGATTTGGTGCTTACAGGTACGCCGGAGGGTGTAAGTCCATTGCATCCAGGCGATCGCGTCCGCGTAGAAATTGAAGGTATTGGTCGCCTGGAAAACACCGTAGTGGCTCGTTAACTTCTAACGCACTTGCATATAGACTGCATCGGAAATCGCCGGAATTTCCGCATAACGCCCGCTTACAGACTGGATGACTGAATATGCAACTGCTCCCACTATGCCGATAAAAATGGTTGTGGATAGAGTTTGGATTGCAAAACCACCAGAGGGAACTAGTCCCACAACATCAGTCAGGATGCTAAACAAAAAGATAATGATGTCTAAAAGGATTGCTTGCATAGTGTTGAAACGAATAAAGTGACTAATTTTTTCGTTTCTCACTACCAGCAAAAATAAAGCAAAGAAAATAATCATTCCTGCATAACGCACGCCGTAGTAGATTTTCAATAATGGCACAAGCGGCAGAAATATCAGTTGTAGCGGTGGAAACTCTGAGAGCAAATATCTACCAAATACAAAAACTTCAATTAGAGGAAGCAAATAAGGCAAGGAAGCAAAAATCCGATCTGAAACGGTTGTAGACCCACGCCAAGACATTATGCGTTCTCCTGTGGTTAAATTTTTATAGTTACTTGAGCTTAGGATAACGCAGTTGTTTAGTCTTGCTGGCAAATTCAACTATGTTTCTATATCGGCGATACGAAAGCCCATCATACACTCATACTGGTCTGCCTGCTGTTGAGTAAGTTTGCGAATGGCTTGACCACAGCGCAGTTGACCCCCACGCCAACGGGGTTGACCGCGACCGTCAGCGAGTAAACAAGACTGGCAAACTTGCTCAGGGGCAAGGATTTGCTCGTCTATTAAAATGACTAGCATCGAATCCCTCCTGTAAATTCTCATTGTCACCCACATTTCACTTAGGTGAGGACACGCTTTGTAGCGGCTCTTTAAACCGCTTTAGATAGATTGGATGCGTTTTGCGCGGTTAAGTGTTGTAATTGGCGATCGCAGAGGACACTTAAGAGCCACATCCTACCTCTTTGTAGCAAAAATATGAACAATCACAATTCAGTAAAAATTGTCAAGTGAATCTTAATTTATTGTATGTTGTGTCTATTGCAAAATGAAATTTTAGTAAAAAATAATACAAAATTACTCGCAATAAGTTTAGCAGAGTCGCCAACGGTATTCATCGCAATACACCTGAGAATAGTCAATGCGTGCCTGTTAATTTAGCAATAGATAGTGTCAAACTTAATATTTAGGAAACAACAAAAGCTTTACACATAAGCAACACGGCAACCCTTTTAAATTCATTTGACGCGACTAGTTAAAGGGCGAGAATTCAAGTAAGTAAAACTGAGTTCACTTGATAGCCATTTAAGTGATGCATTTACAAAATACTGAGGTAAACTGGCAAGCAAGGTAATACACAATATTATTGGGCGGCTCGTCGGTCTGGGCATCACTCACAATGGAACACTGGCAATTTCTGATACAGAAACAAGGCGCTCGCTCGTGGCATATCCTAGAATCGCCAAATTTGGAAATTTTGGAAGGGCAGTATAGAGTTTTGGCTCGTTCTAAACTTCCTGATACCGACGTGGAAGTGCGAGTAACTCACTCTTCAACCCAGGAAGTTCAACCCATGCGGCGAATTTTGAAGCGATCGCGTCGCACTAACTCAGAAGGCTTAATGGCGGTAATTCCTTTTACCTACTTTCAGACAGGAGTTTGGGAGTTGCGCTGTTCCGGCGATTTGATGTCGGATCTGTTCGGTAAATCTTGGCAGTACAGTATCCAACTTCAAGTATTGCCCCAGGAAAGAAAGGGGGAGCAAGGAAAGCAAGGAAAGCAAGGGGAGCAAGGGGAGCAAGAGAAGAATGTAGAATCAAATTCACCTGATCACCCAGATACTGTTTCTGAAAACTTGGAATCTATTGCCCCAACAGAACCCACAATTACCTTAGATAAAGCGATCGCTGTCTCCCCAGAACTGGCAATTGCTACAGACAGCAACCCTGCTACCATTGTTCAAGAAAACTTGGAATCTATTGCCCCAACAGAATCTGCAATTACCTTAGATAGAGCGATCGCTGTCTCCCCAGAACTGGCAATTGCTACAGACAGCAACCCTGCTACCATTGTTGTGCCAGATGAAACGGAAGAAGATATAGTTTTTGATGAGCCTGTAAGTCCTGTGTGGCTTAAAGGTGAGACGGCAGAGCAGATTTTACAAAATTTAATAGATTTAGCTTTACCCGCTTCTGAACCTCTGGTAAAAGATGAAAAGATTACAGATTCTCCAGCAACACAACCACTGCCACCATTACGGCTAACTTTAGGTCAGGATACTTACATTGCTCGTTGGGGACAAGCTCTTACAATCAATGGAGAGATAGAACTCAAAGAAAAGACAAATCTAGATCAGGGTGAAACATTATCCCCAAAAAGCTTGCGGGCGCTTGAACTAGAAATTGAACTGCGATCGCCCAAGAACTCGAAAATCTTGACCGAGGTACGGCAACGCTTGCCAGACCAGGAGTTACCCTTTACGATCAATACCTCAATTGATATTCCTGCTGACTGTGAATCTAAGTTAATTTTGGCAGATATCAGTTTGTATGGTAGATTCGCCGATGTTGGTGAAGTCATCCGGTTAGCTAGTCAGTCGTTCACCATTACAGCAGATGTAAAAGAATTACTGGCAATCACAGCCCTAGCAAAACCTAGTACATCAAATGGAAATGGCCTTATAGCACCATCGGACTCATCTGCTACTTTCACAGAACCAGAGACAGCTATGAGGCTCGATTTGAAACTATTCAATCTGGTCAAGATTCCAAAAACACACCAGTCTCTAATACTCAATCCATCCCCAAACACACCCCTACCACCCCAAATTAACCTGCAACTTCTGCGAGAAGCCACCCTGCGGACATCTAAGCTCAAGAATTCCGGCACTTCGCCTCAATTGCCGAAACTGCCACCTGTTCAAATCGATGCCAACCCTTCTACAGATGTTGTTGCAGAACGCGCTACACAGCAGGAGCTTCTAGAAAAGGATGCTACTATAGCTACGATCAACTTGGAGCAGTTGGTCATCAGCCAACGTCGAATGCCAATACTCAACACTACTTTTCCATACTTGAGACGGCTACAAGCTTTGCCAGGTGATGCAGAGGAAGTAAAAAGCAATGTCCCCTCAGATGCATTGCAAGTTTCAGCTGCTGAAGACTTGCCGCAGTTGGATGCAACTGTAGCTGAAGATGAAAATACACCTGAATTAGTAGTAAGTGATGCACAATTCCAGGAGGAATCTGTTGCTGAGGTAGTAGCCCAAACAAGTACACAATTCCAGGAGGAATCTGTTGCTGAAGTAGTAGCCCAACCAAGTACAGAATTGATTACAACAGGCAACCTTTACTCATCTCCCCTACTCAGGAAGTGGATGCACAGCCAAGGATACTCTTTACCTGAATCCATCAATGATCTGCAACCTCAAGACTACGATAACTATGTTCTCGCGCAGCAGACGTCGCTTTCTCTAAGTGCAGAAAATGGGAATGTTGATGTCAATTTACCGTTAAACCTAGATGCCAACACGGAGACGGGCAAAGGACAGGGGAAATGGGAAGAAGTCCAAGAGTTGGCTTCCGAACTGGGGAATTTTGGGGAAGATGTAGACACAGCGAAAGAAGCGGATCTGGGGATAAAAGAAAATACGGAAGTAGAAAAAGTATTAGAACCAACAATCTCATCGGCTCTGTTAACACAACTACCCCTCCCCTCTGCTGCGATAAAAATAAATATAGCTTCAGCTTGGTTAGCCCAGGAAATCGTTGTAGATGATACATATAATGAACTGGAAGTCGATGCAACTAGAAGTTACCCCTTTGAAGAAGAGGAGCAACCACTGTTAAATTTATCGCCTTCCTTACCTATAAATGCGGTAGCCACTGAGCCTTTGCCAATTCCCCAACTGCATATGCCGGAAGGCGAACTAATCGCTGGTAAGCCTATCATAGTGCGCGTAGTACTGCCTGAAGTACCTCCGCAAGTTGTTGTCAAGTTATGGGTTGAAGATTATCAAACTCGCTGGTTACTAGATGGACCCCATTTATTGACAAATTTACTATCTAATGCCTTGGGAGGGTTAGAAGTGATGACGCAATTAAACATTCCCTTTGGGTGTTTGGAAATTCGCTTGGAAGCGATCGCACTTGATCTAACAACCCAACAGGAGAGTCACAAAGTCACAATATTACGAACTGTGATTCCTCCAGACTTGCCAAACTTGCAGCTAGATGAATTATTGGGTATGTGATCTGAAGAGGTTTTGGTAAAGGTGCGGTGCGATCGCTATTTTGGCGGCATAGCGCAATCTGCTTGCCACTGCCAGGAATTGAGGTAAGTAATTAACAGCGTAAAAATAGTACCAAGATTGAGCAATGCCTACTCAATAGTAAATATTACCGAGTTGCTGAAGTTAAAATTCACAAATATTTCCGTAGACTTCGTGGCGGCAAGTGTTAATGCTTAAGCTTCCCACTTACAATCGGAAGCACTATCTGAGTTCTGCTCTCGATAGTGTCTTTTATCAAACCTATACTGACTACGAAATTATTATTATTGATGACGGCTCAACCGATGGGACTGCTGATTGGATTCAAAAACACTATCCACAGGTCAAACTCTTACAAATACCCACTAATACTGGTGCTGCTGCCGCTAGAAATTTGGGCATCAAAAACGCGCTGGGACAATTTATCGCCTTTCTCGATAGCGACGACCAATGGCTACCAGACTACTTGCAACATCAAATTGAAACTCTCAAACAAACACCCACTGCTGTCCTCAGCTACTGCAACTATATCGCCATCACTAGTGAAGATCATAAAGGCGACCGAATGAGCCTCAGTCCAAGCCATCCAGATGACCTAATTCTTTCAATGCTTTGGCGATGCTTCATTCACACACTCTCTCAAGTCGTCATACCCAAATCTGTCTTCCAAACTGTTGGTTTATTAAACGAACAGTTGAAAGGCTGTCATGACTGGGAGTTTTACTTAAGACTGTTTGCACACGGGCAAACAGTACATATCCCCAAATATTTAGGAGCAAATCCTTGGAGATGGCTACATCGGAGGACAAAATCACCAATTCCTTCTTAACCCCATTTCTACAACAGCAACACCCAAAGATGGCATTACTGTAGGCAATATTTCCACTCAAGGTAGTTCTGTCTTTTTGCAGGGACTTAAGATTAATCTCACTGGCTCCAAAGTTGTCACCAAAGGCGGCAATATTACTTTTGATGGCCCCACAATCCTCAATAGCAGTACGGGTGCTTACACTTTTAACTCTGCTAAATCTACTGCTATTTCCAAGGGCGGCGATATTACCTTTAAAAATACTCTCGATAGTAATAGTGCAGGTGCTTCATCCCTCAGTCTGACAGCAGGTTTGGGCAATATTACTTTCAATAATGCAGTTGGTGGTAATGCTAGCCTTAGTTCTATGGGCGATAGCGAGGAGCTAGCCAAAGAACTGGGTGTCAGTTCTGGGCAAATTGAGCGGGCGCTCTCTGCTATCCCACCAGGAAAGGTTCGGCAACTGCATGGGGAATTACCTCAAGATTTATTCGAGAAACTGCTTGGCAAAGACGAGAAAGTGATCAAGGATGTCTCGCGGGAACTAGACTTCGCTGGTAATGATACAGCAGCTGTTGATGGGATCAAGACAACTTTGCGTTCTAAAAAAATTCAAGATGGAGAGCTAGAAAAAGCATTTTCAGAATTGGTGAAGTTTTCGGAGCGTTATCAAGGGAGAGTTTCTGGTGAATTTGCTTATCGCTTTGGCAGAGCAAATTCACCAAAGATAGATCCAATTGGAGCTACAGGTGAAATTAGAACTGCTGAAGATATTTTGGAAGGCAGGACACCATTAGGAAGCATCCGTGAATTAGACGCAATCCCTGAAAACACAACCTCAAAGGGTGAAACTACACAAGAGTACACAACCCCTGATTTTTTGGTAACTGAATCAAATGGCGTTACCCGTCTAGCAGAGGTAAAAACACCAGATGGTCTTGTAACAAAGAATAATATCGACGGTAATCTTAGAGATGCTATTAGCTCAATCAAAAATAGCAATAAGAATCCAACAGGAAAAGCCTATATCCGCCTTGATTATAGACAAGCACCGCCTACAAACTGGACTCGCGACGAAATTTTTCGAGCTGTTAATGGTCGGATGGTCAGAGTTGACAAAGAAACAGGAATAAAAGGAGCTGATGTTGTGGAATTTGTGGAATTTCTTTACAAGAATGCAGCAGGTCAAGCCCAGAAGCTTGTCTTCCAAGTGCAAAATAGTAAATTAGTTATACTCCCTTGAAAAAATTAATATGCACAATCAATCAATTGATAAAACACAACCTCCAATCGCACCTTTACATGACACCTGGGCAGGTAAAAAGAGTGCTGGTAAGTGGTTTATAGTTCCACCATTCGATTTTACGAACTTCTCTATTCAATTAGTCAATGCTTGGTACATCGATAGCACCATAGGAACTATAGATGCTTTTGACGAGCTAGCAAGAGTTTGGGAAGTTTTCTTTAGCCCAAGCAGTGAATCAGATATTAAAGGAGTGGTGCTGGAGTGGCAACCAGGAAACTCCTATGAAGAATACATTGAACAGGTATTACTCGCCATAGGCAAGTATCCTGCTGCCATTGAAGAGCTAGTAATGCAAGTCGATCTGCTGGTCTTTGTCCGCACTGAACAATCCCCCCATCAGCCAATTCGAGCTTGGGTGAGATACTTAGGCGAGTTGATGATTCGTGGTGGTCCAGAGTACGGAGAGCCGTATCTCTGCTTCTCTGTGCATCACACGCTTTTTTATCCATTTTCTCATCATAACGGCGCAGACAATAGCGAACTGTACTCTCTCAATCAGCCCCTACTGGAGAATGCCCTGCGACGGTTGGAGGAACGGTTTGGTTCAATAAGCGAAGTTGAGGGATTACAAGGAATTTATGAATACGGGTTTAAGCCAGAAGAAGAATGGGGTGCAAAATCAACCAATTAACAAAACAACAGATATAATTCAGCCTTTGAATGACACTTGGGGTTTTAAAGGAGCAGACGATAACTTCTGGGCAATAACTTCCTCTTTAGATGATGAAGTTTTGGCTTTAATTGAAAGCAACGCAATAGTCCAAGACTTAGTGGAGTATTTAGAAGTTATCTACAATGATTCTACTGGACAAGAGCAAAGGATAACTTTTCAAGTTCAAAACGGGAATGTGGTTATCTAACCCAGCCATTATCGCACAACTAGGTGTTGGATTTTGGCATTTGCACTTGATTCAAATTATCGCATCTCGCCAAATTGCTGGATATATTCTACTAACTCTTTGGTATGCCCCCCTTCAGAAATTCGTGCCAAATTCCCCACCAGGATAAACAGTTCTCGCGCTCTGCTGACAGCAACACCTTTGTAAATTAGGTCGGCGATTAATAAACCATAGACTCTGCGATCGCTCGACAATTTTGGCCACAGCATCTGGAGAAAGAGCATTAGCGCGTTCGTTGGCAAAACTGCTGATGCTATCAACGACTCTGGTACTGTCGTAGGTTATTCCTCCAACAACGGTAATTCCCCATTCCACCCTTTCCTCTACAGCAATGGCAAAATGACCGACCTCAACAGCTATATAGTCGTGCGTCGCCATCAATGATGCTGGTCAAATCATCGTTGATGTATCACGTTAGGAGGAATTATCATGCCTAAGATAAGGTGTTTGTGTGATAAATCATCAACTTATCTCCGATTCCCAATCCACAAGGATTCAATCTCATCTGGGAACCTTTGCATGAAAAACTAATTGAGGATTTGATCGCTGCATATCAGCAAGCCATATCTAAGCAGGAGTTTGAAGATCAAGCCTACAAACTTCTTTATCCAAAGAAGCCAGAGTTTCCTCAAGTTTATGAATGTCCCAATTGTGGTCGTTTGGCTGTGTTCGCCCATACCTCTGACCCTAGTCCTGCGTTCTGGTTTCATCGGGAGCAGACTGGTGGAGAAGCAGATTCTCTACGTTCCTTGGTTTAGGAAACCGGAGATAGCTAGGAGACTTTGAAGACTGGAGTTTAGACTAGAATGGGGTGCAAAATCAACCAATTGACAAAACAGTACCTCCAATCGAACCTTTAAATGACACCTGGGCGGGTAAAAAGAGTGTTCGCAGGTGGTGTATAGTTCCACCGTTCGATTTGACTTCCCTCTCCACACTGCTATCAGTCTTATGGTTGACCTGGTTGAGAAAATGATCGGGTACATAGGGAACAGGCGATCGCAGCCCCATATCCTCTTCCTCATCTCCCAATATTGGCTGTGTTAAAAATATGAAAGAATTTCAAAAATCTGGCAGAATTTGCAGTAAGCTCATTTTGAATTGTAGTGTCATTTCATAGGAACCTTTACTATGGCAGTTTCTTTTTTGCCTTCTATCTTGGCTAGTACTTCGTACTTGTCTCCGATCTTCATTTCCATAATTGGTTGGGTTTTGCCAGCTGTTACCTTCGCGTTTCTATTTTTATACATTGAAAGCGACGATATCAGCGATATTAAGTGATGTAGTCATTAGGAGCCACTGAGTTGCTCTGGTCAAGTATCAATTCCGTCAGATACATTTCTAGATTATTGGCCAAAATTAATACCGCCCATCTCATAGAGACAGGCGGTTTTTTTAACGTTGATTTCTCAACAAATGCTAGAAAATTTTCACTTATAGTGTTCGGTTCAAACTAATCTTAAATCGAAGAACCGATTCCGGCGTAGGCACCATAAAAGAAAATGCCCAAGACTGTAATTATACCTAATCCTGCGATCGTAGCGACGACCCACAGAGGAATTCTTCCACTTTCAGACACAGCTTCTCTCCTCCCTTAACAACAAATCAACATACGTTCAATAATCAAAGATTAACACCAGTACTTCCACTTAGTTAAAGAAGTAACTGGAAAACAGAATCCCCAGAACGAAAACTAGAAGTAGTCCCAGGTATAGCGAAGTCCGGTTTAGTTCAACCGGCTGATTATTGGGATTGGGCGATCTTTCGACCATAATTGCTCCTAACGGTGAATAAATTGCATTGCGGCGATCGCGCCTAAAAAGAATACAGTTGGTACACCTAATGTGTGAACTGCCAGCCATCTAACGGTAAAAATTGGATAGGTAACTGGTTGATTGATGTTATTGCCGCTAGTCATGATCTCAAACTACTTTCCAATAAATTGTTCAACTTGTTTTTTAGCTTCAAAACGATTCTTCACAATTGGCACTTCCTGCCGCGCTGGTGTGAAATACTCATTGGGGCGAGGTGTGCCAAATGCATCATACGCCAGCCCGGTGCTGACAAATAGCCAACCGGCAATAAACAATGCCGGGATGGTGATGCTATGAATTACCCAGTAACGAACGCTGGTAATGATGTCCGAAAAGGGACGTTCTCCAGTGGTACCTGACATTTAGATCCCTGCCTTTAGATACAGTGTTATTGAGTTTATTATCCTACAAAGTTAAGAAAGAGTTACAAGTTGCAATGTTATTCTCAGAAATAGTGCATTGGGCAAAACAGTTCCTCTTTTGAGAGTTAAGAGTCCTGAGTAAAGAAGTGAGATTTCCCACTCAGCACGGACTAAACGCCCCGAAGAAAGCTAACAGCACTACTCCCCACTCCCTCTTAGTAACTAAGCCGCCTCTGGTGGGGAAGTTGTTTCAGGGTTTGGTAGATATTTGAGCAAAACGCCGCGATCGCCAATTATAAATCCCCGCTCTGGCTCTAAAAACACAATCTTATACAAATTAGCAGCAACTTCTTCCACTGCACGGTCTTTTTCCCAGGTTTTGCCACCGTCGCCACTTCGTAGCAAATTACCGCTACCGCCACTTATCCAGATTTCATTGGGTGTACGATATGCCAAATCCAGTAAACCCCAACTGGTGGATAACTCTGGATATTTTGCCTCTTGCCATTCTTCAGGTTTAGTTGGGTCACTAAACTGAATTTGACCTCCCCTAGCTAGTAACCACAATTGCCCATTGTCAGCAAAGCCCATATTTTCTACCCGCCGAGAACTATTGCGGTTATGGGGTACCCAAGCATCTTGTCCCGGTTCCCAAGTCGAGTAGAAACTACCCTTAGCGGAAACCGCAACATATTTACCATCAGCAGAACGTTCTAAGTTACGCACCACACCCACTGCTGATTCCACCTGCGCTTTCCAGTTTTTGCCGCCATTTGTGGTCTTATATATGGCTCCGACATCAGTAGCCATCTCAGCTGTACTGTCTGCCAGTGCCTTAATTGCGATCGGGCTACCTGGTAGCTTTTCGTTCAGGGGAATACGCGACCAAGAAGCACCTTCATCGGTAGTGTGCAGTAATAGTCCAGGCTCTCCCGCAATCCAGCCTTCTTTACCTGCAAAACTTACTGAGTCAAAGCGATACTTTTGTTCATCCAGTTGCAGTGTTATTGGTTTCCAGGTATTACCACTGTCATTGGTTTCCAACAGGGTGGCATTGCTACCTACTAAGTAACCATGCTCAGGATTATCAGTAAAAGCAATATCCAGCAGATTCGAGTCTGTTGGCACAGAAATGATTTTCCAGGGGTTGTAGCTAACAGAGGGAATTTTGCTACAACTTATGCACATCAAGACTAATATCAACAAGGTAGCTATTCGTTGCCAACTTTTCACAATTGAATGCATCAGTATTTCTTATTTTTTTCTAAATTTTTGTAGGAGTCGGCAGTCAGGATGCTGGGCAATCCTGGGTTTTTCATTGTGAATTTTGAATTTTGAATTTTGAATTGCTTAACGGCTGTCATTGTAAGCCGTAGAGACTGATAAAAAACAAGAAGCCAAGAGCCAAAGCGCCAAAAATTAGAATATTCTTTTGGGTTGGCGTTAGGTTGTTGACACCAAAACCGTAACCGAGATTTTCTTTGAAGCCGGATGCAGTACCCGCAGGGCCGATGTTGGCAAAAGCGGTTTTCTTAGCAGTACAAACTGGACAGCGCCAATTTATAGGCAGTTCTGCAAAGGGTGTCCCTGAAGGAATATCATCCTTGTCGTCTCCCTTCTCAGGTTCGTAAACATAACCGCAGGCTCGACACTCGTAGCGGTCTAACACCGGAGTCTCAATAGCTGGTTCGCTCATAGCTAAGTCCTCGCAAAGGAGAAATCTTAAATATACGTTAAAAATTATGACATAACTGTTAGAGTTTTCTATCACTACCAAAAACGAATCAAATACCTGAAGTGCATCTGTTTCACAGATTTCAGAAAAATCAAACAGATATAATGTAAAAGAAAGTTACGTAGTTAAGGGATTGGGAATTGGGAATTGGGCATTGGGCATTGGGCATGGGGCATGGGGCATGGGGCATTGGGCATTGGGCATTGGGCATTGGGCATTGGGCATTGGGCATTGGGCAT
>NZ_JAQYWQ010000057.1 GCF_029379315.1 Nostoc sp. S13
GTTCGCTTTTAGCGTCTCGTAGAGAGCGTCTTGATTCTGACGAATGTATTCTGACGAATGTATTCTTCTTCAATTGGCTTTAAAAACAATCTATCTGTTTTTAAGGTACAATACGTATATGCTAAACCTAACTTATATCTATCGCTTAAAACTAAATCAGCAACAGTCCCAAACCTACGACGCATGGCTAGAAACATCTCGTAGGGTTTGGAATTTTGCGTTAGGAGAGAGGAAAGATTGGTATAACTCAAGGTCATGCAGAATCGATGCTTGCAGGATCAATTGTGAGTACATTATTTCTGCCGATGCGCCCCGACCAACATTCGCATCTCAATGCCTTGCCTTAACTCAAGCTAGGAAAACTAATCCTAACCTGAGGGAAGCACATTCTCAAATGTTACAGCAAGTGTTAAGGCGGTTAGAAAAAGCATTTATTGGGATGTGGGAATCAGGAAGAGGCTTTCCCCGATTTAAAAAACAAGGGAGAATGCGCTCTTTGTTGTTTCCACAATTAGGGGTTAATCCAATTCTTGGAAGCAAGGTTAAACTCCCTGGTGTTGGCTGGGTGAAAATGCGACTATCCCGACCTATTCCAGATGGGTTTGTGGCAAAGCAAGCCCAGGTAGTGAAGAAAGCTTCGGGATGGTATGTAATGCTCATGCTACAAGCTAATGTTGATGTTCCAAACTTTGTGCCACATGGACAACCTATTGGTATTGACATTGGATTGAAAAGTTTCTTAGCAACATCTAGTGGTGAGCAAATCGCTAAACCTCGATTTTTTGTGGATCTCCAATGCAAGCTGAAATTGCTGCAACAAAGAGTTAGCCATAAAAAATTGGGGTCAAACAACTGGCGAAAAGCGGTGGCAAAAGTGTCTCGACTATACGAACACATTTACAATACCCGCAAGGATTTTCATTTCAAGTTGGCGCATAAGTTATGTGACCAAGTTGGGATGATATTCGTTGAAGATTTAAATTTCAAAGCGTGGGCTAAAGGGATGTTTTCAAAGCATACTTTAGATGCTGGTTTTGGTGAATTCTTTTCAATATTAGAGTGGGTGTGTTGTCAGCGCGGGGTTTATTTTGCTAAGGTCAATCCCAATGGAACCAGTCAAATCTGCCCTAATTGCAACCATCACACTGGAAAGAAGGATTTAAGTGAGCGGATACATTGTTGTGGTGAATGTGGATTTCAGACAGATAGAGACGTTGCATCCGCTATGGTGGTGATGCAACGTGGACTTGCAGCCGTAGGGCATACGGTGAGTCAGCCCTGAAGGAGGGTCTCCCTCCGTAGGGGACTGCGAACCCGAAGGGTCAAGATGCTTGGCGAAGGGTTAAGCAATAGCTCCCTTTTGACCCAAGAATCCCCCGTTTTATAAACGGGGGAGTGTCAAAGTTGGTAAGGTGTAGAGTACTGAGTAGAGGAAAATTGTTGAATTTAAAACTCCCAAGAACAAAAGATAGATAATCAACGACTATTGATTAGTGATTGTTGACTATTGACTAAATGACAATGAAATTGAGTGTTAAGCGCACTGTTGATCAGTGGTTCAACAAAATAGAAAAGAATCCATCCCTTGGTGTAACTGTGTCGATTTTGGGTTTAATGGTGATTGGCTGGATAGCTTTTGGGTGGAATTTGGGCAATACTGGCTTGGTTGATGAGACAGAGCCACTGTTTGCCGAAGCTTCTCGCCAAATGTTAGTCACAGGTGATTGGATAACCCCATTTTTCGATGGTGAGACTCGTTTCGATAAACCTGCTTTAATTTACTGGTGTCAGGCGATCGCCTATAAAATTATTGGGGTGAATGAGTGGGCAGTACGTCTTCCTTCGGCGATCGCAGCCTTAGGTTTAATTTGTTTAGCTTTTTACACCGTACACTGGTATTTGACTAAACAAGACGAATTAGAGCAAGTTTCACGTCCGACTCGCCGCTACTTAATATCTTTTATCGCAGCAGCGCTGATGGCACTCAATGCCGAAACTATTATTTGGGCGAGAACGGGTGTCTCTGATATGCTCCTCACCGGATGTATGGCATCAGCTTTGTTATCTTTCTTTCTAGGGTACGCAGGTAAGGAAGGGAGCAGAGAGCAGGGGAGCAGGGGAGCAGCATTAATAACCAATGCCCAATCCCCAATGCCCCATGCCCTATTCCCTAATAAGTGGTATTTAGCTTTTTATGTGCTGATTGCTGGTGCAATTTTGACTAAAGGCCCAGTGGGAATTGTCTTGCCAGGGCTAATTGTTGCCGCCTTTTTGCTTTACGTGGGCAAGTTTCGAGAGGTGTTGCGGGAAATGCGCCTCTTCGTAGGTATACTGATAATTATAGGTTTGTCAGTGCCCTGGTATGCTTTAGTAATTTGGCGCAATGGCTGGAATTACATTAACTCCTTTTTTGGTTATCACAACCTGGAACGCTTTACAGAAGTAGTTAATGGTCACTCAGCACCTTGGTATTTTTACTTTTTAGTAGTGCTGCTGGGTTTTGCGCCATACTCAGTGTATTTACCAGCCTCTATAGTAAGACTAAAGTTTTGGCAGCGATCGCACTGGCGATCCCTTGAACGTTTTCAGCAATTTGGTTTATTCGCCTGGTTCTGGTTTGCTAGCATCTTTGGCTTTTTCACCATTGCTGTCACTAAACTCCCTAGTTACGTCTTGCCTTTAATGCCAGCAGCAGCAATCCTGGTAGCGCTGTTGTGGAGCGAACTTTTACCAAACATGGAGGCTAAAAATGACGATAAGACTCAAACACACGTAGGTACGGAAAAAGTATTTGCTCATCCCCCTGCGTCCTCTTCCATCCCCCCTTTACTCGTATGGAGTGGTTGGTTGAATGTAGTGTTTTTATCATTTTTGGCAACAGCATTGTTTAATTTAAGCCACATATTAGGTACTGATCCAGCTATAAGTAACTTCCACGAACTAATTCAAAAATCTGGTATACCAGTAATAGCAGGCGTAATTTGGCTAGTTTGTGCTATTTTGGTTGGGGGCTTTTTACTGAGTCGCCGATGGAACTATATTATCAGTATTAATTTAGTAGGGTTTGTGGCGTTTTTAATTTTTGTTTTAACGCCTGCTTCGTTTTTTATTGATCGAGAACGTCAATTACCCTTAAGGGAGTTGTCTGCCGTCATCCTAGAAGCAAAACAACCAGATGAAGAATTGATCATGCTTGGCTTCAAAAAGCCTAGTGTAGTCTTTTACAGCCACATCCACGTAAATTATTTAGGATTTCCCCAACAGGCTGTAGCTCATATTAAAAACCAGGCTGCTAAGGCACTACAACCTCCCTCGCTGCTGCTGTTGGCTGAACAGAAAAAGTTTTTACAAATGGACTTACAGCCAGATGATTACAAGAGTTTATCGACCAAGGGTGCTTATAACTTGGTTCGAGTTAATTTTAAGAAAAAGAAAAATCAAAAAATAGACATATCATAATTGGGAATTGGGAATTGGGCATGGGGCATTGGGCATTGGGCATTGGTTATTTCTCCCTCATCTCCCTCATCTCCCTCATCTCCCTTATCCCCACTCCCCACTCCCCACTCCTATGAACATTTGTCATTGTAACCATTGACAGCTAAAGCTTGATTGATCTGCTTTAAGAGGTCTTCCATTGATATCGATCGCGGTAATATTTGAGTAGCGATCGCACTAACAACAGTTTCTATAGATTTCAAACCATTCTTTTTCTGCTTGTCAATTTCCTTATAACCTACCCCAGGCTGAAAACTGGTTTCTGGGTGATTTAATCGCTGATTTAGTACCAAAATTGGTGGTAACTTTAAAGGTGAATCTCCCAATGTTTTCAGCGCTTTTAGCAGGTCTTTGGGGATAGCTGATTCTCCTAAACAAATTAGCAGTAAGTCAACGCTTTGGTGGCGAATTTGTTGTAACACTTCTGCCCAACAGGGACTCATCGCCGCTTTAAAGCCTGCTGTTTGTAGGTACTGAATTAAAGCTTGGAACCACTCAGACCCCCGTTTAGCAGTTTCACTACTAATTGAGCAATTTGTTTCAGTCTGATAATCCTTAACTTGCTTGCGTCTTACCTGTGGAAAATCACGCAGCATTGTTAAGTCCACTACCAAGATGTTGGCAGGGCAGCAAATACCAGAAGCAATTTGCAGTACTGATAGTAAGGCATCTGTTTTCTCGGTGCGACTGCTGTTGTCTTTAGCAAATGGTGTTAAGTAAGGAAATACAGATAGCCCTGGTATTTTAGAAGCTATTAGGGTGGTTGCAACATCGCAAGTAACCAGTGGTATAGCCGCCAAACGGGGGTGTCCAATTAGTTGTTGCAGATAAATTTGGCCAGTGGTACTTTCAACATCTAGCAAAATGACATCAAACTGCCATACCCGTGCCAAAAGTTCTGCCTGATCTAGGTCATCGACTTCAATCACTCGGTGTTCTCGAAGTGAGAGGTGGGGATTAACCGATTCCAACTGGGGATTCACCAACCTGAGAATTCGCAGTGGGGTCTTAGTTGGGATAATTGCGCTCTTGTCTAACCCTAGCTGCGGAACTGCTTGTGCAGTACATAATTTTTCTAGAACTGGTGCTAAGACCTGATGCTCTACTGGCAAACTTAAGAAACCATCGGCTCGGTTAGCAAATGCTTGCTCCTTTTCGGCTCCCGTCGCGGTCACAATTACAGATATATGACGGGTTGCATTGTCAGATTTCAGTAAAGTCAGCACATCCCAGCCTGATAGCAGGGGTAGCAACGGATTCAAAAATATCGCTATTGGTTGCAAGCGCCGAGCTTTTTCGACTGCTTCTGTCCCCGATCGCGCAATCACTACCCGATATCCTAAACCTTTGAGTTGTTCGGTCAAGTCTTCAATATATCGGGCTACTGCCTCGACTACCAAGACCAACCGTTGCGAACTAGCGGGATGATGCTGTGTAGGGGTAATAACATGCTGAGGAGCGACTGTGAGATTTTGCCGTGTCTGTTGGTGTGGTGTTTCTTCCTCTTCTCTAATTCCTATATCTGGTTCAGAAAAACCTGTTTTCGGGGGACTGGGCGGCAGAAGTAGGGTAAACTGGCTACCTTTTCCTTCACGCGATAAGAAGCTGACATCTCCTCCGTGGAGACGAGCCAAGGCGCGAGTTAATACTAGCCCCAGACCAGTGCCTTCAAATTGGCGGGTGAGGGGATTTTCCAGTTGTTGAAATTTTTGAAAGATTAAGTGTTGCTGGTGTTCAGGAATGCCAATACCTGTATCCCAAACTGTAAAGGCAATCCATCCTTCCCAACGACTCACCCGCAGCCCAATTTCGCCAGATATTTCGGTGAATTTAAAGGCGTTGGAAAGTAGGTGTACTAGCATCTGGCGTAAGCGCAATTCATCTGCCACCATCTGATCTAAGCCTAGTTCAATGGAGAGGCAGAATTGGGGAGCAGATAAACGGGCATTTTGAGTTGGGGAAGCTGGTGTAGCTTTGGTAGTTTGAGTGTGGATGGCTTTGGCCTCCGATAGGGCGCGATCGCACACAGCCCGAATTTTCACCGGAGTCAGCGTCAAATCCATTTGTCCCGTTTCCATGCGGGTCAAATCCAAAATGTCATTAACTACACTCATCAGGTGGCGTCCACTTTGATGAATCAGTCCTGCATAACGGGCTTGACGCTCGTTGAGTTCTCCCAATTGCTGATCCACGAGCAAGCGCGATAATCCTAAAACGGCAGTTAGGGGAGTTTTGAGTTCATGACTAATACAAGCTAAAAATTCATCTTTCAACCGATTTAGTTGAATTAAATCGGCATTTTTTGCTGCCAATTCTTTGCAAAGCTGTTGCTGCTCAGTCACATCGGTAGCTAAAATCAACCACAAATCATTGCTGAGTAAAACCTCCTCTTCAGCACTCATGACTTTAAACTCAAGACTATCTAAGGGAATTTTGGCAAACTGCCAGATTTGCTCCTGACCATTTTGCACTTCAACAACGCAGGTACAAGTACCTACCTGACTATCCAAGTAGCACCGACTATATACAGCCTCTGATGATGCTTCTTGCTGAGTCGGTTCCTCTTCACCACCATCCTCATTCTCCCTACCATTGGGATGAACCTTGATTGCTCGTTGGGTGACATGTTCTGTTTTTTCGGAGGATTCAGGGACAAGTATTGCCTCCACCTGTTGCCTAACTCCTTCTGGATCTTTCAAGGCTCCTAATTGCTGCCACCAAGCGGGATTTCGTGCTATCACCTTGCCAGTACCCGTTTGCAACATCAAAGGCCAAGGCAGTCTTTCCAGCAAGTGTACTAGTGGCTGGTGTCCCAATGATTTGGGTTCATTTGGCATTTGCACACCAGCAGCATACTCATGGCGATGCTCACCTGAGCTTTCTAACCCAGCCATGCGTTCCTTAGCTAGCGATCGCAACAGACGTGAAGTATCCAGCAGCCCCAAATATTGACCATTAGAGTCAATCAGCGCCCAATCTAAGTTCTGATCTTTTTCGCCTTGAGGATAACCCCAGCGCAAGCTCAATTTCTCTACAGGCTCAGAAGCTGATATTGTTTGTATTGGCTCAATTAGACCTTGACCCCAGCTAGAGAGTGATTGGTGTAAATTTAGATTTTTATCGTCACTATGTGCTAATAATTTTGGGATTAAACGGGCAGAATACAACAATCCTATGGGGCATTGTTGTTGATTCACTACTACCAAGCGATCGCACTGCTCTTGCTCAAAAATCTCTAACAGCACTGCCAGAGAACTTGTTTGGAGGCAGCTAGGTACGGTTGCCTGAAAGTCATAAAGCGGGTAATGTAGCATTAACATAGGGCTTTGGGGGTCATTCTTCCTGTGGAAACCTCCGGCATTTCCATCTCCCAACTGTTGATGGTTTTTTTGCCTGAAGCCATATCCTCTAAGAAGACTCATATAAGCAACTCTGGTTATTTCAACGCTATTAAAACAACGGGATTTTCCGTCACGGACACTTGCTTGCGGGCGAGTGCACTTTTCCAAGAGGCGACGTTCCTCATTTCTAGCAACTAGCCTCCCCAGTGTCTTACTGGTATTTAAACTCCTCATCGATAGCGACGGCTAAAACAATTATGACCCCAAAGATTCGCTTTAGAACCTTGAGGAATTATAATGATTTAAAATGCGACAATCCTTTAAGTTCGTTTAAGTATCTTATCAAGGAGCAAAATCAAAAAATCTATCTATTTATATAAGATAGGCAAATAATAAATTAGCTCCTGTGTCTTCCTATGCTGACAGATAGCTGATCATCAAAGACCTACTCAGTCCTACCACTCAGTTGCTGCACTCTTGTTGTTGAGTGGCTAGCATTATCTGCTAACACAGAGCGTTATTTTGGGGTAGAATC
This sequence comes from Nostoc sp. S13, assembly GCF_029379315.1. Taxonomy (GTDB): domain Bacteria; phylum Cyanobacteriota; class Cyanobacteriia; order Cyanobacteriales; family Nostocaceae; genus Nostoc. Next base: position 7,375 of record NZ_JAQYWQ010000057.1, read on the forward strand.
ACCAGTTTACTTCCCACCCATAATTCCCCTAGAAGCGTTTGCCAAACTTATCAACCCGCGTTTCTTGGTCAGGGCGATCAAGGAGATATATTAAAGAGTAAATGTTATTACCAATATTGATTCTGCAACCTGAGATTAACAAATGTTTAGATAATCCAGTTGACTTAGCCAACCAAAAAGGTTTGAGCGCATGGGTGTGGAAATTGATTAACGCAATTATTGCCCAATTTTGCTACCTACCGGTTGCTACAACTACCTGGGGAAAAATCAACTATTTCCCAAATTGTCCGCGACAAAATTCCAGTCAGGCAGACACTGGCAAATACCTCTATGTATTTGCCAGTCAAACGCAAAAAAACCAACAGCATTTCCAGGAGATGACTCCAGCCGAAAGGCAAGGATTATTAAGACGGCTTAAATCAGATTACAGCCTGATTCTTATAAATTATTTTACCACAGACAGAACACTCAAAGAAAAAATTGATAAATTTATCAATACTATATTTTATGCTAATATTCCTGTGCCCCAAATCATCGAAATTCACATGGAGATAATTGAAGAATTTTCTCACCAGCTAAAATTAGAAGGAAGGAGCAATGAAACCTTACTTGATTACCGCTTAACGTTGATAGATATTCTCGCTCACCTATGCGAAGTCTATAGGAGTTCGATTTCTAAGTAAATTAAATTTACCGATGTTCAACTTGGTAAAAGCTACTGCTGTTAGTAACTCCCAATGCGCGAACCAATATTATTGTATTTGTCTGATCATGACTAGCCATTAAGTATATGAATAAAGCCAGAAAAACCTACGTTCTCAAGCTTTACGTAGCAGGCAATACCCATAATTCAGCTCGGGCATTAAAAACACTCAAAGAGATTTTAGAGCAAGAGTTTGAAGGTGTTTATGCTTTAAAAGTGATCGATGTCCTGAAAAGCCCGCAACTGGCTGAAGAAGATAAAATATTAGCAACGCCAACATTATCTAAAATTTTGCCTCCACCAGTTCGCAAAATTATCGGGGATCTTTCAGATAGAGAAAGAGTATTGATTGGATTAGATTTGCTCTATGAAGAACTGAGTGAAGAAGATTTTGAAGAGTAAAATTTTAATCATAAAAAAATTGAGTACAAACTTTAGTAATAAAAAAACCTGGTTTAATACCCTTTTGTGATCAAGCAATGAGTGAAAATGAGCAAGTAGAACCAAAGCAACCACCGATAATTAGGGGTGTAGAAAAAATTCGGACGATGATCGAAGGATTTGACGATATTACTCATGGTGGTTTACCAATTGGTAGAACTACCTTGATTAGTGGCACATCCGGCACTGGCAAAACTTTATTCTCTCTTCAGTTTCTCTATAACGGTATCACTTACTTTGACGAAGCAGGAGTATTCGTTACCTTTGAAGAATCACCCAGTGATATTATTAAAAATGCCCATATCTTTGGTTGGAACTTGCCACGCCTAATCGAAGAAGGCAAGTTGTTTATTCTTGATGCATCTCCTGATCCAGAAGGTCAAGATATCATTGGGAATTTTGACCTTTCTGCACTCATTGAGCGCTTGCAATATGCCATCCGCAAATACAAAGCTAAACGAGTTTCAATCGACTCAATAACAGCAGTATTTCAGCAGTATGAGGCGATGGGAGTAGTACGACGCGAGATTTTTCGCCTGGTAGCACGTCTCAAACTACTGAGTGTCACCACTGTAATTACCACTGAACGTAGTGAAGAATATGGGCCCGTTGCCTCTTTCGGAGTAGAAGAATTTGTTTCCGATAATGTCGTAATTGTTCGCAACGTTTTAGAAGGAGAACGCCGCCGTCGCACAACTGAAATCCTCAAGTTGCGCGGCACAACTCATATGAAAGGCGAGTATCCCTTCACCATTACTAATGAAGGAGTTAACATCTTCCCACTGGGAGCAATGCGCTTGACTCAACGATCTTCTAATATCAGAGTATCTTCTGGTGTCAAAATCTTAGATGAAATGTGCGGAGGTGGTTTCTTTAAAGATTCTATTATTTTGGCAACAGGAGCCACAGGTACTGGTAAAACCTTGTTAGTCAGTAAGTTTATTCAAGATGGCTGCCTGAATGGAGAACAGGCAATATTATTTGCTTATGAAGAGTCACGCGCCCAACTATCTCGTAATGCTTCCTCTTGGGGAATTGATTTTGAAGAATTAGAACATCAAGGTTTACTGAAAATAATCTGTACCTATCCTGAATCAACTGGTTTAGAAGACCACTTACAAATTATTAAATCAGAAATTGCTGTCTTCAAACCAGCTCGCATCGCCATTGATTCCCTATCAGCACTAGCTAGAGGAGTCAGCAATAATGCGTTTCGGCAGTTTGTAATTGGTGTGACGGGTTATGCTAAACAAGAAGAAATTACTGGTTTCTTCACCAACACAACTGAACAATTTCTGGGAGCACATTCGATTACTGACTCTCATATCTCCACGATCACCGATACAATTCTGATGTTACAGTACGTAGAAATTCGCGGAGAAATGTCGCGGGCAATTAACGTATTTAAAATGAGAGGCTCTTGGCATGATAAGGGCATTCGTGAGTATAATATCACTGCTGATGGTCCCGATATTAAAGATTCTTTCCGAAACTACGAACGGATTATCAGCGGTGCTCCTACTCGCGTTAGCATCGATGAAAAGGCGGAACTTTCTCGCATTGTTAGACGTTTTGAAGACAAACAGAGTTCCGAACCCTAAATTTAGTATCGTAGTATATTCTTTCCTAAGTTTAGTATCGTGCTATATTCTGTGGTGAAGAAAGGTTTTCTGCCGCTAGAGTGATTTTCGTGTGAGGGATGCGGTGAAAGGACAGCAATTATTTTATAGCTTCTTACCTGGTTTGACAGCAGCGGTCTTAACAACTGGGCCTGCTTGGGCTGGTACTACGAAACTAACTGGGGTACAACTGGCGTCTTCTCCTAGTGTTTTGACTTCTACTTATAGTCAAAGCCTGGTTGTGGACAACATGAATACGCCACTGCCTAACGGTGCAAATGTTAGTGTTCCGACCCTAATACCTGCTTTTGGTTTTACTAAACTTAGTGTGAAGCCTTTAAGTAATAACAGTATGCCAGCGTTAATGACTGGAAGTACTGGTGTAGCCATAGAACAAATTCTTAAGAAAGATAAAGGTAGATTTTTCAGTTTGACACCTACCTCTAATCCTTCCCAACCGGTTAATGTTAACCGTTCTACTCAAAATAACCAAAAAAACAGTAATTCAGACCCAAATGGGCAGAAATTAAAGAACGTAGTAGTTCCTAACTACACTTCAAAACCTGCTTCTGTCCAAAAAGAAATTTTGTCGCTGTCTTCTTTACAGCAGCCAGTGGTTCAACAGATAAATACTGTTAATCAGTTGCAAACATTTTTAGAAGCTTCAGGCACAGGGGCAGGAGCAGCAAAACTGTTGTCAGCGCAGAGGTGTCCACAGGAGTTGGGGAAAAGCAAAACTGATTCCTCAGCTTCTTTGCTACTGAGCTCAAGCAACTGCTTAGGACAAAATGCGGTTGGGGAACGTGTGGCTCAGAGTAATCCTCAGACTCCGGCAGGTTCGGTGCAACCTCAGATTGTGCCGGGAAGTGTAACTCCTGCACCAGCAGGTTCAGTGCCACCTCAGACTGTGCCACCAAACGTAATTCCTGTGCTGTCAGATTCGGTACAAATTCCCGATAACCTGACTCCTAGCTCAAATCCCTTGCTATTTCCCACCAAACCGGAGGAAGTGAGACTTCAGGGAAATCAGCCGATTACTCTAGCACAGGCTCTCGAGCTAGCACGGCGTAACAATCACGATCTACAGGTGTCGATATTGCAGCTAGAACGCAGTCGCGCTGCTGTACGCCAAGCACAAGCTGCTTTACTTCCTAGTCTTGATATTACTAGTGATATTACTCGCAGTCAGTCTGCTTCTAGTCAACTTCAGGACGAAATATACAAACGGCAAGGTCTTCGCTCTAACACAGACGTATCTAGTACAGGTTTCAACGGTCAAGCACAACTGACATATAACCTTTATAGTTCTGGGAGTCGGGAAGCTACGATCAGACAGGCTGAGGAACAGGAGCGCTCCGATGAGCTGGCTGTAGAAACTCAGTTTGAGACAATCCGTCTGAATGTTGCCACTGACTACTACAATCTGCAACAAGCGGATGAACAAGTACGTATTGCTCAGTCAGCTGTGCAGAACTCCGAAGCTAGTTTGCGTGATGCAGAAGCTTTAGAGCGAGCTGGGGTTGGTACGCGGTTTGATGTGTTACGATCGCAGGTTAATTTAGCAAATGCCCAACAAGATTTGACTAATGCTAGATCCCAGCAGGCAATTGCCCGTCGTCAATTAGCAACTCGGATAAGTTTGGCGCAGACGATAAATATCAGTGCAGCTGATCCTGTACAATTAGCTGGTCTTTGGAACCCAACATTAGAACAAACTATTTTGCTGGCTTTTCAAAACCGTTCGGAATTGCAACAGCAATTAGCGCAACGTAACATTAGCGAACAACAGCGACGGCAAGCACTTGCAGCTTTAGGCCCTCAAGTTAGTTTGGTAGCCAGCTATAGCCTACTAGATCAGTTCAATGATAATGTCAGCGTGACTGATGGTTATGCAGTCGGAGTCAGGGCAAGCCTGAATTTGTATGATGGGGGAGCTGCAAGAGCACAGGCAGCTCAGGCAACAGCTAATATTGCGATCGCAGAAACTCAATTTGCTGAACAGCGCAACCAAATTCGCTTTCAGGTAGAACAAGCCTATTCTACCCAGCAATCTAATTTGACCAATGTTCAAACGGCTAATACTGCTTTAGAACAGGCTAGGGAAGCCCTACGTTTAGCACGTTTGCGATTCCAAGCTGGTGTAGGCACTCAAACTGATGTCATTAACTCTGAAAACGACCTCACAATAGCTGAAGGTAATCGGGTAACAGCAATTTTGAATTACAACCGCGCTTTAGCTCAGTTACAGCGGTCTGTTACTCTCAGGGCACTACGCTAGTTAGCCGAAACTCAACCGTCAATACTTTTGACTGCTGTTGTGTTTTTTAATACACTTTGCATCTATCATCAGGGCATCACACAGTCTAGTAGTATTTTTTATGAAAAGCTCCAAAAAGCCTCATTTGTCAGTAATTACACTGAATAATGAGGCTTTTTTGGTAACAAAAGCTATATTCCAATAAGTCTTGGCGCTAATTGTATAAATTGAAAACAGTTACATGGGCTAATAACAGACGTTGCAATGCAACGTCTGTTATCTCTTTTCTGTCACTTTCTGGAATAAGCAAGTAGTAAATAAGCTAAATCATCCAGAAGCATAACAGGGTTTAAATTGATTCATGGCAGCAATTAAATGATTGAATCCCATCAATAAATATTCAGAATTATGATTATTAAAAAAATGGATTGCTAATGACCGAAAACGAAAAGGGTACAAGCCCCTCTGTTACAAAGTTCTGATGCCTGCGGCAGGCTGTGCCAACGGATAGCGCCACGGAGAGCGAGTCCGCGAGCGTCGTCAACCTCCGCTCAGACTTTGCGCTAAATTGATTTATGGGGATTATTAATTTTTAATTTTTAATTTTTAATTTTGAATTCCCCGTTCGCGTAGCGTCTCGCAGAGAAGGGGTTGACGCTTCTCTTTGAGAGGCTCCGCCAACGCGGACTCGCCCTCCGTGGCCAAGACAGTAATTCGTAATTAAAGAATTCAATTACGAATTACGAATTACGAATTAAACTTCGGCGGGTTGATATTCTTGTTGTCTTTCCACAAATGTCTGGACACGGCTGCGGTAGTTTCTGATAGTCTCATCTACCCAATCGCGATCGTTGCTATTTGCATACAAATGCACCAGTGGTTCACTGGCATCTGGTAAAACTAACAGCCAACTGTCATCGTAGGGTTGACAAATTTTCACCCCATCAATGAGTTCTAGGTTTTGGGCTGGGTGAGTTTCCACCAAGTAACGCATCAAAGCACCCTTGGCTGTCCACGGGCAGCGTACTGTATAAGTTTTGTGAATTACACGGGGCAATTCTGACCGGGCAGCAGCAAGCGATCGCTCCTGTATAGTCAACATCTCAATTATTTTAGCAATGCAGAACATGGAATCAAATCCCGGATGCAGTTGCGGAAAAATAAAACCAGTCTCTCCACTACCTCCGATGACCACATTTGGATTTGTCTGACAAGCCTCCATTAAGGCTGTAGGGTTGGCTTTAGTGCGAATCACTCTGCCATCATGGCGGCGGGCGACTTGTTCAATAGCACTGGAAGCGTGAACTGGCACTACTACTGTTCCTTTGGGGTTAGCCGTTAGGATCATATCCACCATCAGTGCTGTTAACATTTCTCCACGAATTGGGAAGCCTGATTCATCAACTAAAATCAGCTGTTCCCCATTAGCCGATACTTGCACACCAAAGTTAGCTTTTAATGCCTCGACTACATGACCTAACTGAGTCAGCAGTCCTTCGCGGTCAGCTACGGACATCGCCGTTTTATTCACACTGGCATTCAGCACCACTGCATCAGCGCCAAATTTATCTAACATTTGGGGTAAAACTGCCCCTGATACAGCATAAACATAGTCAATCACCACTTTTGCCCGACTATTGCGGAGTGTATGAACATGCAACAGTTTTTCAAAAGCAGTGCAGTAACGGTCATTCACTTGGCTGGGGTAAGATACATCGCCAATTTCATGAATTAGCGCCCGCCGCATATCCTCCTTAAAGTAAGCGCCTTCAATTTTCTTTTCCAGGGCTTTGGAGATATTAATGCCCTTAGCATCCATGAATTCAATCAGAATGTAGTCAGGGCGATCGGGGTGTACCCGCACATGGATACCACCAGCTACCGACATTGTGGGTATAACCGTGCGGGCGATGGGGATAGCTGTAGCATCGAGGTTTTGAATATCAACACCTACTGACATTAAACCAGCAATCAGCGATCGCGTCACCATCCGAGAGACATTACGCTGATCACGAGAAACCGTTACCTTAGAACTAGGTTTCAAAGTAGAACCGTAAGCAGCTCCCAATTTCACGGCGAATTCTGGGGTGATGTCGATATTAGCTAATCCTTGCACACCACGTTGCCCAAATAAATTGCGTTGGGCGGTGTTTCCCCAAATTAAGTTAATGTTTAAAATTGCCCCTGACTCAATCTTCTTACTCGGCCAAACGCGCACACCAGGGCTAATTTGGGCTTCTTCTCCCACCGTGGAAAGCGAACCGACAACAGCAGCTTCTAATACTTGAGCGCGGCGGTCTACACGAGTGCCACGGGAAATTACACAGGCAGAAAGAGCTGCTTCCTCGCCAATGATTGCTCCATTCCACACTATCGGACGTTTGAGATTTGCATCAGCACCAATAGTGACATTATCCCCAATTATGGTTCCTGCCTCAATCTGTACTCTTGCCCCGATGCGGCAATTGTCACCAATCACTGCTGGGGCTTCAATCACAGCCGTCTGGTCGATGTAAGTATTTTGACCTACCCATAAGTTAGGGGAAACTTCTTTGTAGGCACAATCCAGTTGCACTTTCCGATCTAAAGCGTCATACTGAGCCTCCCGATAGGCATCTAAGTGACCAACATCACACCAGTACCCTTGAGCAATGTAACCATACATTGGCTCATCTTTTGCTAGTAGCAAAGGGAATAAGTCTTTGGAAAAGTCAGATTCAGTGTTTGCTAGCAAATATTCCAAAACTTCTGGTTCGAGAATGTAAGTGCCAGTGTTGACGGTATCGGAAAAAATTTCACTACTAGAGGGTTTTTCTAAAAATCGCCGAATCCGTCCTTCTGCGTCGGTAATCACCACCCCAAATTCAATCGGGTTAGGAACCCTAGTCAAAATCAAAGTAGCTTTTGACTTATTTTGTTTGTGAAATGCGATCGCTGCCGTCAGGTCGAAATCTGTGATGCTATCGCCGCTAATCACTAAAAAAGTTTCATCAAGAAGTTCGGCAATATTTTTCACACAGCCTGCTGTACCTAAAGGCTGATCTTCTTCAACGGCATAGGTCATCTGGACACCAAAATCGTTGCCATCTAGAAAGTAGTCTCGCAAGACATCAGGTAAATAATGCAATGTCGCAATAACTTCTGTAATTTGATGTCGTTTGAGGAGATTGATAATATGTTCGGCAATTGGTCGATTTAGAATCGGCACCATCGGTTTGGGCAGATCGCAAGTTAACGGGCGAAGCCGCGTTCCCGAACCGCCTGCCATCAGTACTGCACGCATAAATCCTCCTTAACTATTTATAACCTTCGCTGCTTCAAGACCCATGAGATATATTTTGTTCTTGTTTCTCTAGTCTCCTATGGATATCGATATTTGAGGAACTTCCACAAGATGCATATAGATTGGGGCATTGGGCAGAGGCGATAATCATTCAATGATGCCAATTGCCGAAGCACAAGCGCTAACTGGGTTGTCTAGAGAATTCCTGCCAGAAGCAATCACAGCAGGTCAGTTAAAGACCAAAGTGATTGGCAATATCTGGCGAGTTAAACGCATTGACTTACAACAGTACGTTGGCAAGTTGTTTTGATTCTCGCCAAATTACGACAAGGCAAACCTCACCAATAACAAAATGCTTTGTTTATTAGCATCACTCCCAGCTTGCGTATAAAAGGCAGAAAAAAGTTCACCTTTATACTTCGTTTCTCACAAAACCTATCGTTGACAAATGGGTTTTAACCTTAAGTTGACACTAATGGCGAGACGCTGCGCGAATAATTTTGAATTTTGAATTGATTTCTTCCCAGCCGATTAACTCTGCTGACAGTGATAAAGTTCATATTCGTAGCCGTTCACCCTTGGCAAAGATTGAGTATCAGATATAACGCATGTTTTGACGGTTTCTGCTGCGGGGGCGTGAAAGTTTACTAGCCACAAGTCAAAAGGTCGTGGTAATTTATTTAAAGTATTTTCTAGAGCAATGGTGGAAGTATTCGGGTCTTGGTCTTGATGGGCAAGGAGAAACAGAGGATTTATGGGTGAATTTGCAAGTTTAAACTCCCTAGCCACTCCCATCATTTCTCCAATATGTACATGAGTTTTCTGAGTAGTGGCAATCAGTATTGGCATTGGGGATATTTGTTGAATTAGTTGCACAAATAGGTCAGGGCGATAATATTTTTGATAGCCGAGATTGCAGAATACTGTAACTGCACTGACAAATCCCATTAACCAAATTAACATCACGGCTTTTTTCCCGTTTATTCCCCATCTGCCTATGCTTTTTGTCCCATTTTTTCCTTGTTCTCTTTCTATCGATTCCTTCGGAAAATGCCAACAAACTGCGAGACTTGCCCCTAGTAAAACAATCACGGCGGGAAAGTAAACAAAGTTATAGCGAGCACCCCTGGTCAGATCAATACCGAAAAAGTACGTAAAGATAAAGAATAAAGCGATCGCGCTGATAGCTACTCCAGCAAGCACCTGAATCATCATCCGGCTTTCTGGATACTCTAATTGAATCTTGATCCCACTTACCAGAATTGGTACTGCCCAAATAAAGAAAATCAGCATCACCAGTCCAGAAAGAATCATCACCAATAGTTGTGGAGATTCAACTGGCAGGAGGGAAATCATTGTAATCCATGTGCCTAAAGCTTGAAAAATTGGGCTGAACCAATCTAGTCCGACGCGCGAGCCTTGAATCCACTCGGTCAAATTACTCCGATTTCTATTCTCTAAAAAGATTGGTAGCCAAATTAAACCCGCCACAAAAGTACCTGTGACAACGGCATAGATGCGCCGCCAGGGAGAAGAGAACAAAACAGAAAATTTGCTGCTAGTCTGCAATTGAAGCCAAGCCAGAAAAATCAAAACTACAGCTTCTGTACAGAGGGTAAGGGTGAAGAAGTAATGAGTAGCAACACCTAAAGCATTAATTTCTACCCATAAAAGTGCTATCCACATGGGTAAAGGTGTGCGGTTTTGAATATGACGTGTGGCAATTACTAAGCAGGTGAGGGAAGCAGTTACCCATAAAGCTGCCAAACTGTAATGACGCGCTTCTTGTGCTAGAAATATGCCGTAGGGTGATACTGCCATCATGGCAGCAGCCAAGTGTCCCACTAATGACGAACGAAACGCTACCCTACCTAATACGTAAGCAGATGGAATGGAGGCAGCACCAATTAAAGCTGGTAGCGATCGCGCCGCAAACAGCGAGACTAATCCTCCGTCACTAGGAAATAATTTCATCCACAAGTAAGCCAGCACAAAATACAGTGGGGGATGGGTATCTTGTGTAACTAAATTATGGATGACATCACCAACACTAGCGCCTGAGTTTGGTTGCAGTGGTTGCAATAAGATATCAGGTGCGATCGCTTGATCTAAGGGTACTGATAAAAAATTATTCCCCAAGCTAAACACTAAGGTGGAAAACTCATCAGTCCAAGGAGGCTTTGCAGTCAAGTTAGCTAGGCGCAAGCCAATGCCGATGAGCAACCACATCAAGTTCAGCAAGGAGTGAACCCAAAAAGGAGGGAGACGAGCTTGCCAATTATGCCAATGCTTGTGTTGTGAGCCAGAGTTTGCATTTGCTAGAGGCAGGAAATGGATAGCATCGGCAGGTAGCAACGAGATAATTTTTCTGTAAAAAGAGAATGCACCTTGGAAAAGAACTCTCATTGCCTGGCCTCAAACAAATGGATTTGTAGATTTGACGTTTTAGATTTAAGTTCGTTCTAAAATCTAAAAACAAAAACCAAAAACTCAAATCCCTCGTTGTGATTATTTAACGTCAGTAACGCGCCAGCTAAGTTTTAAATTAGCCCAGAAATTCCAGATGGTAGCAACTGCGATCGCTATCAATTTAGCTAAATACTCATTTATCCCCAAGACATTATAAAGAAAGTTAATTATTAGAGCTTGTAATACAACTCCTGCCAAACAGATCGCACTGAACTTCAAGAATCGTTTGAAACGTTGATGCGGATCACGTTGCCGTTGAGAAATATCACTAAAAGTCCATAAATCATTCCATAGGAAATTATTTATGATTGCCACTCCGGCCGAAAGAATCGTACTGCGAGTTAAACCTAAATGAATCACAGTACGCAGCAAGTAAAACACCGTTAAATCCACAAACACACCACTCAAGCCAACAAACCCAAAACGGATAAATCGGCCAACTGGGAAATTGACTTTTCTACTCAATCGTCCTACTCGCCCTGTGGAAAGCCGCAACCGCACTAAGTGGTGGATGTAATCTATATATTGCTTCCATGTAACCTTACTCTCACCTTCTTTGCGTTCGCAGAACACATACCCAACTTCGGCAACTTCGTCTACCTTTCCCCGCCCGATTACTTCTAGGAGAATTTTGTATCCGACTGGATTGAGTGTTGCATTGGCGATCGCACTCCGGCGCACCATAAAATAACCACTCATGGGGTCGGAAACTCTCCCCAGTACCCCCGGTAAAATCACCAAGCCTAACAACTGAGCACCACGAGACAAGAAACGCCTGACAACACTCCAGCTGCTGACGCCGCCTCCGTCCACATGACGACTGGCTACTGCCAAATCTGCTCCCTGCTCAACACTACGCAACAGTTGGATCAGCACCTCTGGTGGATGCTGCAAATCTCCATCTATCACTCCCAACACACTCCCCGTCGCTGCTTGCCACCCACGAATCACTGCTGAAGACAGCCCTCGTTCCTGTTGGCGTCGCATCACCCGCAACTGGGGGTATTCTGGTGTCAAGGATTCTGCTATTTCCCAAGTTCGGTCTGGGCTATCATCGTCTACCACAATCAGTTCATAGTTTCCTGGAATAGATTCATCCAGTAACTGACTCAATATGCTGACCACATTCTGGATGTTGTCACGCTCTTTATAAGTAGGAATTACTAGGGAAAGATGGATAGATTCACCACTTGTACCTACATGGTTAGGCGGCAACTCTGAAATCTTTAGTGGGCCAGTTGGTACTGTTAACAGTGAGTTGGATGAGTTGATCTTCATAATTTCACATTACAGAACGCTTTATTGACTGAACCTGGTTACTCAAAGCTTTATGAATACTTTTGTTACAGTTAGCTATTTTGAAAAGTTTAGTAATTCCCGCACCTCAATTTCAAATATTTTTCTAAACTTTATCTAAACTTTAAATTTAGCCATTTCTTTTTATGATATTGCTTACACCTACATAATTTTTTATACAAACAATTGATACTGTACCATTAAGCCAGCAAATATGCAGTTTACCAAGACTTATGTAAATACTTTTTACTATTAGTAGGGCTAATGTATCAATCCAAAATCATTTTGTGAGAAAATAGAGAAATAAATATAAAGTAGTGATTACTACTAAGTGCAAAGTGTCGTAATAGGGGATGAAATCACTAAAAGAGTTTATCAAAAAATCGTCAAGACAACGCGAACGCGGTCAAGATGTTGCTCTGAGAATATAAACATGAGGCAACTATCCCAATACTGAGAGTTTCTCGTGGGTTCATCACTTAAGCTGTAATATTGGATACTATATTCTTGGTTTTATTGTTTCTGGGGTGTTAATGTCTGTTTTACATAAATATACCGTTATTGCTTCTGTGAGCCTGAGCATTGCTTTGTTCATTACTAGTTGCAGCGAAAATAAAGTTTCCCAGTGTCAGAGGCTGATTCGAGTTGTGAATGCTGGAACTTCTTTGATTGATAAAAATAAAGGAACCCAAGTGATTACCAGCATACAGCTGTCTAAGGATTTGGAATTTGTGACTAAATCGATTCGGGAACTGAAGTTAACAGATCCCAAGCTGAAAGAATTTCAAAGCGGTTTTGTCAAAATTTTTCAGAATCTCAGTGAAGCGATTGCTAAGGCAGGCAGGGCACTTGGTGCGACCAAGACAGCAGAAGCCTCGGCATCTGGTAGAGAAAAAATCCAAAAGGCTAGAGCCGAAATTGATTCAGCACTGACAACAGCTACAACTATTGGCAAGCAGTCGGATACCTTAATGAATGAAATGAATAAATATTGTAGCCAGCCAGAATAATCTATCTGGAGTATGGGGATTAGTCAAAAATTCTTCCTCTGTCCCTTTGCTCCGAATGGGACTAAGTTAAGGCATAGCCCTTGCCTTAACTGGTTCCCAACACATAAGCTGTATGAACAATTTTCTCAGAAATTCACACAAGTCAACAGCCTAGCACGCAGGCGATCGCCTCTCAGATTTCTAGTAACTTTTATCACTTTTTATTCAAAAATTTTGCTGATATATACCAACTCTATCTGTCAAAATAAAATCAATATAATAGCTATGACAGAGACAAAATTCCCATAAAAAAAGTCCACAGCAACTTATTGAATGGCGTTTTTGTCGCTCAGACTTTCTTTCTATGGTAGATTTTACGCTGATGATTTTCTGGCTATACTAGTGATTTAAGTCGATTGGTTGATAAATATTCATCCCCCAGTATGAAAGACATAAAAACTCTAAATTTCAGAGATATACAGCAGATTTCAAGGAAGGTGAAGTATACAAAGATTCGTTTCAAAGCTAAGTATAAAGCCTATTTTACTTCTGTTAGGGGAGCGGGGCGTAGCCCATTCTGGCGAATGTATTCTGAATTCTGCTATATCAGTGTGCATTTACTTTTAAGTGACACAAAAGCCTTGTCTGGTCTTGGAGAAAATAAATTTCCTTGGGCGTACAAAATTTTATCAGTCAATCACTGAAGTTAACACTAACACTACAGAGTGAATCTAGAACAATCAAACGTCTTCTGAGTTAGCACCTATGAAAGAAGAATTGATAGCCAGAGTTGTACATGTCTTACGAATTAATATGAGTTGGATGACTTGGAATTTATTTCTGGCTTTTATACCTTTAGCTTTAAGTGTGTGGCTATTTCGCTACAAGCGTGGTAGCACTTGGCTTTGGTGGCTAGGATTCTTAATTTTCTATGCTTTCTTACCAAATGCACCATATTTGTTGACTGATGTGATTCACCTAATAGACGATATCCGCAGAATTCAATCGGTGTGGATGATTACTTTAGTACTAATTCCTGTGTATTTGTTAGTAATTCTCGGCGGATTTGAAGCTTATGTAATATCGTTAATTAATTGGGGTTACTACTTACATCGCATCGGCAAAAGCCAATGGATTTGGCGCTTTGAGTTGATTACACATTTTCTCTGTGCTGTTGGTGTTTATTGGGGGCGATTTTTGCGTTTCAACAGTTGGGATTTTATTACTCAACCCGATGCTGTACTGACTAAAGGGGTAGAAGAAATTCTTGGGAAACAGCCCCTGGTGATTATTACTATTACCTTTGTGGTACTTGCAGGTTTGTACTGGATTATGAAACGAGTAACTTTAGGACTTAGCCAACCAGATAGTAGAATAGGGATAAACTCAAGACGCGCAAACTCTAACACGCCAAACATTTAATCAACCTGGCGATTTTGGCTTTTAAATTTGGGGTTTTAATTAGTAATTCCTCGGATGAATATTGCCTGTCAAAAGAAAGATGCAACTAATTCCTCCTTGAGGTGAAATAAATTCAGAAGCAAACGGTTGGACTTCAACCGTCACCATCTGAAAATAACGTCTTATCAGATCATTGAATATCGATGATCTGGTCTGATGCATCTGGTCACGTTGATAGGAGGGATCTGATATGCAATTAATCTCTAGAGAGGAAATAAAGACATTAATAGAACAGCCAAAAGGATAATTGTGTTTCAATTTATATGCCAACGCATCCAGCCGGGCCAGAAGTGCGACAAGACCCAATTCGCTTTAAAAATTTGATCAAGGAAGCGGAGACTCGTTTAATTGATGCGGGTTTGGAACAGAAAGATGCGATCGCATTGTTGGAAAAATCTCATGAGATTGATAGCCAAGAGTTTTGGGAGCAAATGGGACAAGGGCTGGCGATTTTTATTTCTGAAAATATTTTTCGCTATTATACGCTGCCAATCGATTTTCAAGAGTTGGTCGTAGTTACAGACAGATTTCACATCAAGCCACTGCTGCCAATTTTAAATGGCAATGGTCGTTTCTATATAATGGCTTTGAGCCAACAAGATGTCAGGTTCTTTGAAGGAACACGCTACAGCGTCAATGAGGTGGAAGTAGAAAATCTCCCTAGAAGCCTAGATGAAGCTTTGCAAAGAGACGATACTGCTAAAGAGAGTCAGTTTCGCATCGGAACATCAAAAGGGGGAAGCACCAATGCTTTTTCACAGCCGGGTACGTTTTACGGACAGGGAAGCCCTGACAGAGATAAACGTTGCAATTGGTTAGCAACAGTGGGGTTTATTCGATCCAACCTCAGAAACGGTTTAATTTGCACCCAGAAAAAGAAACTGGGGATGAGGATTTATTGGATTTTGTTGCTGCTCATACTTTATTAAATGGTGGCACGGTTTACTTTCCCGCCATTTTCCGCAATATAACTGTAAAGCGTGTCAATTCGCTCGTGGTTTTCAGGATGGTTATTTGAATCTACCTTATGCTGGGCAAGAGGAGGTTGTACCTAAAACAATTGTGCAACATACTATTCAGGTTTGTAATGAAGATGGTTATTACACCGTAGCGCCTCCTCCTGCTTACATCTACAACCCTTATGCCATCTATGGGTCGCCCTATCCTACTTTTGGCATCAACTTCGGATTTGGAAGAGGGTTCCACAGATGGGGTCACTATCGAAGATGGTAGGGGTGGGGAATTTCGTCTACATAAAATGAAAAACTCTATTCTTAGAAGCGTCACTTATCCATTTTCGCAACGGCGCGTCTTACTGCATCCTCGCTAACTTTCCCAGTCTTTTCCCTCATCTCGCCTAACGTCGTATCCGGTGAAAACTGAGGAATGGGTTTTGGAAGGTTTTTGTTGAGCGTATCGCTGCGTTTTTGCTGAATCTCTCCCGCCTTTGGAGGATTTTTATCACGATGACGGCCATCAAGTCCTGGTTCTTTCATCATGTCAGCTTCCTTTCTGCTTTATGACAAGCATAAACCACTGATTTTGTAAGTACAAAATATTTTCGTAAAAGTCTTGAATTTTGAGAATGAACGAGGCGATAAGATTTCATCATTACCCGCACCGGGGAACGGAAAACCAGGATTGTTGGCTGGTAGGCTAGGAAAGTGTAAAATCTAAAATCTAAAATCTAAAATCTAAAATCTAAAATTAAATTACTTCTAACTAATAAAGTTTTTGTCGTGCAGCTGCTAAAATTAGGCGTTGTTCAGCACGAGCGATCGCTTGATATGTTCGCTTTACTGCTTCCGGTTCAACGGAAATGGAAGTTATGCCCCATTCCACTAACTTATCGATAATTTCTGGATAGAGGGCTGGTGCTTGACCGCAGATTGAACAAGGTATTCCGGCACTTTTGGCCATTTGGATGAGTTGAGCGATCGCACTCATAACTGCCGGATGACATTCATTAAAAACTTTTGCTAACTTTCCTTGTTCTCGATCCACTCCTAGCAGTAATTGGGTCAAGTCATTTGTACCAATAGAAATTCCAGCTGCACCTGCTTTGACATATTCTGGCAGTAAAAACAGTACGCTTGGCACTTCTGCCATCATCCACAATTGAAACTGTGACACCTCAGTTAAAAGAGCTTGCTCAACTTTGCGGCGGCAAAAGACAAATTCTTCCACAGTCCGAACAAAAGGTAACAGGAGATTGACATTGCTATAACCGGCTTGCTGTACACTCGCTAAAGCTTTCAGTTCTAACTCAAATACTGCGGGATTTTGTAAATAGCTAAAAGTGCCACGTTCACCCAACATCGACTTTGGTGAAGATTGTAAATTATCACTCAATGATGTTAAATCTTGCGGCCAATCTAAAGAACGATAAAAAACTGGTCTAGGTGCAAAGGCACGGGTAAACTGCATAATCTGCTTAGACCATAGCTCTAATAATTCTGCCTGACGTCCGCCTAAAATCCAACTATTGGGATGTTGCCCGGACAATATATTTAGTACCATCAATTCTGAGCGCAACAATCCCACCCCATCCACAGGTAAGCTTTGCACTTGTTCTATTAAACTGGACTGACTCAAGTTAACTAGCAGTTGGGTAGCAATCATCGGTAGATGAGAAGTAAGAGTAGGAGGGCGCAATGGGGAGATCGGGGGATGGAGAGACAGAGGATTTTCTGCTACTTTCCCCCTCTCCATCTCTCCCCTTCTCCCACTTTCCCCTTCTGGTCTAATCCGATAAACTTCTCCTTTGTCCCCATCAAGCACCAGTCGTTCGCCAGTTTGGATTAAGCTTGTCGCAGATGTGGCGTTCACTACTGCGGCAATACCTAGTTCTCTGGCAAGAATGGCAGCGTGGCTGGTTAATCCGCCTTGTTCAGTAATAATACCAGCAACTTGTTGCAGTAATGGCAACCAATCAGGTGCGATCGCTGGTATTACTAAAATCACTCCCTTTGGTAGTTGTTCGGGTTTCTGTTGGGGATTAATAATTACGACGGCAGTCGCTACAATACGTCCTCCTGCTGCCCCTATTCCCCGAATGAAGTGTACGGGGGGAATTAGAGATTGGGGAGTACTAACTTGTGTTATGTAGAGCTTGCCAGATGTAGTTTGCCCAGTGATAGTCCATTTAATGGCAAAGGTTTTACCTAGTTCACTCACCAGTTGAGTTCCCAGAGCAATTATTTGTTGTAAGTATTCTTCTTGTAAAGCATACTGTTTTTGTTGGACTGAGGGAATTAGGTAGGTACTCAGACAAGTGTGATCTGCTGTTAGCACTGACTTCGGCACCGCTTGCGAAAAAGCTCCAGCTGCTGCATCATCAACACCATAAGCCAGCATTTTATCCCCCAGCTGTTGCTCAAGTACAACCCCAGTTTCCTGTTGAATGTAGTAGATATCTGGCTGTACTTCGCCTTGAGCGATCGCAATTCCCAATCCCCAAGTAGCTTCAATTTCCCACCCAGAAGAGTTGGCTCTGAGCAAACCACTAGCGATCGCATTTTCAATAGGTTGCACCAAAACTGCTAGATTTATTTGTTGCAGGTCAATTCCGGCTCGTTGCCAATATAGTAGACTTCTAGCACGAAATATCTGGCTCCAGGTACGCTTTAATGCCAAAGCGATCGCTTCGGGTTCGCACTGGCAAAACACCGACTCCAGCAAACCAGATATATTCTTCATAGCTGGGGTAGCAGTTGATACTGCTAAGGTAGGTCGAAGAATCAAACAGCCAGTTTGCCATTCTGTAGCTGCTTGGAAAATTGTACTCACCCACTCCTGTGGCACAGTCGCAGTGAGAATTTCTTGGCGCAAGCGACTAGCTACCTGCTGAAGTTGACGCCAATTAGCTACATCTAGGTGTAACGAAGAATAGGGTAAGTCAGCCACTAATGACTCTGAACTATTGAGATTTTCGAGAAATTGTCGCAAAATTTCTGCCGAAATAACAAAACCAGGCACCACCGGATAGCCACGCTGCATGATTCTGCTCAAGTAAAACGCTTTGTCACCTACTTTGGCGCGGTCTTGTAGTTTAATTTGGTCTAGCCAGTAGAGTTTGTCCACTCAATTTGTTAGTGTCAGTTGTCTATTTGTAGCCACAGGCATTACTTCCTGATACGTTATCAGTCATCAATCCACTGTAGGAGGATTTTTCAGCATTTACGGTTAATTGCTGGTTACACGATGGATTGCTGTAATTTGACTCCTTTAATCAAATTTTTTCCTTCATTGCCTTCCTTCCCCGAAACCGGGGGTTTAGTTCTTTTACGAGATTATACATAGCGGTATCATATTTAATTATTGAGTGTATGGGTTAAATCTAGCAATTTCAGGTATAATTTTATAATTCAGTCATTTTAAATAGCCAAAAAACAATAAAGTTAAAAGTCATGTCGTTTGCTCAGATTATGATCATTGTCATAATTTAAGAATGCAAACCTTTATTTATTGTTGACCAAAATAATATCTTATTGTCAAACAATTTTCACAATGGAAGATATTAATTTGCAACTAAAAAAGTATTCGCGAATTGATCGGAATTTAAATACAGCAGAATTCAGAAGACATTCGTCAGAATGGGCTACGCCCCGCTCCGCTAAAAGGAGTAAAACAACCTTTATACCTGGCTTTGAGACTTAGTTTGTCTACTTCACTTCCTTGAAATCTGCTGTATAATATAGGCGATTAAATTACACCCATTGAATTAGACTCCATCAATCAAAGATTAAAATAGTTTTGTACTATAGCTATTCTGAGCTGTATGAAGCAAACCCCTCTTTTTAGTAAGGAGAGGGGAGATAAAGGGCACCTTTATCGGAGTGAGGTTAAGCTGCATCTCACCAGATCAGGAAACGCCATATTTTTATAATTATATTAGCAAACAACCTAATCTATAAAATTATCTATATCAGACTAAGTAAGTCGGCAATAAAATTTCAATAAATGTAAACAAATATAAACTAACGCACTCGACAATTTAAATTTCTTAACATAGTTAATAAATATTCCCACTTACCTATTTAAGTATTGGCAAACACTTACTACCTTGCAACTAATGATTGGCTAAATATCAGCTTCAGGCTATGCCTAGCATTGCTTATTGGCGCAATTATCGGCTTAGAACGCCAAATTAGGCACAAACCAGCGGGTTTAAGAACTCATATACTTGTGAGCTTAGGTTCAGCTATGTTTACTCTGATAATTATGCAAACAGATGGGTCACAGTCCAGTCATGATGCACTCAGTCGCGTGATTCAGGGGATTGCAGCCGGTGTGGGATTTCTCGGTGCTGGAGAAATTGTACGCCAATCTTCCCAGCAAACGCAGCAACTTCAAATTCACGGGCTGACATCAGCAGCAGCTATTTGGGTTTCGGCTGCTTTAGGAATTGCTGCTGGGTGTGGTTTGTGGCAGTTAGGATTAATTGGTGCTGTGCTGACTTTTTTAGTTCTTAACGTTTTTAAAAGGTTAGAAAAACGTGATTAGTCAAATCTTGATAACTAAGTCGGCAAGAAAATTTCAATGTATGTAGTTATAAAAATTCCTACTTATTTACTTAAGCCACAAGTGACAAATAACTAATTTGGGATTATTTCTCCTGCTTTCACAAACAGAATTTGGGAGGACTTCAACCACTGGGAATCAAAAGAACCCAAGTGAGTGGTAGTAATCAGGGTCTGAAAACGGTCTTGAATAGCATCAAGCAATTGATTTTGGCGGGATAGATCGAGTTCGGCAAGAACATCATCAAGTAATAGCAATGGTGGTTCTTTGACGACTTCTTCAATTAATTGTAATTCTGCTAATTTTAAGGCTAGAACCAGCGTTCGTTGTTGACCTTGAGAACCGTATTGACGAGCGGGTGTCTGGTTAATAGTTAATTCTATTTCATCTCGATGTGGGCCGACAAGGGTAGTGCCTTGGTGCATTTCCGCGATCGCTCGCTGCTGAATTTTTGCTAAAAAAGCTTGCTGCACTTCTTCTGGATGGTTATCCTCTAAAGGAATATTAGGCAGGTACTTGATTTGCAGAATTTCTGTACTGCCACTGATACTGGCGTGCCAAGCGGTAGCAATAGGAGCTAATCTTTGGATAGCGCGATCCCGTCGTCTAATTACCCTGGTTCCTGTGGTGGCTAACTGTGCATCCCACACCGCAAGTTCTGAGTGTAGAGAGGTTACATCCAATGTCTCTACATGACGTTTTAAAAAAGCATTGCGCTGGCGTAACACATGGTTATACTGCTGCAAAATGTGAGCATAAACTGGTTCGAGTTGAATTAAGAGTGTATCTAACCAGTTGCGGCGACCTTCGGGGCCGCCGCGTACCAGTTCTAAATCCAAGCTAGAAAATTGGACTGCATTGAGAACGCCGAGAAAATCCATTTGACGGCGGATAGATTCACCATTGAGAGCAACGCTACGGCGACCATTGCGGCGGAGGGTTAAAGTAAGGTCAGTAACGCCTGTTTGTCGCTCAAGAGTGGCATTAATTTGGGCTATGGCTTCCCCTTCTTGAACCAAATCGCGATCGCGGGTGATTCGGTGCGATCGCAATGTCGCCAACAACTCCACCGCCTCCAACAAATTCGACTTTCCCTGAGCGTTATTACCTACCAAAATTGTTTTGGCAGCAGTAAACTCAACCTTTTGGTCTTGATAATTGCGAAATTGTCTCAGGTTTAGAGTTTTGAGGTACATAAGTCAATTTTGGATTTTAAATTTTAGATTTTGGATTGAAGATAATAGAACTAACCTTTTCAAGGTGGGTAAAAATTTTCAGAAATTGCTCTTTAATCTCTTTACTCTGTGTTCTCTGTGCCTAATAAGGTTAAATAAATTACTGTTAAACCGCAGAGAGCGCTGAGAGAAAAAAGGGATTTTACGAGTCAACTTGAAAGGGCTAGTTCTAGATAAATCTAAAATCTAAAATCTAAAATCTAAAATTTCCTTTTCACACAGCCTTTTTGCCCATAATTCGCAGAAATATCTTCTCCGCTTCAATCCACACAAACATTAAGGCACTGAAGCCAATACAAACCCCCAATTCTTGCAGATTCAGGTGGTGAGTACCAAAGAAATCTCGCAGGGGTGGGACGTAAACTAGCATCAACTGCAAAATCGTGGTGACGACAACCGCCGCTAGTACAAAGATATTAGAGAAGGGATTCATCTCGATGGTCAGTCGGTTGTTGGAGCGAATGGCGATCGCATGACCCATTTGGGCAATACACAAGGTAGTAAATACCATTGTTTTCCAAGCATCGCGATCGCCCTGATATTCTGGGGCATGGGTATGTTGATAAGCCCACCACATCAAGGTAATGGTGATAATCGCAAATATTATCCCAATGCGAATCATATAAGAACCCAATCCCCGAGCGAAAATACTTTCGCGGGGGCTAAAAGGCGGACGTTGCATTACATCGGGTTCTGGGGGTTCCACAGCTAATGCCAAAGCTGGTAAACCGTCTGTCACCAAATTCATCCAGAGAATTTGTAAAGGCGTAAGAGGAACGCCTCCTAAACCAATTAAGGGTGCGGCGGCAATTGTGAGAACTTCACCAATGTTACTGCCCAGGATGTATTTAATAAAGCGGCGGATATTGGTGTAAACAACTCTTCCTTCCTTGGTGGCGCTGACAATGGTGGCGAAGTTATCATCAAGTAACACCATGTCACTGGCTTCTTTACTGACATCAGTGCCAGTAATCCCCATCGCAATCCCGATGTCAGCTTGTTTGAGGGCTGGAGCATCATTGACACCATCGCCTGTCATCGCCACAAATCGGCCTCGGCGTTGCAGTGCTTGGACAATTCGCAGTTTGTGTTCTGGGGAAACCCTGGCATAGATACTCACCAGGTCAACGTTTTGCTCTAATTCCTGCTCAGTCATCCGTTGCAATTCTTGACCTGTGAGGACGCGTGCTCCTTCCTCAGCAATTCCCAAATCGGTAGCGATCGCTCGTGCTGTTAGTTGGTGGTCGCCAGTAATCATTACTGGGCGAATGCCTGCATTCCGACACTCTTGGACTGCTGCCCTTACCTCTGGGCGTGGCGCATCTAGCATTCCGACTAATCCCAGCCATACCAAGCCTTGCTCGGATGTCTCATCTGAACCTTCCGGTGGGATCTGTGTCAGGGGTTTGTAGGCAAAACCTAACACCCGCAAACCTTTACTCGCCATTTGGTCATTGTCTGCCAAAATTTTCTGGCGTTGTTGTTCGGTTAAAGTAGCCGTGTCATTACCCAAATGAATCTGAGCCGAACGTGCCAAGATTAACTCTGGAGAACCTTTGGTAAACATTAAGTAAGGTTCAGATTGTAATAAACTGGCGATCGCTGGGTCAACGCCTCTCGAAGATGCTTCACCTGTGGCGACTTGCTGCACCTGAAAAATCACGCTCATCCGCTTGCGTTCCGAGGAAAAGGGAAACTCCCTAACTCTGGGTAACTTACTGTTCCACTGGTCTTTTTCGATTCCAGCTTTTCCCGCCAGTGTTAACAATGCCCCCTCTGTGGGATCTCCCAAAATCGCCCATTCACCTTGTTCTTTTTGCAAGACTGAATCATTACAAACGGCACAGGCGACTGACAAAGCTGAGATTTCTGGAGACTCCTCCAGAGAAATTTTTTGACCATTTAACTGAAAATCCCCTGTGGGAGCATAACCTTCGCCAGTGACGCGAAAAGTTTTGTTATTTGTGGAAACCGATTGCACCACCATTTTATTTTGAGTCAGTGTACCGGTTTTATCAGAACAGATGGTAGTTACAGAACCCAATGTTTCCACTGCTGGCAGTTTGCGAATCAAGGCATTGTGGCGTACCATTCGCTGGGTTCCCAGTGCCAGAGTGACGGTAATTACAGCTGGTAAACCTTCTGGCACCACAGCAACCGCCATACTCAAGGATACTTCCAAGAGTTCTTGGATGTTTTTAAAACCTCCATCCTTAATCACACCGCCGACGACGACGATCGCCACGAGAATTAAAGAACCCGTAACCAGGACATTACCGAGTTGAGTCATCCGTTGCTGTAAAGGCGTAGGCTCACTTTCTACCGCCTGCAACATCGCAGCAATTTTACCCAGTTCTGTAGTCATTCCGGTGTTAGTCACCAGAACTTTGCCTCGTCCTTGGACTACTTCGGTTCCTTGAAAGACGACATTCAGGCGATCGCCTAAATCCGTTTCTTCAGGTAATTTTAGCGTTGCCTGTTTATTCACCGCTTCGGCTTCACCCGTCAGTGCCGACTCACGCACTTGTAAATTAGACTGTTCTATCAAGCGTCCATCTGCGGCTATCTGCATCCCAGCTTCCAGCAGCATCACATCTCCGGGTACTAGTTCCTTGGCTGCTAGCTCCACCAATCTAGTATCGCGGATGACTCGCACCAAAGGAGAGGTGAGTTTTTTCAAGGCTGCCAGGGCTTTTTCGGCGCGGCTTTCTTGGACGTAGCCGAGTATGCCATTCAGGATGACAATTGCTAAGATGGCGATCGTATCTTTAAATGGCACTTCACCAGGCTTCAAGGTGCCCGTTCGCCAACCCCATAGGTCTATCAACCCAGAAATGAGAGCTACGCCAATCAGCATCAACAACATAATGTTCTTGAACTGATCCAGCAGAATTTCCCAAGTACTACGGCCAGCAGTTTCTTCAAGTTCGTTGGGGCCGTATTTTTGCAATCTCTGTTGAATTTCTTGAGGTGTTAAGCCACTGTCTGCATTACTATCTAGCAGGTCTAACGCTTTATCAACTTCTAAACTATGCCAAACGGCGGCACCTTCAGGCAGAGAATTAGCAGACATCGTGTAGGTCACAGCAAATGGTTACAAAATTTGATCATAATTTAGTGATGGCTATAAAACCATCTTCTAAAGTTACATTAAGGCGATCGCTTAGTTGGATGAATATAAATCTTATTCTTAAGATTTGTAAATTTATCCTTTTTTGAGATAGTGTTATTTCTCACGAAAGAGTTTTTTGAAACAGATTATACAGATAATTGTGAGTAATAGAGCTTTGAAGCTTTGTTTAAGACCATATGCCACAATTAATTTTAGGCTGCCATTGCTTTTATTTACATCTAGTCAATAGCCAGGATGTATGGCACGATTGCATTTCTTTATTTTGAATTTTGCCCAAAGTTGAGTCAGTCACTTGTGTATTTATTCGCTCAAGCCAACTGAGGTGCCAGTAGGGTTTACCGATCTAGCAAACTTCTCAAGCGGAATTTTTAATTTTGAATTGCCCAGCCTTGCTAAACAATTGAAGAAATATGCTTAATATGAGTTTTGCACTCCCCACTTTGACCACAAGCCAGATGTTTGGGCAAAAAACAATTCGACCGCTTACTGCTGCTTCCCTGTGTGGTATCACTTTCATTAAAGATAGACTGATTGCCATTGATAGTATTAAAGGGCATCTACTGGAGATTGATCCCACGTCTGACAACAGCAAAATTCTCAATCCCCATCAAGTTAAAGAATTTACCGATGTCACTGGTCTAGCGGCGTGGTCAGATACCCTCTGGGTGAGCCGAGAAAATAGTGTTTACTTGTGCAAGCTCAATACTTTGGATCTGGAACATTTTGTAACATTGCCTTATGAGGCTGACGGCGTTGCTGTTTGGGAAACAACAGTTTATGTCAGCTCGCAAAGGCTGGGCTACATTCTGATTTTTGACCGCGAAACACGAAAAGAGATTACCAGATTTTATGCTCCTGGGGTTGGGATAGAAAATTTGGCAGTTAGTGAAGAAATGCTGTGGATTTGCGATCGCACCGAACAATCAGTTTACGCGATGGATCGGGCGACAGGAGAACTTAAATTCAGTGTTCTGACACCCTTTGAATCTCCCACAGGCATAGCGATACATAAAAATGACGAAACAGGCAAAGAAAGTATTTACGTCGCTTACGCTTCAGAGGAGGCTTATATTCGGGATAACCCAAATGCTGATCCGAGTTATGAGCTAACATTCCGCGATCGCACTTTTATTCACCCTCTGTATTATGATTACCAGCCAGATAACCGCTACGCCCTTTCTAATGGCTATCTGATTGAAATGTCCTATGCTGAGGAAATCGCTCCCTTAGATGAGGTTAATTTACCTGAAGTAGAATGGCGCATCGCCCTACCATCCGAAACTGAGCGTCAAAAGGTGAAACACGTTGAACCCATTGGTATACCCTTTACCGAACAAGTGATCGAGGGGCAACGTGTAGCAGTCTTTAAATTTGATTCTCTTGCCCCAGGAGAACGGCATGTATTTGGCTGGAAAGCACTTTTGGAAGTTCGAGGGATTAAGTATCGCATCACACCCAGAGATGTAGAAAATATCCCTGAACTGTCAAGAGAATTAGAAACACGCTACCTAGTGGATGACGACGATTTAGCAATGGATACTACCATTGTTCGCCGTGCTGCCAGAGAAGCGATTGGTTCTGAAACCAATGTGTTGCGGAAAATGCACAGCATCCGCAACTATGTCTATGATCAGTTATCTTACGGTATTAAACCTTACATTGACGCGCCAGATACAGTTTTAGAACGGGGCGTTGGTTCCTGTGGCGAATATGTCGGCGTTTTACTTGCCCTATCTCGTTTAAATGGTATCCCCTGTCGCACCGTAGGTAGGTATAAATGTCCTGCCCATAGTGACTTACAAGGTGTGCCGCTACAACCCGACTTTAATCATGTTTGGCTGGAGTTCTACGTCCCGAATTTTGGCTGGTTGCCAATGGAATCAAATCCTGACGATGTGGGTGAAGGTGGGCCTTATCCGACGCGCTTTTTTATGGGCTTATGCTGGTATCACATTGAAATTGGCAAAGGTATCACCTTTGAAACTGTGACTAGTCAAGGTGCGCGGCTAACCAAAGAAGATATCCCCATCGGTGATTTGGCAATTAATCATATTCGGTTCACAATTCTTAAAGAATTGCCACCCTTTTGAATTTCTTCGATTTATCAAACACAATTCAGGAGTCAGGAGCCAGAATTCAGAATGAATTTTGTGCGACTGGTGGATGAATAAACCGCGTTTTTGCACCCCCACAAAACAAGAAAATTTGGTGGTCAACTTTCGTAGTGGCGGGTCTGAATCCCCCACTGATTATATTCTGACTCCTGAATTCTGACTTCTGAATTCTTCTTCAATTACCCAAATTATGCTTTTTAATTAGCTCCTGGTTTTCAGGCTTATTGAGCCAGTCTTCTAGAGCCTCAGCGATAGTATCGCTGAGGTTTTTTTCTTTGAGAGCTACCACAGCCCGAAACAATCGGTTTAACTCTGGAGAAACATAGCCCCGTAATTCCTTTTTTTCACTCATCAACCTTGCACAGCGTACAACCGCTTAATTTTTGCATAGCTTTTTAGGCTATGTTCATTTAGTGGTTTATCCTATTATCCGATTATCCTATTTCGGCGGTATGATTGAGAGTGTTGGAATGCGATCGCACCACCAACGCTACAGGCGATCGTCTGATGACATACATTAAATATAGTTAGCAGTTGGTAATTCCATGAGTATTCGTCAAGAACTTCTAAGCGTGATTGAACGCCTAAATAATGAGCAGTTATCAGCACTGCTAGATTTAGCTCTTTCTTTCAACAATGGCGAAAAACCGGTTAATCCTGCTGTTGAATCTCAGGCTTATCAGGATTGGGTAAGTTCTGAAAATGATATTTACGACGAAGTATTTGCTGATGAACTTACAGCGCGGTGATGTTGTGTTGTGTCGAGTCCCCATGCCTTCAACCGGATTGGCACAGTTTAAAGTTCGCCCTGCTGTTGTAATTTCGGCAAATCAATTGAATCAAATTCTTGATGATTTGATGGTTGTGCCTTGTACTTCCAACACTAATCGCCCTTTAACTGTGACGCAATACTTAATAACGGGCGATGAAATTGCCAGTGCAGGTATTAAAGTTGAGTCTGTAGTTCGCTGTGAGTCAATTTTTACATTAAATAAATCTATGATTCTCAGAAAGCTGGGTTCTCTTTCCTCTGAGACAATTAATCAGGTGAATTTTTGTCCAATAGCGGCTTTGGAATTATAAATCAATAGGCTTGGATTAGCGTCAAAAACCACTGGAAATGTTGGGTTAGCCTGCGGAATGAAAGCTACGTTCTTCAACCCAACCTACGATTATCCTTTACTTTCGCGCTAACACTACCTACGATCGCTTTATAATTGCGATGTCTACGATGGTTACTGAGCTTGCCGCACCCCTACGGGGAAGCAAGCTACGCGCAGCGTCTCGTAGAGAAGTACGGGCTATACGGTGACGCAGCTATGAAACAAATGCCTGAGTACTTAGCCCAATTCTCTTGGTGGAGAGACGGTTTGGTTAGTTTGAGAAGATGGTTTATCCAAGAAGAAATTCCAGATTCTTTGCATAGCTATTATTAGAAAACCAATTACAATCACTCGTGCTACCACTGGTAAAGCTAGCGCCAGCACAGACAGTCCGATTGCGATGACCAACTCAATGGTTGAGACAACTGGATTGGTTAATCCACCTGAAACGCCTGTAGAACTTATCCGCAATATATTCGTTAATCCCTGAGTTAATCCTGCGGTTCCACCACCAGCAATTAAAGCTAACGTCCATTGCGCCAATGGATTCATCTCTGGAGCAACAGATGCTGTTACGATTGTCCCGGTGATAAATGCCGCAGGTGTGGCAACAATATCCAGGAGATGATCTAACCAAGGAATGTAATAACCGATAATTTCCAGCAAACAAGCGACTGCAAATACAATAACAGCTTGAGGTGTTTCCAGCCAATCAAAGTTAGTGGGCAAATCTAAATGTCAAAAAACTGAAGCCACACTCAATGCTAGCAGTGGTACAAATACTCGAAAGCCAGCCGCCGCGCTCAAACTAATCCCCAGTAATAATTCAATAAATGTATTTAGATTGAACAAAGAATTTAAATCCATAGTAGGACTCAAGTTATACTCCTGGTGTTTTTTCCATCTTTGAGCTGAACGGAGTCACAACTCTAAGTTGTGATCCTAAGATAAGAAACTTGGCGAAAATATTTCATCTGACTATGTGTAGAATCAGTGAAAGCTCACCTCTGTCGATGGGCAATGCCATACCCCTACGATAAATCTATAATATCGCCCACCTGATAATTGTGATGTCTAGGACGGGCGTAGCTGCGGCACCATCAACGCTACAGGTGATCGTCTCTTCCAAGATGAGGTATACTAAATACTCTTCTCTAAGTATTGAAAAAATTGTAGTTTATTACTCTAAGTGCTTAACAGGAATTGATACCAAGTTTCCCAAGCAATCAGCAACTTCTTTTCGATGACAGCGATTCGGGTTCATTTCAGCACACAACAGTAAAACATTACCCATTTGAGCAATTTGTGCAATTTCATGTAGAGCTTTATCTGCTTCTTCTTGATTTACTGGAATCCAATTTTCTTTACCAGATGTGTTGCCTAAAGCAGTTTTAGAAATATACTCAATATTATTTAATTCACAGAATATTTTAATTTTGTCCCCGTACCATTTACGACTCCAAGCACGAGGAACCATTCTGACATCAACAACACATTCCACATTAAACTTTAGTAGGTATTCTAAGAAGGCATCGTAGTCTTTGCGATTGCCATATCCAAAAGTAAGTATACATGTTGTTTTAGCAATATCTTTAATCTTCATTTTCAATTCCTGGAACCAATCAAGTTTCAATATTACATTTTTAGTAATGGTGGGTAAAATATCCCAATAATCATAAAGCTATTTTTATGAGTTTTTAGATTTCCCATGATAAAGTATAAATCTTTTTTGCTTAAAAACTCATCTTCTAGTTTTTGGCGTACTTTTTCTAAAGCCTCCTTTTCTTTATTGTCCATACTTGTTTCATTTGATCTATCTCTACAATTTCTATAAAGTTGTTGAATTTCCCAATCGCTTATTGTACAACGATGCTTATCTCCATCTTGAGACATAAACTCGTAACCAAAATTGTAAGGGATTTTATCTAACTGCACTGAAGGTTCAAACAAGTCTAGTTGATCCAATATTCCTTGTTGTTTTGGGTTCCATTCTCGTTCTGTCTCGTTACAAAAGTATTTTTTTATAGTTTGTGGTTTAATAATACCAAGAGACTTACCTTGTTCTTTAATCTCCCGAATAGATTTGAATTCCAGTGGCAGAACCAAGGCTTTTCGCTCTTCCCAGTTTTTGCGAGTATCAATTTTTCGTATTACTTCTATCGAAGAATCATCTATACGAAAACTTTCTTCTCTATAATCTTTGTCATTTCTTTCTATTTTAGCACTTATAATTGACCATCTTGGATAACGTTTATCAAAATCTAATTGACGAAACCGAATGGGATAAATGCGAATCCACTGAACTGGTTTCTCATCATCTAATAAAACTCCTGCTGTACAGACTGTTTCTTGATATTTGGTGCTAATTGAAGGGTATGTTTTAGTTGCAATTAAAATTTTCCTTCTTTCCATAGAACAACCTCTATATGAACTAACTCATTCTTTAGAGTGATATTATAGACACATTGGTAATTTCAGTATATTATCAAAGTTTTTCCATTAGACTTATCCACAAATAAACCTCAAAATAGCTGAAACCCTTACATAGCTGGCTTTTTAGCTTATATAAAACAGGAACCTCTAAAACCCTCTCCAGAGCTAGGTTTCAGCCAAATAAAGTTCTCATTTCCGGATAAGTCTATTACATACTGGCAAAACTCTCAAAATTTTGGGAAATAATAAAGTAAGTCGAATATTATACGACTGACCCAAATTCTTCTAGGAAAATATGACTCATCCTTTCCTTGAACGCCTGCGTAGTCCAGATAGCCCAGTCCTCGTCTTTGACGGGGCGATGGGAACCAACTTACAAACTCAAAACCTCACTGCTGAAGACTTCGGCGGTCCACAGTATGAAGGTTGTAACGAATACTTAGTCCACACGAAACCCGAAGCTGTCGCTAAGGTTCACCGCGACTTTCTCGCGGCTGGTGCTGATGTGATTGAAACAGATACCTTTGGCAGTACGTCCCTGGTGCTGGCAGAATATGACTTAGCAGACCAAGCCTACTACCTCAGTAAGACAGCCGCAGAATTGGCCAAGCGTGTGGCTGCGGAATTTTCCACGCCCGAAAAACCCCGGTTTGTAGCAGGTTCCATCGGCCCGACAACGAAACTTCCTACCTTGGGACATATTGACTTTGACACCATGAAAGCTACTTTTGCTGAACAAGCAGAAGCGCTGTGGGATGGTGGTGTCGATTTATTTCTGGTGGAGACTTGCCAAGATGTGCTGCAAATTAAAGCGGCGCTGAATGGCATTGAAGAAGTGTTTGCCAAAAAAGGCGATCGCCGTCCGTTGATGGTGTCTGTGACAATGGAAAGCATGGGCACAATGTTGGTTGGTTCAGAAATCAGTGCTGTGTTGACAATTCTGGAACATTACCCAATTGACATTCTCGGTTTGAATTGCGCCACTGGCCCAGACTTGATGAAACCACATATCAAGTATCTGGCAGAACATTCACCTTTTATCGTTTCCTGTATTCCCAACGCGGGTTTACCTGAGAACGTCGGCGGTCAAGCGCACTACCGTTTGACACCGTTGGAATTACGGATGTCGCTGATGCATTTTGTTGAAGATTTGGGTGTCCAAGTGATTGGGGGTTGCTGTGGGACGCGTCCAGAACACATTCAACAATTGGCAGAACTTGCTAAAGACTTGAAGCCAAAAGTTAGACACCCAAGTTTAGAACCCGCAGCAGCATCAATTTACACGACTCAGCCTTACGATCAAGATAATTCTTTCTTGATTGTCGGTGAACGTCTCAACGCCAGTGGTTCCAAGAAGTGCCGCGATTTGCTAAATGCGGAAGATTGGGATGGACTCGTTTCAATGGCGAGGGCGCAGGTAAAAGAAGGCGCACATATCCTTGATGTCAACGTGGATTATGTGGGACGCGACGGCGTGCGAGATATGCACGAATTAGTTTCGCGCATTGTGAATAATGTGACATTGCCTTTAATGCTTGACTCCACCGAATGGGAAAAGATGGAAGCAGGTTTAAAGGTTGCCGGTGGTAAGTGTTTGCTGAACTCCACCAACTACGAAGATGGGGAACAGCGCTTTTTGAAAGTGCTGGAGTTGGCGAAAAAGTACGGTGCTGGTGTAGTTATTGGTACTATCGATGAAGATGGGATGGCGCGGACAGCAGACAAAAAGTTTGCGATCGCACAACGCGCTTACCGTCAAGCTGTAGAATATGGTATACCAGCCACAGAAATATTCTTTGATACCCTAGCTTTACCAATTTCCACCGGGATTGAAGAAGACCGAGAAAACGGTAAAGCCACAATTGAATCTATCCGGCGAATTCGTCAAGGATTACCTGGATGTCATGTGATTTTGGGTGTTTCCAATATTTCCTTTGGTTTAAATCCAGCGTCACGAATGGTGCTGAACTCAGTGTTTTTGCACGAGGCAACGACGGCGGGAATGGATGCAGCCATTGTCAGTGCTAACAAGATTTTACCGCTCTCGAAGATTGAGGAACGCCATCAACAAATCTGTCGCCAGTTGATTTATGACGAGCGGAAATTTGAGGGTAACGTCTGCGTTTATGATCCCTTGGGAGAGCTTACCACAGTCTTTGCCGGGGTGACGACAAAACGCGATCGCTCCTTAGATGAAAATCTCCCCATCCCAGAACGTCTCAAACGCCATATCATCGACGGCGAACGCATTGGCTTAGAAGAACATCTCACAAAAGCCCTAGAAGAATATCCCCCCTTAGAAATTATCAACACCTTCCTGCTAGATGGCATGAAAGTTGTCGGGGAATTATTCGGTTCTGGACAAATGCAGTTACCCTTCGTCTTGCAATCTGCGGAAACCATGAAGGCGGCGGTGGCGTATTTAGAACCATTCATGGAAAAATCTGAATCTGGCAACAATGGTAAGGGAAGCTTTATCATTGCCACAGTCAAAGGCGATGTCCACGACATTGGTAAAAACTTGGTGGATATTATCTTATCCAACAACGGTTACAAGGTGATTAATTTGGGAATTAAACAGCCGGTGGAAAACATTATCAAAGCTTACGAACAGCACAAAGCTGATTGTATTGCTATGAGTGGTTTGCTGGTGAAATCCACCGCTTTCATGAAAGAGAACTTGGAGATATTTAACGAAAAGGGAATTAGTGTCCCTGTGATATTAGGTGGCGCGGCGTTGACTCCAAAATTTGTGTATGAAGATTGCCAAAAAACCTACAAAGGTAAGGTTGTTTATGGCAAAGATGCCTTTTCTGACTTGCACTTCATGGATAAATTAATGCCAGCAAAGGCCGCTGGTAACTGGGAAGATTTGCAGGGATTTTTGGATGAAGTTGAAACTGCTAAAATTTCGGTGAATGGTCATAAAGAACCAGTAACTACAACTGCTGAAAAAACAGCATCTGCTGAAAAAACAGCATCTGCTGAACCAAAACAACTAGATACGAGACGTTCTGATGCTGTGGCTGTAGATATTGAACGCCCAACACCGCCTTTCTGGGGAACGCAGTTATTGCAGCCTAGTGATATTCCCATTGAGGAAATATTCTGGCACTTGGATTTACAAGCTTTAATTGCTGGACAGTGGCAATTCCGCAAGCCAAAGGAACAATCTAAGGAAGAATATCAGGCTTTCTTAGCTGAGAAAGTTTACCCAGTTTTAGAAACTTGGAAACAGCGAATTATTGAAGAGAATCTGTTGCATCCGCAGGTGATTTATGGGTATTTCCCTTGTCAAGCTGAGGGGAATTCTCTACATATATATGACTCAGAGAACCAATCACAACAGGTTGCAATTTTTGAGTTTCCCAGACAGAAGTCGTTAAGGCGGCTGTGCATAGCAGATTACTTTGCACCAAAGGATTCGGGAATCATTGATGTCTTCCCGATGCAGGCGGTGACTGTAGGGGAGATTGCCACAGAGTTCGCTCAAAAGCTGTTTGCTGCGAATCAATACACCGATTATCTGTATTTCCACGGTATGGCGGTGCAGGTGGCGGAGGCGATTGCTGAGTGGACACACGCCAGAATTCGCCGAGAGTTAGGTTTTACTGCTGAAGAACCCGACAATATTCGGGATATATTGGCACAGCGCTATCGTGGCTCCCGGTATAGTTTTGGGTATCCAGCTTGCCCGAATATCCAAGACCAGTATAAGCAACTGGAGTTATTGCAGACTGACAGGATTAACTTGTATATGGATGAAAGTGAACAACTTTATCCAGAACAGTCTACCACTGCGATTATTGCTTACCACCCACTAGCAAAATACTTCAGCGCATAACCGATATCCCCTCTCTTTAATAAGGAGAGGGGTGCCCGAAGGGCGGGGTGAGGTTATTATTTTGTAGGCTAGACAATAGTCCAGAGGAGCGAGAATTATGACCAATTAAAACAGCACAACTATAGGCAATAGCAATTATTGAAGAAGAATTCAGAAGTCAGAATTCAGGAGTCAGAATCAAGACGCTC
>NZ_JAQYWQ010000170.1 GCF_029379315.1 Nostoc sp. S13
GGGCATTGGGCATTGGGCATTGGGCATTGGGCATTGGGCATTGGGCATTGGGCATGGGGCATTGGGCATGGGGCATTGGGCATGGGGCATTGGGCATTGGGCATGGGGCATGGGGCATGGTATTCTTTTTGTTCCCTTGTCTTCCTTATCCCCCTGCTCCCGTGCTTCCCCTGCTCCCTGCCCCCCTACTCCCTGCCCCCTGCTCTCCTGCTCCCCCTCCACTCTTCAGGTGCATCTAGTTGGAACAGGAGTAGTTCAATGCCGTAATACTTGTTTGTCCGCCCTATTGGTTTCATATCCAGCCGTTCTGTTACACGGATTGAAGCATGATTTTCTGGTTTTACTACGCCATAAATTACTGGCAAATTCAAAACACTAAATCCGTAGTTGAGCATAACTTGTCCTGCTTCTGTTGCATACCCTTTACCCCAAGAAGCTCGCCTCAAATGCCAGCCTACCTCATAATCTTGAGTGGGTAAACCATCTTTGTCGGGTAATTGTAACAGAAGGATAGTTCCGACAATTGTCATAGTTTCCTTTTCCACAATTGCCCAAGTTCCAATACCATTGTTGCGTCGAT
This sequence comes from Nostoc sp. S13, assembly GCF_029379315.1. Classification (GTDB taxonomy): domain Bacteria; phylum Cyanobacteriota; class Cyanobacteriia; order Cyanobacteriales; family Nostocaceae; genus Nostoc. Next base: position 581 of record NZ_JAQYWQ010000170.1, read on the forward strand.
GCGATCGCTGAATACCTTCAATCAAGCGCTGACGCTGTGACTCAATGCTTGTGACGCTGGAAGCTTTACCTAGAAAGTTCGTAACTTCAGGGTCATTATAAATTACAAAGGCTTGCTCGGCATCGCCTTCGGGTATCCAACTGCGAATAATCAAGCGTTCGGTTTCCAACAGAATTGTCATCTTACCTTTGACTAAACTAAATCGCCATTCTGCAAAATAGTAAGATACTTATGGTTGAGTAGTCAAAAGTTATGTAGACAATTACACAAATAAAATATGGCGATCGCTATGCTATAGGCAGTTATCCAGAAGTTCAACTACGGTTGGTTATGCGATGCCTGCGGCGGTAAACTACACAAATTCTGAATTTTTTCTCAGTTCTTCAGACCGAAATCCTAACACAATCCGATCCTTCGCCACACCAGCCCTAACCAGTTCTGTTGCAATCCCCTCTTCAGTGCCATCACGTTGAATCCAAATTTTGTCATCAATGATATCAATGTGAATCAGACAGCCATGCACGCGGCGTGTTGCAGTCACAGAAAGTTCAGGCACTGGTTCTCGACCAAGAATCATCACCAAATATCGATCCTGTTCTTTATCAAAAATAGTTTCATGCTGAATATTACCGTAAGAGTAAGGAATTTTCGTGTGTTCAGTAAAAATACTGCAAATTATCTGTCTGTATTAGACTTATCCACAAATAAACCTCAAAATAGCTGAAACCCTTACATAGCTGGCTTTTTAGCTTATATAAAACAGGAACCTCTAAAACCCTCTCCAGAGCTAGGTTTCAGCCAAATAAAGTTCTCATTTCCGGATAAGTCTATTGTTCCAGAGTATCCATCGGACTATAACCTCCCGCTTTGGATTGAAAACGATCAGAGGAATTTTGTAGTCTTCCAATATAAGTTTACCAAGTGGTTCTTCCTCAAAAATGTCAGTAAAAATATCCTCATGAACAGCAATATACAAAACCCTATCTGGATAATTGCGGGACATTACAGCAAGGTAAGTAAAGTACTGACCAATTCACCTGTTCGAGGTCTGCCACTTCCGAGTCACCACTAAAGGTCTTGATTTCAACAGCAATCTTCTGCGTTCCTTTTTCTGCTATGAGTAACTTTTCGGCTGCTAAATCCACGTAAAGATCCTTCTTTCCTCATTTTAGATGAAAGGGATTGTTGGCAATTGTCCAGCCATCTTTGATCAGCGCATTCTTCAAGTTCTCGTGGTAGCGGTCTCTAGCTGGCATAAATTACTCTAATTACGAATTAGAATTACTCCCCTCGGCTTTCGCCACTTCCAGCATCGTCTTTAAAACCGAATCTGGATTCAGACTAATCGAGTCAATTCCTTGTTCAACCAAAAACTGAGCAAATTCTGGATAGTCGCTGGGTGCTTGCCCACAAATGCCGATTTTGCGATCGCATTTTTTCGCCGCTTCTATGGCCATTTTCACCATTCGCTTCACACCTTGATTGCGTTCATCAAACAACCGTGCCACTAATGCCGAATCCCTATCTATCCCTAATGTCAACTGAGTTAGATCATTGGAACCAATTGAGAAACCATCAAATACCTCAGCAAACTCCTCAGCCATAATTACATTATTGGGCAACTCACACATTACATAAACCTGCAAGTCGTTAACACCTTGCTTTAAACCATTTTTTGTCATCTCTGCCAAAACCAAACGTCCTTCATCGGGAGTACGACAAAAAGGAATCATCGGGATCACATTTGTCAAACCCATTTCTTCCCGTACCCGCTTGATGGCATGACATTCTAGGACAAAAGCTTCTCTGTAACCTTGATCATAGTAACGCGCCGCCCCCCGCCAACCCAGCATTGGATTTTCTTCATTAGGTTCAAACTGTCGCCCACCTAACAAATTGGCATATTCATTACTTTTGAAATCTGACGTTCGGACAATCACTGGTTTGGGATAAAATGCCGCCGCAATTCTACCTATACCTTGGGCTAATTTATCTACAAAATATTGGGGTTTATCGTCGTAAAGTGTAGTAATCTCAGCAATTTTAGCTTTGACAAATTCATCTTTTAACAAGTCATAGTGAATCAACGCCATTGGATGAATTTGAATTTGATTAGCGATGATAAACTCTGTCCGTGCTAAACCTACGCCATCGTTGGGAATTGCGGATAAACTCAATGCTTCTTGAGGATTACCCACATTCATTAAAATTTGAGTGCGAGTGCGGGGTAAGTTCTCTAAAGCGACTTCTTCAACTTCAAAAGGTAATAAACCTGCATAAACTTTTCCCTCTTCCCCTTCAGCGCAAGAAATTGTTACCTCTTGACCAGGTTTTAAAATTTCCGTAGCATTGCCGCATCCCACGATCGCAGGTACACCCAATTCTCGCGCAATAATTGCTGCATGACATGTCCTACCACCAGAGTTGGTGACAATTGCACTGGCGCGTTTCATAATTGGTTCCCAATCAGGGTCAGTTCTCTCTGTCACCAAAACTTCCCCGGCTTGGAACTGTCCGAGTTTCTGAACATCTAAAATTAGGCGTGTTTTTCCTTGACTAATTGCTTCTCCAATCGCACGCCCAGTAATTAGAGGGGTTGGGCTTGCCGTGAGCGTAGCCGAATGGGATTGGGAAGATTTTTCCCCAGTTCCTAGTCCCCAGTTTCCAGTTTCCAATAACAACCGATAACTCCGCAATACATTTCCCGTCTTCTGCGACTGGACGGTTTCGGGACGCGCTTGCACAATAAAAAGTTGATTAGTAATTCCATCTTTTGCCCACTCGATATCCATTGGAGTAAAAATACCGTGGACTTGGGAATAATGGTCTTCAATTAAACACGCCCAACTTGCTAGTTGTAAAATCTCTTGATCACTCAGGGCAAATTTGCCTCTTTCACTGGCCGAAACAGCCACATTTTTCGTAAATTTGGAGCCGTCATCATAAATCATTTTCAGTTCTTTGCTGCCCAATTTTTTATCGATAATTGGGCGGAAACCAGCTTTTAAAGTTGGTTTAAAAACATAGTATTCATCGGGATTTACAGACCCCTGAACAACGTTTTCGCCTAAACCATAGGCGGCTGTAATCAGTGCCGCATCCTTAAAACCGGTTTCTGTATCAATAGAGAACATCACCCCAGAGGTAGCTAAGTCAGAGCGCACCATTTTTTGCACGCCCACAGCTAGAGCAATGCTAAAATGGTCAAATCCCTTGGTGTGGCGATAAGAAATGGCGCGATCGGTAAATAGGGAAGCAAAACATTTATGGCAAGCTGCTAAAACTCCTTCGGCACCGACAACGTTGAGATAAGTTTCCTGTTGCCCGGCAAAACTAGCATCAGGTAAGTCTTCAGCAGTGGCGCTAGAACGGACTGCAACATCTGTCTCTGCGTTGTATCGTTCACAAAGACTAAGGTATGCTGTGGCGATCGCTTGCCGCAATTCTAAAGGAAATGGGGTGTGGATTAATAGCGATCGCGCTTTTTTTCCTCGTTCTTGTAAATTTTTGACATCTTCAACATCTAAATCAGTAAAGAGTTGGCGTAGCTTTGCTTCTAACCCTGCTGATTGAATGAAATGACGATAAGCGTAAGCAGTAGTGGCAAATCCGGTGGGAACGTTAATGCCTTTGGGCGTTAGCTGTTGAATCATTTCCCCCAGTGAGGCATTTTTACCACCAACTACAGGGATATCAGCAATACCAACTTCATCAAACCAGAGAATAAGCGATCGCTCTTTGGCAGATTGAGATAAAGTGCTTGTAGATACTGTAGTCATCTGTATTACCTCTGGAGTTGATGTTCCGTCTCTGAGTGCGTAATCGCTAGTATATTTTTCCCTTGTTTAATTTTAGTGTTTGTAGCAATTGTATTGGCGGGTAAGCTAAACTCTTGCCCGCCTTTGGTTAACCCTTAAAATTGAGCCATGCGTTCTGCCGCTTGGCTTTTGAGTAGGGGTATGCCAACGCTATAATTAAAGCCAAGCAAGTCTTGTGTCAACTGGATAACTACCGCCCAGGAAACCGATTCTATGTCACCGGAAATCACCACCGAAGTAATCAACCCTACAACTGACATTCTGGACTGGCAACCCCCCATGCCACCCACAGATTTAATCTTTGATGACGGAGAACCTTTGGAAACTAACCGCCACCGCGTCGCCATGAATCTGTTGATTCGTTCTCTTAAGCATCACTGGGCAGAACGCACTAACTTTTTCACAGGCGGTAATATGTTTGTCTACTACAGTAGCAAGCAAGCCCGCAATCAAGATTTTCGGGGGCCAGATTTTTTTGTAGTGCTGGATGTCGATAGCAATCCAAGGCGGTTAGGCTGGGTGGTATGGGAAGAAGAGGGACGCTACCCCGATGTGATTGTTGAGTTGTTGTCCGACTCCACAAAAGCAGTAGATTTGGGGGCAAAGAAGCACTTGTACGAACAGGTGTTTAAAACAAAAGATTATTTTGTATTCCATCCGTTGCAGCCCAATTCTTTGCAGGGATGGCACTTAAATACAGATATAGGCTACCAAATATTGTCCCCAAATCCTCAAGGTTGGTTATGGTGTCAGACTTTGGGGCTATGGTTGGGCACTTGGCAAGGCAAAGTGGAAGATGACCCTGCTATCTGGTTAAGGTTTTATGACGAAGCAGGCAATGTGGTGTTATTGCCAGAGGAAGGAGAACAGCAACGCGCCGATGCTGAACAGCAACGCGCCGATGCCGAACAGCAACGCGCCGATGCTGAACAGCAACGCGCCGATGCTGAACAGCAACGTGCCGATGCCGAACAGCAACGCGCCGAACGATTAGCACAGCGATTGCGAGACTTGGGAGAAGATCCAGATCGGTTTTAATCAACATCACGACATGTCTAAAGAACATCACAACATGTCTAAAGAACAAAATACAAAATAAAGTTAAAAAACGCTGTAAAGGACTTCCAAATAAAAAAATATCCCAAAACGAGCAAAAATCCTCTCTAATTCTCCTTTCTCAGTGTTCTCTGCGTCTCTGTGGTTCGTTTATTTGGATAATTTATTTCTGGGAACTCCCTAACTAGACAAAAAATTCGGGTTCAATAACCTGTTCGATACTAAAAGGACACTCAAGGGAAAAAGTCTCTATTGGTATTTGAGTCTCATTTGCTGCGTCTCGACGGGCACGGCGATAATATTTCTGTATCCACTCCCAGTCTTCAAGAAAGCGCTGCAAACTAGGAGTATCTTCCAGACAATCCTGAATTTTGTTTCGGCAGTTTGAAATTGTGTTAACCCAACTTTTGGTTTTTCGCTCTGGTTGATATTGGCATTTGAGTAAGTGCATTAAAAGCACCTGCAAATAACTTCCAAGTTCCTTTTGTTCACTCCGACCCAAAGCCGCTAGTTCCTCTACCAAATGTTCAATGTCTAACTCAGCCCACCGTCCTTTCTTTAGACACTCAGCTTGTTGTTGTGTCCACAGCAGAAAGTCCTGATTGTAAAGTGTTCCTTTACTCATCAACAGTTATCCTCTCTGCTTTCAGCGATATTTCTCATATTTTTGCCCAATCCTAGCCTACAAATAATCTCACAAAAGTAATCTAGCAATTACTCCTGTGATCAGCATCGTTATCTTGCAGGTTGCGTCGGGCACAGCAACCGTTGTTCTCCTTGGCTGTAATCGTAGAGTTTTTTTATTACACAAGATACATCAAAAGAGTGAAGAATCAAAATTTTAATCCTTCGCTCTTCATACCTCATTCGATATTTCTAAGATTCCCTTCCCGATGCCCAGGTATCACGCCATTTAACAGTACCTTCTTTGGCAATCACCCAACGACGATTTACGAGATTTTCCCGCAGAGGCGATCGCCCTTCCCGCCACATGGCATATTTATAAGCAATTAGCTTACCAGTACTCTCATCAAAGGGAATCTCGGCAGACCAGGTATTCGAGTTGATGTACTCTAAAGGATATGCTTTACTGATATCCCAGTTACCCAACTCTGGGCAATCTCCTGTAACCACAATGATTTCACCAAGTTGGGTATCCACGCCATTGAGTTGCACGCGCACAATTGTCTGTGCTTTTATCCGTTCGCCAACGTGGCTGAAAACAAGCACTCCCCGTTCTGCTAGTACTAGGTCATAAATCTTGCCGTCTTTTACCTCATACTTATCGCGAGTCACCACGCAGGTATGTTCCCCATCGGGTAATTCCGTTTCTACTTCTGGCAATGTAACTTCTCCTCCCCGGTTTAAAGCGACAAAACACAGGGAGTCACGATAGCGGCGCACATAGCAGTAAACGTCGGGTGTTAAGTATTTTTGCCAGTGGCTACCCATTGACACGGCTGGATTCAGTCGCCGTAAGCCAGACAGCAGCCTGATGCAACGATAAATCTCACTCTCAGTATTCCAACTTTCCATCATCGGGCGATTGTACGGATCGTTACCGCCATCGGTGTCGTCATGCAGATACTGTTCTGTGCCGTAGTAAATGCAGGGAATGCCGCGAGATGTCATAATTAAAGCGATCGCTAGCTTCAACATCGCTGGATCGGGGTTCAGCGATTGGAAGCGGCACATATCATGATTATCGATGAAAGTGACTAACTCTGCTGCCCCGTTATAGCGATAATCCTGGTCAAAAATGTATTGAATTGTTTGGAATCCGTTTTCTGAACCTTGTCCCAATGCGGCTCGAATTGCCACACACAACCCAAAGTCTAGAAGTGTCATGCCTGAGTGGTTAACAAATTCCACTGAGAGATCGTCAGTAGGATTACTGTAAATCCATTCACCAAAAATAAATACATCTGGTTTGTGATTGCTCATATCGCCAGTGAATTCTTGCCAAAACCAGATGGGCATGTGCTTGACAGTATCCACCCGCAGTGCATCTACACCCCGGTCTAGCCATTGTTTGATTGCTGACTTAATATACTCACGATATTCAGTATTATTTTCATTGAAGGTTGCTAGACCAGATAGTTCACAGTTCTGTACTTGCCAATCGTCTTCCCAGTTTTGCACTTCGCCATAGTGGTGATACCAATTATTGACATCTTCATTGAAGTCAGCAATTTTCACGCCATCATCATACAATTCGCCTTTGCTACCACTGGTATCAGGTGTGCTATGGTTGCAGACAATATCTAGCACCAGCTTCATATTCCGCTTGTGCAGTTCTATAATTAACCGATCAAAGGTTGTATTTTTTTCTTCCTGGGTAACATTTAAAGAAGGGTTCTCTCCGTCAGCAATGTAGCGAGGATTGAGCCGCTTAAAATCTTTTGTCCAATAGCCATGTAGCGCTGCATTACCAACAAATAACTCTTCAACCTGCTCAAACAGTGGAGTTAGCCAAAGGGCTGTCACTCCCATGTTTTTGAGATAATCTAATTTATCGATGACACCTTGCAAGTCGCCACCCCAGTACTTACCCCAATCTTGTCTAGTTTGATCGTACAATTCTGAGTTTGTACCTTCGCTGTTATCTGGATCGCCATCATAAAAGCGATCAACCACAAGAAAGTAAATGGTTTCCTGACGAAATTCAATATCTCTGGTGTAAAGAAACTCTAGGTCAATCTCAGTATCTGATGATGGTGTTTGTATAATAGCTTCTACTTTTTCTTGTGCAGAATCAACTTTGTATTGATCTGGTGAAAACTGAGATGGAGGGGTTTGTACCATAAAAAAACTTGAAATCTTATCTAATTCAGTAATTCATATTTGTAGAACCAATACTACAACCTTTTGAGTATTATGTCTGACTACAAACTTCGGTATTGTGACATCCGGCCCACGGTGTAGGTATCTATCGCTAGCTAGTTTATAATTTTATCGATAAATGTAATTCATCTGCTAGAAGATAAAAACAAAGGAGTATAGCAGTTATTAACCCTAATTGCTTCCGGGAATCCCAAAAAATAAATTTTCCAATAGTTAGTAAGGTGCGTTAAGGAAGTAACCCACCGTTTTTATTTGATTTATTGCGGTGCGTTAGCCTACCCTCCGGGAATGCTAAAAGCGAACGCCGTAACGCACCGTACTAAATGGAGATTCTTTTAGTTGGAAGTCTCTGATCACAAAAATTTACAATATCTAGTCAAAGTAACTTGCGGTAAATATTGAGCCTAGCTTGTGTTTAAGTATATATTTGACAAAAGATTTTAGGACAGTCAACAAGGTTTTGTTACACCTGAGCAATACTGAGTAAACCACGTATTAGCCAACTTTTTCTCTAGAAGATTCGCTCCATTGTTAAACTGACCATTGTCACTTTCAATATGTTATTACTATCAAATAATTAATTCAGGTAGCAATTATGACCAAGTATGACAAGGTTTTTAACTCACCAAAGACATCAGAGGAATCACTAAGTCCAGAGGAAGCAGTGGCGGCGATCGCAACTGTGACTGCGATCGCTGATTCATCTATTGAAGATGTAGATGCAGAAAGTTTAGCGGGTATCCTCTGGGAATTCGAGGTCTTTGAGGAATACTCAGAAGATGAAATCACAGAAATAGTTGATAGACTCATAGACATTGTAGAACTAGAAGGAATTGGGCCTTTGTTTAATGTCGCTAAAGTATCTCTCTCAGAGGAATTAGTGCTAGATGGTTTTGCAGCTGGGGTGATAGTGCTTTTAGACGATGAACTCACTATCCCCAAACCGAAACAAGCCTACCTCAAAAAGCTACAAGCAGCCTTGGAACTTGAGGATGAAGAAGCAGAGGAAATCATCAAAGAGGTAATTGCCGCCTTTAAAGAAGCAGAAGAGGAAGAATATGCAGATGACGAAGATGAAACAGTAGTCATCGAAGATTTTAGTGAACAGACATATCAATCCCCTTTAGGTAATTTTACGGTGCCGATTCCGGTTGATCCGCAGCAGGGCGGTAGAATTCAAAGCCAGGAAGGAGTAGTTGGCTTTTCTGATGACATCGGTACTTTGCTGAGAATCGATTATTATCCTTTCCCCTTAGAACAGTTAGAGGAACTGGAGTCTGTTGGACAAGAAGAATATTTACAAGCAATCTTAGTAGATAAGTATGTACCCCAAGCGATTTTTGCCAATGTACCAGATGCTTCTGTGGAGTATACCGAATATTTGGAAGACACTTTGCGGGGCGCTTACTACGTGTTAATCGACATGCCCAAAGGTTCGACGATTTCTAAGCAAGAAAATAATGGAACTGCGATCAGATTAGATGCTTACCGAGGGCTGCTAACTTTTATCAGGGGTGAATTTTTGTATATAGTTAGTAGTCAGCACAGCTTTATTAACGGCGAAACTCCTGATTCCGTCGAAGAAGAAGCCGAAGACATTAAGGAGAGTATTTTTGAGTTTGTTGAGACTATAGAGTTTGCTTAGTACAGCTTTGCGTAAAAGCGTAGGGTTTTTAATGCAGGGGAACGCATTAACAATCCAAGCCAATGCATTAACAATCTAAGCCAATGCATTAACAATCCAAGCCAATGCATTAACAATCCAAGCCAACGCATTAACAATCCAAGCCAACGCATTAACAATCCAAGCCAATGCATTAACAATCCAAGCCAATGCATTAACAATGCGTCGGCTTGCATTAGGATTGGAGAATATTGCAAAATTTAATTCGCTACGAATTACAGATGTGGTGCAATATGCAAACACGCCATCGCTAAATGTCAATACGGTTCAGTTAGAGATGATTTATAAAGTAAACCTTAAATTGTAGGGTGCGTTATAGCAACGCTTAACGCACCGAGAAACATGGTGCGTTACGGCTACTTCTCACTCTCTCGAACTCCCAAATCCTTGCATAGCCGTAACACACCCTACTTAATATTTACTTTATAAATAGCCTCTTAAGGCTAAAACTCTTTGTCAAAGCAATTTTTTTAACGAACCGCAGAGGAGAGGCAGCGCGGTCTTGGGGGAGCCAGTGCGTTGGGCGGCTTCGCCGACTTGTTCGCGTAGCGTCTCCCCTTGGGAGAAGCATCTGGCGTGGTCTCCCCCATGAGCGACTGCCGTCGCAAAAAAGAGGCAGCGCGTTGCAGTGAATCCAGCGCTGTAGGCGGGTTTCCCGCCGTAGGCGACTGGTGAACCCGAAGGGGGGTTCCCACGCCACTCCCCCCAACGGAGGGAACCTCCGCAAGGGGGTGGCTAAGAGTTGTAGCGACTGTCGTCACAAAGGAAGAGAAGCAAGAGAAGGAAGAGAAGCAAGAAATGCTTAACTGAACTGTAT
>NZ_JAQYWQ010000058.1 GCF_029379315.1 Nostoc sp. S13
CATTGGGCATTGGGCATTGGGCATTGGGCATTGGGCATTGGGCATTGGGCATTGGTCGTTAGTCATCAACAAATGACAAAGGACAAATGACAAATAACAAATAACTAATAACTATAAGGATTCTGCGGTTGAGGAATCTTTTTGAGAGATGTAGCGGCAATGGTAAGTTGGCGTTTACCTGCCAAATTTTCTGTCACCATTTGTCCTTCGACTTCCAGCCACGTATCAGGAGAGTAAGGCTCTTGATTATCTTGTAGTTTGACGGGCAATCCCACAGGGTAAGCATCTGCTGCACAGCAAGTTAAGACAAATCGTGCTAAGAACAAATATTCTTTTCCTATATCCGGGGGGTGGATGACAAATCCCTGCACCTTAACTTTTTGACCTGTATATGTATCTGGTTCTGGATAGACATTCACAGTACGCACCCAGTCTACAAGCGATCGCTCTTCTGGACGAACAGTAGCCCGAAAGGCTTGGGGTTTGACGCGTGTGCTTCCCAATAAATCAGCCGTCACACCTCTTTGGAGTGCTTTGTCACTAGCAAAAACTTGCGGTGTAATGATAAAACCTAGAATCGCTGTAGTCAACAACAAAGCACTACCCCAACCAGGGGGAAATAAACTAATATGCTGAGAGCTTGGTATAACATCACGGCGACGCCGTTGCCAAAGTTCCTGCATCTTTAAGAAACCAATAATGATCAAGCTGATACCAGTCACGACCACAAACCAAATGTAATTTGGGTGAATCAACAGGTTCAGCTTGTTAGTTAGCCAATATCTCAACATTAAAATGCCCCAAGCTGTAATTGCTATAGCATCCAGCCAAGGGAGTAACAGATTTGGGATTTTAGATTTGGGATTTTTATTAGTCATTGGTCATTAGTCATTAATCATTAGTCATTGGTCACTTGTACTGAGCCTTGTCGTTGGCGTAGCCTCTCGTAGAGAAGTATTGGTCATTAGTCGTTAACAAAGGACAAAGGATAAATGACAAATGACAAATAATTTTTTAAAGGACATGCAAGTTAAGGAAAAGAGTGAATACAAATGTCAATTGTGCTGCTAAAGCAAATAAGTAAAAAACGGTTTTGGGTTTAAAAATGGATAACAGTAAACCAATACCTTTGATGTCAATCATGGGCCCAAACACTAGAAATGCCAACAATGAACCACTGCTAAAGGTTGAGGCAAAAGATAGGGCAAAGAAAGAATCGACTGTAGAACAAATTGACACCACTACTGCTAATATCAGCATGACCACAATTGAGGTAATGGGCCCAGCACCCAAACTGAGAATTAATTCACGGGGAGCTAGCACTTGAATAGCAGCAGCGATCGCACTCCCTAAAACCATGATTCCGCCCAGTTCTCGGAATTCTTGGATGCTATTATCCACAACTAGGCGCAGTTTATCTCCAAGCGGTTTATTGGAAGTAGAGTTTGAGGTAGGCGGTACAAAACTAGCATCTATTCGCAGAGGTATACCAGCTTTTCCTCCTAAGATATAAGTCCCAGATTGCAAGATATTCGGTACTGTTGCCTCCTGTTGTACTTCGTAACGTTTACCACGGCGTTTGGTTTCAGGCTGCGCGGGTGGATTAAACTTCATATAACGAGCGATCGCAGGTTGGACTATGGGATTTAAGTCCTTTTGAAAACTGAAAACATACCCGATAATTGTGGCAATTACTAGGGAAAATACGACTCGTAAGACGACTATTTCTGGCTGATCTCGAAATGCTGTCCAAGTTGACCAAATTACAATTGGGTTAATTGTTGGTGCTGCTAGCAAAAAACCAATTGCGACTGGTGTGGGTACTCCCTGAATTAGGAACCGCCGCGCTACTGGTATATTCCCGCACTCACACACCGGAAATAAAAAGCCGATCATACTGCCAACTAAAGCACCCAGCAGTGGATTTTTGGGCATTTTTTCTACTAATTTGCGCTCATCAACAAAAAACAGCAGCAAACTGGAGAATAAAACCCCAAGAAGCAAAAAAGGCATCGCCTCGACTAGCAGACTTAAAAATAGCGTAAAACCATTGTTCAATTGATTCATGGGCGTCGCAGTCAAAAGCGGTTTTGAGTTTTAGGGTTCTGCCTAGTCATTCTATCGAAATGGGGATCAAAAGTAATTCGGGAAAATTAAACATTATTAAGTAGCAAGTTGTCTGAGCTTGCAACTAGGGTTTAATCGCAGCAAACCTTTGATTCAGCCCAAATAGTGATTTTTACCTGAGGGGACTTACTGGTGATCACCATTTCTAAGATTGTCTGAGTTCAGAAATTGTTCCGATTCGAGAGGGTAAGTAACTGTATAGATGATTTGAAATTACCTATGTCTATACTTACAGTAATTTGCTGGATAAGATATTAGCTCGGCTGTATTTTCATCAAGTATTCACACTTATTCAACATTTGGAGTAGGCGTAGCCCGCACTTTGACAAAGCTACTTCTCTGCCAGAGGCTGCGCCAAGGACTGCGCTTAGTACAAGTCAGTGACCATCATAGACATGGCTCTTGGTTCATACCATCATTGATTTTGGCTAGTTCTGGCAAAATTTGATCTGAGCTTTGGTTGATTTTTTACTATAACAACTCTAAAAAGGCAAGACTAAATTTTAGCAAACACGGTAAATGCTGATAAGCAAGTGGGCAAGAATAAATCAAATTATGTTAAGCAATGTAAAAATAAATACGATTACCACCGTTGACTGCTTGCTCCAAAGCTATTAAGGCAGTTTTCGATAGTCTCTCTAGGTAGATCAAACCTCGTTTCCAGGCTGTGGCTGGAAATGCACCTCATCGCGGCTCTGCCGCAAGTCTTGAGGCGGCAGCCCTCTCGGAATGCATTAAGAGTCAGAGACTTCTTTTCGAGATAATCTTTAAAAGCTGCTTCTAGACTAACTTTCACGTTAAGTTGACACGTATCGCTAGAGAACCACTCCCCGTAAGATAATTTATTTTTTGGAATTCCCTGACAAAGCAGGCTATCTAGAACTTATTAATCCATTAGTCCGTATACTGCTTTGCAGGAATTGCAGAATATTAAATAAAAAACTGTAACAAAAACTACAATATTCTTCTTTTTTCAAAAAAAAAAGATAAGCTAAGTACAGATGATATCCGGTTCGTAAAAATACCGTGATTAGGAGAAAATTTTATGATTTCAAAATCCCTGTTGCTGCCAGAACCAGCTTCTCCAGGGCACATATGCCCATTTGATCAAGCATGTAGCTACTTAGAAGCGGCAGCTAAAGAATTAAATTTAAATCAGGGTTTGCTGGAAATTCTCAGCCACCCGCGTAAAGTTGTTACGGTTTCCATTCCCGTGAAACTAGATGATGGGGAAATACAAGTTCTCGCTGGACATCGCGTGCAGCACTCTGATGTTTTAGGCCCCTACAAAGGCGGAATTCGTTACCATCCGGCTGTAACATTACGGGAAGTATCCGCTCTAGCAATGCTGATGACTTGGAAATGTGCCTTGTTAGGTATTCCTTACGGTGGTGCAAAAGGTGGCATTCCCATAGATCCAAAACGCTACAGTGTTGGCGAATTAGAGCGAATCAGCCGCCGTTATATCAGCGAGTTGATTAAAGATATTGGGCCTGCCGTAGATATTCCTGCACCCGATATGGGTACTTCTGCCCGTGAGATGGCTTGGATGATGGACACTTACTCTGTAAATGTCGGTCATGCTGTGCCAGGGGTTGTAACTGGGAAACCGCTTTCTATTGGTGGTTCACTGGGACGAGAAATGGCAACCGGACGTGGTGTGATGATTATTGTGCGTGAGGCGCTGGCAGATCAAGGTAAATCCTTGGCGGGAGTGCGAGTAGCGATTCAGGGTTTCGGTAACGTTGGCAGTGCCGCAGCAGAATTACTATATCAAGCAGGCGCGAAAATCATCGCTGTTTCAACGGGTGCGGGGGGAATATTTTCCGAAGTTGGTCTTGATATTCCTAAGTTGAAAGTCTACGCTGTTGAAAATCGCAAGAGTATTACGGGTTTCCCGGAATCTGTACCAATTAGCAATGCAGATTTATTAACTTTACCCTGCGATGTCTTAATACCAGCAGCTTTAGAAAACCAGATCACTGAAGAAAATGTGAATCAGGTGCAGGCGCAAGTTGTCGCAGAAGCAGCTAACGGGCCCGTTACTCTTGAAGCTAACTTGGCGTTAGAGGCGCGGGGTGTGACAGTGCTACCAGACATTTTGGCTAATGCTGGCGGTGTAGTGGTGAGTTATTTGGAGTGGGTGCAAGGTCTTTCTTACGTATTTTGGGATGAGGAGCGCGTTAACAGAGAAATGGAACATTTGATGGTACATGCCTACCATCGGGTGATTCACCAATCAAAAGTACGGCAAATTTCTTTAAGGTTAGCAGCTTATACACTGGGGGTGGGTAGAGTAGCTCAGGCGCTGACTGACAGAGGTCTTTATCCTTAAATTTTTATACTTAGTTGTTTAGGCGGCAGAATAGATTATTGTCGGCAGTAATTTTACTTGATCCGCCCTAGCTTTTTTTGTTGGGCGATCGCAACAACATGACTAGTAACTCCCACATGGTCTATAGGGTTCACCCTCTATAACGATTACTGCCGCCCTCAATCAGGGTACGCCTATTTAGTATTGAGTGCTGCACTATACCAGCGATTTAGCTCTAGAGGTGAAGGTAAGTTTGTAGACAAACTGCTGTCTGCAATGCGCTATAGTTTGGTGGACATCTTGAAGAACATGCGGAGATTTTATCATGACGGTTGCCACCACGCCCCAGGTTCCTGTTGAAGCCTCAATCCGTCCGGCAGAACCTTGCGTGATCATTATCTTTGGAGCTGCGGGAGATTTAACCAAGCGTCTGCTACTTCCCGCTCTCTACAATCTCAAACAAAGCAATTTGCTGCCGCAGGAATTTGCGATCGTTGGAGTTGCACACAGTCCAATGAGCCAGGACGATTTTCGCAGTAAACTTGCCCAAGACATTCATGAGTTCGCAACGGTTCCCGTAGACGAGCAGCTCTGGCAACCGCTTGAGCAGCGACTGTACTATCTTGCCGGTGAGTTTCAGTCAGATGACACTTACCATCAGTTGCAGGACTTACTCACTCAAGTCGATCAAGACTGTGGCACTCAGGGAAACTATTTGTTTTACCTGGCAACTGCCTCTAACTTATTTTGCGACATCATTACGCAGCTTGGCGCGGCAGGATTAGTGCGTGAAGACAACGATCACTGGCGCCGAGTCATCATTGAGAAACCGTTTGGGCACGACTTGGACTCGGCTCGTACCCTGAATAAATCCATTGGTGCTGTCCTTGAGGAAAAACAGATTTACCGCATTGATCACTACTTGGGCAAAGAGACTGTACAAAACATTCTGGTATTTCGGTTTGGTAATGGCTTGTTTGAACCAATTTGGAATCGTGAACATATTGATCACGTACAGATTACGGTAGCCGAAACGGTTGGAGTCGAAGGCAGAGGCAACTTCTATGAAGGTACAGGCGCAGTGCGGGACATGCTGCAAAACCATCTGTTTCAACTGTTGGCAATGACGGCGATGGAACCGCCGATCTCGTTTTCAGCCGATGAGGTGCGTGATGAAAAATCAAAACTATTGAAGTCCATCGTTCCACTTACTGCTGAAGCTGTGCAAACTCATACTGTACGAGGACAGTATGATGCGGGAACGATCAAGGATACGCAAGTGCCTGCTTATCGATCAGAGCCACGAGTTGCATCAGACTCTACCACTGAAACTTATGCAGCCTTAAAGCTGAACATCGACAACTGGCGCTGGGCAGGGGTGCCATTTTATCTCAGAACCGGCAAGCGTTTGGCTAAACGCGTGACTGAAATTGCAATTCAGTTTAAGCAAGTACCCTCACTATTGTTTCGCCAAACATCGATTGAGCGCCTCACACCTAATTTCTTAACCATCCGCATTCAACCAGACGAAGGAATTCACCTCCAATTTGGTGCAAAAGTGCCTGGTCCTGCCATGAAAATGGATGCAGTGGAAATGGAGTTTTGCTATACTGACCACTTTGGCACGATCCCAAGTACCGGCTATGAAACTTTGCTGTACGACTGCATGATCGGTGATGCAACTTTGTTTCAACGAGCAGACAACGTAGAACTGGGCTGGAGCGTCGTCAGCCCGATTCTAGAGGCTTGGGCAACCACGTTACCTGAAAACTTTCCCAACTACGCAGCAGGCTCATGGGGACCATTGGCAGCAGATGATTTGTTGGTGCGCGATGGTCGGCAGTGGCAGAGAATTAACCCATGATTCTTGCTGGAGATATTGGTGGCATCAATACTCGCTTGGCTTTCTTTGAAGTGAAAGGGAAGTCTCTCAGGGATTTCCAAACAATAAGTTAATCAAAAAAATAGTATATTGAACTTACCTGTTAGGTCGCATAGAACAAGGGGCTTAAACCCCTTGTCTGATCAAGCTGATATTATTGTCAAAGATACTTAAACGTACCTTACGATTCATTAGAAGGTGCAGCAGCATGAATCAGGTCTGGCTCATCCTTAGCAGGAGGACGCTCAATAGTTTGAGCCGATGTGGGACGTTGATGGCGTAGTTTACCGCCGCAGGCATCGCGAGTTTGTAATTGCACAGGTTGACCCGTCTCAATTGACTGGTAAAGCGCTTGAATGATACTAACATCAATCAACCCTTCCGTTCCAGATGGCTCTGGGTTTTTATCTTGCAGAATACAATCAGAAAAGTAGATAAATTCAGCCGCTAGTTGATCATGATCTTCAAAAGTACGCTCTTGGGTTTCACCATTAATTGTCAGGTAATGCTTTAGTTCTCCCTGCCAAGCATAGGCAGATTCTACTCGTAAATCACCTTGAGTACCTACAATCTGATAGGTCGAAACATTTGCCCCTCCAAAGCTACAGGTAAATGTTGCCAATTGCTCATTAGGGAAACGCAAGATGACGCTAGTCATTTCTTCCACTTCACTGAAGCGTTCTTCTCCCTTATTGGCAGCTACAGCAAATACTTGAATTGGTTCATCTTGCAATAGATAACGCGCAGCATTAATGCAATAGATGCCAGTATCATAGAGCGTACCACCACCTGTGACATCTCGTAAACGAATATTGCCTTCTTCTACTTGCTGAGTAAAAACCGAGTTGAAAATTCGAGGTTCACCAATTTGCTTTGATCTGACAATTTCCACTGCTTGTAAATTAGCTTCTTCTAAATGTAAGCGGTAGGCAATCATCAGCTTCACATTGTTGTCATTGGCAGCTTTAATCATTGCCTCACACTCTTGTTCAGTTGTTGCCATTGGCTTCTCACATAACACATGAATTGCCTGATTAGCAGCCCGTACACTATAGTCGCAATGCAAGTGATTGGGCAGCGCAATATAAACTGCATCAACCTCGCCGCTTGTTAGACAGTCCTCATACTCATCGTAGGAGTAAGTATGTTTAATGCCATACTTTTTGCTCAGTTCTTCGCTTTTAGTGGGATCATCTGAAACCAGTGCGACTAATTCCGAGTTTTCGGCGTTAGCAAAAGAAGGTAAGGCAGCTTCTTGGGCAAACCAACCTAAACCAACAACAGCGTAACGAATTTTGCGCTGATCATTTGTAGCAGTCATTTTTATACTCTCTAATCAAAGAATAGTTTGGTAATTTTCATGCACTAATTACGTGCAAGTTATGTTTCTGCTAAAAGCTTCTCAACTATTCTCTAGGATTTGGGAAATGAAAACCTCATTCTTTGAGTAAGCTTTAATTTAGACTTAAGGAATATTTCTGGTATTGCATCTTAAATAAAATTCATAACCCCAGCATGAGGGATGCTTAGTATGTAGCATTAGCGGCCCAAAGTTACGACCAAAACCTTAAACGCCAGTTGAAGATCCTCACGCAGTACAGTACTAAATTGCTCTTACACCTTATATCGTTTCACTTTATGAAACTTTTAGTGGTATAAGTCCTGAACACAACTAAGTTTTGCTTGTATTTGATATTACAACAAAAATGCTAAACAGATACTTAGTATATATGGCAATCGACCTCCACGAACAGGGATTATTGCTTCTGCGTCAAGCGCTTGATAACTCCACAGCAGACTTTCGCCCTGGACAATGGGAAGCTATTCAAGAATTACTCAAGGAGCGATCGCTCAAAACTTCCCATTAATATATTTTCTGTTGCACTTCTTGGCTCTTTAGAACAAATTTTAGATGAAAACTGGTTTCCTGAATATAACCACAATCATCACCGTAAAGTCAATTAGAATAGACACTTAACTTGTGCTGACCAAAGAAAGAATCATAATCCTTTTCTAACGATGAAGCATTACCCACGATTCCCATGACTATGAGTCATGTAGCGATCGCTCTCACGTATTTCACTTCAACTCGAAATCATTGCGATCGCCTAAAATAATCGGGTTATCGAGAGTGCGATCGCACTAGTTGAGCAATTATTAGAACGTGGATGAATGCTCTCTCAAGCTATGTGATCGCACCCAATTAACAAAATGCAATGTCTAACAGTAAGCTATGCGCTCACCCAAAATCATCGTGTAATTAAGAGTGCGATCGCTTCACCTAGATCCCCGACTTCTTGAAGAAGTCGGGGATCTGAATGACGTGTAGTGGAAAGTGCAATCGCCCAAAATCATAGTGTTACTGATTAAACGCATCTAATCTTGCAGATTTCTCAATTAAATGCCAATCATCAGGACGCTTCCGTTCGCGAAGAATATAAGCACAGTGTTCACCGGCTCGCTTGTAATAATGCGGACTGTTAATTTTTCCTTCTGCATCATTTTAGGAGTTTGGCTAGTATATGGTGAAACCAATAATCCAATCTGCAACTCAAACCTTATACGACCAAGATTATTACCTGTGGCTGAGGACAACTATAAACCAACTTCGCACTGGACAGTTTTCTATTGTTGATTTAGATAATTTGTTAGAAGAATTAGAAACTATAGGTAAAAGGGAGAAGCGAACAATTGAAAGTTTATAAATTAAGCTTCTTGAACATCTACTAAAACTCAAGTGTTGGGAGAAAGAACGAGAACGTAATCAAGGACATTGGAAAGGAGAAATCAGGACTTTTCGCAGAGACATTAAAAAAGCTCTGAAAGATAGTCCTAGCTTAAAACCTTACATTTTAGAAATATTTGATGAATGTTATCAAGATGCAAGGACAGAAGTAAGCGATGCCTACGGCGGTAAACTACGCTCTCAACTTTACATTGACATATTCCCCTCTATACCCATTGGTTCTTTAGAACAAATTTTAGATGAAAACTGGTTTCCTGAATATAACCACAATCATTAAGGTAAAGCCGATTAAAATAGATACTTAACTTGGGCTTCCATAGGAGTTATCCAGCCGTGCAGCCGGATTTAATAGGCTTGGAAATTAGCAAGGGGGAACTGAGACGTTTAACTGGGTTCGATCCAGAAGACGTTTTTAGACCTTCTGTTCTGCGAGATAGCAAAAAGCGATTAGGGTTTTTGATCAATGAAATGTTGGTTATGCTGGCACTAACCCCGATAATTGTTGGCTTTATCTACGCGTTTATTATTTTGCCGACAATTGGTTCTTCAATTAAATTCGGAATTCTTTTACTAATTTTAGTGCCAATCCCGATATTAGTGGGGCGAGCGCTCTGGCGACAATTAACCTGTCCCGAAGGACTGACAATACTTTTAGACGAAGTTGATAAATATCATGACCTGATCCATGCCATAGATATTAATGATCAATTAGCAGCATCAGGAAACGTAGAAAGCAGTATCCATGACCGAGATCAAGTCACCGCCGCCCTGCAACTGATTCGAGAAGATTTAGTCCGCGCTCTGAAAACGGAACGAATTTTGCGAGATAATAAAAAATTGCTTGCTAATAACCAAGAGTTATTTGTGAATAATTTAGCCAGTCTGCAAGCTTTACAACTTAGTAGTCAAGCAGGCGAATATGCTCAACTGCTAAATCAATCATTGCAAATTGCGATCGATGTGCAAGCAGAAATCCGAAAATTACACAAAGGCTGAGTGGATGTTTGTCAAGCTTGGGCGACTAGAAGTCGCACGCCAGGTGCTCATGGGGGAAACCCCCAAGATCGCACTGGCTTGGCTACACAGACAAAACCTGCCTCCGCAGGTTAGAAAACCCTTGATTTTGTATTAGTCCACGCAGGTGGACTTTGCTTGTGTAGTAGCGACTTCTAGTCGCCTAATACTTTCCAAAAAACGATCGCCCCGTTGACTTAAATGAGCAACAAACCGAAAATAATTGTCCTGGATGATGATCCTACAGGTTCTCAAACAGTCCATAGCTGCTTGCTGCTAATGCACTGGGATGTGGACACTTTACGCATCGGGTTGCAGGATGATTCGCCGATTTTCTTTGTCCTGACTAACACTAGATCCTTAACACCAGAGTCAGCTGCATCTGTCACCACAGAAGTTTGCCAAAACCTGAAAATCGCCTTGGATGCTGAAGGGATTGACGATTTTCTGATTGTCAGCCGTTCTGATTCTACCTTGCGGGGACATTATCCCATTGAAACTGATGCGATCGCTCAAGAACTTGGCCCCTTTGATGCTCATTTTCTCGTACCAGCATTTTTTGAGGGCGGACGCATCACTCGCGACAGTGTGCATTATTTAATTATTGGCGGTGTACCCACCCCAGTCCATGAAACTGAATTTGCCCGTGATTCAGTCTTCAGCTACCATCACAGTTACTTACCCAAGTATGTCGAAGAAAAGACTCAAGGACGAATTAGTGCCGATGCTGTAGAAAGGTTTCTCCTGGCCGATATTCGGGCTGGTAGTTTGTCACGCTTGTTACAACTTAATGGTAATAAGTGCGCTGTTGTAGATGGTGAAACTCAATCTGATCTCAACCGCTTTGCAGTAGACATATTAGCAGCAGCAAGTCAAGGGAAACGCTTTCTGTTTCGCAGTGCAGCAAGTATTTTAACCGCTTTAGCCGCTTTACCACCCCAACCCATTGCCGCCGAAAACATGGCGCAGTACGTGCGGCAAGGTAAACCAGGTGCGGTGATTGTTGGTTCCCATGTGAAAAAGACTACTGAGCAATTAGAGGCGCTGTTGCAAGTAGAAGGAACTGTGGGAATCGAAGTGAATGTAGCGCGGTTACTTGAAGATCAGGCAAATCAATCTGCGGCACTGCTAAATGAAATCAAAGAAAGTACACGAGCGGTACACGAGGCTGGTAAAACACCAGTGGTTTATACTAGCCGTCAGGAACTGAGTTTTAAAGATGTCAAGACACGATTGGAGTTTGGGACAATAGTTTCAGGTTTATTGATGGATATTGTGCGGAGTTTACCATCTGATATCGGATTCTTAATCAGCAAGGGTGGTATTACCTCTAATGATGTTTTAAGTACTGGACTCGCTTTAACTTCAGCCCGCTTACTCGGTCAAATTTTAGCTGGTTGTTCAATGGTATTAACGCCATCCGATCATCCCCAGTTTCCTAATTTGCCTGTGGTGCTGTTTCCAGGTAATGTCGGGGAAGCTGATGCCTTGGGGATCATTTATCAGAGGTTGACTAAAACAATCCTAAGTAACGAGTCTTGAGTTTTGAGTAAAAATGTTAATAATTTTGAATTACTTAGTACTTTACTTGTGTAAATACCAATTTGAACAAAGATTGTGAGAGATGCGTTAATGTATCCCTTTGGGCAAGCAAGCTAGGCACAACGTCTCTACTATTTCACAATCCAAAATGGTATAAGGATGTTGTTGCATTTTGCAACTGATCTAATATTAGTAATTATTCGGTGTGTCCCTTGTCCTTTCGCTAGTACTGCATGACTTCTGATTCTGCGATTCCCAATCTAAAGTCAAATTCTGCACTTCCTAATGCAGACCCAAACTCTATCCTTTCTGAGCTAGAGGTAAATTCTACGGTTTCTGATGTAGAGTCAGATTCTATCCCCCCGGATGCGGAGTTAAATTCTGTCCTGCTTTATTTAAAATCAAATACTGTTCTTGCTCCTGTAGAGTCAAATCCTACTGACCCAGATGTAGAGTCAAATACTGATGCGGCATCAGATTTTATCCTTACTGATTTAAATCCCGATCAGTCAGCATTACCAGGGCATCGCGTAAATGAGAATACTCAAGTCCAGTTAAAAAGTAAGGAAGGGCGACTGTTATTAATTTTGCCTCCAGAATCTCAAGTATCTGCCTCAGAACTCAGTTGGTCGGATATTTGGCAACAAATAAAACAGCGTCTGAATGCAGGCGAGCGCTTCCGTATATCTAATACACCTGTGCATTTGATGGCACAAGACCGCTTAGTAGATGCCAGACAACTGCAAGAACTTGGGGAAGCTTTGAGTGAAGTCGAACTCCGGCTAATATCTGTCTCGACAAGTCGTCGTCAAACTGCGATCGCAGCCGTCACATCCGGGTATTCTGTAGAACAACTCCAGCCCGTAAGTTCTCTTATTTCAGAGCCAACAGCTACAGCCATACCCCAGGCAGATGCCCTCTATCTGGAAATGACAGTCCGTTCTGGAGTAGAAATTCGTCATCCTGGGACAGTAATTCTCTTGGGAGATTTAAATCCAGGTGGTATTGTAATTGCAGATGGAGATATTATCATCTGGGGCCGTCTACGTGGAATTGCTCATGCTGGGGCTGGAGGCAATAGTGAGTGTCTGATTATGGCCTTACAAATGGAACCAACCCAATTGCGGATCGCAGATGCTGTAGCTAGGGCACCAGAAAAGTTACCGATGCAATTTTCTCCAGAAGTGGCACATATTACGCCCCAAGGGATTCGCATCGCTAGGGCTAGTGATTTTTCCAGAAACCAATTTACTAAGATCAATCAGTAGCCCTGAATATTGACTTAAAACATCAAGGATACAAAGGATGAAATATAGCAGTTTTCACTTGGATGCAATACACTACTCTAATCCCTAACCTCTTTCCCCTAGCGAAGTGTATTGCACACAACCGAGCGTAGACGCTTCTTCGGCTTGTCGTCAGACATCGCGATCAAAAAATATTCATACCTCGCCCGAACCAGGGAGATCAGATATTTCTTCATACTTGATCCGATACTTGATACTTTATACTGCAATTTACTGTTTTATATTTCCTGAACCCTCATTGACCGCATTTCTATCATGACTCGCATTATTGTGATTACCTCCGGCAAAGGAGGAGTGGGTAAAACCACAGTTTCAGCAAATCTGGGCATGGCTTTAGCCAAAATTGGGCGTCAAGTTGCCTTGGTTGATGCGGATTTTGGTCTGAGAAATTTGGATTTGCTGCTAGGGCTAGAAAACCGTATCGTCTATACTGCGGTGGAAGTCTTGGCCAGAGAGTGCCGCTTAGAACAAGCCTTGGTGAAAGATAAGCGCCAACCCAATCTCGTACTCCTGCCGGCAGCCCAAAATCGCTCCAAAGATGCAGTCACACCTGAACAGATGAAGCTATTGGTGAATGCACTAGCGCAAAAGTATCAGTACGTAATCATCGATAGCCCCGCCGGGATTGAAAATGGGTTTAAAAATGCGATCGGCCCGGCAAAAGAAGCGCTAATTGTCAGCACGCCAGAAATTTCGTCAGTTCGTGATGCTGACCGGGTAGTGGGGTTACTAGAAGCACAAGGTATCAAGCGTGTTCATTTAATAATTAACCGCATTAGACCCGCAATGGTGAAAGCAAATGATATGATGTCAGTGCAAGATGTTCAGGAACTTCTCGCCATTCCCCTAATCGGGGTAATCCCTGACGACGAGCGTGTTATTGTATCTACCAATCGCGGCGAACCCTTAGTGTTAGCGGAAAATCCCTCTTTAGCAGCCATAGCCTTTGAAAACATTGCTCGTAGATTAGAAGGGGAAAGTGTCGAATTTATGGAGATCGACTCGTCCCAAGACAGCATCTTCGCCCGTCTACGAAGGTTGTTGTGGACAAAGATTGTTTAACTTATTTTCCAGTCTCCGCCCCAGACCTATTCCTAATGATTGAACTTCTAGAACGACTTTTTTCTCGCGGTCCTGATAGCAGTCGAACTCAAGTGAAACGTCGCCTGCAATTGGTGATTGCTCACGATCGCGCTGACTTAGATCCTCAAACGTTGGAAAAAATGCGGCAAGAAATCTTAGATGTAGTCTGTCGCTATGTCGAAATTGAGACAGAGGGCTTGGAGTTCTCCTTAGAAAGCAACCAACGAACCACAGCTTTAATTGCTAATTTGCCCATCCGCCGGGTGAAAGGTGTCATACCTGAGTGGGAAAGGGGTGATAAATAAGTGTTTATTTTCTAGCAGTTTCCGCAAGTCATTATCACTCTTCTAATTAGCTGAGTATTTATGCAAAATTAAATATACATTGTGAGTGTACCGAAACCAAGTAATCACAAGGGTTTGAGATTACTTAGTTTTCTTGGCAATGACATGAATATTTTTGTATACTTACTTATAACTCAGTCGCTAGGATTTTGAGAGGAGCTTGTCAGCAGGTAGATCTTTTTAGAGTGTTGGAAGTGTTAGGCGATGCCTACGGCGGCAAGCTACGCAAAACTAAATAATGCTACTTAATATTTTGGGATAATTAATAGTTAATAATGATAACGAGCTTGTAAAAAATTTATTTCATCATCTTTTACAAGATATACAATTCTATGTTCTTGTGTTAAACGGCGAGACCAAGTATTAGGATCTAAATATTTTAAAGGTTCGGGCTTACCTTTCCCCTCAAAAGGATCTCGGCAAGTCTCTTTGACAAGATCCAAAACTTTAAGGGTAACTCGTTGATCATTTTCCACCCAAAATTTTAAGTCTTCTAAAAATTCAGGTTGAAATACTGTTTTTCTTTGCTTTGGAGTTGCTGGAATTTCTTCTTTTGATTGGTTTTTGAGGTTCTTCTTTTTGGTCAAATCCTAATTCCTTACTAAGCTCATCCAAGCTTTGAGATTTCACAACTCCTGATTTAGCTCGATTTAAAGCTGTTAGCAAACGTTCAGCGTTACGGGGAGAACGTAAAAGATGAGCAGTTTCTAGGATACTAGAAAGTTCATCAAGAGGTATTAAAGCTACATTTTCACCATTACGACGTGTAATGATTACAAAATCGCGTTCTGAAGTAACTTTCTGGCACAGTTCAGCCAGCTTTTCTCGTGCTTGTGTGTAAGTATAGCTAGCCAAAACCATAAGTATCAAAAGTTCCGTTTTTACTTGTAAATTGAATTAAGTACATTCTCGCTTAACCTGTACATCAAGTCTGTACAGGTTGATGCTTTTATCGTAACATAACAGAAATTGATAAAGTAAAATTTTCAAAAAACCTGGTCAAGCAATTCTGACTAATTAGGGTCAAAAGTATTGTAGGCTATGGATTACAGCGTCTACAGTCTAAGCTAGACTTTCTCCATTTTTTGGCAACGCTTAACCTGACGTTGAAACCTTTGTGGGACGGTAGTTTTACTTTTTAGATGGCAAGATACCCACCCCACAAGAATCATTCCTATTTTATGCAAGACAAAAAAAAATCCCGTTGTTGCCAGTGACAACAACGGGAGAATGTAAGATTTTTAATAAACTATCGGTAGGCTACTTGTGGGCCTGCCCAAATTTCTGTAATCTTTTTACCAAAGGTAATCGGCTGATCATTATTTGTTGTAGTAACAGTCTTGCCATCATTAGCAACTTGTATTAGTGGCCAGTTTTCTTCGCCCAATTCACCCGCACGAAATAGCACATGATCCGGTTGGCTTTTACTCCAACCTAACAATACGGCAATTTTTTCATGTTCTTCCTCATGAGTAGGAGCAACTGTGTTGGTATGATTTTTTTGCCGATCCCAAATCACTGCACTATCTGTGGAATCACCTGTGTTAAATATACCTTGAAACTTGCGTGCTAAGAAGCGATCGCCTTTTTGCGACCAGCTAACTGGAACTAGTACCCCAATTTGACCGTTGGTATCAGTTTCTTGTGACGACATCTCCTTTACAGCCTTTACCTTTAATAAAGGATCGCTAACAGCAGTAGTCGAAGCCATCACCCACAACTTTTTGGTTTGCATATCTTGGACAAACATAACGCTGGTGACACGGCTGTTGTACATTTGGGGTTTTACTTCTAGTTGCACCCGGCTATAAACAGCATATTTACCATCTGGAGAAACCACGGGTATGCTGCGGTAGTGACGCACTCCCGAACCACCCTTGGAACTAATAGCTTCTTGAGTCGCTGTGATCCATTTCCAAGGAATAGGATGAGGACTGCCTATGGGATCTATTTGTTCTGCTTGGGGTTCATTACGTGGTTCAGCAACAGGTATTTCCGTCGTTGTGGTTGGTTGTGATTCTCTTTGAGTTGCTGTCAATGATTCAGTAAAAGACTTTTCTCTCGAAACAGAGTTTTCTTGTCCTTTCAAAGACTTGACATTAGCAGCTTTAAGTTTTCGGATTAAATTAAGTTGACTAACAGGAACATCTGTTAATGGTGCGAGTTCAACTGCTGCCAAAGGATCAGGAACAGTTAAATTGCTGTCTGACACAGAACTATCTGTTTCAGCCAAAGACTCAATTTTATCCGTTGGTAATACTTGCGGTTCCTGGACAGCAGCACTTTGTGTTGGCACAGAGTCAAATTCTTCTGTTAACGAGTTGATTTGATCTGTTTTTAATATTTTAGGTATCTCAGGTTCCCTAACTACAGCTATTTCCTTTGATACAGAGTCAGACTCTCCAGTTATAGAAGTTACTTTAGCTACTTTGGATCTGACTGGGATTGAGTGACCCGATGCTCCTAACAAGGGTGCGATAAGTATCACAGCGACAACGTAATTGAAAAATGGTTGCGTGCGGAACCATCCTGACAGCAAAAAGGGTTTAAGCATTTGTAGACTCTCTAGAAGGGGCGGTTGCTATGTCTGAAGCAATACCTATGCAGCAATGGGGCAGCCAGTAGTTATATGTATAACAAGAAACTAAAAACTTTGACGAAATATTTTCTTCAAAGTTTGCAGACAGTTACAAAAATTAAGTATCATCGTCTACACCTTTTATTACTCAGGTACTGAATATTTTTTTGCCAAAATATGTGAGTATAGTAGATATGCTGATCACTCAGTAATTACTACACGATATATAATGTTGCTGTTGCTATACCGAACTACACCAAAAACAGGTATTAGTCGAGCAATATTCAAGGTATAGCTTGGGCTAATAAAGCTGGCAACCAAGAGTGAAATGACTCAGTTATTGGGGAGCGTACTAACGATCGCTAGTACGCAGCAAACAAGTCAGATTACACACTAGATATAACAGCCTAAACCCTAATAATGGTAAACGTGAGGCGTTATGTGAATAAGCTCTAAAAGCCGACGCATAATACATCATACTCAGAAAATACTGCTGTCAGCAACTCCAATTTAGAAATTGCGATCTAAACTACAAAAAATAGCTAAAAGACGCAATAGTTTTTTAGAAACCCGACTGCATTTAACGCCAATTTGGGCAAAATCAACAGGAACACAACAAAATTTACTCGGTAGATGCTCTAGCGGCTCGTAACGAGACACCACTAAACGATTAGGATCACTAAAGGCAAATGCAGTTAATACTACCTATTACACTTGTGAACTTAACTATTAAGTTAATCAAGCAGCCTTTGGTTTCACCAATACGAAATGATTATACCACCAAATAGCCGATATTATTTACAAAAAACTTTGCTTTGCAATTGCCGTCCAGAATATAGTAGTCTCCTAAATCCTGGCTTGGTGAATTCTATTTCAATATGCAACTTAGATGTTGTCAGTTATCAGGGGCGCACTTACTATTAATTAATGACTAACGACTAACAACGATTTATTAATGAAAATTGTATTCTTTGGTACACCACAGTTTGCTGTGCCCACGTTGGAAAAGTTATTGAATCATTCAGAATTTGAGGTGTTAGCAGTTGTCACCCAACCAGATAAACGCCGGGAACGCGGAAATAAACTTACGCCCTCACCTGTAAAAGCGATCGCTACTGCTCACAACTTACCAGTATGGCAACCCGAACGGGTGAAAAAAGACACTAAAACTTTAACCGAACTCAAACAATCAAACGCAGACGTGTTTGTTGTTGTTGCTTATGGACAGATTTTATCGTCAAAAATTCTAAATATGCCAAAGTTGGCCTGCATTAATGTGCATGGCTCGATTTTACCCAAATATCGGGGTGCAGCGCCGATTCAGTGGTGTTTATATAACGGTGAGAAGGAAACGGGGATCACGACCATGTTAATGGATGTGGGGATGGATACTGGGGCAATGCTACAAATAGCCACTACACCGATTGGATTACTGGATAATGCCCAAGATTTAGCCGACAGACTAGCTGCGATCGGTGGGGATTTATTGGTAGAAACTCTATTGAAGTTGGAACGTAAAGAAATTCAACCAATTCCCCAAGATAATTTAGCAGCTACTTATGCACCTCTGATTCAAAAACAAGATTATGCTTTGGATTGGTCAAAAAGTGCTATCCAATTACACAATCAAATTAGAGGCTTTTACCCTAACTGCACGGCTACCTTTCGTAACAACCTGCTGAAAATCACCACTTCTGCTCCCCTTGGTTCTGTAGGCGATCGCGATCTACCACCAGAATTACAAGAATTAGTACATAAATGGCCTGATTTGTCAAATATATCAAACAGACCGGGAGTTGTAGTGAGCATTGCCAAAGGAATTGGGGCGATCGTCCAAACTGGGGAAGGTTTTTTGCTGTTGCGAGAGGTTCAGCTAGCTGGTAAACGTCCCCAGTCGGGATGGGATTTTGTTAATGGTACCCGCTTAACTGTGGGAGAAGTTTTTGGTGCGGGGAGTTGAGGGGTTGTCAATTTTGGATTTTGGATTTTGGATTTTGGATTAAAGGAAAAATTCAAAATTAAATTACTGCCGATTTTGGATTGAAGGAAAAATCTAAAATCTAAAATCTAAAATCCAAAATTAAACGGCTTCTAACTTTTCATAAAAGCGGCAAGATTTGCAAGGGCCATCTGGGTTGACTGCACAGCGAATAATTTCTGAATGAGCATTGTAGCAGCAGGTGGCATCACCGATTACCCAACGTCCTGCTACCAAACTTTTCTCAGATGGTCGTTTTGCAGACTGCACGTAAATAGCAATATTATGCAAACGGTAATGTCCTGCTTTAAGTTGGTATCTGTGGCGGCGCTCTAAAACCGCATAGGTTTTACCTTGAAAATCGAGATAGTTTCCGGGTTGGGGTGTCCAATCAAGTTGCACTCTACCGAGAGACTCACGCGGATGCGTCAAAATCACCTCGGTTTGTAAAGAGTCTGGCTCCATAAGCTTATGTAATTTGATTTACGTTATTAAGGATGGTATAGCAATAGCTTTCTTTAGCTTACCGAATTTAGATTACAATTAATGACTAACTAGATTTGGGAGAACTATACATACAGTTGGGATGACAGCTCTGGTACCCTATAGATTACGGCAACCAAAAGTCAGGGAGGATAGATTTGCCCAAGTCGCGCCAGGTTTGGTTGAGCGATCGCGCCACTTGTATATGCACTTCATCTTCTTCTACAGCTAAAATCTCAGATGGCTGACCTGATCCCAAATAACACACCACCAAATTCGCCGCCTCCAAACCGGTAACATAAGCCTTTTCCTGTGACCAGGAACCATGACGGTTCACAATCCAATCCCCACTCATAAACACATTCTCAAAACTTGTCTTAGCGGGCAACATATAACGATAGCTACCAGGTGCAAAATGAGTCACCGCCTGATGTAGCCGAATTACACTGCTATCAATTACCTTTGCCTCTCGAAACGCTGGCACACAAGTTGCTAAATAACCCTGGACTATTGGTAAAATCTCCTGATCACTTAAACTGAGAAACTGATTCGCGTGATAAAAATCGGCTTCAATTACCGTTCCCGGCTCATTTTGATATTCATCATGTAGAGCATTCAAATCAAAAAATGTCCAACCTGTAGTTGCGTCGAATCCAAAACAAGCATTGGAAGGACGAGGAATATCAATTTTGCGGTCAAACCATAGTCGTGTTGCTAAAACATCAATTGCTCCTAAATTGCTCAAATTACGGAATTCTTCACGACTTTGTAAACTAGGGCTAGTTGAGACAATTTTTTTCATCCCCGTGATCCCAACCGCAAAAATCACGGCATCTGCATCAAATACTTCTTCACCGCAAACTACACCCTTGGCTCGATGATCACTATCAACAATTAAGTCTGTAACCCGTCGTTTGGGCAACACTCGCACACCAGCTTTTTCGATCCGTTCCACCCAAGGACGAAATATCTTTTCTCCAACAGTTCCCCGACACCAAACTACATCAAAATCTGGTTGATGAGCCAGAATAAAAAAGTAAAGCATTCCTAAAGTTGCTGCGGCTGAACATTGTTCCCCAGGGGCAAACAAGCCCACTAATAACATTGGTTCAAAAGCCTCGCGGTAAAGCCGTGCAGAAACGTTAAAGTCTTTGAACAATTGACGAGCAGTTACAAAGTCATAACGCCGCCAAGCTGCATCAGAATTGTCAAAATCAACAACAGCATAAAGTAAAGGCAGGGCGCTGAGGCGGTCAATTAGTGGCAGTCGTTTAAACTGAGTATAGAGAAAAGTTCCTAGTGGAGAGGGGAGTCGCGGTAATTCTTGAAAAATCGGTGATTCAACTTCCAAACCTGCTGGCGAATATTGCCAAGAACGAGTCCAAGTAGTAAAAGGATTAATTTCTAATTCATTGATTAGGGAAAAAATATTTTTGTAAGGATACCAGAAGCCATGAATACCAGCTTCAACAGATTTTCCGGCGGCTGTTTGCCAACCTGCCACCAATCCACCAGGATAGGGGCCTGCTTCTAGAAGTGTCACATCATAGCCTTGTTTTGCCAAATGGTAGGTTGCTCCTAAACCAGCCCAACCAGCACCTACAACTACCACCCGTTTTTGTTGTAACCCTTCTATCATC
The DNA here is from genome assembly GCF_029379315.1 of Nostoc sp. S13. GTDB lineage: Bacteria > Cyanobacteriota > Cyanobacteriia > Cyanobacteriales > Nostocaceae > Nostoc. Next base: position 21,039 of record NZ_JAQYWQ010000058.1, read on the forward strand.
ACAGCCTCCAATTGTTGCAGTCCATCAACTAATGTATACGAACTTGTGTTCTGATCAGGCGACGGGTTGTTATTATAGCGGTTTTACTTTGGATGCAATAGGCGCTTTGGTAGCACAGCTGTCATGCGTGTTAACTTAACATTAAAAGGGCTAATGGAATTCCCCTAGCTCTGACGAAAGATTAAGTGAAAGAGTTCAGTAAATATCACTTGCGGTTAATGCTGAGTTAAGAGTATAACAGAAAACAGACTTAACTATTCATGAGGAATAATCATAATGAATCAATTAGCAAATGCAAAATTCGGTCTAAATGACTTTGAATTACGAGATGGCATTTATTTTCCTAGCGACTATGAACAGTTGAATAATACTCAACATAAAAAAAAGTGGGACGCAATTGGGAAAACATATTATGGTTCCCAAATAATTGAAAAAGTTGCAGATACGTCGCCGATGAAACAAGATTACACTCTGCTAACTGGTACGCCTGGAGGTACTTGGAATAAATTTCCGTTGAATAAATCTGTTGGTTCTATTTTAGAAATTGGTTCTGGTTATGGTCGTGCACCTTTACATCTCTCTAAAGCTAAAAATCTGAAATGTGAAAAATATTATGGTATTGATATTTCTGAACCTTTATTGCGGCGATTAATCAAGGTTAAACAAGAATATAATTTTTTCCCTGAAGCTGAATTTAACTTGATTTGCAATTCTGCGGAAATATTGCCTTTAGAAGATAATTCTATAGATTTGGTCATTTCTAACTGCGTGTTTATGCATATCCCAGATGCCCAATTAAGAAATTTGTTAGCTGACATAGTTCGCCTACTAAAACCTGGTGGTATTTTCGTTTTTAATCATTCTTTTCACAACAAGTCTTGTCCTTCTCATATTATCCATAATTTTGTCAGAAAGCTGAACCCATTTGTCAGAAATCCAGTTTATCTCAAGCAATATTCTTCTGCTGAAATAGATGAAATGTTAGCGGCTGCTGGGATGAAAACAAAGTGTCCAGAATACATTGTCGAACCAACGCAAGAATATGCAATTTTGCCGGAAACTATTAAAGGAATTCCAGTACCTTTTGCTAATGCTATTAACAGAAGCCTCAAGCCATCAGGTAGTTTAAAAGAAACTTTGGCTTATGGTTTTAGTGCCTACAGCAGTCAACTGGAATAATTATAGCTATTTTCAGGTAAATAGACTCGCGGGGTACGGGCACAGCAAGCCTGTGCCTCTACTACAGAACTTTTTCAAGTTAGTTAAAGTTCCTGGTTTAAACAACTCCGCAATGGCGAAGCTTTTGGTTGATTAATCAGGCATTTAAAATTTATCGTTTGTTCCAAGTCAACTAAAACCTACTCGTCTACAACGATTGAACCAAGCACTTTAAATCTAAAGTCTCGACAACTTTGAATCAGTAGATTCTCAAGCTAGAGTTAATGCCGCTCAGGTTTTATGTTCTTTACGAGGTAAAGCACAACAAAGGAAATTTATTATAATGAAAATTTTCATAAGTAATCGATTAAAGTTTTTTTTAAATAATCATATATATTTAGACTTTTTACTAATGACTATATGTATATTTTATTTTTTATTTAATTTGTATAAATACCCTAAAGATTACAAGCAATGGGATTTCTTGTTTTTCACGGCTGTAGTAGTATTTGGAATTACATTTAAGTTATCATTAGATATTCCCAAGAAAATGGATATTACTATTAAAAGACTTTTCTATAGAGGAATTATTAATTCTGAGGAACATCTAAAAATCCAATTAGAAAAAAAAGCAAGTAATTTTGCTAGATTCTGGGGAATTTTACTAGGGATTGGAGTATTTTTAGGCTGGATGGTAGGATTAGAACTGAAAGCTTGGAACATATTTTTAATTATTTTTGAAACTTTTCTCGCATATTTAGCAGGTCGTACTTTTGGTATTATGGTAGCCTATGGTACTTTAGGATATCTTCTTAAAAAGGAAAATATTCTTCTTAGTTTAAAGCCAGATCATATTGATGGTGCTGCTGGACTAAAACCGATAGGTGATTTTTATTTTTTTCAAGCTATCATAGCATCAGTCCCTGCTTTTTTTATAGGTACTTGGTCACTATTATTAACTTTATGGTCAAAGAATGGTTATATACCTCAAAGTGCTTTAGTGTGGAAATAAAAAGCAATATTACTTTTAATATTAGCGATCATCTTTGAAATTCTTGTTTTCATTTTACCGATGCGAAGTTTTAATACAGCTATGGGTGAATTCAAAACTGAGTTATTAAAAAATATAGACGTAATAAGCAAAGATATTCTAATTATGAAAGAGCAGCTTTTAAATACAAAGAACGAGCAAGAATATAATTTAATAAAATCTAAAATATCTGATTTAAACGAAAGGTATCAGGCATATGAGAAGATGCCTACTTGGCCAATAGCTCTGAAAACCGGAAAATTATTTGCTATTAACAATTTTGTTTTAATTATTCCTTTTATCGTTAAACATTTTGATGGCTTTACAAAAGCTATTCATACAATTAATCAACACTCTCCTAAATAGGTTGATTATCACTATAAATTTTCCATATATTTATTGAATATTTAGTTTTCTATATCCCCCCAATAAAAGTAACCAAACTATTACAACTATCCAATGAAAAATCACTGATGTCCAGAAAGAACCTGTTTGAAAATATATAATTGTGCATAAACTTCCTAAGAGTGCTGCTAAAAACAGAAAAACTGGATTAATGAATGTAGAAAACCCTGCTGGAAATACTGTAATGCCTTCAATAGGATGATAAATAATAAAAATTACTAAACTGAAGCATCCCCACAACCACTGGTCACTGATTGAAGCCTTTTCTGTCAAATGAGGAAGTAGTAAAACACGAAAAAATAATTCCTCTGTTATTGCAGGGGTAAAAATAGAAAACATAATAACTTTAGACGCTGCAAATAATGATTTGTGAAACAATTCAAGCTTTAAAAATTTGAAATAGAAGCCTATAGGTAATGAAATTACTGCAAATAATAACAATAATATTGCCGAGTATAGCCAAGCTTTAGGAGATGGAATTGTCAAAATACCCTGTTGTATGCGTTGTATAAATATATTCATTTGAAATTTTAAAGTAATTTTTTACACTTTGTTATGTAATTTACCAACTTTTACCAACATATATAGATTAAAGTTGGTAAATTAGGGATTAGTTCAGTTATTCTTCCCTACGCAACTATGCCATTGGATTTATCGCCTCTTTGGATATCACTCAAAACTTCATTACTTGCGACATTTATCACCTTCTTCTTGGGTATTGCTGCTGCCTACTGGATGTTGGGATATGGTGGCAAAGGTAAATCGCTGATTGAGGGTATCTTTATTGCGCCACTGATTTTACCACCCACGGTTGTCGGCTTCTTGTTGCTGCTATTTTTTGGGAAAAATGGCCCTGTAGGGAAACTCATGCAGTCTTTTGACTTCAGCATCGTCTTTACTTGGTATGGTGCTGCGATCGCAGCTACCGTAGTTTCTTTCCCATTGATGTATAAAACTGCATTGGGAGCCTTTGAACAAATAGATGGTAATCTGCTGCGAGTAGCTAGAACCCTTGGCGCAACCGAATCTACAATCTTTTGGCGCATCAGTTTGCCTCTAGCAGTACCTGGTATTGTCGCCGCCACAATGCTCGCTTTTGCCCGTGCTTTGGGAGAATTCGGCGCGACGTTGATGCTGGCTGGTAACATTCCCGGACAAACGCAGACAATCCCAATGGCGATTTATTTTGCTGTGGAAGGGGGAGCAATGAACGAGGCGTGGTTTTGGGCGATCGCAATTATGGTGATTTCTCTATCTGGAATTATTGCAGTCAACTTCTGGCAAGAATTGCGGGAAAAGAAGAGGGGAGGAGGGGGAGCAGGGAGCAGGGAGCAGGGAGCGGGGGGAGAAATTCTTTATACTCCGCACTCTAGCTGTGAATCTGGTGGATTGTTAGTCAATATTGAAAAAATACTTCCTAGCTTTCATTTAAAAGTTGCTTTCACTACTGATAAGCAACCTTTGGGATTGTTAGGGGGTTCTGGAGCAGGTAAGAGCATGATTTTGCGCTGCCTTGCGGGGATAGAAACGCCCACAAGCGGGCGGATAGTTTTAAATGGCAGAGTACTGTTTGACTCCGAACAAGGAATTAATTTACCCAGCCGCGATCGCCGCATCGGTTTTTTAGTGCAGAATTACGCCCTATTTCCGCACATGAGTGTGGCGCAAAATATCGCTTTTGGCTTGCCCAAAAAACTATCTGCTGGCAGTATTAGAGTGCAGGTAGAAGAGCAACTAATAGCGATGCAGTTGCAGGGATTAGGCGATCGTTATCCGCACCAACTTTCTGGGGGTCAACAACAACGAGTAGCCTTGGCAAGAGCATTGGCAAGTCAACCGGAAGCATTGCTTTTAGATGAGCCGTTTTCAGCACTCGATACCCATCTGCGTAGTCAATTAGAGCAGCAAATGACAGAAACTCTTGCTATCTACCAAGGTGTGACTTTATTTGTTACCCATAATATGGAAGAAGCTTATCGGATTTGCCCGAATCTGTTGGTATTGGAGCATGGTAGAGCCGTTCATTATGGCAACAAACATGATATTTTCGAGCATCCTACTACTGTGAGTGTTGCCCAACTTACGGGATGCAAAAACTTCTCCCGTGCTGTTCTCCAGTCATCGCAACAGGTGGAGGCAACTGATTGGGGTTGTACTCTTCAAGTAATTGAACCAATCAAGAGCGAATTATCCCACGTCGGCATTCGTGCCCATCAGTTCATTTTTACCAACGACTCATCACAGCAAAATACCTTTCCCTGCTGGGTAGTAAGCACAAGTGAAACGCCTCATCGAATGACGTTGTTTCTCAAATTACATTCAGCTGCCAAGAATTCTCAAGATTACCATCTGCAAGCTGAAGTCTTCAAAGAAAAATGGGCGACTATGAAAGACCAACCTTTTCCTTGGTATGTGCATTTAGATCCTCTGCGCTTGATTTTGATGGCATGAACGCAGAGATATACGTAAGGAATTTTGATCAAAGGAGCGCTAGAACCACATTTTATTTTTGCTAAAGTGCAAACTTCATATCTGTCAATTCTAATTCTCCTTCAGCCTTCGCCAATATTAAATTAATTCCTAAACTTCCTGTAGTTAAATAATTAGTCTTAGGAATTTGATTGGTCAAATTCAACTTGGTGGGACTTGTGTAATTTTTAGATAAAATGGGCAATTTTTCCTCACTAATTGCACCACCCATTGAAATTAGTGAGATAGCTATTGTTGCTAGTGCTTTCTTGACTTCATTTTTTAAAGCTAAAGGCACGAGCCTAAATTGTTTTTTAGCATTGACGATCGCCTTCAGCCCTAACGGAAAAACTCTCTTCAGAAGTAGTCAGCATGAAACCATCAACCCTTGGAATATAGCTGAGAGTAAGGCGAAAATTTGCGTCCTAACTCCTCAAACAGGACTCACTTTCGCTCTATAAAGCAGCTTCTCACCTTGAAGGTAGCCAGTGTAGCGCACCTTAACTATTTCACCAGGTTGTGAAGTTCCCTCCATCAATTCGTGCATCTGGGGATCATAAGGTAATTCTGCTCCCACGGGTGCGATCGCTTTCACTCCCCACGCCTGTAAAAGCTTTTCCAGGGGTTTCTGCACCAACGGCACTATTTTGACTGCTGCTAGCTGTGGATTTTCCTGCGCTTTCTGGGCTGCTGTTGGCCATTGCAATAATAAAGACTCCAGCAGTTGCAAACTCGACTGCTGGAGTTCTTGTAGTAATATCTCTCGCTGTTGTTCTAGTTGCAGCTGCGATCGCTGGTACTCTTTTCTTAAATCTGCAATCTCTTCTAATAATTCCTGAGTAGGCGCTGCTTTGTCTTGTAACAACTCTACGGTTGAAAAAGTTGCGATTAATTCATTCAATGTCATCTGTAGCACTGGCGACAACTTGAGCAGCACATCTACCCGCATCTGCTCTAGCTTTCCTTGGCGTAACCGCAAAATTTGACGCGCTGAGACACCAGCAGCGCGACTCAGCGCTTTAAAACTAGAAATACCCACCTGTTGCATTAAATCTCGCAACTTTTGGGCATTGGGCATTGGGCATGGGGCATTGGGCATTGGGCATTGGGCATGGGGCATGGGGCATTGGGCATTGGGCATTGGCGATTAAGTTTTTTTCTATCCCCTATGCCCTATTCCCTATTTCCTATTCTTCCACTAAACTTCTCAACATCCAAGCTGTCTTTTCGTGTACTTGCATTCGCTGAGTCAATAAATCGGCGCTAGGTTCGTCGTTCACTTCCTCTACCACGGGGAAAATAGACCGTGCAGTTCTAACTACGGCTTCTTGTCCTTCCACTAGTAAACGGATCATCTCCACAGCTTTCGGAACTCCAGGAGTTTCTGGAATCGAACTTATTTTGGCATATTCGCTGTAGGTTCCGGGTGCGGGATAGCCAAGCGCTCTGATTCTTTCGGCTATTAAATCAACTGCTAAAGCTAATTCTGTATACTGTGTCTCAAACATTAGATGTAACGTTTGGAACATCGGCCCGGTGACATTCCAATGGAAGTTATGAGTTTTCAGATACAGTGTATAAGTGTCAGCCAACAGGCGAGATAAACCCTCAGCAATTTTAGCCCTACTCGCCTCGTCAATGCCGATATTTACATTTTTGACTGTTACTTTTGATGACATAATTTTCTCCTAATTAGGTTATATGTAATTGGGGATTGGGAATTGGGCATTGGGCATTGGGGATTGGGAATTGGGCATTGGGGATTGGGCATTGGGCATTGGGCATTGGGCATTGGGCATTGGGCATTTGGGCATGGCTTATCCCCCTCATCCCCCCACTCCCCACTCCCCACTCTCTATGCCAAGTGCATCTTCAAAACGCTGCGGGGTGCTTTACGGACTCTGGCTAAAATGGTTTCTTTGCCTAAACGTTGGCAAGCTTCATACCGATGACAACCAGAAAAGCCATAATATTGTCCATCTACTTCTAGGACATCAATCGGTTCTTGCTGCCCAATCTCCGCAATCGATTCCATTAAGGCTTGCACTTTATTTGGATCGTTTGTACGCGGCAATGGCCTTTTTATCTGATTTAATGGAATTTCTTGGACTCTAACCATAAGGAATTTATCCAACTAGTTCTGTTTTCTGTCTCTAAATAAATCATAGTCATTATGACTTCGTTTTGCAAGTAGTTTGAGCAAAACTGGTAATGGTATCATTGGAGCACTCATGCGACAAAAAAACCGCACTACAAAGGAATTGGAAAATCAGCTCCAACGCCGCATTAAGGGGCACAAGATGCTCGATGACTCCTTCGCGCTTCTCTACCAGACGCTGGGCGTAGCTTGCTTAAAAGTAGGGTTACGCTATCAGGTAGGCATGAAATTTTCGTTTTGGCGTTTTTCCCACACTCTGTTGACAACATTTTGTCTATTGGGACTAACTGCTGCATCAGGGCCTGAGAGCAACATCCAGGATATAGAACTGAAAATTGGGATTGTGCAGCGATTTGGCGATAAACCCACAGCCAGGCTGCAACTAGAACCCACAAAAGGCGATCGCTTAAAGCTAAAATTTCAAGTGGGCAATAAGCAGCAAATCCTGTTTACCAAGAACGGTGTAAAGCTAGAAACTCTCATGCAAGCTTTACCCCAGTCAGCAGTCGAAGAAGTAGTAGTTTTAGGGACATATCGCACCTTTGAAACTGCCGAAGACAGTGCTAATAAATGGCGTTCTCAGGGAATAGAAGTGGAAATAGCCCAGCCAGAACGCTGGCAGGTTTGGGCAAAACGAGATGTTTACAGCACTCTTTTACTGCGACGCTTGCTATTGCACAACATCCAAGCTTCTACCAAAGAAAAAGTATATCTTGATACTAAAATTTTGAAACAAGTGCCGCGAGTGAGTTGGATGGTGGATGGTAAACGCTACAGCCCGAATGATTTAGAAATTAGCACTGATAAAAATTTGATTCGGGTGAATAAAAGCGAAAAGCCAGAAAATGCTCATCTTTATGCTGGGCGACTGAATTTGCAGCCAAATGCATATGGCACATACACTCTAGTTAACCAAGTAACTTTAGAAACTTATTTGCGTGGGGTTTTGCCATACGAAATAGGCACGGATGCACCAATAGCGGCGCTGGAAGCTCAAGCAATTCTCGCCCGGACTTATGCTTTGAGAAATTTACGCAGGTTTGCCGCAGATAACTATCAGTTGTGTGCTGATACTCACTGCCAAGTTTATTATGGCGTGAATGGAGCGGCTGCCAAAACAGATCGAGCCATCGCCTCAACCAGGGGTAAGGTACTAACATATAAAAATGAACTAGTAGATGCACTGTATTCTTCCACCACTGGTGGCGTTACAGCCTCCTTTAGCGATGTCTGGAATGGCGCTGATCGTCCCTATCTGCGCCCTGTGCTGGATGCTGCGACTAATTTTTGGAACTTGTCTAAGCAGAGTTTAGCAGATGAAAAGAACTTCCAAAAATTTATTAATACCCAACAAGGATTTAATGAAAGCAAGTGGGATATGTTTCGTTGGCACAAGGAAACCCCTTTAAAGGATATTATCAAGGACTTGCAGAAATTTTTGCAGGTGAAAAACAGTCCTGATGCCAAATTTAAGACAATTCAGGCTATGTCAGTAGTGAAGCGAAGCCAGAGTGGACGCATCCTTGAACTTGCGGTTAAAACTGATCACAGCACGTTTGTTCTCCACAAAGACGAAGTTCGCAGTGCCTTTGCTGCTCCTAAGAGTACGCTATTTTACATAGAACCCCTAAACAAAGGCAAAGCCGAACTGTGGGGATACGCTTTTATTGGTGGTGGATTAGGGCATGGAGTCGGCTTGAGTCAAACTGGTGCTCAAAATTTAGCTAAATTAGGTTGGTCAAGTCCAAAAATTCTCCAATTCTACTATCCTGGTACTCAGATTCAAATTCTCAGCAAAGAAACTAAACTTTAAAAAATCAAGCAGGAACACTGTAAATTTTGTGTTCCTGCTCAACACGAAAATTAGGCTTTTTGTCAAAGTCGCTTTAAGAGGTACACACGACATTATAAGGCTGTTAACCCCAAATGCCCTGCTTCTATTTTGTCAACATGATTAACTCTTGCAAGAGGTTTATTGTTGAAATGCCCAACTCTTAGTAGAGTTCTTCTTCTTTGTGAGTTTCGATTGTGACGTCAGAGGTTGGGTAAGCGACACAGGTCAGTACATATCCAGCTTCTATTTGATCGTCATCTAAGAATGATTGATCACCCTGATCAACCGTACCCTTTACGAGTTTACCTGCACAGGTCGAGCAAGCACCAGCGCGGCAAGAGTAAGGCAGGTCAAGACCAGCTTCTTCAGCAGCGTCTAGAATATAGGTATCGTCATCAACGTCAAGTGTTTGGTTCAGCCCTTCGGCCTCGTTGATTAGTGTGACTTTAAAACTTGCCATTGAGTAATCCTCTCTTTTGCAAACGGCAGTATAAGTTATCTTAAGGCAAAGGTAACGGCTGTTCTGTGGGATTAGCCGCTGGTTCAAATTTGCTTCAATTCTGATACTACGAGAAAAATTAAACGATGTAACTGGAAATTGAACCCGATTAGTAATGAAATTTAGTTACTTAATCCTGATAAGTTTTATTTATATTATTTCCGGCTCTAGTGAGGCTGTGATTAGAAAAAACTATCTTAAGGATGAAAAAGATGAATAGGATTAATGCCACCTATATTTTGTCGGACTTATGCCCAAGAGATCCTCAAGTTCGTTTAAAAAGCAGAGCTGTTTTCTACCAGACGCTCCGCGATCGCTATGATAATTGTTAGATGAGATTTTTATAATCACCTGATTTTTCGGGGTTAGACGCTTGTGATTTAGCGCCTTTTAGGAAACTGGCAGGATCAAAAACAGAACTAGCGAGGATCATGTATAATCCAGAAGCAGCTTTAGAACAAGCAAGAGTGCGTGTAGGTTTGGTAGGAACTGGGTATGCGGCAAAGTTTCGGGCTAAGACATTACTCGATGATCAGCGATCGCATTTAGTCGCAGTTGTTGGTCATACCCCAGAAAAAACAGAAATCTTTGCCAAAGAGTATCAGATTGAAGCGTTGAGTTCTTGGCAAGAGCTAATAGAGCGTGAAGATATAGACCTCGTGGTCATTTCCACTATTAATCGAGATCATGGGGCGATCGCTCGTGCAGCCCTTACCAACGGCAAACACGTAATTGTAGAGTATCCCCTGGCGTTGGATGTAGTCGAAGCTGAAGAACTGATTGCCTTAGCCAAAACACAACAAAAACTTCTGCACGTTGAACATCTAGAACTTTTGGGTGGTTTACATCAAGCCTTAAAGCAAAACTTAGCCAAAGTTGGTCAAGTGTTTTATGTTCGCTACAGCACCATCAATCCCCAGAATCCTGCACCCCGCAAATGGACTTATAACCACGAGATGTTCGGTTTTCCCTTAATTGGTGCCCTGTCTCGCCTACATCGTCTCACAGATTTATTTGGTAAAGTATTGACTGTTAACTGTCACCAGCGATATTGGGAAATAGAACCAGAATACTACCAAACCTGTTTTTGCATTAGTCAACTGTACTTTAAAAGTGGACTTTTAGCCCAAGTAGTCTATGGTAAAGGCGAAACTATTTGGCAATCAGAACGCAAGTTTGAAGTTCATGGTGAAAAAGGTGGTTTAATTTTTGATGGCGACACAGGATTGTTTATTCAGCCAGGGGAAACAATACCTATAGAGGTTAGCCCTCGCCAGGGTTTGTTCGCCAAAGACACGAGTATGGTGTTAGACCATCTTTTTGATGGCACTCCTTTGTACGTTACCCCAGAGGAGAGCTTATATACCCTAAAGGTTGCTGATGCTGCACAAACAGCTGCACACACAGGGTTAACTATGTTTATGAAAGATACTTTAGATAAAAGTTAATGAAAACCGAACTAATTGTTATTTTATCCCAACGAGAATTAGAAAAAATGCGTCAAGCTGGGCGTTTAGCAGCCAAACTTCTTCAGCATCTGGAACCGTTTGTCAAGCCAGGGGTTAGCACTCTCGAACTCAATGATGAAGCCGAACGTTGGACGCAAGCTCATGGAGCAAAAAGCGCACCCCTTGGCTATAAGGGTTATCCTAAGTCGATTTGCACTAGTGTAAATGAGGTAATTTGTCATGGTATTCCCAATGCCAAGCAAATTCTCAAAGAAGGTGACATTATTAATATTGATGTAACGCCGATTGTTGAAGGTTATCACGGCGATACATCCAAGACATTCTTTGTCGGCACTCCTTCCCCAAAAACGAGAAAGCTGGTAGAGGTGACAGAGGAGTGTTTACGCCTGGGTATTGCTGAAGTTAAACCTGGGGGACGCATTGGCGACATTGGTGCAGCCATTCAAGAGTATGCTGAAGCCCAAGGCTTTTCTGTAGTGCGAGATTTCGTTGGACACGGTATCAGTAACATTTTCCACACTGCGCCGGATGTTCCCCACTATGGCACACGCGGTAAGGGCAAGCGCCTCAGACCAGGGATGGTTTTTACCATTGAGCCAATGATTAACGAAGGCACTTACGAAGTTGAGGTTCTCAGTGATAAATGGACTGCTGTAACGCGCGATCGCCAGCTTTCTGCTCAATGTGAGCATACCTTAGCTGTAACGGAAGATGGCGTTGAAATCCTCACCCTACCTGAAGGCGAGAATTACTGGGCTGCTTGATTAACCTATGGTTGAAACTCTTGCTGCGGAAAACGTCACACTTGAGCAACTAATATTACTCTATGGATTAGAGTTAGTTGATTCGGAAGAATTCTTTTGAGAGTGGCAAGATGGCCTACTAGAACTGACAAGCTTAGAAAAGCAGCTATTGGATCAAATAAAGGCAGGTTACATCAATTTACGAAACTATCCGCCTTTATTAGAAAATACAGTTAACACGATTGTTTTATCGCCACTACTATTCATTGGCAAGTTTTATTTACCTCCTTTTCACCTCAAATTAGAGAAATCTATCGAGATTGAAACATTAGACAAACAAACTATCATCAAAGGACGAATTGACTTCTTACTTCTAAATCAAGGACAACAGTTTAGGGGAACAGAACGCCTCATCTCCCAAACATTTCCAGACCTGAATTTGACCGCAGAATAGATATTTGTCGCAGGTCGCTAGAGTTAGAAATTTGGGAACATGTGGCGCTTTCTGGGGAGAAGTATGTTAACGGCTTAATAATCCTCATCTATCACTATCCGAAAAATTTTGCCATTTCTGAAATCTAGAGCTTTTGTATAGCAGGCGATGTCTACGACGGGCTACGCCTACGCGCGATTCTTTTCTAATAACAAATACAAGACCGATTTTTTCTAATAGTATAGCTTGTATTGATTGCTTCATAAGGCTTCTAGCGATCGCCCTCCCGGAGAGTGACAGATGAGGGATAATTCATTAGTGGGGCTTATGTTGGAAAAGCGCAAAAACAATATAAACTAAATTTTAGAACTATTTTTGATGTCAACATCATCAATAAATTCAGTGCTTCTTAAATCTTCAGAGTTAATAGCAAAGACCTGTTCAAATCAGGTGTGGTTCTGTTATCTCTTCCCACTCGTTATTTCTCCATCTTATTTTCTCGGCGTCGCTGAATGAAAGTGTGAAATTCCATGTTTGAAACTGTTTTCTTTGCGCCTTTGGAGGAAACCAAATTCATAGGTTTAATTAGCAACGTCCTTTGATGATGGGGAAGTGATGAGGTAATTTTTTACCCTCTAAGTTAAAGAGAAACTTATCAATGGCATTTTATACTATTAACGGTACGAATGGCCCTGACACTTTAATTGACTACAATCACTATCCTGGCGATGGTTACATAAGTCTAGTTACCATCAACGGATTTGACGGTGACGACATTATCAGTGGGCAAGATATTTCTACTAAATATCATATCTTTGGGGGTGCTGGCAACGATTTCATCGTTGGCGGTGTTAACAAAGATATCCTCATAGGCGATGATTTATCTGGCGGCGTTGGTGGTAACGATTACCTCGTTGGGGGTGGGGGGGATGGTGACGATATCCTCTATGGCTCTGGTGGTAACGATACTCTCGATGGGGGTGCTGGCCCTGATAAACTCACTGGGGATGTTGGCACTGATAGCCTTATTGGGGGTACTGGCAACGATCTTTTCGTGTTTTATTCAGTTTTAGATAGTCAACCTGGTTTGTCACGAGATATTATCAAAGACTTTGTTGGAAACGGTAACTTACCCGGTGACATAATCGATATATCTAACATAGACGCTAACACCACCAAAAAAGGCGACCAAGCTTTCACTTACATTGGAACTCGCGCATTCACCGCAGCAGGTCAGATCCGTTATTCTGGAGGTATTCTCCAAGGTAACACTGATAGTAATCTAGCGGCTAATTTCGAGATTAAGCTTGAAGGATCACCACTACTAGTGGCAAGCGATATTATCGTTTAACGGACTTTGGGGGTTTAAGTCCCCTGTCTCTATAGGCAGCGTTAGAAATACTAACTGTAGGTTGGGTTAAGCGGAGCAAAACCCAACGTTTCCGCGCTTGTTGGGTTTCGTTCCTCAGCCCAACCTACAAAAAATTAAATTTCGACCCTTTTTTAGGGTGACGTGTACTAAGTTCCTATAGCAATCCTATTTGATTTGTGAAAATTCGCAGTGTCTAGATCCCCGACTTCTTTAAGAAGTCGGGGATCTAACTTTTCACCAATGATTTAGGATTGCTATATATTGAATTCGGGCAGTCATTGATTGAATTCGAGCTGCTGTTGATTTAATTCGGGCAGTCGTTGATTGAATTTGGGCAGTCGTTGATTTAATTCGGGCAGTCGTTGATTGAATTTGGACAGTCGTTAATTGAATTCGGGCAGTCATTGATTGAATTTAGGCAACCCCCAAGAATTTACATAAAGCCATTTAATATATTTGTAATCCTAATCAACATTTATTGCATGATAAAGTAAAACATATATGGAGGTAAGATTATGACTCAAGCGTTGCCCAAATTACTAACCTTTAATGAATTTATCGAATGGTATCCCAACGATGGAAAACGCTATGAGTTGCACAAAGGAGTAATTATTGAAATGCCGCCTCCAACCGGAACACATGAAAAAGTTATTGCATTTTTGTCGCGGAAATTAACTGTGGAGTTCGATCGTCTCAATTTACCCTACGGAATTCCCAAAACTGCATTGGTCAAAACTCCTTCTGCCGAATCCGCTTATTCGCCTGATGTGTTGCTGCTAAATCTTGATAATCTCCACAATGAACCGCTTTTTCAAAAACAGTCAACAGTAAGCCAAGCAGCATCGGTTCCAATAGTCATCGAAGTTGTTTCAACCAACTGGCGAGATGATTACTACAATAAACTTAGGGATTATGCTCGCGTAGCGTCTCGAAGAGAAGAAATGGGCATTCCCGAATATTGGATTGCTGATTATGCTGCATTGGGTGCAAGAAAGTTCATCGGCAATCCCAAACAACCCACTATTTTTGTATGCGAATTAGTTGATGGTGAATATCAAATGACAGCGTTTCAAGGTAACACCGCGATTTCATCACCTACCTTTCCCCAGTTAAATTTAACTGCACAGCAGATTTTTAATGCAGCTAACTAATTTTTATCTAGTCTTATAACTATCTTCCCAAGTTATTGGGAATACCTTCACAACCACCAGGAATAGTACCTCTAGTTTTTTCGCCACCCCAAGTGCAACAGTAGCAACGTGCAGACTCAGACATCCGTTGCACATTGGTGAAATCAGCATTTTCCACCACAGCGCCAGTGTGTTCGCCGATTTCATAATCTGGTGGTTCAGTGCGACTGCGGGGTGATGCTTTGTCCAATGTACCGTAGAATAAGCGAATCCCGTTCAGGTCAGCACCGCTAAGATTAGCATTATATAAAATTGTGCGGGAGAGATTAGCTTTTACTAAATCACAACCGGCCAGATTAGCGCGGACAAGATTAGCTTCGCTCAGATCAGTCCAACGCAAATCAGTACCGGAAAGGTCTGCTCCCGCTAGCATTACACCTAAATCGATAACGCGCACACCTTCTAGGCGGTCTTCTGCATAACCGCCACTCCCATCAAGAATGGCTCGACCTAATCGGCCATCGCGTTTTAGGGGTGACAGCAACTTGGAACGTGAGAGAAAGCGGAGAATTTTCGCTTTACCACTGCTATCGACACTACTTAAAATTGCCGCAGTGCGTCCTTCAGCGATCGCTCTCTCTTGGGGCCAATCTTCTAATAATCCTTCTTCATCTAATACTAAGTCTGAAACGCCTTGGAAATAGGAATCAATCGTCTGTTGCTGAGTAATAATGTTTTGCTGAACTGTTAGCAGGTTTTGCTGAATTGTCAAGTCTTTGGAAATAACATATTGTCGCCATGCTACGTAAACGGCGATGACGGCGATGAAAATTTGCCCCAAAGCGCCAAACCAGTCTGCTAGGGTTCCAGCAATGTTCCAGTTAATTTGGCGTCCCCAAATAAGCAAGCGATCGCCTACACCTGTGAACCGGATCAAGCCGATGATGGCTACTAGTAGTCCCAAAAAGGCAACAAATAAGGTGCGTTCTTCGGGTGAAAACCACTTGTCTAAAACTTCTTGCAACCAAGGCAACAGTATTGCAAGGGATAACAGCAAACTCATCAGCGTTCCAATAATGCCGATGATCCTGTTATTGAGGATAACTCCAATAAAAGTGATAGCGATCGCGATTAGAGTAATCAGCAATGCCCTCGGCTTAACTGTGAATTGCTTGGTAGTGGGTTGCTTGGACTCAGAACGGGCTTGTTTGAGAGCAGTTGTATATTGCGGAGATTTTAAAGATGCGATCGCTGCTAGGGCTTGTTGTGTCGCTAGTACTTCTGAGCTGAGGTTCTTCTCAGTTGCACCACCGTCAAAGTCATCTGGCTGCAAATCATTTTCTGGGATAGGTTCTGGGGTTGGTAGATTAGAGGAATTGGATTCAATCGTCATGTTTTCTATTTTGCCCCAGCAGATTCAGAACAACATCTGTTTTATCAGAAATTGCCCGAAGCTCAAACTTGCACCCGAATATAGCTTGTGCCAGCAAGTTACCACGATTAAGAATTTTGATGAACGCGATGTGTGACTTATTCTTGGAACCTGTCTTCCATTCCTCTTCCTCCACAGTCCGAGAGGCTTTGATTTTTGCTACCAACCCTTGTAATTGGAGTTAGGTTTGAGAGTAAGTCGCACATGGCGTTATCTATTACTTTTTAGCTGACTACTGTCAGCAAGCAGAGGTAATCTCTTTTGTTGAAAGTTGAAAATGTTATTGATGGATGCTTCTTTGCGTGCGCGACAGTACACTGGTAAGTTACCAAAGCACCCGTTACCACTACCACCGTAGATATCCGTTAGAATTTGATTGTTCTGAGTTAATCGCCAGTATTTGTGACGCCACTGTCCAGAAGGGCATGTGGCTGTGCCATCATCAGAGGCATATGTTCCTCTATAAAAAATAAAGCCTCCATAAGTCAAGCCCGCCGGTGGATCATCAGATAGAATTATATACGGTTGCTTGTTATAGATCCTTGCTCCTACATTCCAGAAACTACAGAGAACGGGTAATGGCTCGTTTGTGGTATAAGCAATTGCATATTCGTACTTAGTACTTGGAAAGCTTAGAATCTGACAAGTGTTTACATCGATCTGGCTTAGATATCCACATTGAACCCAATTACTTGCATAGGCTGGCGAAACTGCAAAGATACCTATAAAAACTGAAACGAGTTTACAAAAGTTTTGAGTTTTTGTTTTCATTTTCTTGCTCATCATAATGTTGTGATGTTTTCTAAAATTTTTATAGCGTTTTCCAGGTGCATCAAGTACATCAAATCAAAACCTCACCCCTAACGCCTCTCCGTAAGTTCGGAGAGGGAGATAAAGCACAGCTTTATCAGGGTGAGGTTAAGCTGTACTTCACTCTTATTAAAAAATGGTATATTAAGCACACTCAACCGTAAGCTGTAGCAATCACGCTCTTTTCAACAGTTTAGGTCTAATCTAAAAGACAGCAAGATAGCTAACAACTACTGCTGGAGAATACTAGTTTTCTTCTACCAAAAGTACAATATCAAACGGAAAATTACAAAAGCATCAATTTATACAAAACTTAATATATTTACAGCACTCATTATCGTATATAAAAATGCCTCTAGTTTTACAGCAGAACTCAGCCAAGGTGTGATTCAACGCTTTTTAGCGGTTTAGTTTTTGATATTTCAATATCAATTGTGTCGGTAGCAATCAAATCTGCTGCTTCTTCTAAAAGCTCATTTTGTTCCTTTTGAATTGCTTCTAAACGATTAGAAATTTCAGCTAATCGTTGTTGCTTATTTGGTTGAAAATTTTCAGGTAGTAAAGTAGGCAGATTATCAGTTATTTTATTAGCTGTCATTCGTTGAATAGTAAAACTACCAACTTCAGTTAAGGATACAAAACTAACTTTAATCAAAGCCAGAAGTAATTTTATCGGAACTTGGAGTATTGACCAACTAGCTGTTTCAATTAACCGTACAATTGCTTTGATGATGCTCCAAAGTAGAGCAAGTGCAAACAGCAGAATTATTACACTAATAATTGGGTGATTAGCTCCCCAACCTAATATTTGAACTAACCTAAAAAAGACCGGGTGTTGTGTCAGCCAATCACTTACAGAAGATGAGATCGCACCTTTTACTGCTCCCGATGTAGTACTCTTAAATTGCTCTGCTGTTTGCCAACTTTGTTCTAAGGTTGTCGTAACAGTATCAATTGCTTTATCGGTTGTTGTATTCAAAGATTCCCCAACTTGTTGTGCTGAGTTACTTAGAGAGTTAACGCTTCCGCCCACAAAATCTTTCACATTTTGCAAGCGTTGTAAAATTCCATTAGGCAAATGTATATCTAATTGAGATGCCATAAAATATTTCACCGAGGCTAAAATCTAACCCGTAACCCATCTTTAGGGCGATTAGTGGGAACTAACACTGTTTCTAAACTTTGATTGGGTAATATCGGAATCGTATTTGATTTTTGAAATTATCTACGTAGGCGGGGAGTGGGGAGTAGGGAGTAGGGAATAGGGAATAAAGAATTAGGCTTTTCGAGTTGTACGGAGCTTTTTCAGAAATCAAATATTAATTCTATATAGGACTCCTATTTGATTTTTGAACAAATTAAGTACTAATCGAAAAGGTTTATTCCCTACTCCCCACTCCCTATTCCCTACTCCCAGCCTACGCAAGTCAGTTCAATAATCAAAGCGGATTACTATATCTCCTAATCATAACTACGTAGAAGATGAGCAGCAATAATCTTCATTTCCATTTTGGCAAAGGCTATACCAATACAGATTCGTGACCCACCGCCAAAACCAACTAAACTAATTTAATTACTTTTCATATCTCTCTAACTCGAAGCACTAGTATAAAACCGCAACGCAAACCGCCAAAACCAAGTAGAAGTGAAAAACAGCACTACTGCTAATATTGCCGCACCTATCAACCAGCTAATTTCACTCCGACCTAACAGCGCTTCGGCTGGTATAGTAGTTAAAAAAGCTACTGGCATCACAAAGGTAAAGAAAAAGCGGTAAACAGTGGGATATGCGGCGATGGGATATCGTCCAGCTTCCAAAAAACCACGCAACACTTCAGTAACGTTGTATATTTTGACGAACCAAATAGTTGTGGCTCCCAGCATAAACCACAGGCTGTACAAAATCACCAAGCTGAACAATAACGGCAGTACACTAAGTAGATAGTCGTCTATCCCTAGACCGAGGCGTTTACCTGCATAACCAATAATAATACTACCAAAAACTAGATCCGGCATTCCCCAAGGTGAAAGAGTATGGGTGGAAAGCCAAAACTGACTGGGGATAGGTTTTAATAATATAAAGTCCAAAGTGCCTTGCTGTACATGGCGGACAATGCGATTCAAGTTCGATGCCAGAAAAATAGCAGAAAATCCTTGTAGTAAGGTAAAAATTCCTAAAACTACTAAAGCTGCTTCCCATGACCAGCCACTAAAAGTGTAGCCAGTCCGGTAAAATAAGAATAGGCCAAAGAGGCTACCGACAAGGTTTCCCAAGCTGCTGAGGGTAGCGATGAAAAAGTTAATCCGATACTCCAACTCTGCTGCGATCGCAGCACCCCAAAATAGTCTTAGTACTTTCAAATATCTTCGCATCTTGCACCCATAACCCAAAATCTGCCATCTGTCATAACATTTTTCAAAATTACACAATAACTTTACGTAAATTTAATATTACTTTTTATTCAGGAAAATTGCTAAACGTTAAGATGTTGTGGATCTATTGTTGAAAAATAAGAAATTCTATGCATCTGGATTTACCACAACTGATTAAATCACTCGGCTACTTTGGGGTATGGGCGATTGTCTTTGCTGAATCTGGCTTGTTAATTGGTTTTTTTCTGCCTGGAGATAGTTTATTGTTCACTGCTGGATTTGTCGCATCTCAGAATTTACTGAACATTTGGGTTCTGATTTTTGGTGCTTTTATTTGTGCAGTCTTAGGTGACAATGTTGGTTATTTTACTGGGCATAAATTTGGCAGAAGACTATTTCAGAAGGAAGATTCATTGTTGTTTAAGAAAAAATATCTTGTGAAAACCCAAAACTTTTATGAACAGCATGGTAAAAAAACGATTGTTCTAGCACGGTTTTTACCGATTGTACGGACTTTCGCGCCGATTGTGGCTGGAATTGGTGCGATGCATTATCGCACATTTATGTCTTACAACTTAATCGGTGGCTTTCTTTGGACATTCGGCATTACCATGTTAGGGTTTTTCTTAGGAAAATCTCTGCCACCTGAACAAGTAGATAAGTATTTGTTACCGATTATTGGATTAATTATAGTTATTTCTTTAGTGCCATCGATTATTCATCTAATACAAGAAAATAGAGCAAACAAAAGTTGAAATATTTTTCCTAGCTCCTTAGTAGATGTTTTATTGTAAAGACTAAGTATATTTATTTACTGAAGCCGTAAACATCAGAGCTTGATAAGAACCTCATGACTTCCTTAAATATCAACCTCTATCTCTTCCTAGAAAATATCATCTTTTTCCTAATTGCCACACTTTTTATTGTGGTTGTGAACTGGGGGTGGAAACACACAAAGCCCTAGACCCTACCTCTATCATTTCCCGCTTGGGATAAAGTCTGGTTGCTATCAGTGCAACTGCTAGCAGTAGTGCCGCCATTAGTGGCTATGGTATTAGACATCTCCGAAAAAGAATGTAGAGACGCGAAATTTCGCGTCTCTACAAGG